>NZ_VCPE01000049.1 GCF_005938105.1 Brucella haematophila | reverse complement strand
CCTATGGTGTAGCCGCGCTTGCCTCACCGTCCAAGTTGAATAGCGCTTATCATCTCTGACGTCATGCACCAAACGGAAGAGAACGCCATGAGTAGTAAATCATACGATTATTTTGTTGGCCTCGATGTTTCGCAGAGAATGACATCCATTTGTGTCATCGATACCGACGGCAAGAAATTCTGCGAGGGAAAATGCAATACCCGGCCCGAAGACATTCGTGGCTGGCTGACCAATAGGGTTGACGCAGACAAGGCGATGAAGATCGGGCTCGAGGCCGGCAACATGAGCAGCTGGCTTTATAGCGGGCTGGTGAAAAGCGGCTTCGACGTCGTCTGCATGGAGACATTCCAGGCTCACCGGTTTCTGGCCACCTATCGCAACAAGACCGATAAAAACGATGCCCGTGGTCTGGCACAGCTCGTCCGGATGGGTGGTGAAGACTTCCTCAGAGTGGTCAGCATCAGGTCTCAGGCATCGCAGGAGACCCGGGTACTTCTGGCGATGCGGGATCACCTGGTCAGCCAGAAGGTCGGCCTTGAAAATCATATCGCCGGCGTTCTCAAGCCATTCGGCGTAATCGTTGAGCGTGGAAACGTGACAGCGGATACCTTCTACAAACGAACCCTCGAAGGTTTGGCCGAGGCTGAGAGGAACGGCGTCCATGTCAGACCCTATGTGCTGCCCTCGCTCAATCTTTACATGGAGGCAGTCGAGAAGATCGCACCGCTAACCGAGAAAATCCACGCGATCGCTAACAGCATCGAGATGGTCAAGCGCTTTATGGACATTCCCGGAATCGGGCCGGTCACTGCGCTGTCGTTCTATGCTGCAGTGGATAATCCGCAGCGCTTCCAGAAGTCCTCGGACGTTGCCGCATACTTCGGGCTGACCCCTCGGCAGTTCCAGTCGGGAGAAACGAACTTCATGGGCGGCATATCCCGGCGTGGCGATCCAGCGACCCGCCGTGTTCTTGTGATCGCCGCGACGGTCCTGCTTTCCGGCAGTCAGGAATGGAACAGCCTCAAAGCATGGGGCGTACGCCTGGCGAAACGCATCGGCTTCTCAAAGGCGCGCATCGCGGTAGCGAGGAAGCTGGCGATGATCATGCACAAGATATGGCTCAACAACGACCGGTTCCGGCCGAAGAAGCTGAGCCCTCAGGAACGCGTCAAGCTCAAGCAGGAGCTGATCGTCGTTGCCTCGAAATCCGGACGGGTTGCGTCAGCGCCCGTTTGACGAAAACCCCGGTGAGTCTGAAGCCGGGGGTCTTGCAGCAAGACGGCAGATGGGTGAGCGACGTTTGGTCGGGTGGCTGGTCAACCGGGATCTTTCCGGCGGGCGTTGAAGCCGAGGCTCCTATTGGTCCCGCCTGTTTGTTCTTATTGAACATCATAATGTAGCCGTCGCCGTCAGCAGAGGGCGGCGTGACTACGGAGAGACTGATGATCTTGCGGGCAGGACGACAGACCTGAATTTTGCCCTGCCGGAACACTCCGGCAGCGGTGATCTGTTGTCTTGCGAATACTGCCCATGAGCAGAAATACGCGCAGAAACAGAAACTTAGGAAGAAAGAATAGGGTGATTGACACCCGCGCGGCTAGAGACC
>NZ_VCPE01000048.1 GCF_005938105.1 Brucella haematophila | reverse complement strand
GTAACCGCTGTTTCGGCCCCACATTTTCTCGCGCTGTTTGATCTGCGAAGGGCTTTTCATGGATGGATGAAGGAGTTTCCCCATGGGGCCTACGGTGGAGTTTCTCACCCCTGAGAAGAGTATTAGCGGGGGAAGCAATAAATGGACGCCGGAATTCAAGGCCAGACTGGTCTCAGAAACGCTTCGGCCTGGTTCCCGTGTGGTTGATGTGGCGCAGCGTTATGGTGTTCGAGCAAACAGATTATCTATGTGGCGAACGCTAGCCAAGCGCGGTCAACTGGTTTTGCCAGCACCGGAAGACGGAATAGAATTCGCAGGGTTGGTGATCAGCGAGCCCTTGGCGGAACAACCGGGCTCTGACACCAGCTGCGTGGAGATATGCATTGGTTCAGTGACAGTACGTCTTGAATCGGGTGCGCCGATTTCGCGTATTGTTGCAGTTGCACGTGGACTGGCAGTCTCATCATGATATTTCCTTCCAATCGGGTGCGGATCATGGTGGCAACAAAGCCTGTTGACTTCCGCAGAGGGCATGACGGGCTAGCTTCGTTGGTGAAGAACGAATTGCGCAAAGATCCTTTCACTGGAACTGTATTTGTTTTTCGCTCGCGCAAGGCCGATCGGCTAAAACTGATCTACTGGGATGGCACAGGTATGGTTCTGGCTTATAAGCGTTTGGAAGCCCATACGTTCAGCTGGCCAGAGATCCGGGATGGGCTGATGTCGTTGAACCATGCACAGTTTGAGGCTTTGTTTGCTGGGCTTGACTGGCGACGTGTGCGCGCAGTGGAGGTGAGAGCGCCGATTACGGTTGAATAGCTATTGAGCACCTGTCTCATAGCTGCGGCACGATGACTCTGACAGCATAATCCTCAAGCATATCAAGGCCGGATTTGGTAAGTTTGGCCCATGCTGGATGCCTCTGATCTTCCCAATGATATTGCTGAGTTGAAGGCGCTTCTGATTGCAGCAACAGCGCTCGGTCTTCGTAAGGATGATCGGATTGCGCGGCTGGAGAAGCTGGTTGCAGCCTTCAAACAGGCCGCTTTTGGACGCAAGTCAGAGAAGATTAATCCTGAGCAGTTTGATCTGGCCCTGGAAGATCTGGAAACAGCTATTGCGGCGATCCATGCGGAGGATGAAGCGGATACAGCGTCCACCAAGCCTGCCTCAAAGCCACGTGCCATCAATCGCGGTTCTCTTCCAAAGCACCTGCCACGTATCGACGAAGTGATAGAACCGGAAAGTCTGATTTGCGCCTGCGGTGGTTGCATGCATTGCATTGGCGAAGATGTTTCTGAGCGACTGGATGTGATCCCTGCGCAGTTTCGCGTCATTGTCACGCATCGTCCCAAATACGCATGCCGCGCTTGCACTGATGGTGTTGTGCAAGCACCCGCTCCAGCGCGATTGATCCCGTCAGGCTTGCCGACGGAAGCAACAGTTGCGCATGTGCTGGTATCTAAATATGCCGACCATCTTCCGCTTTATCGCCAGGCCCAGATTATGGGCCGTCAGGGCATCGACATAGATCGCTCGACACTTGCTGACTGGGTGGGACGGGCAGCCTTTGAGCTGCGCCCTGTCTTTGATGCGCTGATTGCTGATCTGAAGCGATCAAGCAAACTCTTCATGGATGAGACGCGTGCACCGGTTCTTGATCCTGGATCAGGAAAGACCAAAACAGGATATTTTTGGGCTTTGGCTCGGGATGATCGACCATGGGGCAGCAATGCTCCGCCCGGTGTCGCTTTCACTTATGCGCCCGGACGATCTGGCCAATATGCCGAACAGATATTGAAGGACTTCAACGGTATTCTGCAAGTGGATGGCTATGCAGGCTACAATCGACTGGTCGCGCCAGATCGTGTTGGTCAGAATATACAATTGGCTTTCTGCTGGGCTCATGCGCGTCGCAAGCTCATAGAAATCACGCGCACAGGCTCGTCCCCGATTGCTGAAGACGGTGTAAAGCGGATCGGCCAACTCTATAAGATCGAAGCTGAATTGCGTGGTCTCAATCCAGAAGCCCGGCTCGCAGTTCGTCAGGCACAATCAAAGCCGCTGATCATCGATATGCAAACATGGCTTGCGCATCACCGCGCACGCGTATCGGCAAAAGCCCCATTGGGCGAGGCGTTGAAATACATCGCTAAATACTGGGACGGCTTGTGCCTGTTTCTGTCTGACGGCCGCGTCGAGCTGGATAACAACAGCGTCGAAAGAACAATTCGGCCAATAGCATTGAGCAGAAAAAATGCATTATTCGCAGGTCATGAAGCAGGCGCTCATAACTGGGCTACAATCGCCTCACTGATTGAGACGTGCAAACTCAATTCAGTCGATCCGCAAAAGTGGCTGACCGCTACCCTCACCGCAATCGTCAATGGCCATAAGCAGAGCCAAATCGACCAACTATTACCATGGAATTATACCGGCCCGGTGTGAGTGAGACACCGCTTAC
>NZ_VCPE01000047.1 GCF_005938105.1 Brucella haematophila | reverse complement strand
TGTTGATTGCCGCTGAGAAGTGACCCGGTTTGGGGTGATATTTCCATTTAGAATTGACCCATGTTTGAACCTTCCCTCGTTTGTTTTTCAGCGAGGGCTATGGAGTGATCGACATGGCATTATTGAGCGTTATCCGACGCTGGCATTACCGGGACGAACTATCGATCCGCGAGATTGCCCGACGAACGGGCTTATCGCGGAACACCATTCGCAAGTACTTGCGTCTCAATGGCGTCGAGCCAAAGTTTCAGGTTCCGGACAGGCCAAGCAAACTCGACCTATTTTCTGACCGATTGACCGCATGGTTAAAGTCTGAAGATCGTAAACCGCGCAAACAAAAGCGCACGGTGAAGCAGATGCACGCCGACCTTGTCGCTCTGGGCTATGAGGGATCATACAGTCGCGTTGCCACCTTTGCCCGCGAGTGGAAGGCCGATCTTCATATGCACAACCAGACATCAGGCCGGGGCACGTTTGTCCCTTTGAGCTTTGAGCCGGGAGAAGCATTTCAATTTGACTGGTCGGAAGACTGGGCAATTATCGGCAATGAGCGGACAAAGCTTCAAGTCGCCCATACGAAGCTAAGTTATTGCAGGGCCTTTATCGTTCGCGCCTATCTCACACAGTCCCATGAGATGTTGTTTGATGCCCATAATCATGCCTTCCGTGTGCTTGGTGGCATTCCACGACGCGGCATCTATGACAATATGCGTACAGCCATCGACAAGGTCGGTCGAGGCAAAGAGCGTGACGTCAATATCCGCTTTCAGGCCATGGCCAGCCACTATCTGTTTGAACCAGACTTCTGCAATCCTGCATCGGGTTGGGAGAAGGGACAGATTGAGAAGAATGTTCAGGATTCTCGGCATCGGTTCTTTCAACCCGTTCCACGATTTGCTTCGCTGGATGAACTGAACGACTGGTTGGAAGAGCGTTGCAAGTTTTTCTGGGCAACCACAACGCATGGTAAAATGCGCGGCAGCATAGCCGATCTTTGGGCTGAAGAAGTCCAGACCCTTATGCCCGTTTCCCGATCTTTTGATGGCTTTGTCGAATATACCAAGCGCGTATCACCGACCTGCCTCGTTCACTTTGATCGTACGCGTTATAGTGTCCCAGCATCCTTTGCCAATCGCCCTGTAAGCCTGCGTGTCTATCCTGATCGTGTCGTGGTCGCTGCCGAAGGGCAGATCATTTGCGAGCATTCACGCATCTTCAATCGCTCTCACGAAGCACCAGGTCAAACCGTCTATGATTGGCGGCACTATTTGTCGGTCATTCAGCGAAAGCCCGGCGCATTGCGCAATGGCGCTCCTTTCACGGAGCTGCCTGAAGCATTTCGCACACTCCAGCTTCATCTGTTGAAGAAGCCGGGCGGCGATAAGGAAATGGTCGATATTCTTTCCCTCGTCTTACAACATGACGAACAGGCTGTTCTCTTGGCGGTCGACATGGCGCTGAAGTCGGGAGTGCCGACAAAAACCCATATCCTCAATTTGCTTCACCGTTTGGTCGACGGCAAATCTCTCATTCCACCCCCGATTAATGCGCCGCAGGCACTGACCCTTAACAATGAACCCAAGGCCAATGTCGAACGCTACGACACCTTGAGAAAGACGGAGGCTCGTCATGCGTCATAATCCAGCGAGTGGTGCAATCGTAATCATGTTACGGCAATTGAAGATGCATGGCATGGCACAAGCAGTTGGTGAACTCACCGAACAAGGGTCGCCAGCTTTCGAGGCAGCTATTCCAGTTCTGTCACAGCTGCTTAAGGCGGAAACGGCGGAGCGTGAAGTCAGATCAGTTGCTTACCAGCTCAAAACTGCACGCTTTCCAGCCTACCGTGATCTGAACGGCTTTGACTTCGCAAGCAGTGAGATAAACGAGGCATTGGTCCAGCAGCTGCATCGCTGTGACTTTCTCAATGATGCAAACAACATTGTTCTGGTTGGTGGACCCGGAACGGGTAAAACTCATATCGCCACCGCTATTGGTGTCCAGGCGATTGAATACCACCACAAACGTGTCCGGTTCTTCTCAACGGTTGAACTTGTGAATGCACTTGAGCAGGAAAAAGCCCAAGGCAAATCGGGACAGATCGCCAACCGGCTCATTTATTCCGATCTCGTCATTCTTGATGAGCTCGGATATCTGCCATTCAGTGCATCAGGTGGCGCTCTTTTATTCCATCTGCTCAGCAAACTTTACGAGCGCACGAGCGTCATAATCACAACCAATCTTAGCTTCAGTGAATGGGCAAGCGTGTTTGGCGACGCCAAAATGACGACTGCATTGCTCGACAGGCTCACCCATCACTGCCACATCCTAGAAACTGGAAATGACAGCTTCAGGTTCAAAAACAGTTCCGCTCAGGAACCAAAACGAGCAAAGGAATACACGAAACTTGACCGTGAATAAAAACCCGAACATTAATTAAAAGGCGGGTCAATTCTCGGTGGAAAAACCGGGTCACTTCTCAGCGGCAATCAACA
>NZ_VCPE01000046.1 GCF_005938105.1 Brucella haematophila | reverse complement strand
ACTCATGGCGTTCTCTTCCGTTTGGTGCATGACGTCAGAGATGATAAGCGCTATTCAACTTGGACGGTGAGGCAAGCGCGGCTACACCATAGGAGCCCGTGGCGTATGCAACAGGTTCTCCGAACTAAAGGCCACAGGGCCGTCTAACCACGGTTTCGAACTCCCCGATCACCAAGAGTCAGCGAGGATGTTTGCGGGGGCGCACCGCAGGCGATAAGCCAGCTCTGGTTGTTGCAGTACCAATTACGGGGTTGTATTTTAACAATCCCGTTGTGACTGATCTGGTCTCAAAAGACTTCATAACAACAAAACGGGGGGTGGATGACATATAAAATCACGCTGGAAGAGCATCAGGCAACAATTCGATCATTACCGGTTGCGGCCTGTCTGGTTGACAAGCAGCTTATCTATCTATCGGTCAGTGATCGTTACGCTGATCTCTTCGGCGCGACCGTCGATCAGCTTATCGGGCGCTCGATGGTCGGTATTGTTCCGGACTCGGTCATTTCAGGGTTTCAAGGAGATTTTGAAGCGCTTGAAAATGGTCTGGAAACGGCCACTGATGAGCTTGTCATCGATGGGCGTATGTATCTCGCCACCATTCATCCCCTTCGCCACGAAACAGGGGCAATGATTGCTACTTTCGTGACGCTTACCGACATTTCACCGTTCAAAAGACGGATCGAGGACTTATCAGGCAAGTTTGAAAGGCTGCAAAGCTTCACCAGCAAATTGCAGGAACTGGCGGGAACGGACGAGCTGACCAGCCTTCCAAACAGGCGGGGCATGGAGCGTTTCGTTTACACTGAAATGCGCCGGTGCCGTCGAGAACAAAAGCCGCTTTCCGTGGCTCTGATCGACATAGATTATTTCAAGCAATTCAATGACCGTTTTGGGCATCTTGCCGGTGACTGCGCGCTGAATCTGGTCGACGAGGTCATACAACAATCGATCCGCAGGCCGGGGGATTGTGTTGCGCGCTATGGCGGGGAGGAATTCATTGTGATCTTGCCAGATACAAATCTGGCTGGTGCGCAGCATGTCTGCGACACCATTCAGCGCGCGATTTCAGCGCGCGCTATCACATATGAATCCCGCCCCTGTGAAAAGCTAACCGTCAGCATTGGCATCGCCGGCGTTTCAAGGATCGCGCTCGACACCGATCTGACGGTGTTGCGCGAGACACTTTTGCGCGAGGCGGATCTCGCTTTGTATGACGCAAAGGGTGCGGGACGGAATAACGTGCGCGTTTGGCAAAAACAGATTGGCGCGGCCTGACTGGAAGTCGCCAAACCGCTCTTGCGATTAGCAAGAGCGGCGGATTTTTCCATCTATGCGGCCTCCTGCTCCAGAAGCTGATCGAGGTTGTCGTCACCTCGATGCGCATTTGGCTGAAGTCCATGCATGAAAGTCACGGCGCGTTCGGCGTGTGAAGCCGCCTGAAAGATAGCGCGTTTGTCATTTTTCAGGACGTTAAGCCATGACTGCAAATAGGCTGCGTGATCTTCGCGCGGAGTGATTTCAATGCCCAGATCGGCGGCGAGGAAAACACTTCCCAATTCGGCGATTAATTCCTCGCGGGCGCGATCTTCCTTGTCCCTGTGATAGCGGGACAAGTCACGATCAAGGCGGTTTTTCGCTGAAGTCCAGTGCGTGAATTCATGCGCCAGAATGGCCGCGTGTGCTTCTGCAGAAACGAATGAATCGAATGGCGGCATTTGAATGTGGTCGGTGACAGGCGAATAATAGGCTTGATTCCCGCCTTCGCGCACATCGGCTTTCAGGTTTGCGAAAAACGCCTCGGCTTGCGCGATGCGCTGCTTTGGTTCGGTGTTTTTCTCCGGCATGAAATAGTAATGTTCGGGCAGGTTCTCGATCTGGTCGGCGTTGAAAACGCTATATCCCTTCATGAACGGGATACGCGTTTCGACGGTTTCGCCGCTCGGGGTTTCCTGCTCTTTTTCGATTGCGCCAGCGTAAACGACAAGCGCGGATTTAGAGCCCTTGACCACCTGCCCGCCAAGCTCTTGCGCCTGTTTGTATGTCATCCAGTAGGCGGAATTATAACCTTTCTCGGCGGCTTCCATCCAAAGCAAAAGGGTGTTTATGCCCTGATAGCGGATGCCGTTGTGGCGCAATGGTCGGCATGGTGATGTGCCATTGCCCCACGGCTGCATCCAAGGGCGAACGCCTTGCTCCATCTGCTCGACCACCTTCGCGGTGATGCGCTCATAAACGTCTGCGCGTGGGGTTTCGGTTTTAGAAGTTTTTGATGCCTTAGCCATTTTGGTTTTTCCTTTTTTCCTGATCCCGGAGGGGCAGGAGCCCCGCTCCTGCTCCCGAGCAGTCGGCGAACCGACCGGAGAGAGGGGGGCAGCAGTCAAAACCGGAGGGGGATCACCCGCCCGAAGGGACAGGCGTTTGCGCGGATCCTGCGTAAGCGGTGTCTCACTCACACCGGGCCGGTATAATTCCATGGTAATAGTTGGTCGATTTGGCTCTGCTTATGGCCATTGACGATTGCGGTGA
>NZ_VCPE01000045.1 GCF_005938105.1 Brucella haematophila | reverse complement strand
CAAGCAGCGTCATCAGGATGACCTCGCCCGACATCTGCCAGCCGACATCGGTCAGCGTTGCAAACTGGAAGACGAGTGCCTTCATGCCGCCTGCAAGGCCCGCAAGGCCCGCCGACATGACGAACGCGGCCAGCTTGTACTGATTGACGGAATAGCCCAGCGATATGGCGCGGCTTTCGTTCTCGCGCACCGATTTCAGGATCATGCCGAAGGGCGAGTTGGTGATGCGCCAGATGGCGAAGACCCCAAGCACGAACACGGCCAGCACGAAGTAATACATGTTCATCTGGTTGTTGAGATCGATGAAGCCGAACAGATATCCGCGCGGCACGCCCTGCAAGCCGTCCTCGCCATGGGTGAAGGCCGCCTGCAGGCAGAAGAAGAAGAACATCTGCGACAGCGCAAGCGTGATCATGGTCGAATAGATGCCCTGACGGCGAATGGCCAGATAGCCGATGACAAGGCCAAGCGCTGCGGCGGCGAGAACGCCGAGGATCAGCCCCACTTCCGGCGTCACGCCCCATTCCTTCACCGTATGCGCGGTGATATAGGCAGCGCCCCCGAAGAAGGCCGCATGGCCGAACGAGAGAATGCCGGTGTAGCCAAGCAGAAGATTGAAGGCAGAGGCAAACAGCGCAAAGCACAGCATCTTCATCAGGAAGATCGGATAGACCACGAAGGGTGCTGCGGCCAGTGCGAGAATGGCGATGACGAGAATGACCGCCGACAGGCTGTTGATCGCAGGCTTGCGGGATGAAGCAGCACCATGGCTTGCAGCCGTTGCTTTAAGAGCGGTATCAGCCATATCAGGCCTCCTTCCCGAACAGTCCGGCGGGTCGCACCAGAAGGACGATAGCCATGATAACGAAGATGACGATGCTGGAGGCTTCCGGATAGAAGACCTTGGTGAGCCCTTCGGCCAGGCCCAGCACATAGCCGGTGATGATGGCGCCGAGGATCGACCCCATGCCGCCGACAACCACCACGGCAAAGACCACGATGATGATGTTCGAGCCCATCAGCGGGCTGACCTGATAGATCGGGGCCGCCATGATGCCGGCAACGCCTGCAAGGCCCGCACCCAGCGCATAGGTGAAGGTGAGAAGCAGCGGCACATTGATGCCGAAGGCTTTGACCAGTGTCGGGTTTTCGGTGGCGGCGCGCAAATAAGCGCCAAGCTTGGTCTTTTCGATCAGAAGCCAGGTGCCAAGGCAGATGATCAGCGAGGCCACGACCACCCAGGCGCGATAGTTCGGCAGGAACATGAAGCCGAGATTATGCCCGCCAGCAAGCGACGGCGGCACCGCATAGGGCTGTCCAGCCGCGCCGTAATAATAGCGGAACGTGCCTTCGATCACGAGCGCCAGGCCGAAGGTGAAGAGCAGGCCATAGAGCGGATCGAGATTATAAAGCCGTGACAGCGCCACGCGCTCGACGATCGCCCCGCCGAGGCCGACGATGATCGGAGCCAGAACAAGCGCTGGCCAATAGCCGATGCCAAGCCAGCTCAACAGCAGATAGCCGACAAAAGCGCCCAGCATATATTGTGCGCCATGGGCAAAATTGATGATGCGCAACAGCCCGAAGATGATGGCAAGGCCAAGGCTCAGCATGGCGTAGAACGAGCCATTGATGAGACCAACCAGCAACTGCCCGAGAAGCGCTTGCAGGGGAATACCGAAGATCATTGTCATGTCAGACTCCCAAGGCTTCGTTCAGGGCTGCCATGCGGTCGGGCAGCTCGGCGGTCGGGAAGGTCTCCGTCACCACGCCATGATCCATGAGATAGAAGCGGTCTGCGACCTTGGCGGCAAAGCGGAAGTTCTGCTCGACCAGAAGGATGGTCATGCCGCGCTTCTTCAGTTCCACCAGCACATCGCCGATGCGCTGCACGATGACAGGCGCCAGACCTTCGGTCGGCTCGTCCAGCAGCAGCACCTTCACGCCGGTGCGCAGGATGCGCGCAATGGCCAGCATCTGCTGCTCGCCGCCCGACAGTTTGGTGCCTGGGCTGTTGCGCCGTTCATGCAGGTTCGGGAAAAGCGCGTAAATCTCATCAAGCGACATCAGGCTCTGCTCGCCTTTGGCCACAACCGGCGGCAGCAGCAGGTTCTCATGCACGCTGAGCGTGGCGAAGATGCCGCGTTCTTCCGGCACGAAGCCCAGACCCGCATGGGCAATGCGGTGCAAGGGCACGCGCATGATATCCCGGCCGTCCAGCGTGATCGTGCCGGTGCGCTTGCGGATGATGCCCATGATGGCGCGCAGGGTCGTGGTCTTGCCGACGCCGTTGCGGCCCAGAAGCGTGATGGTTTCGCCCGGCCAGATGTCGAGATCGACGCCATGCAGGGCATGGCTTTCGCCATACCAGGCATTCAGTCCGCGCACGGACAGGAGCGGTTGGCCTTTATTCATGTTCGGTTCCCATATAGGCGGTGCGCACGCGCTCGTCCTTCGAGACGTCGGCGTAGCTGCCGGAGGCGAGGATCTCGCCGCGTTGCAGCACCGTGACATGGTGGGCGATATCGGCCACCACCTTGAGATTGTGTTCCACCATCAAAACGGCGCGATCCTTCGCGACATCGGCAATGAGGGCGGCGATGGTGTGGACGTCTTCATGGCCCATGCCGGCCATCGGTTCGTCAAGCAGCAGCACTTTCGGATCGAGCGCCAGTGTGGTGGCGATTTCCAGCGCGCGCTTGCGGCCATAGGATAAATCCGCAGCCAGTGCATGACGGGCATCGGCAAGGCCGACGCGTTCCAGAAGTTCGATTGCCTGTGCGTCCAGCCGATCCAGCGCCGAGAGCGCACGCCAGAATTGCGTGGCAAGGCCGTTCGGGCGCTGCAACGCCACCTTGACGTTTTCCAATACGGTCAGATGCGGGAAGGTTGCCGAAATCTGGAACGAGCGCACCAGTCCCATCCGCGCCACTTTGGCCGGATCGGTTTTGGTGATCGTTTCGCCCAGAAGCGTGATCTCGCCGCTTGTCGGCTGCAAAAACTTGGTCAGGAGATTGAACACCGTCGTCTTGCCAGCCCCGTTCGGGCCGATCAGCGCATGAACACGGGCATGTTCCACATCAAGATCGACATTCTTCACCGCGTAAAAGCCGCCAAACGACTTGCCCAGTCCCCGCGCCGACAAAACACTGCCCGCAGAACCCTGCCGTGAATTATCCGAACCCGACGGCCCTGCCTCACGCAGAGCCGCATCTCTCACAGTCGAAGCTTCCATCCAATCAGCCTCTTACTGCTTTACCAACGGACAGCCGC
>NZ_VCPE01000044.1 GCF_005938105.1 Brucella haematophila | reverse complement strand
GTGCGGTGGATCAACATGGCTCCGTTCTCGAAGAAATCTTGCAGAAGCGGCGTGATAAAAGGGCGGCAAAGCGATTGCTTGTGGCGTTAATGAGTGAGCGCGACGAACATCCCACCTTTTCTTTTGTGAATGATGCCGCGAGATAAGCTCCTTCATTGATAGGAGCGGACCGGGATGATTGGAGATCGCGCTGATGCCATGCTTGAAGACATGGATGAAGCCAGGCATGAGGGAAAGTATCGTCGGATCGAGGTGATTACCGGCCGGCGGCAGCGGCGGAATTGGACTGACGAGGAGAAGGCGCGGATCCTTGCGGAAAGCGCGGAACCTGATGTTAACATCTCGGCCGTTGCCCGGCGCTGGGGCGTCAATCGCGGCTTGCTGAACGTCTGGCGCCGGGACGCTGGGCTGACCTCTCAACGATCTGCGAGGTCCAGTGCGCAGCAGGCGATGTTCGTGCCGGTGACGGTAGTTGGCGATCGAACGCCGGCTCCAGGCGCGCCGTCAGATGTCGCCCACTTTGCCGCGGGTCGAATTGAGATCGAGATTGCTGGCGCGCGCATGACGGTTATCGGCCCGGTAGCACCTGAACTGGCGCAAGCGATGGTGGCGGCCTTGCGAGGTCGCCGGTGATCGGAGTTTCGCCGAGTGGCGTGAAGATCATGGTGGCTACGCAACCGGTCGACTTCCGGCGCGGCATGAATGGCCTTGTGGCTTTGGTGGCGTCAGCGCTCGCGGCCGATCCCTATTGTGGCGACGTGTTCGTTTTCCGCGCCAAGCGTCTGGATCGACTTCGCTGCATTTACTGGGATGGGTCAGGCATGATCCTGGCGACAAAGTGGTTGGAGAGCGGAAAGTTTGTTTGGCCCCCGATCCGCGATGGTGCGATGCAGATGAGTGCCCAGGAGTTCTCGCTTTTGCTAGCTGGCATTGACTGGACGCGGGTCAAGCGAAACGCGGTGAGACGACCCTCAAAAGTAGGCTGATCCTATTGGTTTTGCTTGAAGATTCAGGCTAATATGATAGGGTCGGTCATGCTGCTTCGACCCGATCCCTTGCCCCAGGATGCTGCGCAATTGACCCGGATCATTCTCTTACTCGACGAAGAAAATGCCGATCTCAAAGCGCGTATTGCCTTCCTTGAGCGCCAGCTCTTCGGGACGAAATCGGAGAAGATGACGATCATCGATCCAGCCCAGGCAACGCTCGACCTGGGCGATCTAAGCGATATTCCCGTTGCAGCCAATGACGATGCCGCACCGGCCGGTGAAGACAAAACACAGGCACGGCGATCGTCTGCCCGCAATATCGGCCGCTTGCCCAAGCATCTTCCGCGCTATGAAGAGATCATTGAGCCGGAGAGCAAGATTTGCCCCTGCTGTTCGTTCGAACTGCATTGCATCGACACGGACGTCAGCGAGGCGCTCGACATCGTACCTGCTGTTGTCCGGGTCAAACGGACGATCCGGCCGCGCTATGCATGCCGGGCCTGTGAGAGTGCCATCGTGCAAGCACCTGCACCGGCGCGCGTGATGGACGGTGGCATGGTGACCACGGCGTTTGCCGCGCATGTCGCTGTTTCGAAGTTTGCCTGGCATCTCCCGCTCAATCGACAGGCGCAAATGCTGGCCTCCTGCGGTGTCATCATCGATCGCGGTACGCTTGGCGCCTGGGTGATGCGGGTCGCCTGGTGGCTGGAGCTTCTCTATGACGCGCTTACCGCCTTTATCCGCTCGCAGCCGAGAGTGTTCTGTGACGAGACGCCGTTGCCGCGGCTCGAGCCGGGGCGCAAACGAACCAAGGTCTGCCAGTTATGGGCGCAGGCGGTTGACGACCGTCCCTGGAATGGTCCGGCACCGCCGGCCGTGGCCTATATCTTTGCCGAAAGCCGCAGCGCCCGCGAGATCGAGGGGCAATTGTCGTCGTTTACCGGCGTGCTTCAAGTCGATGGATACCAAGCCTATAAAACCATGGTCAAACGTCGGGGCAAGAGCAATGTCGCACCCATGCGGCTGGCCTTCTGCCTTGCTCATGCGCGGCGCAAGTTCGTCGATGTCGTCAAGCTGACGGGTTCTTCGGAGGCTTTGTCGATCCTTGCCAGGATTGCGGAAGTCTATCGGATCGAAGCAAAACTGCGCGGCGAAAGCGCCGATACCCGGCTCGTCGTGAGACGTCGCGAGGCTGCTCCAGTCATGAGAGAGCTGAAAGTCCACCTCACCGAACTGCGCGACGAGGTGTCGGCGAAATCGGCGCTTGGCAAGGCCGTCAGCTACACGCTCAACCATTGGAGCGGGTTGACAGCCTGCCTTGATGATGGCCGGGTCGAGATCGATTCCAATGTGGTCGAGCGTTCAATGAAATCCGTGGCCCTGACGAGGAAGAATTCGCTGTTCGTGGGCAACGAGCGGGGTGGAAAGACTTTCGCTGTCCTCGCATCGCTCGTCAACACCTGTAAACTGAATGGTGTGGACCCCGAGGTCTGGCTTGCCGATGTGCTGGAGCGCATCATCTCCGGCAAAGTGAAAGCCAACGAAATGGAAAGTCTCCTGCCGTGGGCCTGGAAGGCTGAGCGTGAAGCGATGACGCAGCAGGAGCGACGGGCGGCATGATGCACAACAGCCAGGGGACGACGGATCGACCGAAGCTTGATGACGCGGCGTTCGAAGCCTTTATCAGGGGACGCCGTCCGGCATCGCCAATCTGGTCAATGAGCGGTCTCGATGGTTATCTTACGGCTCTGATCATTGGCCCAAAGTTCATCGACCCACGCAAATGGATCCCGGAACTGACTGGCCCGGACGCCCTGAACCTGCCGATGGAAACAACCGAACATCGGGCCGTGCAGACGATCGTTGCGGAATATAACCGTATCTCGGGGAGCCTCTCTGAAACCCCGAAAGACTACCGGCCCAGGTTCACCAGGATCGATGATCAAACCTTTGATCCGTTCGATTGGGACCTCTGCTTTTTGCTGGCAACAGGATACGCGCCGAGACTTTGGCAGCCGGTTCTTCGCGGTCATGCCGTCACCGGCGATATCATTGCGCCAATTCGCAAGCTCGGCGAGACAAAACGCAAAGCCACCCGCCAGGATGCCGCTGACGTCGCTGAAGCACTCGTCAATATCCGAACCTATTTTATGCCGAAGCGGGCAAAGCAAAAGTTTTGACTGCCAGCCGGAAACCCATTCCGTCAATCACGAAAGACGTGGGCTATTCGTTGCGCTCACGTTAATGAAGCGCTATGGCTTTGCTCCCAAACGGATCATCACCGATAAGCTCCGCTCCTACGGTGCAGCAAAGGCAGAAGTGGCACCCGGCCTTGACCATTGGTCGCACAAGGGCCTCAATAATCGGGCCGAAAACAGCCATCTGCCGTTTCGAAAACGGGAGCGAACTATGCAAGGTCATCGGTCACCTGGAGCGTTGCAACGGTTCGTCTCCATGCACTCAGCGACCCGCAATTGTTTCTCTGTTCCATCTCGTCGCCGAGCCGCACACACAATTC
>NZ_VCPE01000043.1:0-2500 GCF_005938105.1 Brucella haematophila | reverse complement strand
GGGCTATGGGGACTCACCGTCTTACTGATCCTAATCAAACTCCGAATACCGGGGAGTACTACTGGGCAGACACACGGCGGGTGCTAACGTCCGTCGTGAAGAGGGCAACAACCCTGACCACCATCTAAGGTCCCTAAGTTATGGCTAAGTGGGAAAGGATGTGAGGATCCCAAAACAACCAGGATGTTGGCTTAGAAGCAGCCATCATTTAAAGAAAGCGTAACAGCTCACTGGTCTAAATAAGGGTCTTTGCGCCGAAAATGTACCGGGGCTAAAGCCATACACCGAAGCTGTGGATGCACGTATGTGCGTGGTAGCGGAGCGTTCCGTAAGCCTGTGAAGGGACAGTCGTGAGACATCCTGGAGGTATCGGAAGTGAGAATGCTGACATGAGTAACGATAAAGGGAGTGAGAGACTCCCTCGCCGAAAGTCCAAGGGTTCCTGCTTAAAGTTAATCTGAGCAGGGTTAGCCGGCCCCTAAGGCGAGGCCGAAAGGCGTAGTCGATGGGAACCACGTTAATATTCGTGGGCCTGCAGGTAGTGACGGATCGCGTGTGTTGTAAGGTCTTATTGGATTGATCTTGCAGCGAAGCGGTTCCAGGAAATAGCTCCTGCATATAGACCGTACCCTAAACCGACACTGGTGGACTGGTAGAGAATACCAAGGCGCTTGAGAGAACTGCGTTGAAGGAACTCGGCAAAATGCACGCGTAACTTCGGAAGAAGCGTGACCTCCATTTAGGCAACTAGGTGGGGGTGGCACAGACCAGGGGGTAGCGACTGTTTACCAAAAACACAGGGCTCTGCGAAGTCGCAAGACGACGTATAGGGTCTGACGCCTGCCCGGTGCTGGAAGGTTAAGAGGAGATGTGCAAGCATTGAATTGAAGCCCCAGTAAACGGCGGCCGTAACTATAACGGTCCTAAGGTAGCGAAATTCCTTGTCGGGTAAGTTCCGACCTGCACGAATGGCGTAACGACTTCCCCGCTGTCTCCAACGCAGACTCAGTGAAATTGAATTCCCCGTGAAGATGCGGGGTTCCTGCGGTTAGACGGAAAGACCCCGTGCACCTTTACTATAGCTTTACACTGGCATTCGTGTCGGCATGTGTAGGATAGGTGGTAGACTTTGAAGCAGTGGCGCCAGCCATTGTGGAGTCATCCTTGAAATACCACCCTTGCCTATATGGATGTCTAACTGCGGCCCGTTATCCGGGTCCAGGACCGTGTATGGTGGGTAGTTTGACTGGGGCGGTCGCCTCCTAAAGAGTAACGGAGGCGCGCGATGGTAGGCTCAGAACGGTCGGAAATCGTTCGTCGAGTGCAATGGCATAAGCCTGCCTGACTGCAAGACTGACAAGTCGAGCAGAGACGAAAGTCGGTCATAGTGATCCGGTGGTCCCGCGTGGAAGGGCCATCGCTCAACGGATAAAAGGTACGCCGGGGATAACAGGCTGATGACCCCCAAGAGTCCATATCGACGGGGTTGTTTGGCACCTCGATGTCGACTCATCGCATCCTGGGGCTGGAGCAGGTCCCAAGGGTATGGCTGTTCGCCATTTAAAGCGGTACGTGAGTTGGGTTCAGAACGTCGTGAGACAGTTCGGTCCCTATCTGCCGTGGGTGTAGGAATATTGATAGGATCTGTCCCTAGTACGAGAGGACCGGGATGGACGTATCTCTGGTGGACCTGTTGTCGTGCCAACGGCATAGCAGGGTAGCTATATACGGACGGGATAACCGCTGAAGGCATCTAAGCGGGAAACCCACCTAAAAACGAGTATTCCCTATCAGAGCCGTGGAAGACCACCACGTTGATAGGCCGGGTGTGGAAGTGCGGCAACGCATGCAGCTTACCGGTACTAATAGCTCGATCGACTTGATCACTCCCATTTACAATATCCATCGAACAACGTTCGATGATGAAGGCAATATGGCAGTAGGGCAGTAAGGCAATATGTTTGCCTAAAGCCCTTAACCATCGCCTGCACAGAAAGACAAAGCACGAAGGCAAAGGACAGGCGCAGCCTAAACATACTGCCCTATTCCCCTAATGCCTTACTGCCCTAATCCAGCTTCTCAATTTGTGTTCTTCGCCGACCTGGTGGTTATGGCGGAGCGGCTGCACCCGATCCCATTCCGAACTCGGCCGTGAAACGCTCCAGCGCCAATGGTACTTCATCTTAAGATGCGGGAGAGTAGGTCGCTGCCAGGTCTGCTAAGCACACAAACCAAATCATCTTCTCAAAACCATACAAAACACTCCAAACACGCGTAAAACGCTAAAAATACCCAACCGGTTATAAAATAAACACCCTGGCGCGGGGTGGAGCGGCACCTTCCGACCGCAGACGGCAAAGCCGGCGAGGACGGAAAACCAAACAAAAACCGGCTTAAGCTCGGTGCGCACAAAGTTTATCGCGGGGTGGAGCAGCCCGGTAGCTCGTCAGGCTCATAACCTGAAGGCCGCAGGTTCAAATCCTGCCCCCGCAACCAAAAC
>NZ_VCPE01000042.1 GCF_005938105.1 Brucella haematophila | reverse complement strand
CGCTGAAAAACAAACGAGGGAAGGTTCAAACATGGGTCAATTCTAAATGGAAATATCACCCCAAACCGGGTCACTTCTCAGCGGCAATCAACAAGCTGCTCACAAGCGCAGCCTAACAGCGCCGTTTTGGTATCGGGGTGTGGCTTAATGCGTGAAAACCGCGTCCCGATCATGCTCACCGATGACGAGCTGAATGACATCGATAACTGGCGATACGAAAACCGAATTGCCACCCGATCCGAAGCAATCCGCCGACTGGTCGCCATGTCCATGGTTCGTGAAATCGCCTTAGCCAAAATCATCAAAAGATCGGGAGAAACCCATGCGTGACCTTATCGAAGACATCGCTGGCTTTGTTGCCGTTTCAACCTTCATCGCAACGTTTGCAGTATGGGCCGGGTATCTGGCCGAGAAAGTAGGTTAACCATGAGTGATGATATTTTAGGCTCAGCATTGGAGCAAGACCTTCTCGTTTGTGCCAATTGCGGATGCGAATATACACATCATTTCAAGGTTGAGGTCTTTCATAGGAAAGAGGATGCGGACACCGGGCATAAGGTCGTCATAGGCACGAATGCAGATGGCGAAGCACCTTGCACAGACAAATTGACGTTTACTCTTAATGCCGACGTGGCGGTAAACGGTCATTTCGGACCATCAGCAAGGCGGCATGGCCTTATTATCAGCTACATCTGCGAAGAATGCCAAAAAGTATCTGGCATCGCTATTTACCAGCACAAAGGGCAAACCTTCCTTGAATGTGGATGGGTCGGGGAGGCCGCATGACTGCCCTCCTCCAAGTAAGCGGCAAGCCACGCGCCCAGACAATCCACGTATCCGGTCACTATAGACAGAAGCCGGATCGGTTCACGCAACAAGTCATCCAGACAGCAATCCAGATGCAGAGCGAACTAGCAGCCGAAGACGCTGAATACGTCCGCGCTCTGGAAGTCGGGCTGGCGAATTTTTCGGGAGAGTGACGACATGCATATGGCAGAATTAACGATACACCATATCCGCAAGATCGAAGTTGTCTCGGCATTCCCTGATAACTTCAACAGCCGAGTAGTACGCATCACGAGCGATAATGGTGAGATAGAACTTACTCTGTTCGGTGACACAAATGCTCTGGACCTGCTGCCGCGCTCATCTGATTTCGTGGTCTATGGCAAGTCGGAGGCCGCGTGATGTCGAAGATCGAGGTTCGCGTAGATAGCCGGTATCCGCTATTCATCAGCGCAGACGCTGACAGCTTCGGCGCAGTGTTCGCACACATGAACAGCGAAGAACAGGTCGCAGTGTTTGCCGCCATGGTCCGTCATATGGAGCCTCACCAGACCCAGTGGGATTACATCGCCATAGAGCTTGAGAAGCCAGAGAACGAGCAGGTGCGCCGCACTTTGCGCGATAATCTTCTGTCGGGAGGTGATCGTGACTGACACCTTGCATGAGGATGGCGTCTACTTCGGGATGTCCGATGAGGAATATCATGCCGATCCTGCGCTCGGTTCTACCGGCCTGAAGAAGCTCATCGGTAACGCCCCGGATTTCTGGTGGGATAGCCCGATGAACCCGGCCCGTGACGATGACGACGACACACCGGCAAAGATATTCGGTCGCCAGCTTCACATGTGCGTTCTCGAAGGCGTGGAGAAGTTCAAGGCGCATCATGAGCCATTACCGGAACCTTCTGACTTTCCCGGTTGTGTGGTCACGTCTGACGAATTGCGGGCGTATCTCAAAAAGAAGTCGGCGGCCATATCTGGCACGAAGGACAAGCTTATCGACCGGGCGCTTCGGTATGACGATTGCCCCATCATCTTTGATCGCATTCTTGAGAGGGCGAAGAACTCCGACAAGACGCTTATCAAGTTCAAGGACTATTCAAAAATCCTTGCTGCATCGGCCTTCATCAAGGCGAACAAAACGCTGGCAAAGGCATTCGAAGGCGGGCAGCCGGAAGTCTCGGTGTTCTGGACCGTGAACGGTATCCGCTTCAAGGCGCGCATTGATTACCTTCAGATCAATTCGAATGTCGATCTTAAGTCTATCGCGAACAGAAGTGGGAAAGAGTTCAACCGGGCGTGTCGGGATGCGATGGCAACCTACGACTATATCGTTTCCGCCGGTCACTATTCAGACGGTCGCCGCCAGATGAAGGGACTATTCCGGGCTGGAAAGGTTTTCGGTCTGCCAGAAGGACAAGAGGACTGGCTGTCAAAGGTAGTCAGCAACCCGGTTTTCGCCTTCGTATTTGTGTTTTGGCAGAAGGAAGGCGCGCCCATATCACACGGTATCATGCTGTCGCCGGGTAATCCGCTGTTCGACCGCGCCGCAGAACGTATTGCCCAAGCCGTCGAGAACTACCGCCTGTTCATGGGCGAGTTCGGCACAGACACGGCATGGGTTCCATCCACACCACTTGAAGAATTGTCGGAAACGGACATGCCCGTTTGGTATCAGCAACGATTGATAGGTGCGTGACATGAAGACGATTGTACACAGCACCGCTCCGCAACCTTTCCCACGGTTGAAAGATGGTCGTATTCATCACCAGTTCAAGAATTTGACTGGACTTGTCTTTGGTCGCTTAAAAGTTCTGCATTATTGCGGATCGTATCAACAGAACAAATCGAAGATGTCGGCTTGGGCATGCGAGTGCTCTTGCGGGAATGTTGTTCCAGTAATCGGCATTTGCCTACTGAGCGGCACTACAAACTCATGCGGATGCTTGCAGAAGGAAAGGCAATTGCTTGCCGCCCGCACCCATGGAGAAGGTTCAGTAAAAAACAAATCCCTGGAATACAATTCGTGGGTGAGCATGAAAACACGATGCTTCAACCCGAAGTCAGACCAATATCATCTGTATGGAGGCCGGGGCATAACCGTCTGCACTCTCTGGGTCGATAGCTTCGAAAATTTCCTACACGACATGGGGCGTAGGCCAACGCCGCAACACACGTTGGATCGGATCGACGTGAATGGCGATTACACACCTGAAAATTGCAGGTGGGCTACCCCAAAAACACAAGCAAACAATCGCAGACCATACCGAAACACGCGTGAACGTGACGGTAACGGTCGATTTGCGTCAGGAGCGTGAAATGAACCAACTCGCAACACGTGAAACGTCTATCAATACCGTCTCTGTCTCCGCTGGCGCGACTGGATCAAACATCGCACCGCAGAACCTTGGCGAAGTGGTTCGCTTTGCTGAGGTGATGAGCAAGGCGGATATCGCCCTGCCAAAGCACCTTCGGAATAATGCCGGTGCATGTATGGCTGTGGCAATGCAGGCGCTGGAATGGCAGATGTCGCCTTTTGCGGTGGCGTCCAAGTCCTATTCGGTCAACGGCACAATTGCTTATGAGGCACAGCTTATCGCTGCCGTGGTCAATACCCGATCCGGCATCAAGGGCCGCCTTAAGTACGAATACAAGGGCACAGGCAACGATATGACGTGCACCGTGTCGGGTATTCTGGATGGCGAGACATACGAATACACTTCCCCATCTGTCGGCTCGATCACGACCAAGAACAGCCCGCTTTGGAAATCGGACCCGCAGCAACAGCTTGGATATTTTGCCGCTCGGTCATGGGCGCGCCGGTATGTGCCAGAAGTTTTGCTTGGCGTTTATGACCGTGAGGAAGCGCAGGACTTCCAAGGCGCTGACAATGCCAAGAACATCACTCCGGTTCAGACCGTTGCCGATCCCTTCGGAGACGAGCCACAGAGCGCGAAAGTCGAAGAAGCGGAGATTGTTACCGAAGAACCCGAAACGCCAGCCAGCGAGCCGGATACAGGCGAACAGGGCGCGTCTGAACCATCCTTTACCGATGCTGATGCAGATGCCTGGGTATTGAAATCGGTCAACATGCTTATCGCCTCGGCAATGATCGGCGGCGACATGGAAATTATGCGCAACCAGTACCGTGTCGTCAAACAGAACGCACCGGAAAGGGTAGATCTTCCGACAATGGGCCGCGTGAACACCGTGTCGATGTTCTTGGCGAAAGTCATGGATGGCGAAGAGGAGTTCGACAAGGCGCGGATTGCCAACCTGTCGAAGCTTAGCGCGGAACAAATCAACGATCTGCCGGAGGTGAACTAATGGCCCGCACCGTTAAGGAATGGATCGGCAAGAACGACGATGCTGCTATCCCTGATGCAGTAAAGCGCCGCATCGTAAACCGTCAGGATGGCTGTTGTGCATTGTCGAGTAAGCCATTCGGCCCCGGCAACAAACCGGAATTCGATCACAAGGTCGCGCTCTGGCTAGGCGGAGAGCATCGCGAAAGCAATCTCCATGCGATTTGCAAGGAAGAGCACACGGCCAAGACCAAGGCTGAAGCCACTGTGCGCGCCAAGGTGAACCGGCAGCAGGATAAACACCTGGGTATCAAATCGCCGTCTTCAAAGCTTGCCACCAAGGACAAGCAGCCAAAACGCCTCACAAAGCCCCTCCCTCCCCGTAAGCGCGACATATTCGGTCGCCCTGTTAGCGAAGGTGCGAGAGCATGACCGAGAAAAACTGGAAATGGTATTCCGGCGACAATAACGAAAGCTATTCGTTCGGGCCGTTCGATACTCGCGAAGAAGCAATTGAAGAAGTGCGCGGCCTATATGGTGATGACGTGGGCGTCTATGTGACCGAGGCTTACAAAGAACCTCTCAAGCTATCGTCGTATATATCAAGAGATTTTGTCGAGACGCTTCTTGAACATGCTGAGGAATGCGTTGCCGATTTAGGTGACGAATATGGCGAACATCTCACGTTCGACGTGTCCCGCGAACAGCAAAAAGACCTGCGCGCTATGCTTACGGCCACCGTTAATGCTTGGCAGGAAAAGCACGGCCTGAAATTCACGACATGGTGTTTCACCGATACCCGGAACGAAGAATATATCGCGCCGGAGGTCCAGCCATGACCACCCTACCAGATGAAGCCGTGAAGGCGGAAGTCCAACTCGACCCGAATGCCGTCATTGCCGCCGTACGCGAGTGCGCTCGGATTACTGCGCCCGAGGTAACGGACGCGGAATTTGAAGCCCTTCGTGCCGACAATGATCCTTTGTATGCCAATACGACCCGCGACATGGAGCGGGCAATTCGGGCTTATCTCAGCGCTCTCCCATTCCTCTCCGTGCAAGTAGCTGTGAAGCGTCCTGTGAAGGCTCTGCCTAGCCAAGACGAACTGCGCACATTGCTGCGGTATGAGCCGGAGACGGGCAAATTATTTTGGCGCGAGCGTCAAGCCCATCAAATGAAGGGCATAGACCCGACAAGACGGGAGTGGGCCGCACGGCAATTTAACAGCCGTTACGCCGGTAAAGAGGCGTTTACGTCATCGGATAAACTTGGTTACCGGCATGGGAAGATCAATTGGCTAAATTATCAGGCGCATCGTGTCATCTGGAAGCTTGTCCATGGTGAAGACCCGCAGGTCATAGATCACATAAATCGCGATCCATCTGACAACCGCATTGTTAATCTACGCAACTGCACCATTGCAGAAAACAGCCGTAATTACTCCAAGACGAACAAAGCCTCTGGTTATCGCGGTGTGTGCTGGGTGAAGCGCGATAAGGCGTGGGCTGCTCGCATTTCCAATGGGCGCGGCGGGAAAGTAAGCCTCGGAAATTTCAAGAACGAAGTGGACGCAGCGCGGGCTTATGACGCTGCTGCAAGGTCTCTTCATGGCGAGTTTGCCACTCTCAACTTCCCTGACGAGGTGCAGATATGACTGTCGTAAAAAAACTGGAGTGGACGAAGGGTGTTGTCGATATAGCATCCCCGCATCCTGGCATGAAGTATGTCGCTTGTAACACAACGCCGAAAGGCTCGTGGGCTTGGTGGCTGGATCACGCGCCGGAAACTCGCGCTGTATTCACGTCGGAAGAAGCCGCCAAAGCCGCCGCACAGGCAGACTTTGAGGCTCGCATCCTCTCCGCGCTTGAGCCTTCCGCTCCCGATATGGGAAATCCCATAACGCTGACTTACACGAACTATCGCGGCGAAACCTCTGAGCGTGCCATCACGCCTATTCGGCCTTGGTTCGGTTCAACCGAATGGCACCCGGAACCGCAATGGCTCTTGCGGGCGTATGACCACGACAAGGGTGCGGAACGTGATTTCGCTCTTAAGGATTTCGGCTATCTGGCCCCGGCCCCGCGTGCGCTGGCGTTGGAGGAAGCGGCGCGACTTGACGCGGCAACAGCAGCGCTGATTTCGCTGACCGAGGCCGGTATTCCCACGGACGTGCATGAACTGCTTATCGTTGGTGATCCTTCACGCGGTATAGCGCCCGGTTCTCTTTCTAAAGCAATTGCCACGGTTCTCCGCTCCCTATCCTCCCCGGACCATGCCGACGCCGGTAAGGTCGAGGTGGATGGCTGGTTGCCGATTGAGACAGCGCCGAAGGATGGGACGCACATTCTCGCAATCCTATATCGTGATGCTTGCTCCGATATGGATGACATCCATAGAGCGTCGTTCAGCGAGGTC
>NZ_VCPE01000041.1 GCF_005938105.1 Brucella haematophila | reverse complement strand
GACCTCGCTGAACGACGCTCTATGGATGTCATCCATATCGGAGCAAGCATCACGATATAGGATTGCGAGAATGTGCGTCCCATCCTTCGGCGCGCTCTCAATAGGCATCCATCCTTCCCCCTGCGCTCCGTCATCGCTGGGCTTATCCGCTACTGGATGGAGGGCGCGGATGGCGGCGGCAATTCCGATAGCGACATAATACGGATTGCAGCCTGTCGTATGTTTTGCTCGCTCTTCTGCAACCTGTGCCGCTTCCTCCAGCACAGCCGCTCTGCCAGCGGATGGCTCTACGTCTCCCCTATGACCAGAACCGCAGCAATACGGGCAGTCCAAATCTGGGTTGCCTTCCGGCTGGGAACCGTCATTGAGAAAGCCATAAGCTGTACCATCTCGGATTTGCTTCATGAGTTCTTCACACGGGGATGGCTCAAGCGCGGAGAGGAACGGCATCAACGCTTCGGCCAGAGCCGCCGCACCTTTATCGTGGTTGCCATCAACGCGGCGGATTTCTTGTGCAAGAGCATCCACGTTCACCCGCACCGCTGCTAGGTGAGGGGCGGCAAGATCGGCGCGGACATATTCTGTGCCGCCTTCATCTTCATCAGTCCAAACCTGATGTTCGTTGTCGGTATCTGCGCACCCTAAAAAGACGCGCTCCGGCATAGCCTGTACTGCCTGTTCTGGGATGGTCATGGGCGCGGCTCGACGACATTGCCAAGCACTCGCGCCTTACCGGTTGCCGCCAGACGGCAGGCAACAGGCAAAGGAATGCCTGGATAGCCGATCCGCTGCGGGCCAAGCCGCAGCGCGTTGAGATATGCCACGTCAATGCGGCGGGTGACGGCGGTAGTCATGCTGCCCTCCGCTGCCGACGGCGGTTGTCGTTGGCAGGATTACGACGCTGGCGCGGAGCGCCATAGCGGAACCGAACGCCGGTAATGCGCGCCAGTTCGAAAGCGGTGTCGCGCAGTGTCTCGGCCTCAGTGTGATAACCAAGCGCGCGCACTGCCTTTGAAATCGACAGCGCTTGCGCAGCAGTCGTGCCTTGTTGCTGAAATTCAGCTGCGGTCAGGGTGGGCGCCATAACGGCGTGCGTCGTCGATACATGTCTATGCATGTTGCTCTCCTCGTGTTTGGTGGGTGCAAAAAGCCGTGGCGCCAGATGCGCAAGGGCTGTCATTCTTGGAGGTTCGGGGGCTTAAGCGCCCCGTCGCTATCTTTCGCGCCTCATGCCGACAGACCCAATCCAACGCCGCACACGGCTACAACGAACCCCAGCACGACAGCCAGTTCCACAGCTTCTCTGGCTGCGTACCTTATCCACGGCTGTGGGCGTGCATGCTTCTTGGCGCGGTAATCAGGACGGCGCATCGGTTCTGCATTACCGGCCTTCGGTGCGTCGGTCTCGGTTTCGAACTCGTCGTCGGCAAGCAGATCCAAAAGCGCGCGGTTCATGCTGCTGCCCTCCGGTCTTTTGCCGATACGTTGTCGTTCTCGGCAACTGGCGCGAGACGGTAGAACCCACGTTGACCTTGCTGGCCATTTGTCTGTGGAATCGTCCAGCCAAAGGAAGGCAGGAGCTTTCGGAGGCGACTGATTTGAACTCGCACAACGTTTTGCGCGCCATCAGGACCGCCGTTTGGGTCAAAGGCGTAGACGTTGTCGACGAGTTCGTCGATGTAGATGCGACGCGGGTAAATCGCTGTCAGCGCATCGACGATGTTTTTTTGCCCGCGCGGGATGGGCGCGGCTGCAAGTTCTGTGGCTGGGTCGCGCTCCATCTTATGCAGCCTCCGCCAGCTCAACTGGAGCACAGCAAGCTACGGCGCCGCTCGTCTGGAAAACTTCGAAGGTTTCGCCGGGGCACAGGGCAGCGAGACGCGTCGCTTCGGCCAAGGCCTGCTCAAACGAGCCGTGTTCGTATGGCATGGAGGTGTAAACACCTACGCGGCCAGTCTTCTTGCCGCGGCGGAATACAAAGAATCCGCCGCCTATGATTTCATTCAGGCGAGGCTTTGAGCTTCTTCTTCTCGGTGCTGTTGCGGTCATATGGGTTTCTCCTCGTGTTTTGGTCGGTGGTCAGCAGATCAAGCTGGTGAGGCTGTCTTCGTGCTGTGGTGTAATCTTTATATGCGAAATAGTCACCCTATGTCAACGCCTAACGATGACAAAAACACATCATGTAAAATGATATGGTTTATTAACTGTAAATTGTTCTTGAAATGTTCCGTTCGAGATGGAATCCTTGGGCTCGTACTAGGGAGATGAGTAATGGCTCCAGTGATTTTTGTTCAGTCATTCACAGCCGGACGTTGGGGTGTGATTCCTGATGTGCCGATTCAGGTCGAGAGATTAGAGGAGGCCGAGCGTCTCGCGGTTCGGCTTTCTGCGTCAAAGGCGGCAGTTATTGCAGTTTACAAATGGAATAATCAGGCTGAGGTAATAGCCATGTTTGGACGCGTGCCGGAAAATATTCTGGAAGCAGCCAACGGCTAACTAGCGCGTATTGTATTTCCCGACAACTCGGTGGCATACCGGCCAGTCACCGCGGAACTCTTTGAATTCCTTGTGCGGATTGTATTGCTCGAGCATCCATTCACGGTCATTAAAGCCAACGAGTCGCTTGATGATTGCTTCGTTTTCGTCCATTTCGCTGGTGTGATAAAGGATCACATCTTCGTCGCGCATTGGCGGTAGATTGGGGTTTACGAGCGCGGTTTCACCGGGCCGATATGCCGGGACCATGGAATCTCCCGACAATAGAAGGCCGTAGCCGCCCTTAACGCCTTGCAGGACGGCTGGCATCTTCATGTAGCTGATTGGATCGAACGTAATTATTACGTGACCGTCGCCGCCCTTGGCGGCTGCGTAGACGGGGAGGTCGCGTTGATCACCAACCAGTTCATTGCCGGGGATTAGTTTCGGCGTGAACACGTCCGCAGGGCGCTCGCCTGCTATCGGCTCGCGCGTCTGTAGCATTTGACCCTTGCCGAATGCCAGCCAATCTTCACTAAGGTCCAAGGCCCTCGCTAGTCGGGCGACGAAATCGATACTGGCGCCGCGTTTCCCGCCTTCAAGCAAACTGATCGACGACTTGTCGCGCCCAATCAAGGCGGCAAGATCTGCCTGGCTCATATTCTTTGATTCACGCGCCGTGCGAAGGCGAAAGGCGAAATCCTTATCCATGATGGGCTTTTCGCATATTGTTGTGAAAATGTAACGTGCGAATATGTCATCATGTGTTGACATGTATGCGAATCTGTCATATTTGTACGTCATCAACCGACGCAGAAGACGCCGGACAGTTCGAAGGAGGGCCTACCTCATGATGCCAGAAAACATCCTCCCAAGGATATCGGCACTCAACAGATAGAAACCGCGCTGAGGCGCAATCGAAATAGAGGAGAGAGCGAATGACGAAAGTTGCCGACAGAAGCGAACCGGCTCTCGTTGAAGTGCCGCCATAGAAATTATCAGGGACGCTGGCCGCTGAAACGCGGCTGGCGCTTTTGGCGTTCCCAGACGAAGGCGTTAACGCCTTCTGAGAAATAAGAAGTAGACAAGAATTACGACGACGAGCGGAACGCCAAAAAGCCACATCACACCGGCTGTAAGCATAGTGATCTCCTTGTTTATCAAGAAGAAAACTACTTGGCGGCGAATTTGGTTCCAACGCCGAAACCTAAAAAGAGCGGCGTTGTGGGTCGGCACCACCCGTTACCCCGCCGCTCCCGTACATCCCGGTTAACACGAGGAGGGCCGAAGCCACTTCTACGCCGGGGTTTCCTTGCCAGGTACCACCCTGGCCGACGAGACAGATGCCGATAGATGCGGCGCTTGTCAACCATCACCAACCGACACGAGGAGACATGCTGCATTCATCAAGACACAGACTGCAGGCAACTGCCGCCGCGCACCGTAAACAAGGCGCATCATTTGGGAAGATCGCGGAACTGATGGGCATTACCAGAGGCCACGCTTGGTCGCTGCTTTCGGAGAGGTCGCCCACGCTACCGCCACCAAGCCCAACAGAGAACACTGTTGTGCGGCGCACAACTTTCAACGGCGGTTATTCGGGAGGGTGCATGGACATTTATGTCTCGTTGCCCCGAATAACGATTCTGGACGGGCCGTACACAGGCACAGTCCACTAACCTTACGAGGCAGCACAATTGCCGAAAGGCAGGCCGACCGCGAGGATGACGGGGCCGACGACTAACCTCCCGATGAGGAGGCAATTACTTGAAAACGAAATACACACGAACTGGCGAGCGGGACATGACAAACCGCAAGCCTTACCGGACATCTGCGCAAAAAGCAGAGGCACGGCAGTACGCATTATTGAAGGACGGGTGTTACGTTTCCAGCGCGCCGGTCACTTACCACCGCGCACCAAAAAGAGGTGCCGCATGACCTGCGAATGCGGTGAATGCTGGGACTTACCCGGCGAAATCGTCGTCCACCGGCTTTGGAAGTGGAAGGGCATCATTGTCGAGGAGCGCGACAATTACCGCTGGCTGACTGTGCGTTTCATGATTCCCGGCACGGGCCTTGTGCAGCTTGAGGTCTCGCGCTTCGAAGTCGAGCCAGATTTTGAAGAGGACGACGGCGGCGTCGAGGCTGACAAGCCTGAAGAAGACAACGTCATCCCGGTCGATTTCACCAAAAAAGAGAAGCTTACGAAAAACACCAAGACGAGGGGAGTAGCGTGATGGCTGACAAGCAAACAGTGAAGGTTGGCGACAAGGTCAAGAGCTTGGTTACGCAACTGGATGTGCGTGAGGGGGCGACCTACGAAGTCAAGAACATCGATTTTGATGGCGATATATGGGTGACCGATGATGTTGGTGACAGATTTTATCTGACAACTGACGAATTCGAACTCCTGCCCGTTGCTGGCGCAACCGGCAAACCTGCTTTCAAGGTCGGTGATCGGGTGCGCTTGATAAAGGACGGGTTGTCCACGACCGGCGCGGTTGGAAAGTTAGCCACGATTAAATCGTGGTCTGGCGGGAAGGTCGTGGACAATGGCCAATATCTGCTGAATATCGACGGACCTGTCGATTATGAAACGCTTGCGGTCCAGCCACAGTATACTCGTGCAAGCCCAGAATGTTTTGAACTGCTTGCGCCTTCCCTCACCATCGAAACCGGCAAGTTCTACCGCACCCGCGATGGACGGAAGGTTGGGCCGATGCGGAGGCAGGCGTTTGGATGGGTGGCCAGCAAACGTATTATCGCGACCGACCAATGTGATTGGTACGAGGGCGGCAACTTCTCGCTCTACAGGGATCGGGAACACGACCTCATCTCCGAATGGGTCGACGAGCCAGCCAGCAATGACAACCGGCCTGCGACTAAACCCGCCATCGTCGCTCTAATCGAAAAAGGGCAGCCGAAGCCTTCAGAGCTGCCGCGCGTTCATGCATCCGAGTATGCGGCGATCAACACTGCAGTTCACCAAGACCTGCCTCACGCCCATGCTCAGAAGCATTGAATCGGCAATCTACCGCGACTTGCTTGATGCAAAGACCCGCAAAACGACCGTCGTGAAGTTCAATATGGAAGGCCTACTACGCGGCGATAGCCAGGCGAGGGCAGAGTTCCTGCAGAAGATGGTTCAGAACGGCATCTACACGCCGAACGAGGCCAGAGCTTACGAAAACAAGCCAAAGATGGATGGCGGCGACGAATTGATCGTCAACGGCACCATGCAGCCTCTGTCCATGGTCGGACACAACGGCAGCCCACCGCTGGACGATACACAGCCAAGCGCTGGATAAAGGAATTTCATGAAATTCGAACACATTTTGACGGCCTTCGAGGCCGAACCGTGGGCGATTCAGCGCGAAAAACTAGCCGTTCTGGCTGATGTTCTTGCGGCGCGTGTGGCGGGCGACAAGCTCGTCACACCTGAATTTGCAGCGGCTGTTTCTGATGCTCGCGCGAAGGAAATCGCTGAAATTGACGGCAAAGTCGCAGTGATCCCGGTTTATGGCGTATTGGCCGACCGAATGGACCTGTTTTCCGCGATAAGTGGCGGCACTTCTTATGCCGGCATCAAGCGAAAGTTGCATAAGGCACTTTCCAACGAGGATGTGAAGGCCGTTGTTCTTGATATTGATAGTCCTGGCGGCTCGGTACCGGGCACGGACGAACTCGCAACGGAAATTCGCAAACTGCGCGGCGGTGAAAAGCCGATCATAGCGCAGGTCAATTCGCTGGCTGCGAGCGCTGCCTATTGGATTGCGTCGTCTGCCGACGAAATTGTTGTCACGCCGTCCGGGCGTGCAGGGTCGATCGGTGTCTATATGGCGCACGACGATATCTCTGCCGCATTGGAAAAGGCTGGCGTCAAGCGCACCTACATTTCGGCAGGCAAGCACAAAGTCGAAGGCAACGAAACCGAACCACTCGGCAAGGACACGCTGGCTTACATTCAGGACAGCGTAAACCGCTCCTATGGCCGGTTTTTGCAGAGCGTTGCCGATGGGCGCGGCGTCACGAAATCCAAAGTCGAAGACGGATTTGGTCAGGGCAGGGTGTTTTACTCCGAAGCGCTGATCGACCGGGGTATGGCAGATCGTATTGCCACACTTGACGAGACCTTGGCCCGACTGGGCGCGAACACCGAGCCGGACTACATTCGCCGCGTAAAGGCGTCCAACGCCGCAAAGGCAGAAGCTGCGCAATTGTTGGCCAACAAGATGGCCTCCGGCGAAGAAATTACAAAACGCGAATTCGAGAACGGGATCAGGGGACTGATCGGCTTGTCGAACTCGGAAGCGGAGCGAGCCGCATCGCTCTACTTCAAGGAACATCAGGGGGAACCTGATGCTGATGCGGAAAACGCCGCTGTTTCGGCGGCCCTCGAACGGCTTTTGGCCGAAACACTGTTGATTGCCGCTGAGAAGTGACCCGGTTTGGGGTGATATTTCCATTTAGAATTGACCCATGTTTGAACCTTCCCTCGTTTGTTTTTCAGCG
>NZ_VCPE01000040.1 GCF_005938105.1 Brucella haematophila | reverse complement strand
GAAAACGAAATCCCTTCAACCGGGGAAAAGAACTCGGTAATTTCATGCCTCATCGATACCGGAAACAACTAGATCAAACAACTTGGCAGTGCCCTGCAACGCTATGACGGCATTCAATCGTGCTGGCGGCAAGGTCGGGGAGGGTTTGCGCAAGCGGCGCGAGCGGGGCGACGCACAACGCATCGGTGAGCTTGAACTTTGTCTGGCGGGCTTGAAATGAGCCAGATCCTCGACGCCATTAAGGTGACTGCAGGCATTGCAATCGGGATCGTGCTTGCATCCATCTATTACAACGGTGTCCCGGTGCTGAAGGGTATTCCTTATATCGGGGCCGCGTTCGAGGGGCAGGCGAAAAAAGGGCAGGTGCCGGAGTTTCAGGCGCTGGCCCTGAAAGCTGAACTCGATCAGCTCAAATTGATCAGACGCGCCAATGCCCTCGTTATCGAAGCCTATCAGGTGCAGCTGCGCAACGCCCGCGCAGCTGAAGCCGCACGCATTGAACAAACGGAACAGGAGATTAGCGACTATGAAAAGCGGCTTGCTGATGCGGGGCGGATTTGCCTGCTTGATCGCGATGATATTGAGTTCCTGCGCAAGTGACAGGCTTTTGCAGGATGCGGCGCAACAGGCAGGTAGGGCGCAGGCAGGACGGCAATTGCCTGCATATCCGGATGATTGCCGTAAAAAAGAGGATCATGCACCGCTGATCGATGGGGTCGAAGCTCGATCAGTGCTGAAGCGCGAACGGCAGGCGCTTGATCGACAGAATGCGCGCGCAGATCGATGTGCTGATATTTATGATGGCTTGGCGGGGAATGAGATGATGGAGGATAATACCATGACAGGCGAGCGCATTCAGAAGATTGCAGACAGTGTCATTCTCCGGGCTGTCGCTCGTGTTTCGATGGCGATGGCGTTACCTCTGGCCAGCCTGGTTGTTTATTTCGGTCTAAACTGGCTGGACAGTCGCTTTGAAAAGCAGGATACGGCAAGTCAGAATGCTATTGCGTTTCAAGTGTCGCGCATTGATCGCATTGAGAAGACGGCAACGACAGCGATTGACCAATCTACCAAGGTCAATGATCGCCAGACGCCACCGCTGCCAAATTCCAGAATGATGCGCTGACAAGATTGGACCGCATGCAGGATAGCATGGTCGGAATATTGAATGCAGTAGCGGCCCTTACGGCAACCATGCAGGCGCGGGAAGATTACGAGCGACGAAAGTCGACGTCTCCACCCTGAATGATTTTCATTAAGCCCGCCCCGTCATTGACGTGGCGGGCTTTTTTAGGCTGTTACCACTTAACTCGGAATCCAGCCTGTCCCTTGAGGGAGTAGCTGTCACCAAAATTGTTGAGGCTGGTGTTGACGAGACCTTCGCCATAGATCGAATATTTGTCGTCGTTCCAGTTGTAGGAACCGCCAATTCCAAGCCCGCCCCACAGACGATCATTGCGGCTGGCAAAGCTTGTGCCCGCAACATCGACCTTCGTGCCTTCCAGGAACTCGTAATAGAGATTGGCAATGCCATAGACATGTGCACGATCAAGTTTGCCATTGGCATTCTGCCATGAGCTTTCATGATCAAGCGTCAGACCAAGACGACCTTGAAGACTGTCACCACGGTCAAGGCTGACCTGTGAGCCGAATGTATCGGCGAAGTCATCGAAATCAACGCTAGAATAGAAAAGCTGCGCCTGTGGCGTGAGCGACCATGCCTGATCGATCGCAATGCGCTTGCCACCTTCAATGGACAACGCATAGCCAAAGCCGTCATTGCCATCGACAAGGGTGCTATTAGCAAGTGTTGAGTTGAGATCGCTTCTGTACCATGTCAGTTGTGCCTGACCATCAAGGTAGAAGCCGTTTTCGCCATACCATGTCAGAGTTCCGCCAAAGCCATAGCCGTCGGTGGAGATTTCACCATCACCATGCACGGATTTCGTCTTGGTCTTGCCATGGGCATAATGCACGGTGACGCCACCGATCAGCTTACCGCTTTCGATTTCTGCCAGCATGCCATCAAGACCCGCCTGCAGCTTGAAGATGTTCTGATCATATTCGGTGGAAGAGGTGGAGAAGCGTGGCTCAATGCTGTTATGCGCGCCTTCGATACGACCCCAGACACCATTGCCCTCGATTGCCACTCCTGCTTCCTCAGGTGCGGCATAGGGCGTTCCCACCGGATCGGCACCTTGTGCAATCACTCGATTGCCATTGCTTGCCCAGAAGCGATTGCCGACACGCTGCTGCAAGGTGGGGACGCCATTCAAGCCAAGCAGCGATTGTGCATAGCTCTCATAGGTTGGAACGCCTGCTTGATAGAGTGGTTCGCTAGGAAGCGTAACAGGATCAGTTGGATCAACAGGATTGGTTGGATCAACAGGATCAACGGGATCAACGGGATCAACAGGATCAACGGGATCAACGGGATCAACGGGATCAACAGGTTTGATCTGTGAACGCAGATACCAGTCACCATCGGCCGGGCTGGCAACACCACCCTGATAAAGCTTGTAGGCATAGGCACCAGCAACAACAGCATTTTCACCTTCATGCACATAATCGCCTTGCAGCGAGAATGTACCATTGGATGCGCCACCAACTTCAATAATCTTGATGCCTTCAACCGTCTGCGCACCTTCGCCGCCGGCGTTGGTCACAGCGACATTTGTCGTGCCAGCAGTGTCACCCGTGATGACAAGCATGTCGGTTGTCGAACTGTCGTCACCAAGGGCCGTATCGAATGTAATCAAACCACCATTGCCGGTATAAGAGCCGTTTATTGTCAGGCGATCACCAGCCGTGCCGTCATAAAGACGAATTTCACCAGCTGTTTCCGCCAATACATTGCCCTGTAGAACGAAGTCTGACAGTGCGCCCGCTCCTGCTGTCGCATCCAGAATTGCAGCATTGGCAATATTCAACTGCGTGAATGTTGCCGTGGTTGATGGCGTTGCACCACCTTTCTCCTGCATTATCCACTGAGCGCCATCTTGTACGGTGATTTCAAGAGTGGAAGGTGCCGCTTTATTGACCAAGCCGGTGATTTTACCATCGGAGACATTGAATGTAACAGCACTGGGAGACTGTACGGTGCCATTGACATTCAAAAGCCAGCCAGCTGATGCGGCCTTTAGGTCGCTGTTTACCCCACGTATGTTGAGACGGTAATCGTTTTGATTATTGGCCACATTGATCAGGTTCGCTGTCGTGGAGGCCGTTGTGGCAACCAGATCGTTGAACGACGTCACGGTCTGAGCCGTTGCTTGGCTAGCATTACCACTGATCGTAATAGCCTCACGGCCGGCGCTGATGGTCGTGCTGGATGTATCAGCATTTGCATCCAAAACAGCCCCTTGCCATATTATGTCGATAGCTGCATCATTAGCCGCTTGAAGAGTATCGATTTCCATATGGCCGGTTGAAAAAAGCCTGCCTTCTCCGGTACCGATGCTCGCAGTCTTGCCCAGCCGGATAGCATTGGCGCGTGAGGACGTGCTTTTGATTTTGATATTGCTGTTGTTCAGGTGAACTTCTGGCACAACGCCGTTATGCTCCGAACCTGAAATATAAATTCCGATGGCGTCATTGGATGTCGCATTGATGTCGATCGCCAGATCATTCTTGACTTCGACATAACCAGCCGACCCGTTTCCGGAATTCCCTCCAGCGCCCTGAATAACCCTTATGCCGGCTAGGAGAGGATACACATTCCATCCATTATTGGTCGACTGCATCTTAATGTTCATATTGTCGAAAATCGCTTTCGACTGATAACCGTTGAACGCCAACGTTTCCGCAGCATTTACAGTTGATCCAACGACAATGCCATAATGTTCAAACCTTTGGCCGAGGCCGAACGTGCTTCCGTCGTTCCCGTTTGGCAGATTAAGCATCGTAAGATTGAGACTGCCTATCGTCATGGTTCCGCCATGGCTGACGCCGACACCCGCCTTTGCGATATTGTCGCCTATCGGCAAAGATGCGTTGGCCGTCAGGTTCTCGATGGTCAGGTTAATGGTCCTGCCGCTCGCGTCGAATGTGGAGAATGCCGTCGGCGCAGTGCCATAGACAGAAATTCCCGTGCTTCCCTTCAATGTCGTCGTGAGATCGTTCTCGATAGTCATTGTGCGGTTGATGTTCTGGCTGTACAGGAGAAAGCCCGTGTTCCAGATGGAATTGTCTCCGATAGTTGCTGCGACCGAGGCAATCGAACACCCGCCATTATTGGTAGCGTTATTGGATGTGAAAGTGCCATTGGAATTTGATGCACATGGTGCGGACCAAGCTGCAGACGTGAAAAGGCTTGCACTGATAATTGCCGTGCTGGCCAACCATAGTTTTTTCATTTAAAATTTCCCGCGCCTGTTAGGTAAGTATCTCATCTTTGTATTCTTTTTTTTCAATTTAATCAATTAGCTGAAACTAATGCTTTATTAAATTATAGGTTGTGTGATTAGATTAACACACGTAGTTATTTGGCGTGATGGAATTTCGCGCACTAGAGCGCGTCCACTTTACTCGGGATCATATACGCATGATTTGAAGTAGTTGGCGCATCTGCAGGAGGCGGCAGGTCGCCTGGAAAATAGTCGGGGCGATACTCGCATCGGCGCAAAAGGATTGCGGGTCCCAGCGGTCAGAACTTCGGAAACCGAAGCCGCAATCGCGTTCGCAAGGCGGGTGGCAACAACCATGCCGCCCATACGGTTGACGGACCTTGTGGCCGATATCGACCGGATGACGGGCTTCAGTTCCTTGTTCGAGCACCTCCAGACCGGTCGGTCACCTTCCGATCTGCGGGTGTTTTATGCGGCGCTGATCGCCGAAGCCACAAATCTTGGCTTCTCGAAGATGGCGCATGCCTGTCCCGGCATCACGCGCCGCCAGCTACAGCAGATGGCAATCTGGCATTTTCGCGAAGAGACATTCGCGCTGGCGCTCGCCAAACTGGTTGAGGCTCAACACTCTGCCCCGTTCTCAACAGTATTCGGCTCGCACACAATTTCCTCATCGGACGGACAACATATCCATCTTGGCGACGGTGGCGAAGTCGCAGGCGGCGTCAATGGCAGGTATGGAAACAATCCGATTATCAAACTCTACACCGCGATCTCTGTTCGCTACGCGCCCTTTCATACAAAAATCATAGCCGCAACGGCTAGTGAAGCCGTTCACGTGCTTGACGCATTGCTGGAAACTGAAGCTGGTCTTAATATCGTCCGTCACCACGTTGATGGGGGCGGCGTCAGCGATCTTGTATTCGCCCTCTGTCATGCACTCGGCTTCGCATTCGTGCCGCGCATTCCCGATCTCGATGGGCGATGTCTCTATGGCTTCGAACCGGCCAAGCAATATGGAATTCTGCATAATGTTATGGGTGGTCGGATAGATACCGATCTGATCAGGGCGCATTGGGACGATATTTTGCGCCTTATGACCTCGCTGCGTACGCGCACCGTCAGCGCCTCGCTCATGCTGAAGCGATTGTCGGCGACAACGAGGCAAAGCGGCCTTGCCCAGGCGTTGCGCCAGATGGGCCGGATTGAACGAACCCTCTTCACCCTCGACTGGATCAACGACGAGCAATTGCGTAAGACAACTACCGCTGAATTGAACAAGGGCGAAAGTCGGAACAGTCTCGTGCGAGCCGTCAATCTTCATCGTCTCGGTCGTTTCCGCGATCGCAGTCAGGGAAACCTTTCGATCCGGGCTTCCGCGCTCAACCTGGTTGTCACTGCAATTATTCATTGGAACACAATCTACACCGGCCGCGTCGTCGATGCCCTGCGCAATGCGGGCCAGACAATCCCGGATCATCTGCTGGCTAGCTTGTCACCGCTCACATGGGAGCATGTGAACCTGACCGGCGATTACCTCTGGGAAGAAAAACCGACACTCGACGAAAACGGCTTCCGCGTAATTCCGTTCTCCCCATGATCCGCCTGCCGTATATCTGTGCCCCTTTAATGTTCAGGGGCCAAGGTAGAGAACACAGCAACCGGCACCGGCAATCCGCCATCGGGGCCGCCGACCACATCGCCACCCGACACGGTGACCGTGCCGCCGGCACAGACGCCTGCGCTGACGCTCGACAAGACCGGCACGCTCAATGATCAGAACGGCAACGGCCTGATCGATCTGGGCGAGACGATCACCTATTCGTTCCTGGTCACCAACACCGGCAACGTCACCATGACCAATGTCACGGTCGACGATCCACTGCTGGCCAATGCCGGGGTGTCGCTCGACCAAGGGCCGCAGACGTTGGCACCGGGGGCGAGTTTCACCTTCACGGCGACCTATATGCCAGTGCAGGCTGACATCGATGCCGGCAAGGTAGAGAACACAGCAACCGGCACCGGCAATCCGCCATCGGGGCCGCCGACCACATCGCCACCCGACACGGTGACCGTGCGAGGCCATAGATTTGCATGCCGCACAGGGCTGGCGCACCCGAAAGCGGCGTCCCTTGGAGCGCTTGGCCCCTGTCGATGAGGTTAAAGAAGCCCTCGACGATATCGCACAAGGGCTTGACCTCCTTGAATCCGGTCTGCGCAAGCTGCGCGGTCGGTTGTCGTCGTGACGGCGTCCCAGGCTCTGGTCGCGATCTGGCTTCTTGCTCGCCTGGAAGACTTCTCGGCGAAATGGCCGAATGTCGACGTTCGGCTGGACGTTTCTGATCGAGTGATCGATCTGGCTCAGGGTGAGGCGGACATCGGCATCCAATATGGGTTGGGCGACTGGAAGGGAGTAAAGTCCAAGTACCTCATGGGCGAGGAAATCATTGCTGTCTGCCACAACAGGCTACTGCCCGAGGGGAGGGAGGTGACCGCAGGCTGGATCGCGGAACAGACACTCATCCACGACGGCACGCCGCATCCGGGTGGGGACTTTCCGAATTGGAGCGAATGGCTGACACGTGCGGGCGCGAACCATGTTCCCGACGACCGTGGATTGAAGATCAACTCCACGGCTGCGGTCATCAATGCGGCGGTCGCAGCCCGCGGGATAGCGTTGGTGCGTAAGGCTCTGGTAGCTCAGGAGATTGACAGCGGTCGTCTCGTCCACCTCATGCCCGACATTCGCTGGCCCGTCAAATGGGCCTACTATGTCGTCGCATCGCCAAAAGCCCTGCCTCGATATGAAGTTAATGCCTTTCACCACTGGCTTTCCACCCTGAGTTAATGCAGTAACACAAGGCAGCTAGATCTACTGCAACCTCCGAAACCGGACCGACCGCTTCAGGCCTCATTCCAGTCGTCCGAATTGGACGAACGTGCATTCTTGACTGGCAATCAGGGTGCTACGCCCCACTAAATGGAATGGGTTGGTCCATCAACGACTTTCACCACAAGACTAGGTGGAGTGAAGCGTTGCTTTTTGGCAACTCTGCTTAAAGAAACTGTTGATTGCCGCTGAGAAGTGACCCGGTTTTTCCACCGAGAATTGACCCGCCTTTTAATTAATGTTCGGGTTTTTATTCACGGTCAAGTTTC
>NZ_VCPE01000004.1 GCF_005938105.1 Brucella haematophila | reverse complement strand
CACAAAGTTTATCGCGGGGTGGAGCAGCCCGGTAGCTCGTCAGGCTCATAACCTGAAGGCCGCAGGTTCAAATCCTGCCCCCGCAACCAAAACCATCTGAATACAACAAAAAGCCCCGCAAAAAAATGCGGGGCTTTCCGCGTTTATACGCCTGAATGTCTACGAAACAAACGGCGATAGGCCGTGGTGAGCCCATGCGCCTAACTAATCGTCGAAACCTCGGCGATGAGCCAGTCGCGAAAGAGCCGCAGTGCTGTGTTAGAGGCAATGCTCTCGTGGCTGCAGATGAACTTGTAGGATTCCTTTGGCTGGAAGTACTTCTCGGACACGACGCCAAGGCTACCGCGTTGCACGTCGCTCTCGAGAAGCGACCGATGAGAAAAGCCGATACCCTGTCCGGAACGCGCTGCTGCCAGTAGTGTGTGCTGGTCGTCAAATACAGGTTTGAATTTGCGGCTATATCTCCAAGGCCGTGTTGCCCAATCCATCGTTTCCAATCGCTCATGTCGCGGTAGTGTAGGCGAGGGATATCCGGGTTGGTGAGTAGGCCCTCGGGATTTGCCACGCCTTCCAGGAGTGCGGGACTGCAAACCGGCACAAGCTTTTCCGTCAGCAGGTCGATACTATAGGCGCCGGGAGGCGCATGCAGACAATATTTAATCTGCGCATCTTCCCTGTCCTGCGCAATGGAATCGATATCGAGATTGTTGAGATGAAGCTGGATGCCGGGGTTCTGTTTCAGGAACCCGGCTATCCGGCTGGCAATCACTTCCATTGAGAAAAACGGCCCAGCCCGCACGCGTAGAATTTGTGCTCGATTGTCCTGGCCAATCAGGGTGGTTACTGCGCCGATTTCATCGAAGGCGCGGCTGCAGACTTCGGTCAACAGAGCGCCCTCTGCGGTAACGGTCACACCGCGCGGCCCTCGAATAAGCAATTGGCAGCCCAAGGCCTGTTCCAAAAGCTTGATCTGATGGCTGACAGCGCCCTGACTGACCGCAAGCTCTTCCGCTGCAGCAGTGAAGCTTTGGCAGTGCGACACGGCCTCAAAGGCCCGCAAGGCTTTCAAGCTTGGAAGTCTTCTGCGTGTCGTTCTTGAGCTCATGACATCATTAATTTTTCTAATAGCATTGAATAGATCTTTTGCATTGATCGACCGCAGGCACAAGCATAATCGTCAATCAATAAAAGTTGCCCAAGGGGAGCCTTCTCACCGGTTCACGATCCCGAAGACATGGATTGTCGGTGATCTGCGATGCCAGCAAAGGGCCAATAACAGGAGATCGGAACATGCATAAGCAATTCAAAATGGGAATGATTGCAGCGGCTATTGCCGTGCTCGGTGCTTTCCCGACCTATGCCGAGGAAATCCGCATGGGAGCCGAAGGCGCTTATGCGCCGTTTAATTTTCTCGATCCCAACGGCAAGCTGAAAGGCTTCGATATCGATGTTGGCGATGCTATCTGCGAAAAGCTGAAGGCGGATTGCGTCTGGAGCGCCAATGAATGGAGCGGGATCATTCCTGCACTTCAGGCGAAGAAATTCGATGTCATGGCGTCGTCGATGGCCATCACTGAATCGCGCATGCAGCAGGTCAACTTCTCCAATCCTTATTACTACAACACCATGCGGTTTGTGGCGTTGAAGGAGCTTGGCCTGAAGGATGTGACACCGGAGAGCGCCAAGGGCAAGGTCATCGGCACCCAGACCGGCTCTATCGCGGTCGATGTTTTGCAGCGTTTTTTCCCGGATAATGAGGTGAAGCTCTATCCGACGCTGGAAGAAGCCTTCCTGGATATTGAGAACGGTCGTATCGACCTCGTGCTCGAATCCAAATTCGCGCTCAGCGACTGGATTTCGAAGGGTGCGAGCTGCTGTGAGTTCGTCGGCAACGAGTTCCTGCTGGATGGCACACTAGGCGCTGGCATGGCGTTCCGCAAGGATGACGAAGAGCTGCGCGCGCGTGTCAACAAGGCACTTGCAGAGATTATCGCGGACGGCACCTATGACAAAATCCGCGCCAAGTATTTTGACTTCGACATCCGAGAAAAGCCGAAATTCGCCAGCGAAATCTTCGGAAAGTAATTCGTGCCGAAAGGACGCCTGATTTGAAGCACCACATCAGATCAGGTGTCCGTCTTGCCTGAGGGCATGGCTTTTACGGTTCGATCCGGCTTCAGCAGTTTCATTCTCGACCAATCCAGACTGGTCTTCGCCGACAATAGAAAGGTCGACCCGTGTCCTATCGTGTTGCGATCATCGAACTCATCAATGAAAGTAATACCTTCACACGAAATCGCACAAGCATCAGCGATTTCAGGGCGTCCCATTATTTCAAGGGTGATGAGATTCCGGCCAATTTCCGTGGCACGGGTTCGGAAGTCGGTGGCGCGATAAAGGTCGCAGATGAAAAGGGTTGGACGCCTGTCTATATCACTGCTGCCCATGCGGAACCGAATGGCGCGGTGCTGGAAAGCGCGTGTGTGGAAATCACCAGTGAATGCCTGCAGCGACTGAAGGAGTCCGGACCGTTTGACGGACTCTTCGTCGCCCTGCACGGCGCCATGGTGACGGAAACGGATCAGGATGGCGATAGCCAGTTCCTGCGCGAAATCCGCTCGGTGGTCGGATATGATGTGCCGATTGCCATCACGCTTGATCTGCACGCGAATATTTTCGATGAACTGGCCGATCTGGCACAAATTGCCGTTTCATTCAGGACCTATCCTCATATCGACATGAACGAGGTCGGGGTTGAAGCTTGCACTTTGCTGGACCGGGCCATGAAGGGCGAAATCGAACCTGCTCTCGCCATCTCGCGTCCACCGATGCTGCTTGGCTGCGACGACGGTCGCACGACGGATAACGGCCCGATGTGCCGCCTGCTCGAAAGTGCGGCCCGTGAAATGCAACAGCCCGGCATCCTCAATGTCGCGATCAATGCCGGTTTCACCGATGCCGATGTTTGGGCGGCGGGACCGAGTGTCATCGTGACCTTCGATGCGAAAAGCGTGGAGCGGCAAACCGCCAGCAATGTCGCGGAAAAGATCTGCGATGAAATCTGGGCTTATAAGGATCAGTGGTCGCAGCCGCTGCCGCTTGATGAGTGTATCGCGCTGCTGAAAGAGGCGCGCGACGCCGAGGGCACGATTGTCGTTGCCGATTTCTCGGACAATCCCGGCTCGGGCGCCTATAGCGATTGCACCGCGCTGATTGCGGCAATGCTGGAAGCCGGTGTGACCAACGCTGCCGCCGGCGCGTTGCTCGACCCGGAAGCCGTGGCCGAGATTGCAACCAAGGCAATTGGCGAGACCATCACGGTGACGATTGGCGGCAAGTCCGATCCATCGGTTGGCGGTGGACCGCTGACGGTGACGGGGCGTGTCGTGGCGATCAGCGAGGGCAGCTTTGTCTTTGAAGGCCCGATGTTTACGGGCCTGCCCGGAACGACGGGAAAATCCGTGTGCCTGCGCGTGGACGGGATCGATATCATGATCGTCTCCGAACGGATGCAGATGCTCGATCAGAACATATTCCGGATTGTCGGGATCGAGCCGAAGGAAAAGGCAATTGTTGCGGTCAAATCGATGCAGCATTTCAAAGGGGCTTTCGGCCCGATTGCAACGCAGATCATCGTCACCGATGCAGGCGGTCTGAGTTCGCCGGATCTGTCGAGACGCACCTATTCCCGGTTGCGACGTCCGGTTTTCCCGCTGGATGCGGTGCCGGATCGGCAACAGTGAATGCGCTGACGAATCTATTGGACTTTTGACAGCGAACAGGGAATTTATCCGATCGGTTGGGGGAAGCAGGGAAGCGACGGATCGTCATCAATTTCCCCGGACCAGATTGATCATTTGTACCTACGGATGGAGTGTCCGATGCAGACTGCGCCAATTTTTGCCGGATTAAAGATCGAGGCGGCTGAAATACGGGTCATACGGTTGCCGCTGCTCGTGCCTTTCGTGATCTCCACCGGCACAATGACTGAAAAAATCATACCGATCCTTACCTTGAAAGCGGAAGGCCTTGAAGGCTATGCCGAAGGCGTGATGGACCCCTTGCCTGATTATCTGGAAGAAACCATCTCCGGCTCGCTCTCGTTCCTGCGCGATGTGCTGCTGCCGCAGATCGTCGGAAAGCGCTTCAACGGCCCGGCCGATCTCGCTGCCATTCTCGATCCGTGGCGCGGGCATAGAATGAGCAAGGCCATGGTTGAAATGGCCGTTTGGGACCTTTGGGCGAAAGCGCTGAACCTGCCATTGAGCGTTGCGCTTGGCGGTGTCCGCGATGCCATCGATGTTGGCGTTAGCCTCGGTATTGCCGATATTCCAACCACCATTGACCGGGTCGCGGCTTCGCTCGACGCCGGTTACAAGCGCGTAAAGCTCAAGATCAAGCGCGGCCATGATCTTGCGATGTTGCAAGCCGTGCGCGACCGCTTCCCGGTAGCCAAGCTGACCGTGGATGCCAACACGGATTACCGTCTGTCCGATCTGCCGCTTCTCAAAGCGATGGATGCCTTTGCGCTCGATTATATCGAGCAGCCGCTGGCATTCGATGACATTACCGACCATGTGCATGTGCAGGAAAAACTGCTGACGGCCATCTGTCTGGACGAAAGCATTCGCTCTTCGGTGGATGCGCGCAAGGCGCTCGTTGCACGCGCCTGCCGCGTGATCAATATCAAGGTCGGACGTGTCGGCGGCCATAGCGCTTCGCGGGCCATTCATGATGTCTGCGCTGCTTTCGATGTGCCCGTATGGTGCGGCGGTATGCTGGAAGCCGGCATCGGGCGGGCGCATAATATCCACCTGTCGACGCTCGCGAATTTCACCAAGCCGGGGGATACGTCATCCGCCAGCCGCTATTTCCCGCGTGACATCGTCAACGAACCGCTTGAAGCCGAAAACGGTCGCATGGCCGTTCCGAAAAACGGCCCGGGTATCGGTGTGACCCTCGACCACGCCTTCCTCGAAACGGTGACGAACCATCGCGAGGAATTTGCCGCATGAGCGAAATCATCATCCGCGAACTCGCATCTCTCGCCGAGATGAAGGATTCGGAAAATGTGCAGCGGCTTGTCTGGGGCGACGACGATCCTGTCGATGCTTCCGACTTGCTCCTCGCCATCCAGCATGAAGGCGGCCTTGTCGCCGGCGCTTTCGAGGGCGAGAAGATGATGGGTTTCATCTTCGGTTTCCCGACCGCAACGCCGGGTATTCAGCACTCGCATCGTCTGGCGGTTCTGCCGGAAGCGCGAGGCCTGAAGCTAGGTGCGCGCATGAAGTGGTTTCAGCGCGACTGGTGCCTTGCAAGAGGCGTGACGCTTGTGCGCTGGACCTATGATCCCATTCGAGCGGTCAATGCCGGTTTGAATATTGCAAGCCTTGGCGCCACATCCTCCACCTATCATAACGATTACTATGGTCCGATGGTCGGCATCAATGCGGGGCTTCCGTCGGATCGCATCGTGGCCGATTGGCAGTTGGACGATCCACGCGTTGAAGCGCGTTCTCAAGGGCAGAAGCTTGAGTTTCCCGCCGATATTCGCCGTGTGGAATTCCCCGCCGATATCGATCAGTTGCTTGCGACAGACCCGGCGGCGGCCATGACGGCGCGGCTATCGCTTCGCGAGACGCTGCGTGCAGCCTTTGCCGAGGGGCAGCGCATTGTTGGCTTCGACCCCAAAACACCAGCCTATCTTCTGCGCTGAGGCCAGTCCGCACTATCGAATGCCATTCTCAGTTTCAAAAGCCCGCATCCGACCATCGGCTGCGGGCTGACTTTTTTCCGCGCAGCGCTACTTATTACACCGAGCGGACATCCCCCACGCTAACACTGATTATTGAAAGGCGGATCAAGCTCTCGCGTGTATGGTGTGTCCTCGACAGGGTGCAGGCTGCGAAAGGAAAAGCGAATTGGTTCAGCATCACGTAGTGATTGTCGGCGGCGGTTTTGCGGGTTTGCAGCTGGCGAAAGATCTGCAAAGTCCGGACACATCGATCACCATCATCGATCGCAGAAATCATCATCTCTTTCAGCCATTGTTGTATCAGGTTGCTACGACTGTGCTTGCAACGTCGGAAATTGCCTGGCCAATCCGCTCCGTTTTTCGCAATCGCGAAGAGGTTTCCACCCTGTTGGCTGAAGTGACCGGCGTGGACACGCAGGCGCGCAAGGTCCATCTCAGGGATGGGCCGAGCATCGATTATGACACGCTTGTTCTGGCGACCGGTGCGCGGCACGCCTATTTCGGACGCGACGAGTGGGAGCCCTATGCACCGGGCCTGAAGGCGCTGGAAGACGCAACGACAATTCGCCGTCGTCTTCTACTGGCTTTTGAGCAGGCCGAGCTGGAAACCGATCCCGAGGTTCGCAAGGCGCTGCTGACATTCAGCATCATTGGTGCGGGGCCGACCGGCGTGGAGCTGGCGGGGATCATTGCGGAACTGGCTCACCGCACCTTGGTCAAAGAATTCCGTAATATCGATACGTCCACAGCACGTATCATTCTCGTCGAAGCAGGGCCGCGCATTCTGCCGGTTTTTCCACCGTCGCTTTCGGATTATGCGGAGAAATCGCTGACGAAAATGGGCGTTGAAGTCAGAACCGGCACGCCCGTCACGGCCTGCGATGCCAGGGGCATTTCCATCGGTGACGAACAGGTGGCCAGCCGCACTGTTATCTGGGCGGCGGGTGTGCAGGCATCAAAAGCCGCCGAATGGGTGGGCGCCGAGCAGGATCGCGCAGGCCGCGCCGTAGTTGAACCGGACCTGACGGTGAAAGACCATCCCGAAATTTTCATCGTCGGGGATACGGCTCTGGTCAAAACCGCTGATGGCAAGCCGGTGCCGGGCATTGCGCCTGCCGCCAAGCAGCAGGGCAAATATGTGGCGAAGGTGATCAATGCGCGCTTTGCCAATCGTGCGGCACCGGGCCCTTTCCGTTACAAGCATCTTGGCAACCTTGCCACCATTGGCCCAAGCGCGGCTGTTATCGATTTCGGGTCATTGCGTTTGAAGGGCTGGATCGCCTGGTGGATATGGGGGCTTGCCCATATCTATTTTCTCATTGGTACGCGCAGCCGTCTGGCGGTGGCGCTCAGCTGGCTCTGGGTCTTCATTTCGGGGCAGCATTCGGCGCGCCTCATTACGCAGAAAGAAACGCTGAAAGATGAAGTGTAAGCTGGTAGCCAACAGCATGTTCGCGCCAACGCTATAGTGAATTTCGTTCGCCCAAGTCCATGATAAGTTACATCATTCTTAACGAGGAGATATGAGAATGCGCTTGATGATGGGAATGCTGCTGGCGGGTGTCAGCATTTTGGGTGGGGCAAGTTTTGCGCAGGCCGAGGAAAGCGTGGAAGTCCTCCATTACTGGACTTCGGGCGGCGAAGCCGCAGCGCTTAATCTCCTGAAGGAAAACCTTCAGAAACAAGGTATTGGCTGGGTCGATATGCCGGTTGCAGGTGGTGCGGGCGAGGCTGCCATGACGACCTTGCGCGCCCGTGTGACGGCGGGCAATCCGCCAGCTGCCGTGCAGATGCAGGGCTTCGATATTCTGGATTGGGCACAGCAGGGCGTGCTCGGCAATCTGGACGAGGTAGCCGACAAGGAAGGCTGGGATAAGGTTATCCCGCCCGCAATCCAGCACTTCTCGAAATATGACGGCCACTGGATCGCTGCGCCAGTCAATGTGCACTCCACCAACTGGGCCTGGTACAACAAGGCCGCGCTCGACAAGGCTGGCGGAAAAGTACCGCAAAACTGGGATGAGCTTATCGCGCTGCTGGACAAGTTCAAGGCGCAGGGCATCACGCCGATTGCCCATGGCGGACAGCCCTGGCAGGAAGCGCTTATCTTCACCAGTGTCGTGATGTCGTTCGGGCCGGATTTTTACAAGAAGGCGCTGATCGATCTCGATCCGGAAGCCCTGAAGAGCGATACCATGAAGCAGGTATTCGAGCGGATGGCGAAGCTACGCACTTATGTGGACGACAATTTCTCGGGACGCGACTGGAATCTCGCCTCGGCCATGGTCATTGATGACAAGGCGGGCGTGCAGTTCATGGGCGATTGGGCCAAGGGCGAGTTCACCAAGGCTGGAAAAAAGCCCGGCGCTGATTTCGTTTGCGGTCGTTTCCCCGGAACGGAAGGTTCCGTGGCGTTCAATGCCGATCAGTTTGCTGTCTTTGAAGTGGGTGAGGACAAGCGCAAGGCGCAGCTTGCACTCGCAACCGCTGTGGAAGACGTCAATTTCCAGTCGGCCTTCAATGTGGTGAAAGGCTCGGCACCGGCGCGTACCGATGTGCCGACCACGGCATTCGACGAATGCGGACAAAAGGCGATCAAGGATCTGGCCGCCGCCGACAAGAGCGGATCGCTGCTCGGCTCCTTCTCGCAATCGCACGCACAGCCGACCGCGATCAAGAATGCGATGTTCGATGTCATCACCCGCCAGTTCAACGGTCAGCTGACGGCGGATCAGGCGGTTGAAGAGTTGAGCGCTGCCATCGACGTGGCGAAGTAAGGAAACATGCCTCGCTGAAGCCATTTCAGCGAGGCGCATAAAAAAAGCCTCCCCCGAACATTCGGGGGAGGCTTTTTCGTCGGATCAGTGTTTATGCCAGATCGAAACGGTCGGCGTTCATCACCTTGGTCCAGGCGGCAACGAAGTCCTTCACGAACTTCTCCTTGCTGTCGTCCTGGGCATAGACTTCCGCATAGGCGCGAAGGATCGAATTCGAACCGAAAACGAGATCGACGCGTGTTGCGGTGAACTTCGGCGTACCGGTCTTGCGGTCGCGGATTTCGTAGAGGCCTTCGCCCGTCGGAACCCACGAATTATGCATGTCGGTGAGTGTGACGAAGAAATCCGTCGTCAAAGCGCCGACCTTGTCCGTGAAGACGCCATGCGACGTGCCGCCATGGTTGGTGCCGATGGCGCGCATGCCGCCGACAAGGACCGTCATTTCAGGGGCGGTGAGGCCCATGAGCTGTGCCCGGTCGAGGAGCAGTTCCTCGGCGCTGACAACATAGTCCTTCTTCTGCCAGTTGCGGAAACCGTCTGCCAGCGGTTCAAGCGGAGCGAAGCTTTCAGCATCGGTCTGCTCGGCCGTTGCATCGCCGCGTCCCGGAGCGAATGGCACTTCAATGTCGACACCGGCGGCCTTGGCTGCCTGTTCCACACCATAATTGCCAGCCAGCACGATGACATCGGCCAGGCTTGCACCAGATGCCGCTGCAATCGGTTCCAGAACCGAGAGAACACGGGCCAGACGTTCCGGCTCGTTGCCTTCCCAATCCTTCTGCGGAGCGAGACGAATACGGGCGCCGTTTGCACCGCCGCGGAAATCCGAACCGCGATAGGTGCGGGCGCTGTCCCAGGCGGTGGAAACCAGATCGGAAACCGAAAGACCGGAAACGGCGATCTTGGCCTTGAGGTCCTTTACGTCGTAATCGGTGCGACCAGCCGGGATCGGGTCCTGCCAGATGAGATCTTCGGTCGGCGCATCCGGGCCGATATAACGGGTCTTCGGGCCCATGTCGCGATGGGTCAGCTTGAACCATGCGCGGGCAAAGACTTCCGAAAACGCGTCAAAGTCGTTCATGAAACGCTCGGAAATCGCGCGGTAGATCGGATCTACCTTCAGCGCCATATCCGCATCGGTCATCATGGGGTTCAGACGGATCGACGGGTCTTCCACGTCAACCGGCTTGTCCTGCTCGGCAATCGAAACAGGTTCCCACTGCGATGCGCCAGCCGGGCTCTTCACCAGATGCCAGTCGTGCTTGAACAGCATCTCGAAGAAGCCATTGTCCCACTTGGTCGGTTCGGTGGTCCAAGCGCCTTCGAGGCCCGAAACAACCGTGTCACGACCAATGCCGCGGCCCTTGGTGTTCATCCAGCCCAGTCCCTGATATTCAGGGCCTGCATCTTCCGGATCAGGGCTTAGATTGGCCGGATCGCCATTGCCATGGGTTTTGCCGATGGTATGGCCGCCAGCGGTCAGAGCCACGGTTTCCTCATCATCCATACCCATACGGGCAAAGGTTTCGCGCATCTGCGCTGCCGTTGCCAGCGGATCGGATTTTCCGTTGACGCCTTCCGGGTTGACATAGATGAGGCCCATCTGGACCGCAGCAAGCGGGTTTTCCAGCGTGCTCGGCTTGGTCACATCGCCGTAACGACCGTCGCTTGGCGCCAGCCATTCCTTTTCGTCACCCCAATAGGTGTCCTTTTCAGGCGCCCAGATATCTTCGCGACCGAAGGCGAAGCCGAAAGTCTTGAGACCGGCGACATCATAGGCAATCGTACCGGCAAGCGCGATCAGGTCGGCCCAGGAAAGCCGGTTGCCGTACTTCTTCTTGATCGGCCACAGCAGACGGCGACCCTTGTCGGTGTTGACGTTATCCGGCCAGGAATTGAGCGGAGCAAAACGCTGGTTGCCGGTGCTGGCGCCACCGCGACCGTCAGAGGTGCGGTACGAACCGGCGGCGTGCCAGGTCACGCGAGCCATCATGCCGACATAGCTGCCCCAATCGGCAGGCCACCACTCCTGACTATCCGTCATGAGTGCGCGCAGATCGGTCTTGAGAGCTTCCACGTCGAGCTTCTTCAGTTCTTCCTTGTAATCGAAGTTCTTGCCCAGCGGATTGGTCTTGGTGTCATGCTGGTGCAGAATGTCGAGGTTCAGCGCATTGGGCCACCATTCCATGACAGAATTGCCAAGCGCGGTATTGCCGCCATGCATGACCGGACATTTTCCGGCCGATTTCGTCTTTACGTCCATGATTGCTCTCCGATGGCTTTCCCAAAGATGGCTTTCGCTAAATAGAACGAGCGGCTGACACTGGCACGCCGAAGCGACCGCATTATGAAGGCGGTCACTCCGGAACCAACAGTCAGTATGGGTACGGTAACCAATGCGTTCGATAAATTCCAATTGTATATTCTAAAGGCTGCGATATGCTGAGCTTATGATTGGCCTCTCGATGAAACACCTCCGCTACTTCGACTCGCTGGCGCGATTGAGCCATTTTGGGCGTGCAGCGGCGGCATGTTCCATCTCTCAACCCGCATTGTCCTTGCAGATCAAGGAGCTGGAAGACCTGATCGGCGCGCCGCTGGTGGAGCGTGGCGGCAGGCAAATCCGCCTGACCGGGCTCGGTGAGGAATTCGCGGAAAGGGTGCGCGGCATTTTGCGCTCGGTTGACGAGCTGGAAGAGCTGGCGCGTGCGGCGCATGGCCCGTTCACCGGTCGTCTGCGTCTCGGCGTGATCCCGACGGTTGCGCCTTATCTTCTGCCGGAAGTGATCAAGACGCTGACCCAGCGTTATCCGGGGCTGGAGCCCCGCCCGCGTGAGGCAATCACCCAGAAGCTGATCGAAGACCTGTTGGAAGCGCGGCTGGATGCGGCGATCGTCGCTTTGCCGATTTCCGAGCCTTCCTTGCAGGAAGTGCCGCTCTTTGAGGAGGAATTTGTGCTGATGCGCCCGCTGGAAGATGCGGGCAAGCCGGTTCCAAGCGCCGAAAAACTGCATGAAATGCGGTTGCTTCTTCTGGAAGAAGGGCATTGTTTCCGCGATCAGGCCCTGTCTTTCTGCAATATTGCGGATGCGCCACCGCGCGAACTGATGGAAGGCAGCTCGCTGTCTACGCTTGTCCAGATGGTGGGCGCAGGTATAGGCATCACGCTCGTGCCGGAGATGGCTGTTTATACGGAAACGCTCGCGGCGAATGTCTGCATGTTCCGCCTTGCCGAGCCGCGTCCGTCGCGAACGATTGGTCTGGTCTGGCGCAAAAGCAATCCGCTGTCGTCCCAACTCAAGCAGATTGCCGAGATTGTCCGGGAAGTGGGCTTGCACCATCAGGACCGAATGCAGACGCTGCTGAGCCACTGAGTGGGCACTGGTCAGCCTTGGCTGGTTGAGAGCTTGGCTGCATCACTCATCCAAAACTTCGCCGACCACCTTGCCAGCCACCGATGTGCAGCGAAGGTAAACCCGGTTGACGGAAACGTCGGGCAAGGGCTTTTCAAAACCATCGCGGGCATGAAAGCCGTTTGCGTTATTCATTATAAGCAGCCTGCGGCTTTCCTGCGGGATGGAATAACGAAATTTGTTTGCTGATATGGCGTCTACGATATCGGTGAAAAGATCGCGGGATTCTGTGTGTTCTTCACCGACGGTCCCGTCGAAACTTCCGCTCATATAGGTCGTGGTAGAACCATTCTGGGCGCTGCTGAAAATGGCCGCTTTGACGCGATGCTCTATGACCATCACATCATTCTGCCCATCTTCGTAGACGGCGGGGTTGAGCTTGAAATAATATTCTTTCGATAAGCCAACCTTGTTCACAAGCTCGGCAATGCCGTCGATTTTACATGTCGGCACCCAGTGGAAACAGCCGCGCTCTTCAAAGTTAATGGCGATGTTATAAAGCGCTATATAGTCGGGAACGGACACGGTCTTTCCGGTGATAGAACTGTCGGAGTGAAACTCCAGTCGGCCCAACGGAACCAGATCCTGCAAGCCGACGCGCTCCAGCCTTTGGCGGCTATCTGTCGATGTCGTAAAGACAGAAAATGGTGTCTGGTTTTTCCCATCATAAAGGGTCGGCATAAGCGCCTGAATCAGCGCGATACCTAACAAGGCTCCAGCAGTGGCGTCTAATGTGGCATCTTCAAAGATGGATGGAATATCGACCGCGACGATCCCGATTTCGAGGCTATCCAACTGAAATTGCAGGTCTGTGAGCAAATCGGCAAAAACGTATGCTGCCTGACTTGCCAGGTCCGCCGTCAGCTCTTTGTCGCGCAAATCTGCAAGCGAGAGCATGATGCCGTTCTTCGTCAAATACTGATCGCAGAAATCAATTGCCGCCTCTGGATCGAGCGAAAAGATAACCGGTGTTTCAAAATGTTTCGTCATGAAAGTCATCCTTTCCAATTGAAAAATTAGGGGGTGAATTACCCCCTAATCTCCATCCAGCATTGATTAATGAGCTTAAGCAGAGTTTTAATTATTTTCTCTTTGTAAATCCTGGGCAGTCTTCAGTATTGTCTGGTGCCGTGAGTGTTGCAGAAAGACCCTTTAACACATCTTCAAATGCGACCGCGGACTTGATCGCAGGATTGCTTTTAGTATGCATTGTACTTCTCCCAATTTTTTAAAATGCGCCTTTTTATGAAGGCAGCTTATTATTGAAGTAATTATTACTTCGCGAAACGGCAAAAGAGCGGTGGCAATTTTACATTAGCGATCGCTTGTATGGTCTTGCTTGTTGCGGGCGAGTTTTTGGTTTGACGAAAGGCTTCTGCCATACTGCTGCGGTCTCTATTCACGTGGCCATCTTGGCCCCCGCAAAACTGCCTTCTCACGCAACGCATCTGCTCGCGAAATTTTGACGTTTACGGAAACGTCAAACTGCGCTAGTTTTGAGTCCGAACTGGTCCGGCTCGACCTGAGATTGGGTTGAGGCTGGCCAGAATGCTGCAAAAATGGCAGGTTTTCGAGTGAGAACGTCCTTTTTTGTTGCAACATATCGGCTGTCACGATGTTTTTCTAATAAAGCAGGCAGCAGGTGTGAAACGCGGTTTGGAGCCGGTATCCGTCTATCGCGGGGCTGGCTCAGGTGATGAATTTGGAGGATTTTGATGCCGAGCTATCGCGCGCCCGTTGAAGATACGAATTTCGTACTCAACGACGTTCTGAACTATCAGCGTTACAACAATCTGCCGGGCTTTGCCGACGCGTCGCCCGACGTGGTCGAGGCGATCCTGTCGGAAGGTGCGAAGCTCGCTGAGGGCACCCTGTTTCCGGTCAATCACAGCGGCGACCGCGAAGGCTGCAAGCGCGCCTCCGATGGCAGTGTCTCCACGCCGAAGGGTTTCAAGGAAGCCTTCGATCTCTACCGCGAAGGCGGCTGGCTCGGCCTCGCCGTGCCGGAGCAATATGGCGGCCAGGGCCTGCCTTATCTGCTACACACCGCAGTTGGCGAATATATGTCGTCCGCCAATATGGCGCTCACCATGTATCCCGGCCTGACGCAGGGCGCGATTGCCGCAATCCTCGCGCACGGCACGGATGAGCAGAAGGATACCTATCTGCCGAAGATGGTGGAAGGCACCTGGACCGGCACGATGAACCTGACCGAGCCGCATTGCGGCACGGATTTGGGCCTTCTGCGCACCAGTGCTGCGCCGCAGGGCGACGGCTCCTACAAGATTTCCGGCCAGAAGATTTTCATCTCGGCTGGCGAACACGACATGTCGGACAACATCATCCATCTGGTGCTCGCCCGTATCGACGGTGCACCGGAAGGCGTGAAGGGCATTTCGCTCTTCATCGTGCCGAAGTTCATTCTGGATGAGAATGGCAATCCGGGCACACGCAACGGCGTTTCCTGTGGTTCTATTGAAGAAAAGATGGGCATTCACGGCAATTCCACCTGCGTCATGAATTACGACGAGGCGACCGGCTTCCTGATCGGTGAGGCGCATAAGGGTCTGCGCGCCATGTTCACCATGATGAATGAGGCGCGTCTGGGCGTTGCCTTGCAGGGGCTTTCAATCGCCGAAACCGCCTATCAGAATGCAGCGATCTATGCCCGCGAGCGCATTCAGGGCCGCGCCCTTTCCGGCGCGAAAGAGCCGGAAAAGAAGGCCGATCCGATTATTGTGCATCCGGATATCCGTCGGAACCTGATGACGATCCGCGCTTTCAACGAAGCAGGCCGTGCGTTCATCCTCTGGACGGCGCTGAACTCCGACATTGCGCACCGCTCCGGTGACGAGGCCGAGCGTCAGGCCGCCGACGATCTGGTCGGTCTGCTCACGCCGGTTCTGAAAGGCGTTCTGACCGACAAGGGTTTTGAACATGCCGTCATGGCTCAGCAGGTCTTCGGTGGCCACGGCTATATCGAAGAACACGGCATGAGCCAGTATGTGCGCGATGCGCGTATCGCCATGATCTATGAAGGCGCCAACGGTATTCAGGCGCTCGATCTGGTCGGCCGCAAGCTGGCGCTGAATGGCGGCCGTGCTGTTACGACCTTCTTCAAGGAAGTGGGCGAATTCTGCGAAGCCAATCGCGACAATGAAAAGCTGTCCTTCTTCACCAAGCATCTGAAGAAAGGTCTCAACGATCTTCAGGCCGCCACCATGTGGCTGATGCAGAATGCCATGGCGAAGCCCGACAATGCCGGTGCTGCGTCCAATGACTACATGCATCTGTTCGGCCTGGTTGCGCTGGGGCTGATGTGGGGCCGCATGGCCAAGGTCGCAGAAGAAAAGCTGGCGGCAGGCGAAGGCAACAAGGCTTATCTTGAAGCGAAACTCGTCACTGCACGGTACTATTTCGAGCGTATTATGCCGGAAAGTGCCGCCCATCTCGCGCGCATCCAGTCGGGTGCGGATAGCATGATGGCGCTGCCTGCGGACGCGTTCTGATTTTCTGCTGACATTTTAAAGGTTAGGCCGGGTTCTTCGGACCCGGCGGGAAGGAGAAAAAATGGCTGAGGCTTATATTTACGATCACGTGCGGACGCCGCGCGGGCGCGGCAAGAAAGACGGTAGCCTGCATGAAGTGCCTGCCGTGCGTCTGGGCGCGAAGGTTCTGGAATCCCTGCGCGACCGCAACGGCATCGATACCGCAAAGGTCGATGACATTATTTTCGGCTGTGTCGATCCGGTCGGCGAAGCTGGCGCTGTCATTCCGCGCTCTGCCGCTTTTGAAGCCGGTTACGACTTCAAGGCTCCGGGCATCCAGATTTCGCGCTTCTGTGCTTCTGGTCTCGATGCGATCAACCTCGCTGCCGCGAAAGTTGCTTTCGGCGCGGACGAACTGGTGGTTGCTGGCGGCGTTGAAAGCATGTCCCGCGTCGGCATGGGCATGTCGGGCGGCGCCTGGTACATGGACCCATCGGTCGGCTTCCCCGGCTATTTCATGCCGCAGGGCGTTTCTGCCGATCTGATTGCCACGAAATACGGTTTCAGCCGCGACGATGTCGATGCCTATGCTGTCGAAAGCCAGAAGCGCGCCGCCAAGTCGTGGGAAAAGGGTTATTTCAAGAATTCGGTCATTTCGATCAAGGATCAGAATGGCCTGACCATTCTCGACCATGATGAACATATGCGCCCGACGACCGACATGCAGGCGCTTGGACAGTTGAACCCGTCCTTCGTTATGCCGGGCGAAATGGGCGGTTTCAACGCCGTTGGCATTCAGGCGCATCCGGAAATCGAAACGGTCAATCACGTCCACCATGCCGGTAATTCGTCGGGCATCGTCGACGGTGCGGCGGGCGTTCTGGTTGGCTCCAGGAAGGCAGGCAAGGCATTCGACATCAAGCCGCGTGCCCGCATCCGCGCTTTCGCCAATATCGGCTCCGACCCGGCGCTGATGCTGACCGGCCCGGTCGATGTAACGGAAAAGCTGCTCAAGCAGGCCAAGCTGAAGATTTCGGACATCGACCTGTTCGAACTCAACGAAGCTTTCGCCGCTGTGGTCCTGCGCTACATGCAGGCCTTCGATATTCCGCACGACAAGATCAACGTCAATGGCGGCGCGATTGCTATGGGCCATCCGCTTGGCGCAACCGGCGCGATGATCCTCGGTACGGTGCTGGATGAGCTGGAACGCCGCGATCTCAACACCGCGCTGGTGACCTTGTGCATCGGTGCCGGTATGGGCACGGCGACGATCATCGAGCGCGTATAAAGCGAGGGAGGTTTTTACGAATGGCTTACACGAATTTCAAAGTTGAGACCGACGCCGACGGCATTGCCCTCGTTACCTGGGACATGCCTGAAAAGTCGATGAATGTGTTCACCGTCGAGGTGATGCAGGAACTGAACGCCATCATCGACGCGGTGGTCGCGGACGACAAGATCAAGGGCGTGGTCATCACGTCCGGTAAGGAAAGCTTCTCCGGCGGTGCCGACCTGACCATGCTGGAAGGCATGTTCAAGGAGTTCCAGAAGCAGAAGGCCAAGGACCCACAGGGCGCTGTCCAGTCTCTCTTCGACAATGTCGGCAAGATGAGTGGTCTGTTCCGCAAGCTGGAAACCAGCGGCAAGCCGTGGGTTTCAGCCATCAACGGCACCTGCATGGGCGGTGCGTTTGAAATGTCGCTTTCCTGCCATGCGCGTGTTGTGTCGGATGCGCCGGGTGTGAAGCTGGCGCTGCCGGAAGTGAAGGTCGGCCTGTTCCCGGGCGCTGGTGGTACGCAGCGCGTTCCGCGTCTTGCCAACCAGCAGGATGCACTCCAGATGATGACGACCGGCTCCAGCCTGACGGCGCAGCGCGCCAAGGCGATGGGTCTCGTCACGGAAGTCGCACCGGCAAAGAAGCTGGTTGAAACCGCCAAGAAGCTCATCAAGGGCGGCCTCAAGCCGGTTCAGCCTTGGGATGAGAAGGGCTTCAAGCTGCCGGGCGGCGCGATCTATTCCGCCGCAGGCGCCAATCTCTGGCCTGCTGCGACCGCCATTCTGCGCCGCGAAACATCCGGCAATTACCCGGCGGCGCTGGCTATTCTGAAGTCGGTGTACGAGGGCCTGCTGGTGCCATTCGATACCGGCCTCAAAATCGAGCAGCGCTATTTCACCGAAATCCTCCAGACGACCGAAGCGGGCATGATGATCCGTTCGCTGTTCGTGTCGTTGCAGGAACTGAACAAGGGCGCACGCCGCCCGGCGGATGAAAAGCCGACCAAGCTCAAGAAAATCGGCGTCATCGGCGCTGGTTTCATGGGTGCAGGCATTGCCTATGTCACCGCCAAGGCGGGCATTCCGGTGGTGCTGATCGACCGCGATCAGGAAGCCGCCGACAAGGGCAAGGCCCATACGGCTGATCTCGTGACCAAGGAAATGCAGAAGGGCCGTGCCACCGAGGCCGACAAGGAAAAGCTCCTGTCGCTCATCACTGCAACGCCTGACTATGCTGAACTCGACGGCGCCGATCTGGTGATCGAAGCCGTGTTCGAAGACCGCGACGTCAAGCGCGTTGCGACCGAGAAGGCCGAGGAAGTGCTGAAGTCTTCGGCGATTTTCGCATCGAACACCTCGACCCTGCCGATCAGTGGTCTTGCCAAGGTCTCGAAGCGTCCGAAAAACTTCATCGGCATCCACTTCTTCTCGCCTGTTGATAAGATGATGCTGGTGGAAGTCATTCTCGGCAAGAAGACCTCCGACAAGGCTTTGGCCGTCGCGCTCGATTATGTCCGCGCGATCAAGAAGACGCCGATTGTTGTTAACGACACGCGCGGCTTCTACGTCAATCGTTGCGTGCTGCGCTATATGTCGGAAGCCTACAACATGCTGGTCGAAGGCGTTCCGGCTGCGATGATCGAAAATGCCGCCCGTATGGCCGGTATGCCCGTTGGTCCGCTGGCGCTCAATGACGAAACCGCCATCGATCTCTCGCAGAAGATCCTCAAGGCAACGCTTGCCGATCTTGGCGAGAAGGCTGTCGATCCGCGCCATGTTGAACTGGTGGACAGGCTCGTCAACGAGTTCGACCGCAAGGGCCGCAAGAATGGCAAGGGATTCTACGAATACCCGGCCAAGCCTGCCAAGAAGCATCTCTGGGCTGGTCTCAAGGATCTCTATCCGCAGCAGGACCCCGACAAGATCGATGTGAAGGAGCTGAAGGAACGCTTCCTCGTCACCATCGCTCTCGAAGCTGCCCGCGTGATGGAAGAAGGCATTGTCACCGATCCGCGCGAGGCGGATGTCGGCTCGATCCTGGCTTTCGGTTTTGCACCTTATACGGGCGGCACGCTGTCCTATATTGATGGCATGGGCGCGAAGAAATTCGTCAAGCTTGCCAAGGAGTTGCAGAAGAAATACGGCCAGCAATTCAAGGCCCCGAAGCTGCTTCTCGACATGGCCGAGAACGGCGAAAGCTTCTACCAGCGGTTCAACCCCTACAAGGGCGAAACCAAAAAAGCGGCTTGATCCATAGGCTTCGAAAATCTGGAAAGCGCGGTGTGAAAACACCGCGCTTTTTTATTGCCCCCACTTTTCGGCGACAGCTAATTAAGAAAATTTTCCCTGTCAATTCGTGCATCTTGCGCAAAACCCCAATTTTCGGTAGGTTCTGGCAAAAGTCGGCACAAGTTATAGGTTTAAAATCCTAAGCGGCGCGTCCCCCATGGTTTCGAGTTCGTCGTGGGAAGAGACCTGCCTGAAATTGGCGGATCATACCATGTTTTCTCACGACAGCATCTGGGCGGCGATAGACGCGTTGGCCGAGCGTCATTCCCTGAGCGCGTCGGGGCTAGCGCGCCGCGCCGGTCTTGACCCCACGACCTTCAACAAATCGAAGCGTTACGCTGCCGATGGCCGCGCGCGCTGGCCCTCGACGGAGTCGCTCGCCAAGGTGATGGAAGCCACTGGCGCGAGCTTTGAAGAACTCACGCGCCTGATGGGTGGCAGCGGTACTGCGAACCAGGGTTTCGGCGAGTATTTGCAGGATCCGCAGCCGATCCCGCTTCTTGGCATGGCGGAGGCTGGTACAGGCGGCTATTTCGACGATGCCGGTTTTCCCGCAGGGCAGGGCTGGGACATTGTGGAATTTCCTGTGGGCACCAGCGAAGGTGTGTATGCGCTGGAAGTTTCGGGCGACAGCATGTTGCCCCTTTACCGTGACGGCGATACGTTGATCGTCGCGCCCAATGCGCCGGTGCGTCGCGGCGACCGCGTGGTGGTGCGAACCAAGGACGGAGAAGTCATGGCCAAAATCCTTTATCGCCAGACACCACGTACAATCGAATTGCATTCGCTCAATCCAGAGCATTCAAACCGCAGCTTTGAAACCAAGGATGTGGAATGGATCGCCAGAATTCTATGGGCCAGCCAGTAATGGCGCAGTCGCAGACAAGAAGCCATTCGCGCTTCGTTTATGGCAGTCTCGCCGGATTGACCGGCGCGCTGCTGGCCGCAGCTTTCATTGCCCCTTTTTACGGCGCGCTCGATGGGCCGGTGCAGGTGATCACCAGTGATGGCGATGCGGCGAAGCCGAATGGCGGTTCCGGCAACGGCATTGTTGTCGAACAGTTCGATTATAACGAACCGGATAGCAACGCCGACGCGAAGACACAGACCCCGCCTGCGGGTGATCAACAAAATGCGCCATCCGGCAATTCCAGCGATGAGGCAAACGGGCTTCAACGTGAAGCGCCGCGGCCGCCGCTCAGCGATCTGGGATTGGCCGCCTCGCCAAAGCCGCCGGAACCCGTCGCGCCGACGGAGACCAGCACTCAGCCACTCACGCAGGTTGGCGAGAACGAGGATATGCAGCTTCTGCAACGCCCCGTCGCTGTGGCTGCGGGACGGCTGGAAAGCCAGGGTCGCCTGATTGATTTGCAGGGCATCGAGGTCGTGCCGGTCGAGCAGACTTGCCAGACGGCAGCAGGGGAAAGCTGGCCTTGCGGCATGCAGGCGCGGACGGCTTTCCGGCAATGGCTGCGTTCGCGTGCCATCATGTGCCGACTGCCGCAGAACGACAGCGGCGCTGCTATCGCCACTGCTTGCAAGCTGGGCAATGACGATGCCGCCGAATGGCTGGTGACGAATGGCTGGGCAAAGGCCGCGCCAGACGGTGCTTATGCCGATGCGGGCCGCAAGGCGGAAGATGCACGTCTTGGCATTTTCGGAGACAAGCCCGATGCTTCTTTGCAGAGCCTCGAGCCTGACCCGGGCAATGGTTTGAACAATCCGTCGCCGCTCGCGCCAGAAACGGAGCCGCAACCGTCCTCACCTTCTCCGCAGCAGGGTGAATTCCCGCCAGCGCCGGCGGCGCCAACACCTGCACCGGCAAACTAGGCTTCGGCTGTTGCCTTCGGGATTGTGCGTGAGGCTGGTTTCAGCGGAACGGTGATGACAATCAGGCAGGCGATGACCAGTGCAACGCCCAGCCAGCCCATGGCTGGGAGGCGTTCCCCGACAATGATCACGGCCAGCAGCGCGGCGATAACCGGCTCGACCAGCGTGATCGTCGTGGCCATGCTCGCCGGAATACGCGCAAGGCCGATGCCGAAGCAGACATAGCCGAGGAACATCGGCACCAGCGCCATGTAGATGCCGACTGCGGCATTGTTCCAGGAGGCGAGGAAGGGCGCGCCGGTCATCAGCAGGACCGGCATCAGCAACAGACCGCCAATGCCAAAGGTCGCACCCATCGCGACGGATGAATGTATGCCGCTCAGGATCAGTCCGCGTGCGGTCCATGAATAGAGCGCATAGGTCAAACCGCCGACCAGTCCCAGCCCGATACCAATCAGCACGGAGCTTCCGGTTTGAATGCCGCTATGGGCCGATCCCTCGGCGACTGATATGAGGATCATGCCAAGCAGCCCGATCATGGCCCCCCACAACCATTGCCGGGACAGTCGGGACCCGTCGAACACATATTCGATCAGCGCAGAAAGCAGTGGTGCGGAACCGAGCGTCACCACGGTTCCGATGGTCACGCCAGCCATGCGCATCGAGGCGTAGAAAGCGAGCGGATAAATGGCGACGGCCAGTCCGCCCAGGGCGAGATTGCGCCGGTGCTGGGCCAGCTGCGGCAATGCGCGCATGATGCCGCGCCCGGCAAGGACCGCCTGCATCAGTCCGCCCACACCCATGGCGGCCGCGCCGATAGCGGCAGCACCCACTTCCGGGGCAAAGGTGGCCGCTGTGCCGGTCGTGCCCCAGACTGCGGAGGAAAACAGAATGGCGGCGACGCCAATCGCATAATTGCGGGATGAAGTGCTCATAATGTCCCCAGCATGTCCGATGCCATTGCCCGCGCTTCCTGAATACAGGTGCTGTTTCCCTCAAGTCCGGCACGTGACATCGCTCCTTCCAGCAGAAAGGATAATGTCCGGGCCAGTGCCGCCGCCCGCTCGGGCGCTTCCGGCAGCAGTTCTGCCAAATGGCCCGCCAGCAAGGCTTCAACTTCACGCTTGTGATTTTTTACGGCCTGACGCCCGATATCGCCGACGGTTAGTTCGGCTGCGGCATTCAACAAACCGCACCCGCGAAACCCGTGCTCATAGGCAAATTCGGCGTGATCCTGATAGGCGTCGAAAATCGCGAGAACCTTCTCCTGTGGCGTGACCGCCTGTTGCAGGCGCACATCGTAAAGGCCCAGCCATTCGGCATGCCGCACTTCGAGATACTGGTTCACGAGATCGGCTTTGGACGCAAAATTGTTATAGAGGCTCTTCTTGGCAACGCCTGCCTTTTCAACGATCGCGTCGATACCCGTTCCGCCAATCCCATGATTGTAGAAAAGGACTGCAGCGGCGTTGAGCAGCTTTTCGCGCGCGCTTTCCGTCGAAGCCGGAAATGGAGTTTGAACGGTCGTCATCTCGGATTTCCTCACAGTAGGTAGACCGTACTACCTACTGTGAGGAGCAGAGTCAATCGGTGCAAACCACGGCGGTGATTTCAGGCACAAAAAAAGCCCCGCGCCGGGTGGTGGCTGCGGGGCTTCTCATTGGGATGTCGGATCAGGCCAGTTCGCCTGCCAGCGCCTTTTTGATCAGGGCGCGAGTTTCGTCGATACCGTAAAGCGCGACGAAAGAGCCGAAGCGGGGACCGCGTTCCTGACCGATCAGCACTTCATAGAGCATCTGGAAGAAGGAAACCGACACGCCGGGGCCGCCTTCCGGGCTTTTCTTGGTGTGATCCTGATAGCGTTCGATGGCGCGGGCAACGTCCAGAATGGCGTTCTGGATGTCATTGCCATCGGTTCCGGCAGGCAGGGTTCCAAGCTTCGCATCCAGCGCTTCCAGTGCAGCGCGCTCCACATCGTCCGGTGCGCGGAACTGCTTGGTCGGCTTGACGAAATCGTTGAAGTAACGGATCGCGTAACCGACAAGCGCGTCCAGCTCCGGATTGTTTTCCGGCGTGACACCCGGTGCGTGGCGCGAGATGAAGCCCCACAGAACCGACGGGCTTTCTGCATTCGACGCGCTGACGAGATTGAGCATCAGGGCAAAGGTAACCGGCAGGTTGACCTTTGGCGGATTGCCGTAATGGATATGCCAGACCGGATTGTTCAGGCGGTCTTTCCATTCCTGACGGTCATAGGCCGAAAGATAGGTGAAATATTCGTCCACCGCCTTCGGGATGACATCGAAATAAAGACGCTTTGCCGTCTTCGGCTTCTGATAATTGTACAGCGCAAGGCTTTCGGTCGGCGCATAGGAAAGCCATTCATCGATCGAGATGCCGTTGCCCTTGGACTTGGAAATCTTCTGGCCGAGCTGGTCGAGGAACAGTTCGTAGACGAAATGTTCCGGCGCGCGTCCGCCTAGGATAACGCAGATACGGTCGTAGATTTCCGAATTAGTCTGGTGGTCCTTGCCGAACATTTCGAAGTCGACGCCGAGCGCTGCCCAGCGCATGCCGAAATCCGGCTTCCACTGCAGCTTCACATTGCCACCCGTGACGGGAAGGGTGGTTTCAACGCCGTCATCGTCGAAAGTGATCGTGCCAGCCTTGGCGTCGACCTTCTTCATCGGCACGTAGAGCACGCGGCCTGACTTGGGTGAAATCGGCAGGAACGGGCTGTAGGTCGCCTGACGCTCTTCGCCGAGCGTCGGCAGCATGACCTTCATGATATCGTCATAGCGCTCGACGGCCTTGAGCAGCACGGCATCGAACTTGCCGGACTTGTAATATTCCGTTGCGCTTGCGAATTCATAGTCGAAGCCGAAGGTGTCGAGGAAGCGGCAGAGCATGGCATTGTTATGCTCGGCAAAGCTCTTGTATTCACCACCGAACGGGTTCGGCACCGACGAAAGCGGCATTTGCAGATAAGGCTCGAGAGCGGCCTTGTCCGGCACATTGTCCGGAATCTTGCGCATGCCGTCGAGATCGTCGGAGAAGCAGATCAGGCGCGTCTTCACCTTGTCTTCCGTCAGAACACGGAAGGCATGGCGCACCATCGAGGTGCGGGCCACTTCGCCGAAGGTGCCGATATGCGGCAGGCCTGACGGGCCATAGCCGGTTTCGAAGATCACCGTGTCCGGCAGGCCGGTCTTGGCATAGCGCTTGAGGATTTTCTTTGCCTCTTCAAAGGGCCATGCTTTCACGTCTGCAGCCGCCGCGGTCAGTTCCGGGGTCAGCGTGATTTCGGGCAGACGATGCGAGGTCATGGTTTTATCCTGATATCCTGTGAAGGGCGTGATTTTTGAAAAACGGTGCACAAATCCGTGCTTATGCTCTATGGCGCGCCAACCCCGTGTCGTCAACGGCTGGTGCGGAATTTCCTTGCGTAACCGCAGGAGGCTTCCTAACTTTCCCGCAAATTGTAACCGGAAACGCTGATTCCGATCCTGGAGCGGTTTCGGTTGGAACGGAATCGCAGAGCCGCTCTATCTGTTTGTTTTTACGCATTATCCTACGCAAAGCCGCTACGCACTTTTGCTGGAAATGCTCTAGTGTTGCTGAGGAGTACCCGATGAAGAAAATCTCGCCGCAGGATGCGCTCGTCTACATCATGATCACAACGTCGGCTGCCGATACGACGATGTCCGATGCCGAACTGGAGTCCATCGGTAATGTGGTGACGCGCCTTCCGGTGTTCCGTGGGTTCGATACGGCCGAGCTGCCGCGCCTTGCCAATGAATGCTACGCACTGCTGGCCGATGAAGACGGTCTGGAAAAGATCCTCGACCTTGCCCATGACGCGCTGCCGGAAAAGCTCTACGATACGGCTTATGCGCTGGCGGTTGAAGTCGCCGCCGCCGATCTGCATGTCGAGCAGGAAGAACTGGAGTTTCTCCAGATGCTGCGCGACCGCTGGACGCTGGACGAACTGACCGTTGCCGCTATCGAGCGCAGCGCACGCGTGCGGTTCCGCAAGCTCTGAATCTATTCAGTCAACCAATGCAAAACGCCGGTCCGATACTCTCGGGCCGGCGTTTTCTTTTGCGATAGAGCACTTCCAGCAAAAGTGCGTAGCGTCTACGCAGGGAAATCAGTTCACTGGACTGATTTCTTATCCTGCTTCGATGCGTAGGATAATGCGTAAAAACAAATAGATAGAGCGATTCCGTTTTAATCGGAGCCGCTCTAGCGTCGGGCGAAGCCGCTTACCAGGACGGCTGAACCGAGCCCTTGAAGGTATCTTCGATGAAGGCCTTCACTTCGGGACTGTGATAGGCGCTGACCAGTTCCTTGACCCAGTCGGCGTCCTTGTCTGCGGTGCGCACGGCGATGATGTTGAAATAGGGCGCCTTTTCACCTTCGCGGATCAGCGGATCCTTGGCCGGGTTAAGGCCAGCTTCCATGGCGTAATTGGTGTTGATGACGGCGGCCTCAACATCTTCCAGCGAGCGCGGCAATTGTGCTGCATCAAGCTCGACGAATTTGAGGTTCTTCGGGTTTTCGGTCACATCAATGACGCTGGCGCGCAGACCCTTGGCCGGATCGATCTTGATCAGGCCGTTATCGGCCAGAACCAGCAGGGCGCGAGCGCCATTGGTCGGATCATTGGGGATCGCAACCGTCGCGCCATCGGCAAGCTCGGAGATATCCTTCAGCTTCTTAGAATACATGCCCATCGGGAAGTTGACGGACTGCGCCACGCTCACAATGTCGAACTTGCGGTCGGCAACCTGATTGTCGAGATAGGGCTGATGCTGGAATGAATTGGCTTCTATCGCGCCATCGGCCAGCGCCATGTTCGGAATGACGTAATCGGAAAATTCCTGAATATCGATTTCCAGACCCTTGGCGGCGGCCACTTCCTTGACCTTTTCCATGATCTGGGCGTGCGGGCCGGGTGTGACGCCGACGCGTATGGTTTTTGCCATCGCCGATCCGGCTGTGCAGAAAGCGAGAATGAGGGCGGCGGTAAGCAGCTTACGCATCGGAACTCCTGAGATGATTTGTATGGGGCTTGGGAGGCTTATTGATTGCTCATAAAGGGATCGTTCCGGCTGAAAAAGATCATACTTTCCGCGTTCGACCTTTCGTGCACAAAAAAGCGGGCGGGTATGAACCCGCCCGCTCGGCTGTTTTCAAAATATCAGCACACGACAGGGAGCCGTCGTGCCTTACGCCGTTCCAAAGCCGCGCGCATGACATGGGCGGCTTCCGAAAAAGTTGCGTTTTCTTTCCAGCGTTCCGCATGCACCAGTGTCGACGGAACGATATCCTTCAATGCTTCCAGCGTGTGGCGCGGCACCATGTCGGTGCAGTTCCACAGGCGGCGAAAGACAACGCTGATACGCGTAATCTTGCCATTGACCTGAACAACCGGCTCGGCCGATTCCAAAGTCCAATCTTCATAAGCGTCAACTGCATCCTGAAATGCGTGATGAAGATAGATCGGTGCGTGACCGTCATGAAGCGGGGGCAGCAAACTAGACATTTCTGTTTCCTCTCTTCCAATGTGGTTCAGCTTCAAAAAACTCGCAGCCGGATTTCTATCGGGCCTGCAAGTGGGTGAAACAGGAGCAGGGGTATTCTCCTGTCGTCATGTGCTGATCGTGCTCGCTCCTCACGAAATGCGACAACACATAATTAACCATGATCTATGCAAAGGCGCCTGTTTGGCAAGAGGAGAATTTCTTAAGATAGGCATTATGTGAAAAATTAATTCAGCAATATTCTGCGAAATACTGAACAATCAGCGGGCATATAATTGGATTATACTGTATTGATCTATTGGTAAAAATATTCAAAAAAGGAAATGATTTTCAATATTTATTGTCGTGGTGACAGGTTTTGACCCTGTCATTTGCGGACGGCTGCGATAGAAATATGCTGACGGTAAGAAAAATGCGGGGCCGGAGGGGTCATGTCTCAATTCACCACGTCGCGAAGAACTTTTCTGGTCGGCTCGACTTTTTTGGCCGCGTCAACCGCATGGCCAAAATGGGCGCGGGCAACTGGTGATGAGCAAAAGGGCGGGCGGCTTGTGGTGGCTGCGGATTCCGAACCGCGCAATCTCAATCCGGCTATCGTCGCTTCCAATGGCGTGTTTTTCGTTGCAAGCAAGATTGTAGAACCTCTGGCCGAAGCTTCATTCGACGGCGAAAACGGCTTGAGCCCACGTCTGGCCACCGGCTGGGAAGGCTCGGCTGACGGGCTGACGGTAACATTCCGCCTGCGTGAAGGCGTCAAATGGCATGACGGCACGCCGTTTACGGCGGCAGATGTGGCCTTTTCCGCGCTTGAGGTCTGGAAGCCATTGCAAAATCTTGGCCGCGTCGTGTTCAAGGCGCTGGAAAAGGTGGAAACGCCGGATGATCATACCGCCATCTTTCATTTCTCGGAGCCGACACCGTTCCAGCTCATACGCAACGCTCTTCCAGCGCTGACTGCTGTTCTGCCGAAACATGTTTTCGCGGGAACCGATATTGCGGCCAATCCGGCCAATGAAAAGCTAATCGGTACGGGACCGTTCAAATATGCGGAGCACAAGACCGGCGAATATTACCGGCTGGTCCGGAATGATGCCTATTGGGGCGGGGGCGAGCCCTATCTCGACGAGATCGTCTATCGTGTTCTGCCCGACCGGGCTGCCGCAGCCGGCGCGCTGGAGGCCGAAGAGATTGATCTGGCTGCGTTCTCCGCCGTGCCGCTGGCCGACCTTGACCGTATTTCGAAAGTGCCGGGGCTGACGGTCGTTTCCAAGGGCTATGAGGCCCTGACCTATCAGCTCGTGGTGGAAATCAATCATCGCCGCAAGGAACTGGCGGATCTGAAGGTTCGTCAGGCGATTGCCCATGCGATCGACCGCGACTTTGTGGTGAAGACCATATTCCTTGGCTATGCCAAGACATCGACCGGTCCTGTGCCACGCTATGATAGTCAGTTTTATACGGATGATGTGCCGTCCTATCCGTTCGATGTGGCCAAGGCGAATGCGCTGCTGGACGAGGCGGGCTACAAGCGGGGCGATGGCGGAATGCGCTTCGCGCTGAAGCTGCTGCCTGCGCCCTATTTCAACGAGACCAGACAGTTCGGTGATTATCTGCGCCAGGCTCTGGCCGCGATTGGCATTGATGCGCGCATCGTCAACAACGACGCGGCGGCGCATCAGAAGGCGGTCTATACCGACCACGACTTCGACCTCGCTATTGCGCCAACCGTCTATCGTGGCGATCCGGCTATCTCCACGACTATTCTGGTTGAAAGCGGCATTCCAGCGGGTGTGCCATTCTCCAATCAGGGCGGCTATGCCAATGCAGAACTGGATACCCTGATTGCCGCCGCAGCACGCGAGATTGATGAGGCGAAACGCACGGCGCTTTACCATCAGTTCCAGCAGAAAGTGGAAGCGGACCTGCCGCTTATCAATGTTGCCGAATGGGGTTTCATCACGGTTGCCAATGAGCGGGTGAAGAATGTTTCCAACAATCCGCGCTGGGCTGTTTCCAACTGGGCCGATACCTGGGTTGAACCGCGATAGAACGGTGACGAAACATCGCGTTGATTGTATCGTCGCGGCGTGGCGCAGATTCTAACCCTTCTCCGGAAACGTTTGATCGGCAGCATTCTTGTGCTGCTGATTGTTGTCGTCGGTTGCTTTCTGATGTTGGAACTTGCCCCCGGCGATGCGGTTGACGCCTATGCCGTCAGTTTTGGCGGTGATGCAACGCAGATAGCTGATATGCGCGCCCGCTGGGGACTGGATCAGTCGGTCTGGCATCGGCTTGTCGCCTATCTCGCCTCTCTTTTGCAGGGCAATCTCGGCTGGTCGGTCAGTTTCAACAGGCCTATTCTCGGCGTCATTCTGGAGCGGTTGCCCAATACGCTTCTGCTCATGGGCGCGGCGACGGCACTGTCCTTCGCTGTCGGCACTTTGCTTGGGCTTGTCGCAGGCGCAAGACCCGGCAGTTTCCGGGATCGGTTTCTGTCGATCACTTCTCTCGTGCTCTATGCCATTCCGGGTTTCTGGCTGGCGCTGGTGTTGGTCATCCTGTTTTCGATCCGACTGCGCTGGTTGCCATCGAGCGGCATCGAAACGATTGCATCGGGCAAGCAGGGTTTGGCGCGAGCAGGCGATGTAATGCGTCATCTGGTGCTGCCGGTTGTGTCGCTGGCGCTGATTTATCTGGCGCTCTATCTGCGTGTCATGCGCGCTGCGATGGCTGACATATGGCGGATGGATTTCGTGCGGGCTTTGCGCGCACGCGGCATTTCACGACCGCGCATCGTGTTGCGCCATGTGGCGCGCAATGCGCTGTTACCGCTGGTCACCCTGCTCGGATTGCAGGCGGCCAGCATGTTGGGCGGCAGCGTGGTGATTGAAAGCGTCTTTGCGGTTCCCGGCCTCGGGCGATTGGCGCAGGAAGCCGTTGCAAGCCGCGATACGCCCTTGCTTCTGGGCGTCATTCTCACAAGTGCGATCATGGTGATCGTGGTCAATTTTGTTGTCGACCTTCTCTATGTCTGGCTCGACCCGCGCATTGCCCAGCGGACGGCAGGAAAGGCCCGGGCATGAAGGTTTTTCTGCGCAGCCTCAAAACCGGCGAAGGTCTGGCGGGTTCGATCATCCTGACGATCCTCGTCGCAGCCGCGCTGCTGGCGCCGCTCCTCTTCCCCGGTGATCCGCTGCGGATCGTTGCTTCCCCCTTGCTGGCGCCATTCGAAAATAGCGCCTTTCCGCTCGGTACAGACCGGCTCGGGCGCGATGTGCTGGCCGAGCTTTTCCATGGCGGGCGCACCTCGCTGATTGTCGGGCTTGCGGCGGCTTTGGCCTCCATCCTTGTCGGCAGCGCGGTCGGTGTGCTGGCAGGCTTTGCAGGCGGGATTGTCGATGAAATCCTGATGCGGATCACCGAGGCCTTTCAGACCGTGCCGGGCTTTCTCCTGGCGCTGGCGCTGGTCAGTCTTGCCGGGCCGTCATTGCCGGTTCTGGTGGCGGCAATCGTGCTTTCAAGCTGGACGCAGGCAGCAAGGCTGACACGCGGGCAGGTGCTATCGATCCGCGAACGCGATTATGTGGCGTCGGCTCGCACCATCGGTATGCATCCGCTGGAGATCGCCTTTCGTCAGATCTTGCCCAATGCCTTGCCGCCGGTTCTGGCGCTGGTGCCGGTGATCGTCGCTTCGGCCATATTGATCGAGGCGGCGCTGTCCTTTCTGGGGCTGGGTGATCCGAACCGGGTCACATGGGGCGGCATGATTGCGGAAGGCCGGACGGTGCTGCGCTCCGCGCCGTGGCTTTCGATTGTGCCGGGACTGGCATTGGCATTGACCGTCGTTGGCGTCTATCTGGCGGGCGAGGGTGTGACGGCCGCCGCTACACGGCGCGAGGTGCAATCATGAGCCTGCTTGTGAAGCTGGAAAATCTCTCTGTCACCTATGGGCGCGAAACGGCGCTGGGCAAAGTCCAGCTTGATGTAGAAGCGGGCAAAACGCTTGCCATTATCGGTGAGAGCGGCTCCGGTAAAAGCACGCTGGCGCTGGCGCTTGCCGGGCTTCTGCCTGTCAATGCGCGGGTATCGGGGCGCATTGACTGGGCCGAGGGGCCGATGAAGCCCGGACGCGATATCGGCTTTGTCTTTCAGGACCCGGCGTCGAGCTTCGACCCGCTGATGAGTATCGGCGCGCAATTGGTAGAAACCATTCGCGCACACGACAAACTGGATAGACAAGCCGCCAAGGTGCGCTCGCTCGCCCTGCTTGAGCGCGTGCATATCCCCGATGCGGAACAGAGTTTTCACCGCTATCCGCATCAGTTTTCCGGCGGGCAAAAGCAGCGTATCGCCATAGCGCTGGCCATTGCTGCCAATCCCCGTGTGCTGATCGCCGACGAGCCGACAAGCGCGCTCGACACCATCGTTCAAAAGGAAATCGTGGCGCTGCTGCGCAAACTGGTGCGCGAAGACGGCATGACCCTGATCTTCATCACGCATGATATTGCACTCGCATCCGGGCTTGCGGATCGTATCGCAGTTTTTCGCCGGGGTGGGCTTGTGGAAAGCGGCGAAACGCGGGTGATCATCGACGCACCGCAGACGGACTATACGCGCGCGCTGATTGCGGCTGTGCCTGCACTGGAGTTGACACCCCATGGCTGAGGCTTTGTTGCAGGCTGACAGGCTGGTGGCGCGTTATGGCGATGCGTTGGCGCTCGACCATGTCGGCCTTGAGATCGCCAAAGGTGAAACGCTGGCGCTGGTCGGCCCGTCGGGCAGCGGCAAGTCCACGCTTGCGCGTGCTTTGCTGCGCCTGCACCCGCTGGAAAGCGGGGCGATCCGTTTCGAAGGCGAGGATTGGCTGGCATTGCAAGGTGCTGTACTGCGCAGGCGCCGTGCGCGCATGCAGATGGTGTTTCAGGACCCGCTATCCGCTTTCAATCCCCGCACCAGTGTCAGCGATCTTCTGCATGAACCGCTGCGCATTCACGGCATCAAACGCGATATCGCAGATCTGCTGGAAAAGGTCGGGCTTGATCCGGCGCTTGCGCGGCGTGGGGTGCACGAAATTTCCGGCGGCCAGCGACAGCGCGTGGCAATTGCCCGCGCGCTTGCGACATCCCCTTCACTGATTGTGCTGGATGAAGCAGTTTCGGCGCTCGATGTGACGGTGCGCGGCGCAATTCTCGATCTGTTGCGGGAGATACAAAGGGCCGAACAGACGGCCTATCTCTTCATCACCCATGATCTTGCGGTTGCAGCACTTATGGCGGATCGCATTGCGGTGATGGAACGCGGGCGGGTTGTTGAAAACCGCCCGACGCAGGAGCTGATCCTGACACCGCAAGCGCCCGTTACCAGAGCGCTGATCGAAGCGGTGCCGAGACTTGCTAATTAGGCCTTGCCGAGTTCCTCGGAACGCTTGCGCGCTGCTTCAACGGCCTCGGCAACAAGCGTCTTGAGGCGGTCGCCGCCCATCAGCACTTCCAGCGCAGCAGCCGTGGTGCCGTTCGGGCTCGTCACCTGCTCGCGCAGTTTCGACGGCGTGTCGGTGCTGGCATCGGCAAGCGCGCCCGCACCCATCACGGTCTGCATGGCGAGAAGCCCTGCCGTTTCACGGGGCAGACCAGCGGTGACGCCAGCATCGGTCAGTGCTTCGATGAAGTGGAACACATAGGCCGGGCCGGAGCCCGAAACCGCCGTGACGGCATCCATCAGCGCTTCGTCATCGACGCTTGTAACTTTGCCCGAAGTGGCGAGCAGGCGTGCGACGAAAGCTTCATTATCGGCGGTCACATTGGCGTTCTTGAAGGTCACCATCATGCCCTTGCCAATGGCGGCAGGCGTATTGGGCATGCAGCGGAGGATGGCTGCATCGTGGCCCAGATGCGTCTCGAACAGCGCAACCGGGATGCCGGCTGCAACACTGACAAAGGTGGCGGCAGGCGCAAAGCGCTTATAGGCAGGCAGAACAGCGTTCATGACCTGCGGCTTGACGGCAACCAGTATCATGCGCGGCTTGAGGTCGGCAGGCAGCGCTTCCGCGCTGGAATAGGCATGAACGCCAGCGCCCGCAGCGCGCTCGCGCAGCGCATCCGTCGGCTCGACGACATGAACGTCGCCAGCTTTCAAAATGCCGTTGTCGAGCCAGCCTTTGAGCATGGCGAAGCCCATATTGCCGCAACCGACGAGAATGACCGTATCCTGCATAGTGATTGTTCCGCCTGTCTGAATGTTTCGGCGCCGGAGCGCCCGGGTTGTTTGCAGACGGTATAAACCTCTGCCTTCGCGATCCGCAAGGCGGCTGTGCCATATTTGATCGATACGAGCAGACAAAACATAAAACTGCGGAAACTATAGCTTTCTTGCCCGTGAATTATTGAAGCCTCATAAAATATCGCTCAGTATGTCTTGAGGAAATTGCATGGAAATTGCGGATTTTTAAGTTTATCCGCGCGGTTGGAATGAGGGGCCAATGGATCCGTCTTTGACTACTGGTATTCCGCCAGCAGAAGCATTCGGCCACGTCCGCATCATCATTGGCATGATTCTGGGCTTGTGCGTTTCGCGCCTTCTCACCGGCGTTGCGCGTTTCATCCAGCATCCCGGCAAGCAGAGAATCTATCCGGTGCATATGGCCTGGGTGGCCTTCGTGCTGCTGTCGGTGGTGCATTTCTGGTGGTTCGAGTTTGGCCTCAGAATTATTCCTCAATGGACATTCGAAAAATATCTTTTCGTTATTTTCTATGCCGGGCTTTATTTCCTGCAATGCACGCTGCTCTTTCCCGACAGCATGGAGGAATATACCGGCTATCGTGATTATTTCCTGTCACGGCGCAAGTGGTTCTTCGGTATTCTGGCGCTGATCCATGTCGTGGACGTCCTCGACACCTTGTTGAAAGGCGTCGATCATTATCATCTCTATGGCATCGAATATCCGATCCAGACGGTCTGTTTCATCGTGTTCAGCGTCATCGCCATGTTCTGGGACAACCGGCGTTATCATGCGGTCTTTGCTACACTCGCCTTGCTCTACCAGATTGTCTTCACGCTGCGACACTTCGCGACGCTAAACTGATCGCTTCTGGCGGTCGGCATTGCGCGCTGTTTGCGCATCCACAAGGGTGCGAAACTGGCGCAATAGCGGGTGGCGCTCGGTCTGCTTGAGGCCATAGCCGAGATTGAATGCATAATCGAAATCGGGCGGGTTTAGCCCGATATTATGCTGGAGCATGGTTTCGATCTTGTCGAAACCCTTGGCGAAGATCGCTTCGGGGGAGGTGCCGCGATTATAATCGGCCCACAGGTCAAGAATTTCCGCACGCAGATCGTCGGGAAGCGGCGCGCATAGTTTTATGAGATCGGCCTTTTCACGCTCGGCGCGGCCATCGTCGGCGCTTTGGTGAATGGCCGGGACATCGCCGGAAATCGCCTCGCCCAAATCATGCACAAGGCACATTTTGAGAAGACGCAGGCGGTCGCAATCGCCAAGCTCCTTGTCGAATAATGTAACCAGAAGACACAGCCGCCAGCTGTGTTCGGCGGTACTTTCCGGACGGCCTTCGGCGGTATGGCCGGAACGCAATGTGCTTTTCAGGCGTTCTGCTGCCTGAATGAACTGAATAATGCCTTCGAGGCGTCCCATATCGACCGGATGTTCCATTTTGGTTGGCATCTTGGCTTCCTCCAGTCGCGCATCGGTATGAATCACTATGGAAAATTACAATTTTAACGGTTTGTTTGCCATGGTGGATGCCATAATTCTCGTGGTCTGTGCTATGGCATGATCATGGGCGGATGGTCCGGGCATTCGGACCGGTAGATGGGCTTGGATAGGCATCGGGAAAAAGCGATGGTTGAGCAAAACAACAAGGGACAAACTGCTGTTGTGCGCCCCTTATTAGCTTATGCTCCCGAGTTTCTGGCCCGGTCTCAGGGTGTCGCGCCCGATGTCAGCCCGACCAGGACCACCGCCGAGCTTGCCGAAGAATTGCTGGCCGAGCGTGAGCATCGCAGGCGTCGCGATGAGCTTCTACGCCGCAAGCAGGAAATGCTGGACGGCGAACCGGCTGCACCTTCGATGGCTCACGATCCTGCTGCCGATATGCGCCAGCGCATGAGCGCCATACGCGCCGAATTGCAGTCCCGGCTTGAGCCGGAAACAGCACCGCAAACGGCAGTGCCTGCGCCGGACGTGCAAAGGCAGGCCGAAACGGAACACGCGGTGTCTGCTGTTGTTGCTCCAGCCGCTATGGCGCAGCCTGCCAAGCCTCGCGGGCGCTGGCGTCTGCGTTGGGGCCGCATTCTGGGCTTCACCCTATTGGGCGGGTTGCTGGGACTTGGCTATGCGGCCCTTAATCCGCAGCATTATAGCGTGTCTACATCCTTGCAGGTGTTTCCTTCCGAACGTCGCAGCGAGATAGCATCCGAGGCGGTGCTGAATCGCGCTGCCCAGCTGGCGCGTATCCAGTCGCCGGAGGATTTCGGGCCTCCACCACTTCTTGACCAGCTACGCCACGCGCTTGATCGTTTCACCACAGCGGAAGGCGAGGCTGCCCCCGCGACGCCTTCCGGGCAAACGGGCGCGGCATTGCTTCGCCCGCATCTGGAATTTTCGCAGGCGCTCGATAGCGGCATCGTCACGGTTGAAGCCAAGGCCGCAACACAGCAAACGGCAACGGCTGTTGCTAATGCCGTTGCGCAGGCTTTCCGCGATCAGCTGACAGGAAGCACGGGCGGGCCGGATGTTGGTTTGCCTGAACGTTTGCAGGCGCTGGAAGCGGATGCAGCTTCCGCCAAGGCGGCGGTTGAAGCATTCCGCGCCAGCCGGAATTTCGGCGACGGTGATCGTGCGGCGCTTGAGAGTGCATTTGCCGACGCCAAGGCAGAAACGGCGCGGATCGGTGCCGAGGCTGGTCGCTTGAGCAATATGACGGCGGAAAGCCTGTTACAGGATGGTTTGCCGGAAGACATGCGGTCAGGTGTGCTGGGTACGCTCGTCGATCAATATCGCGCGGCCGGTCAAAGCGATGCGGCCAAAACCCTTGCTGCTGAAATCGATACGGAAATCGCCAATCAGCGTAGTCTGATTCAGGCCGATCTGCGAAAAGCTGTCGAAAACGAACAGAAGGCGGCTTCTGCAATGAGGGGGCTGAATGCAGCGCCCGCGACGGATGAAGACCGCAATCGCCTTCAGGCGATGGAGCGCGATCTGGCGGCACGGCAGGCGCTTTATGAAGATGCGCAAATGCGTGCGGCGCAAGGTGATATGAGCACCTTGTCGGCGACGGGAGCCACGGTGCGCCTCGTCGCACCGGCGAATTTGTCATCCAGTCAGCACGGTCTGTCGTTGCAGAATTCACTTCTGGCCGGATTGCTCGGCGGACTCTGGCTCGGTCTGTTCTCGTGCCTGTTTGGAAGCAGGGTGGAACCGTCGAGAGAAGGGCAGGCGCCGGACGAACCAGAAGCCGAAGATGTGCTCGAAACCTATGGCGAAACGCGGCTTGCCGCCGTCATTCGCGAAGCGAACGCGCGCTGGGAAGTCGAGAACAATCGGGCTGATACGGTCGGAGAAGCGGACGAGTTGCAGCGCACCATCGACGATGTACGCGCGAACCGTGGCACGCGGTTCTGACATCATTCCTGAAACTTCTGAAAATCCTGTCCCGATTTTCACTTTGTCGCGCTTTCGCCAATTGTCATCGCGCGCCATGACGCTTATTGGCATGTATGCCCGACGGATGTGATGTATCTCCCAGACATTGCAGCCCGTTTATCTCGCAAAGCCAATATTTCGAACAGAAAGAAGCGCTCGCTATGGCCCAGTTGATCGATGGCAAGAAGCTCGCCGAGGATGTGGTTTCCACGGTGAAGACCGAAACCGAAAAGCTCGTTGCAGCGACCGGCGTCGTTCCCGGTATTGCCGTGGTGATCGTGGGTGAAGACCCGGCGAGCCAGGTCTATGTCGCCTCCAAAGGCCGCAAGGCCAAGGAATGCGGCTTCCATTCCGTTCAGCATGATCTGCCGGACACGGCTTCGGAGCAGGAGCTTCTCGACCTGATCGAGAGCCTCAACAACGATCCGGCCATTCACGGCATTCTGGTGCAGCTGCCGCTGCCGAAGCATATCGATTCAGGCCGCGTCATTCAGACGATTTCACCGGACAAGGACGTGGACGGCTTCCACTTCATCAATGTCGGCAAGCTGGGCACTGGCGAGGTCGATACGGCCTTCGTGCCCTGCACGCCAGCCGGTGCGATGATCATGATCGAGCGTGTTCATGGCCGCGATCTTTCCGGTCTCAATGCCGTGGTGATCGGGCGTTCCAACATTGTCGGCAAGCCGATGTTCAATCTGCTGCTCGCGGCCAATGCAACGGTCACGGTTGCCCATAGCCGCACCAAGGACCTGCCGGCGATTGCACGCACGGCGGATATTCTGGTCGCAGCAGTTGGCCGTCCGCAGATGGTCAAGGGCGATTGGGTCAAGCCCGGCGCGACGGTTATCGATGTCGGCATCAACCGCATTCCGGCACCGGAAAAGGGCGAGGGTAAAACCCGCCTCGTCGGCGATGTCGATTTTGCGGATGCGGAGAAGGTTGCGGGCGCAATCACGCCGGTTCCGGGCGGCGTGGGCCCGATGACCATCGCCATGCTGATGGCAAATACGCTGACGGCGGCTTGCCGCAGTGCGGGCGTAAAAAAGCCCGTTTTCTGACACAATTGAGAGGCGTTTTTCGCGCCTCTTTACGCCATTTGGTGCGATTTGAGAGGCAAAGCGGTGCAAAACCCGCTTTGCCTTATTTTGTTGGCGTCGCCTCTTAGCACTACAGTTGCAAATTCGTCAGGCCGTGGCGAAACGAGTGATTTTCGAGCACCGGAGCGGAGCGTACTTTTGGGTACGTGAGCACCGGCGCGCAGGAAATTGCGCGTTGCAGCCCGGCATGGCGAAGAATGCAACTGTAGTGCTAGAAGACCGAAGCGCCCTCATCCGCCCGCCCGGCAATCTGCCGGAAGGCGCGGAACAATTCGCGACCCATGCCATGTTCGTTGGCGGAAAGATCGGGACGCTCTTGAAGTCGGGCGTCGAGTGTCGCGTGATTGATCAAAACTTCCAGCGTACCATTGACGGCATCCAGGCGGATAACATCGCCATTGCGGATTTTTCCGATGGCGCCGCCATCGAGTGCTTCCGGCGTGACATGGATTGCGGAAGGAACCTTGCCCGAAGCGCCGGACAAACGACCATCGGTGACGAGGGCCACGCGCTGACCGCGATCCTGCAGGATGCCGAGAACGGTCATCAGCTTGTGCAGTTCCGGCATGCCATTGGCTTTCGGGCCCTGATAGCGAACCACCGCAACGAAATCGCCGGTCAGGTCGCCTGCCTTGAAGGCAGCCTGCAATTCGGCCTGATCGTTGAACACCTTTGCAGGCGCTTCAATCACCTGACGCTCCGGCTTCACGGCGGAAACCTTGATGATCGCATTGCCAATATTGCCGGTCAGCACCTTGAGGCCGCCGCTCGGCTGGAATGGCGAATGAATTTTCGCCAGCACCTTGTCGTCGCCGCTCTTTTCGGGAACCGGCTCGCGTATGACGGTGCCGTCAGCGCCAAGCTTTGGCTCGATGGCGTAAGGGCGCAGTCCTTCGCCCCAGACGGTGCGCACATCTTCATGAAGAATGCCGCCGTCGAGAAGCTCGCGGATGAGGAAGCCCATGCCGCCAGCAGCGTGGAAATGGTTCACATCGGCAAGACCGTTCGGATAGACGCGGGCCAGCAGCGGCACCACGTCCGAAATCTCGGAAATATCGTGCCAGGTCAGCTTGATGCCAGCCGCCGCAGCCATGGCGATCAGATGGATCGTATGGTTCGTCGAACCACCAGTGGCATTGAGGCCGATGATGCCGTTGACGAAAGAACGTTCGTCCAGCATTTCGCCGACAGGCGTATATTCATTACCGCAGGCCGTGATCGCCAGCGCGCGCTTGGCGGCTTCGCGCGTCAGCGCATCGCGCAGCGGCGTGCCCGGATTGATGAAGGATGCGCCCGGCAAATGCAGGCCCATGATTTCCATCAGCATCTGGTTGGAATTGGCGGTGCCGTAGAACGTGCAGGTGCCGGGACCGTGATAGGACTTGGATTCCGAGATCAGCAGTTCCTCGCGCCCGACCTTGCCTTCCGCATAAAGCTGGCGGGTCTTTGCCTTCTCGTCATTCGGCAAGCCGCTGGTCATCGGACCCGCAGGCACGAAGATCGCAGGTAGATGACCGAAGGTCAGTGCGCCGATGATCAGGCCCGGCACGATCTTGTCGCAGACGCCGAGATAAACCGCGGCATCGAACATGTCATGCGACAGGCCGACAGCAGCGGCCATGGCAATGACTTCACGCGAGAACAGCGACAGTTCCATCCCGGCGAAACCCTGAGTGACGCCATCGCACATCGCCGGTACGCCGCCTGCCACCTGCGCAACGCCGCCCGCATCGCGGGCAGCCTGTTTAATGAGCTGCGGAAAAGTCTCGAACGGCTGATGCGCCGAGAGCATGTCGTTATAAGCGGTGATGATGCCCAGATTCAGCACTTCGTCGCCAGTCAGCGCCGCTTTGTCATGCGGCCCGCAGGCCGCAAAACCATGGGCGAGATTGGCGCAGGCCAGAACCGTGCGGTTCGGCTTTTTCAACGCTGCCTCGCGCACGCGGCCAATATAGGCCTCGCGGGTTGGTTTGGAGCGTTCACGGATGCGCTCGGTGATTTCCTGAATGCGTTTGTGAGCGGACTGCATGGGCATGGGTATCACCTGTGCCAATCTGGCCTGAATGGAATTTAACTGGTCCAGTAAAGCTGGATGGGGGTGCGGGCATGGTGGAAGACGGCCCGTACCGGCATTTCAAGTTCGTCGTCGCCGGACAGCGCCTTTTCTAGCGTCGCCTGCTTGGCCGCGCCTTCGATGTGAAGCACGAGCATGTCGGCCTCGGCGATGAGCGGCAAAGTCAGCGTCAGGCGCTTTTCGCCCGCACCTTCGGCATGGATCGGCAGGACAAGCGCCCGCGTTGCCGGATCGATCGCCTGATCGAGCCGGTCGGCATTCGGGAAGAATGATGCGGTATGACCGTCATTACCCATGCCAAGCACCACCACGTCGAAAGGACGGCGCAATGCGTCGATGCGGCTGGCGGCAGCAAGCGCCGCCGTTTCAGCCGTCGCCGCCGGATTATAGAGGCCGATGAAACGGGCCACGCCTGCATGATCGCGCAAAAGATGGTCCCGTACCAGCTTTTCGTTGGAACGATCGCTGTCTGTTGCCACGAAACGCTCGTCAACGAGGGTAATCGTGACGAGGTTCCAGTCGATCATCTTGCGCGACAGCACCTCGAACAGTTTCAGCGGCGTGGTGCCGCCGGAGACGGCCAGTGTGGCCTGTCCCCGCTCAGCGATTGCGGCTGCCAGCTTGATTGCAATCGCCTCAGAAAGCGATTGCGCCAGTTCCGTTCCGCTGGTGAAGTCGTGACGTTCGATGTTCATGCCGTTCCTTTCAGGGTCCTTACAACGTTTCGTGCCAAGTGCGACCGTCGCGTTCAATCAATGCGATGGACGACGATGGCCCCCACGTCCCTGCGGTGTAACCCTGGACCGGCTGACTGTTCAACTCCCATCCCTGGAGGATCGGATCGACCCAGCGCCATGCGGCCTCGACTTCGTCGCGACGCATGAACAGGGTCTGATTGCCGCGAACAACGTCCATGATCAGCCGCTCATAGGCATCCGGATTGCGTTCGCTGAAGGATTCGGCAAAGCTCATGTCGAGCGGAACATGACGCAGGCGCATGCCGCCCGGGCCCGGATCCTTGATCATCAGCCACTGCTTGACGCCCTCATCGGGCTGCAGTCGGATGACGAGCTGGTTGGCGATGACCTTGCCAGCACTTTCACCGAAGATCGAATGCGGGATCGGCTTGAAGGTCACGACGATTTCCGAAACGCGGGTCGCCAGACGCTTGCCTGTGCGCAGGTAGAACGGCACGCCTGCCCAGCGCCAGTTGGCGATTTCGGCTTTCAGCGCCACGAAGGTTTCCGTGTTGCTGGTGTCGCTTTCGAGGTCTTCGAGATAACCGCGAACCGGACCACCGGCAGATGCGCCCGCGCGATACTGGCCGCGAACCGTCACATCCTCGACATTGGCATTGGTGATGGGCTTCAGCGAGCGCAGCACCTTGACCTTTTCGTCATGCACGGCATCCGCTTCAATCGACGATGGCGGTTCCATGGCCACAAGGCAGAGCAGCTGGAGAATATGGTTCTGCACCATGTCACGCAGTGCGCCTGCCGTGTTGTAATAACCGGCGCGACCTTCAAGGCCGACAGCTTCGGCAACCGTGATCTGGACATGGTCGATATGGGCGGAGTTCCAAAGCGGCTCATAAAGCGCATTGGCAAAGCGCAGCGCCATCAGGTTCTGCACTGTTTCCTTGCCCAGATAGTGGTCGATACGGAAAATCTGGTCTTCGCGGAACACGCTGCCCAGCGTGTCGTTGAGCGCCATTGCCGAATCCAGATCGCGGCCAATTGGCTTTTCAACGATGATGCGGGTGTCGCGGGTGATGAGGCCATGGCTCTTGAGGCGCGTGGCAATGTCGCCGAACAGGGTCGGGCTGACTGCAAGGTAAAAGGCACGAATCTTTTCCGGCTTCTTGCCAATCAGCGTCTTGAGCGCATCCCAGCCCTCTTCGGACTTGGCGTCGACCGCAACATAGCTGACACGCTTCAGAAATTCTTCGACCTGCTTTTCGTCGACTTCGGCAGGCTTGACGTGCTCATGAATGGCATCGCGCGCAAACTTGCGATACTCGTCATCGGTCATGGCGCTGCGTGACGCGCCGATAATCCGCGTCGGGTCGGAGAGCTGGCCTGCACGCTGCCGCTGATACAATGCCGGGATCAGTTTGCGTTCGGCTAGGTCGCCCGAGCCGCCAAAAACGATGCAGTCGAAAGGCTCTACCGGAATAGTCTGGCTGGTCATCTGTCGCTCTCTTCTTTCGTTCGCGCAAATCAGTCTGATGCTTCGATTCTGAAATTCATATGGCTTGGGAAGCAGCCTACGTGACGAATTCCAGAAGCGAAAGGACACCAGAGACTTAATAAACTCTCGTCGGGTTTCCAGGCTTTGTGTCATTGAACGCGAAGTTCATTCAGATGACGGAAGCCTTGGATCCACCAAACGATCACAGCTTACTATGACAAGGGTGCCATATGCGCGGACCCTGTTTATAATTTAATCGATTTAAATTCAATGGCTGTGTTGCCCGATATTGATAAATCACGATTGGAGGCGATCTCAATAATGTGATGGGTGCTGAAGGAATACATCGCGGGTATCTGTTTTGATGCTGGGGCAAAATTCCAGCAAACATGGGCCTTCTTCAAAGACAGTAATACGCGAAAAAGTCGAATTAAGACTGTCCGAATGCTTTTCTTGTTAAATACCGCCCAGCCTAGTGAATGTTCAGAAAATTTTATGTCAAATACGAAGCCGAAATTAATATCGGCTTCGTATATTTACAAATATATTCAAAGTTATTCGATAGAAAACAGTTATTGACGATATTCGCAGTCGCCTCGGCATTGAACATACGTGTCTGTTATGCATTGCTTCTTTTCGGCTTCTGTCTTCTTTGCGGCGCAGGCTGCTTTCGCTATGTCGGCACATACATAAACGGCCTGATATGGACGCTGGGGGCATATTATATGAATTGGCCCTCCGCGAGCGAAGGCAGGTGTCGCTAGAATTGGTATAGAAAATAATAAAACATACTTCATAATATTTATCCTTTATGATTGGAAATATAACAGTATATTAAAGTCAATATTTCGGTACCGCAAAATTTCCATAACTATTTATTGCTAAATGGAATTTTAAATTTATGTTTACGCACTGCTGATTTCAATTTGAAACCGCTTCGAGCTGTGGCGATGCTGTAGACATTCTCCCTTGGTCCGGGCATGGATTTCAATAACAATCGTGTTTCAAGTGATTTGCACACAAAGTCTGAAACGACTTTGTCAAAGGAGAATGACATGAAGAGGCTGCAGGATAAGGTCGCAATCATCACCGGTGCCGGATCGGGTTTCGGTTCAGGCATGGCGCACCGATTTGCAGCCGAAGGCGCGAAAGTCGTGCTGGCTGACGTCAATGTGAAGCGCGTGGAAGACGAACTGGCGCATCTCGGCAAGAATGCGCTGTCGGTTCAGGCGGATGTGTCGCGCAAGGATGATGTCGAGCGCGTGGCGCGTGCAGCCTTCGAGGCTTTCGGGCGCATCGATATCATGGTCAACAATGCCGGTTTCACCCATCGCAACATGCCGCTGACCGAGGTGGACGAGCACAATTTCGACCTCATCAATGCGGTCAATATGAAGGCGCTCTATTATTCGACGCAGATCGTCGTGCCGATCATGGAGCATCAGGGCGGCGGCGTCATCATCAACACCGCTTCGGCCACCGCGCTGCGTCCGCGCAAGGGGCTGGTCTGGTATAGCGCATCCAAGGGCTGGATTATCAGCGCGACCAAGGCGATGGCGCTGGAGCTGGCCGAAAAGAACATTCGCGTCAATTGCATCTGCCCGGCGGAAAGCGACAGCGAAGCGCTGAAGCTGTTTCTGGAAGACGATACGCCGGAAGCGCGCGAAGCTCTGAAAGCAACCATCCCGCTTGATCGGTTTTCGACGCCGGAAGATGTGGCCGAAGCCGCCCTTTGGCTCGCATCCGACGCCGCCTCGATGGTGACGGGGACGGCGCTCAGCGTTGACGGCGGCTACTCTATTTAGGTGCCTGCTTCGGCGAGGAAGTCATCATAAATGGCTTCCAGCCGCTTGTGGCGTTCGGCGGCCATGCGCCTTCCGGTTTCCGTTCTGAACCCGGAAGCAAGCTTGAACAGCTTGGTGCGGAAGTGGTCGAGCGCATAGGTTTTATCGTCAAGCGCACGATCTTCAGCGCGTGGGTCGCGCCAGTCATAAAGGGCGCTTCCCATGCGACCTGCTATATAGAAGCAACGTGCTGCGCCGATCACGCCAATTGCATCGAGCCTGTCGGCATCCTGCAAGGTCTGCGCCTCGATGGTCACGGGCTCGATATTGGCGGAAAAACTGTGCGCTTCAACCGCATGGGCGACGCGGGCAATGCGCTCTTCGTCCCAGCCGAGGCCGCGCAGCAGTGCGGAAGCCTTGTCGGCAGCAAGGCGCGAGGCCTTGTGCCGGTCGGGTGAATTTTTCTCCACACTCACGCAATCATGCAAAATTGCCGCCGCGCAGAGAATTTCGGCGTCGCCGCCTTCCGCGCTCTGAATGGCCGAGGCATTTTTCCAGACGCGGGCAAGGTGGGACAGATCGTGCGATCCGTCCTCACCATGTTCCAATGCATGTGGCAGAAGCTCGGCGGCAAGCGCTTCGAAGGGCGCGAAGATATGGTCTGTCATTCAATGTCTCAGAGAATCATGGAGGTGATAGAGTGACAGCCAGTATCCCTTGGTTACGTCAGTTCTGTGAAGCGCGGCGCAGCACTATCCAGTTATAAAGCGCACCGAATGCCATCATCAGGCAGGTGCCGAGAAACACGGCGCGCATGCCGAAATGGCCGCCGACAAAGCCGCCTGCCACCGGGCCTGCGACCTGTCCGACATATTGCGCCGAGACCGAATAGCCGAGGATGCCACCTGCCACACGGTCAGGCACATTGTGCCGGATGACGCTGGTGATGCAGGGCAGGAGGCCGCCCAGCGCCAGCCCCATCAGGAAGCGCAGGCCGATCAGTTGCCAGGCTTGCGTGACGAAAGCCTGCGGGATCAGCAGCAGCGCGGAAACCGCCAGCGCACCGATGATGACATATCTGTGCCCGACGCGGTCGGCCAGCCGTCCGAGGCGCGACGAGGACAGGATGCTGCCCAGTGCAGCCGCAGCCATCACAACGCCGGAAATCAGCGTGACCTTGGTCTGGTCGTCCATCAGCTGCATGACATAGACCGTGATGATCGGCTCGATCGACATATTGGCGAACAGCAGCAGCATGCCCGTCACCAGCATGGCCAGAACCGGCTTTCTGTCGGGGATGGCCGCCCAGATGGATTCCGCCTTCTGCTCCTTGGTCGGCTTCGGCGGCTTGCGCTCTTCGCGGATCAGGAAGGTCGTGGCGAGGAAGGTCAGGAAAATCACGCCACCCGCCAGCCAGAAAGTGGCGCGAATGCCGATCAACGGCGGCAATGCGCCGCCGAGCAGCGGCCCGGCCAGATTGCCCGCCATGATGCCCGCCGAAAGCGCGCCCAGCGCCCAGCCGGTCTTGTCTTTCGGGGTCTGTGTCGCGACGAGGATCATTGAGCCGGAGGAGTAGCCGCCCGCAATGCCGACGAACAGGCGCAGTGCGACCAGCTGCCAGACGCTCGTTACCATGCCGATCAGCGACATGGCGATGGCCATGCCGAGACTGGCGCGGATCAGCATCAACTTGCGGCCATAGCGGTCGCCAAGCTTGCCCCAGAGCGGCGCGACGAAGGCGGCTGCGAGAAAGGTGGCGCCATAGGCGATGCCGGACCACTGCACGATGGCCGCATGATCGGACACGCCAAGCTGTTCCACATAAAGCGGCAGGAAAGGCAGCAGGAGCGACATGGCGATCAGTGTGGTGAACGAACCGAGGAGGCAAATGAGCAGGTTTTGTTTCCAGTAGCGCTCGTGGTTTTCCTCAGCCTGTTTCGGGCCAGCCATAGGGCCAGCGGAGCCGTCTAAAGCGACGGCGTCCCTGGCGGCAGCTTGGGTCGTACTCATGTCATGTCCTGCGATTGCATCTTGATGTGTGAATGGACGATGCGGGATTGGGATTGTCTTGTATTCCATTTTGGGATACCAAAACGGAATACATGCATGCGCCTGTTGCTTCGCCTTGTCAACTCCCGTCAAGAGAAGGCATTCACGGCGTGGTGAATAAGGAGACCGGTCGGCAATGTCACAGATGAGGCAAGTGGAAGAGCAGCTTCGCGACATGATCCTGGGGCTTGAACTTGGGCCGGGCGAGCGCCTGACGGAGCGTTGGGTAGAGGCGCAGTTCGCCGCTTCCCGCACGCCGATCCGCGCAGCGCTGTTACGGCTGGAAGCGGAAGGGCTTGTTTGTCGTGAAGGGCGCGGCTGGACCGTTTCGCCGATCAATCTCAACGAAATTGAACAAATCGGCGTCTATCGCGAGGCGCTGGAAGTGGCGGCGATCCGGCTGACTGCGACGCTTGATGATCGCAGCGGCGTCGAGCCGATTGGCGCCATGCTGGACAGTTGCGATGCCGATACCTCGCGGGAGGAATGGCATCGGGCCGGCATGGATTTTCATATCGAACTGGCGCGCCTATCAGGTAATGAGTTTCTAGGCCGAGGCGTGCGCGATGCAATGCAGCGCCTGTCGCGGGCGCGCTGGCTGGAAGTGCGCGATGAAGCAGCACTTGCCCGGGCCTGGCGCGAACATCACGCGATCCTTGATGCGGTTCGCAATGGCGATGCGGACGAGGCGGCAAGGCTGTTGAGCGCCCATCTGGGCGGCAGCCGCGACCGTCTCGTCAACAGTTTGCATGAAGACCGTCGCGGCCTGAAGGCCCGCGGCTTTGCGGTTATCAGCGCGTGAACTAAAGCATTTCCAGCAAAAGTGCGAAGCGTCTACGCGGGGAAATCAGTCCACTGGACTGATTTCTGATCCCGCTTCGATACGTAGGACAATGCGTAAAAACAAATGGATAGAGCGGTTCCACGATTCCGTTTTAACCGGAACCGCTCTAGCGCCAGTCAGGCAGCCTGTGTCCGCCGCGCGGGAGACGGGACGTGCGCCCTTCCATGAGGCCAAGGTCGCGCAGCAGATAATCGGGCGAGTGTTCGCTGACGACATAGGGCGCTGGTTTGCGCTGAAACAGGCGCATGAACAGGCGATACCAGCCAGTGGCGGCTTTATCGGAAGGGCCAGACGCAGTGCAGACCCCTGCAAGGGCTGGTGCATTTATCTCGATGTTTTGCATGGTTCCGGCTTTGCTTTTGTGAGCGGTGGGAGACAGCTCAGTTAAATTCTGCCTATAGATATGGCCGGAAAAGCTGTTGTTTTCCAATTGAACGTCGATTATCATACATAAGGAGAACTTATGTATCATGGTGTCATCGCTTCCCCCTTTATCCGCCATTCGCGTGTTTGAATCCGCATCCCGCCATGCGAGTTTTACCAAGGCCGCCGAAGAGCTTGGCATGACGCAGGCCGCCGTCAGCTATCAGATCAAGATGCTGGAGGAGCGGGTTGGAGCGCCCCTGTTTCTGCGCATGCCGCGACAAGTGAAGCTGACCGAGCTTGGCGAACAACTGGCGCCGTCCATCACCGAAGCTTTTGAAACGATGCGCACGGCTTTCGCCACCTTGCGGGAGGATGCGGAAGGTGTTCTCACAATCAGCTCGGTCGCCACTTTCGCAGCCAACTGGCTGGTTCAGCGCCTTGGCTCTTTCCAGATGGAGCACCCGCTTCTGGCGGTGCGGCTCGATACCAATGACCGGCTGATCGATTTCACCCAAAGCGAGGTCGATCTGGCCATTCGCACCGGCACTGGCAACTGGCCGGGACTGGTCAGTCATGAGCTGATCAAGGCGCAATTCACGCCCATGCTGAGCCCGAAACTTGCAGCGAGCATTGGCGGGGTGCGCGAGCCCGCCGACCTGCTGCGCCTGCCAGCCATCGATGCGAGCGATCCGTGGTGGCGGCTGTGGTTTGAAGCCGCTGGCGTTCCCGATCCGCAACTGCGCGGCAACACGCAGAACCGGCTGGGTGCGCAGCATCTGGAAGGGCGTGCAGCCACGGCAGGCCTTGGCATGGGCATCCTCACACCTGCCTTTCACACGGCTGAAGTTGCTGCGGGCCTGCTGATCCAGCCCTTCGATCTCCTCTGCGACGATGGCCGCTCCTATTGGCTGGTCCATCCGGAATCCCGACGTAATGTGCCGAAAATCCGGGCTTTTCGGGCATGGATCATGGGAGAGCTTGGAAAATAACAGCCATCGGCAAAGATTTTTTTGCCCGCATGTCACATTCAGCGTTGCTCGCTCGTCATGTCTTTCGAACCACCAAATTAAACCCGAAAGGAACGAGACCATGACTGCTACGCTGAACCCATTCAATGTTGCTCCTGCCCTGATGAAGTCCTGGATGAACACCTCGCAGGCCGTCGCTTCCAGTCTGGAAGGAAGCCTGATCGAACTGGTCAAAATCCGCTCGTCGCAGATCAATGCCTGCGCAAACTGCATCAACATGCATACGATTGAGGCCCGTTCGCTGGGGGAAACCGAACAGCGGATTTATTTGCTCTCGGCCTGGCAGGAAGCGCCATGCTATTCTGAACGCGAGCGCGCTGCGCTTGGCTGGGTGGAGGCGCTGACACGCCTCTCGCAGGGCCATGATCTTGCCGAGGCGCGCAAGGCCTTGCAGGCGCAGTTTACGGAGGGGGAACAGGTGAATCTCACGCTGATGATCAACATTATCAATGGCTGGAACCGTATGGCCGTTGGCTTTGGTCTCTGGTTCGATCCGGCGGCTGCAAAAGCCACCGCCCAGAAGCCCGCCGCCGAGGCGGTCGCCTGATGGTGGGCGAGCAGGCTCATGACGACGCGGCGGAGATTTTCGATCCGCTGCGTCCGAAACTGATCCGCGTCGCCTATCGCATGCTCGGCTCGGTGGCCGATGCGGAAGATATGGTGCAGGAGGCGTTCATCCGCTGGATGAACGCCGACCGCAGCGAGGTGCGCGAACCGGAAGCCTTTCTGCGGCGCACGGTCACGCGGCTTTGTCTCGACCGGCTTAAATCCGGCCAGCGGCAGCGCGAAACCTATCTCGGCCCGTGGATTCCAGACCCGGTGATCGAGGAGGAAGAGGAAGACGACGATGTTACCTTGCCGCTGATGCTGGCATTGGAGCGGCTTTCACCGTTGGAGCGGGCGGCTTTCCTGTTGCACGATGTCTTCGGCCTCGACTTCGATGAAATCTCGAAAACAATCCAGCGCGATGCAGCGGCCTGCCGACAGCTCGCGGCCCGTGCACGCAAACATGTGCGCGAAGAACGCCCGCGTTTTCAGGTCGACAAGCAGCGTGGTCTTGAACTGGCGCAGGCTTTCTTCACGGCTTCACGCAGCGGCGATATGAACGCGCTTGGCACTATGCTGGCCGCCGATGTGCACATGCATGCGGATGGCGGCGGAAAACGTCCGGCTTTCCCGAAGCCGATTTTCGGCTTTACCGATGTCATGGAAATTCACGAGAAGCTTGCCGGCTATTTCAGAGCCAATGGTTCCAAGCTCTTGCGCACCACCTTCATCAATGGTCTGCCGGGCTTTATCTCGCTTGAATCGGATGGTCAGATCCAGACCACGGCGCTCGATATCGAAGATGGAAAGATTGCGGCGATCTATGTCGTCCGCAATCCCGACAAGTTGCAGCACCTGCACTGAGTTGCGTTGTCGCTACCCGATCAGGTAGCGGCAAAGACCGGCAGCGCTGATGCCGATTATCACGGTCGGCAGCATGGAAAAGCGCGTGGCGGCAAGAATGGTGATCGCCAGCGCCAGAAGATCAGCGGGTTTGTCGGAGACAAAATCCGGCGCGATGACCGATATCAGCACACAGCCGGGCGCGGCTTCCATCACGGCGGTGGCGCGTTTGCTGAGCGTGCGATTGCGCAGCAGCACATAGCCGCCGATGCGGGTGAGATAGGTGACGCTGGCCATCAAAACGATGGTGAGAACGGCTAATGGGTCGATCATTCTTCACCTGCCAGAAGATAGGCGGCTACGAGGCCGGACAATGCGCCGGCGGCGACATACCATGCGCCGGGAATGGTGAGATAGGTGATAGCGGCGACGACAAGGCTGACCAGCCACGGACGCGCTGCGGCAAAACCCTTCCACATGCCCGCCAGCAGCACCAGAAACACTGCCGGAAACGCCATGTCGAAACCATAGGGGCGCAAATCGCCCATCATCGGGCCGAAGGCCGCGCCGAGCGTCGTGAACACCACCCACGCGATGTAGAACGGGATGGCGACGCCTGCATAGAATTTGAGGCTCAGCGCCGGATTGACGCCCTTTGCCTGACGGCGCTTCGCATCGGCAAGGCCAAGCGCCCAGCTTTCATCGCACATCAGAAACAGGCTGGCGAAAGCCTTGCGCTTCGGCAGATGGCGGATGAAGGGCGCAAGGGCAGCACCCATCAAAAGATGGCGGCTGTTGACCAGAAGTGTGATCGCGGCAATGAGCAGGACGTGCGGCGGCGAGGTCCAGAGCTGGATGGCTGCAAATTCCGAGCCGCCCGCGAAATTCAGGCCGGTCATCAAGGGTACTTCAACGACGCTGAGACCCTTCTGTGCGGCCTGCGCGCCCAGAACCAGAGCATAGGGAATAATGCCAAGCAAAACCGGCAGTCCGGCGGCGGCACCCCGCCAGAATTCAGATCGGCGCCCGGATTTGCTTTGTTGAGGCACATAAGCCTGCGAAATATCCATAAAATTCCCGTTGGCGGGCCTCGCGGCTGCCCCTTGTCTGTTACTCCAGAGCGGTTCCCGTTTTTACGAAACCGCTCTGTCCATTTTTTCACGCATTATCCAACGCAAAACCGCTTCGCATTTTTGCTGGAAATGCTTGAGCATCTTTGCCTGAGAGCGAACGGCAATATAGCCAATGTCTTGAGCAATCGGGTTGCAAAGATTGGTCAATTGCAGCACTATTTGGCAGTTAATGCCAATAATATGGGCATAAATGGAATTGGTGGCCAATGAAACTGGACGAGATCGACAAGCGGATTCTGCGCGTGCTGCAACGCGACGGGCGCATCGCCAACAATGATCTGGCGCGCGAGGTCGGTCTGTCGCCGTCGCCCTGTCTCAGGCGGGTGAAGCTTCTGGAAGAGGCGGGCGTGATCGACCGCTATGTCGCGGTGCTCAACCCGGCCAAGATCGGCAAGGGGCTGACGTTCTTCACCCGCATCAGGCTGGACAGGCAGGACGAGGAGACACTTCAGGAATTTGCGCGCGAGATCTTGAAGCTGCCGCAGGTGCTCGAATGCTATTTCATGCTGGGCGATTACGACGCGATGATCCGTGTGGTCGCGGCAGATATTGAGGAATATCGGCGGTTTCAGTCGGAATATCTAAGCCGCATCAAGGGTGTGCAGAACCTCAAGACGGATGTGCCCAGCCAGACCGTCAAGCAGACCTCGGCAATGCCGCTTTAGGCCTAACTCACTTCAGATAGGCGCGAACCACATCCACAAGCTCGCCAGCGCCTTCGTCGCGATCCTTCTGCGGCAGGTCGCCATCGGCGACATGCATCAGGATGTGATCCTCGATCACCTCTGCCATCAGCCCGTTCACCGCGCCGCGCACGCCAGCAATCACCTGCATGACTTCGGAACAGCCCTTTTCCTCTTCAAGCATCCGCTCCACACCCTCAAGCTGCCCGCGAATGCGGCGCACGCGGTTGATAAGCTTCTGCTTCTCGCGAATGGTATGGGTCATGGCTGCTCCTGCATGGTCGATCGGTCAGGCGGGGCGGGCTTCCACCTCCACCGTCACATGCGACAAATCGTGGATCGCTGCAAGCTTCTTGCGGTAATAGGACGGCGCCTTCGGGCTTGCCGTAACAATCGAAACGATGGCGCCGTGATGTCCCGGCCCAAGCTGCCAGACATGCAGGTCGGCAATCTCGCCGCCTTCCTTCGCAATGATTTCACTGATCTCTTCGGGCAGATCCTCGCCTTCTGGAATATAATCGAGAAGCGTCGCGCCCGCATCGCGAACGAGGCCCCAGGACCAGCGCGCAATCACCAATGCGCCGACAATGCCCATGGCCGGGTCGAGCCATAGCCAGCCGTAAAGGCTGCCGAGAAGAAGTGCGGCAATTGCCAGTACCGAGGTCAGCGCGTCGGCCAGCACGTGGACATAAGCGGCGCGCAGGTTCTGGTCGTGACCCTTTTCATGGTCATGCGCGTGTTCATGTCCGTGGTGGTGATGCGCGTGATCGTCCTTCAGCAACCATGCGCAGACGAGATTGACCGCGAGACCGACGCAGGCGACCAGAATGGCTTCATGGAAATCGATGCTCACCGGAGCACTGAAGCGTTGGAAGCTCTCCCAGCCGATGAGCAGTGCGATCAGGGCCAGAACGATGGCGCTGGCAAAGCCTGCCAGATCGCCGAGCTTGCCGGTGCCGAAGGTGAAACGTGGATTGTTGGCATGCTTGCGGGCATAGAGATAGGCCAGCGCTGCAATGAGCATCGCCGCCGCATGGGTGGACATGTGCCAGCCATCGGCAACCAGCGCCATGGATCCGTAAAGGTTTCCCGCAACAATCTCGATCACCATCATCGTGGCGGTAATGGCGATCACGATCCACGTGCGCCGCTCGTTGCGCTGGTGGTTATCACCCAGAAACACATGCTCGTGCCGCGCTTCAAGCTGGCGCCCGTGCGAATGAGGGTGAGGGTGCTCATGTGAATGAAAATGATCGCCGTGCGGATGATGCGTGCTCATGTTGCCGCCTCCTAATAAAATAGGGGGGTATACTATTTTTAGCATCGCGACAAGCGGCAGAATCGCAGGCGGCAAGCGGCGGCGCTTAATCTCGATCAGTTCGCGAAGCTTTGTGGCACACGAGAAAACGCCGAAAATCTTCCCCTTTGGAGGTAGGCTCTACGCCTGTTTACCGAGGATTTCGTCCGTTTTGCCGGAATATTCAGCGGAGAATGATCAGCTAAGATCAGAACCGTAGTCTTGGGGCAAAGCGATCGAAACGACGAATTTCCACGCAATGGCAAGCGTCGTTTCGGGTTTTCAATCTGTGCATCGTGCTTTGCAAAACTCCACACTGGTTTTCAGGCCGATGTCCAACCGTATTTCCGGCAAAAGCGCGCGGCGCTGCATGCGGGCGATGCGTCGTAACAGACAGATGGAGCGGAGGGATTTATGTCGACAGAACAACAAAACAGGCATTCACCACGCAACCGAGCGCGACGCCATTTTTTGGGCGTGGCGGGAGCTGCCGCCGCAAGGGCGGCCGCGATTGGCGCTCTGGCGTCATCTCTCACGACGCCAGCCCGTGCCTTGGGGGCCAAATGGTGGGAGGATGGAGGCAGTGGCGGTGATGGCGGCGGCACCAACTGCCTGCTGAAAGGGACGCTGGTTGAAACCATGAGCGGACCGGTTGCCGTGGAAAACCTCGCCGTTGGCGACCTTGTCGTGACCGCTGATTGCAAGGTCGTGCCGGTCAAATGGGTCGGCTGGCAACGCTACAGAAAGGGCGGCGCAGAATGGGGCGAAGACGTGATGCCGATCCGCATCGCCAGCCACGCGCTGGATCGCATGACACCGCGTCGCGATCTTTATCTTTCGCCCAATCATGCGCTTTTCATCGACGGCGTTTTGATCCGCGCCAAGGATCTCGTCAACGGACGTTCCATTAACCGCGTGGCGATGGATCAATCCATCGATTACTACAATGTTATGCTCGACAGCCATGAAGCGATATTCGCCGAAGGGGCTGCGGTTGAAACCTATCTGCTGCGTGGCGACAGCTATAAGAGCTTCATGAATTTTGCCGAGTATCAGCAGCTCTACGCAGACGAGCCAAACATCGTGATGCAGCCCTTCGCGCCGATCATGGGCTATGAGGGCGGACGCGAACATATGCGCGCATTGTTGTGTCTCAGCGGCATGTTGCCGATGCGTGATGTGGTGGAAGAAACCTATCAGCGTCTGGCTTTGAGGGCCGGGGAGCGCGCGGCTTAGAGCGCTTTAACGCACATCTTTCCCGAAAACCGTTTTACACTTTTCGGGATGTGCTCTTAGGGGAGCGGCCTGCAAGAATGCAGGTCGAAGAAAGGCGAGGCGCCTATTGGCGCCTCGCCTCCATCTATACGCGATCCATCAGCGCGTACCATGACAGCGCGAGGAAGAGGAGCGGCGCGCGGAATGTACGCCCGCCGGGGAAAGATGGAATGCGCAGTTCTTCAAACAGTTTGAGCTTCTCGCGCTTGCCGGAAATGCTGTCCGCATAAAGCTTACCCATGAAATTCGCCAGCATCACGCCATGGCCGGAAAAACCGCCTGCCGAAATGACGCCCGGCATCACTTCACGGACAAAAGGCTGGCGCGGCATGGTTATGCCGACCGAACCGCCCCAGGCATGGGTAATCTCGACATTGCCAAGCGCGGGATAGATTTCCGCGATCTGGCGACGGATATGCGTGCTGATCTCACGCGGATTATCTGCCGTATAGGCTTCGCGACCGCCAAACAACAGCCGTCCATCTTTTGAGCGGCGGAAATAGCGGACCACAAAGCGGGAATCGTCGATCGACTCGCCACCCGGTATGACCGGGCTGTCATCGCCAAGCGGCACCGTCGCGCCGATAAAAGAGCGGATCGGCATGACATGCGATGCGCTGATCGGCTCCAGCGTGCCACCATAGGCATTGACGGCGATGAAGGCGTTTTTCGCGACAATCGTGCCGCGTGTCGTCGCGACTTCCACGCGCCCGCTGGCCGTGTTGATCCCGGTTGCCTTGGTATTCTCATAGAGCTTCGCGCCCGCCGCTTTTGCCGCCTTGGCGGTGCCGATGAGCAGCTTCAGCGGGTGTATGTGGCCGGTTCCGGCATCGTAGACGCCGCCATGATAGCGGCTGGACCCCAGCAAGGCCGCCGTTTCATCGCGCCCGATAAAACGCAAATGCGGATAGTTGAAGCGGCTCTGCATCAGCTCCGCGTGGCGCTCATATTGCTTGAGATAGCGCGGCTTGTGCACGACGGAGATTTGCCCGGGCACATAGTCCATGTCGATCTGGTGCTCGCTCGCGAAGGCCAGCAGATAGGCTTTCGCCTCTTCAGCAACGTCGAACAGGGCCTTGGCGCGCTCATAGCCATATTCGGCTTCGAGGTCTTCCGCCCATGTGCGCTGGCCGGTGCCGAACTGGCCGCCATTGCGCCCCGATGCGCCGTCGCCGAAGCGCTCGGCCTCGATCAGAACCACATCCGCGCCCTGTTTCGCCAGATGGTAGGCTGCGGATAGTCCCGTATAGCCGCCGCCGATGATGACGACATCGGCCTGCCGCGAACCGTCAAGCTCTGGATATTCAGGCCGCTCCGGCACACTCGCTTCGTACCATGAAAGGCCGGGGGAGATTGGGGACTGGTAGGGCATCGGCGATTCCGCGTGCTTTAAGGGAGTAAGGGAATAAGGGAGTAGGGGAGTATGTTAGCCGTCCGATAGCTTGCGAATGAGAAGTCTAAGCAGTTTTCCGACACTCTCACTCTTCGCCATTATCGGGTCGATAGTATCCTGTTTGATAAAGCCCAATCTTTCAGCAATCAGTATGTGGGTTTCCACTTCTTTCAACGAACCTTGCGCGATACGCAAAAACTGCTGATAGGCGCCACGTGTATCCCGCCCGTAACCTTCCGCTATATTCGCCGGAACTGATACTGCAGCGCGACGCACCTGACTTGTCAGTCCATAGATCTCTTCTTTCGGCCATATCTCCGTAGATTTATAGACTGCCGTTACCAGCTCCATTGCTTGCTGCCATGCAAGAATATCGCGATACGAATTGATTGTCATATATATGCCCCCGCATATTTCCTACTCCCCTACTGCCCTACTCCCCTAACCTACACATTGAGCAACAGGAACTCGCGTTCCCACGGGCTGATGACTTCCATGAAGGTTTCGAACTCGGCGCGCTTGATGGCGGCATAGGTCGTGACGAAGGAACTGCCGATCAGGTTGCGCAGTTCGTCGTCCCTTTCGAACAATTCCACGGCATCGATCAGGCCGCGCGGCAGTTCGACTTCCTTGGTGTTGACGCTGGTGGTGGCGGGCTGTTCCGCGTCAATCTTGTTGACGAGGCCGATCAGACCGCAGGCAAGCGAAGCCGCCAGCGCCAGATAGGGATTGGCGTCGGAGGAGGGGATGCGGTTTTCCACGCGGCGCGCATTGGGGTCGGAGCGTGGCACGCGGAAGGCGGTGGTGCGGTTGTCGTAGCCCCATTTGACGTTGACGGGCGCGGAGGCATCCGGCGTCAGGCGACGATAGGAATTCACATAGGGCGCAAACATTACCAGAGCATTCGGCACATGGCGCTGCATGCCGCCGATGAAGTGGCGGAAGGCCTCGCTCTCGCTGCCATCCTCATTGGTGAAAATGTTGCGGCCCGTCTTCTTGTCGATGATCGACTGGTGGATATGCATCGCCGAACCCGGCTGGCCCTGAATGGGCTTGGCCATGAAGGTGGCATACATGTCATGTTTGAGCGCCGCCTCGCGGATCGTGCGCTTGAACAGGAAAACCTGATCGGCCAATTCGACAGGATCGCCATGGCGCAGGTTGATTTCCAGCTGACCGGCGCCTTCTTCGTGGATCAGCGTGTCGATCTCCAGACCCTGACCTTCGGAGAAATGGTAGATGTCATCGATGAGTTCATCGAACTCGTTGACGCCCGCAATCGAATAGCCCTGTCCGCCGCCGATGGCGCGGCCCGAACGGCCAACCGGCGGGGTCAGCGGATAATCCGGGTCGGGGTTCTTGCGCACCAGATAGAATTCGATTTCCGGCGCTACGACCGGCTTCAGGCCACGCTTGTTGTAAGCAGCAACGACATTGCGCAGCACATTGCGCGGCGTGAATTCAACAGCGCGTCCGTCCTGATAGACCAGATCGCAGATCACCTGCGCCGTCGGGTCGCTTTCCCAAGGAACAGCCGACAGAGTGGAAAGGTCGGGCAAAAGTCTCAGATCGCCATCGTCTTCCGGATAATGGAAGCCGTAGCCGTCTTCCGGATAGTCGCCGGAAATCGTCGTCATGAAGACAGCGGATGGCAGTGCCAGCGATGTGTTGGACGTGAATTTTTTGGACGGCATCATTTTGCCGCGCGCAACCCCCGCTTGATCGGGGGTGATGCATTCGATGTCTTCGATATCCCGCCAGGCTAGCCATTCGGTTGCCTGCTTCCAGTTCTTCACCCCACGCAGGGATTTGACATAGGCAGGCGTACGGCGACGCGGCGCACGCGTAACCTTCTTTTCCGTCGTATCAGCAGACATCCATCACCAGAAAATGATTTCGATATGTGCATGATAGCTGCGTCGGCTGTGGTTGACAAATGGGGCCAGCAGGCTTTTTTGGGAGCCCAAAAACTGTCGCAGTTTGGGCGGTGTAGTGCTGCTTTCAAAGGCCGAACCGTGCCTTCAAACTGCGAAAATGCGCCTTAAGCTCATCTGCGAGCAGGGTGTCCAGTTCACGAAGGTGACTGAGCGCCTGCAAGCCGACCTGCTTGATCTGTTCCATTGTCAGGCCGCTCGCCTTCAGTGCGGCGAGGCCTTTCAGCAAGGCGCCGATTCTTTCACCCGCTAGATTGCCGGCAGCATTGGCGATCCAGCTGAACAAGCCGCCTTCCGCATTTTTGGCCATGACGTCATTGGCGTTGGCCAGTTCTTCCGCGCCTGGAATTTTGTCGAAAAGGCGTGTCGCCAGATCCGGTCTTTCGTGTTGAACGACGGAAAACATGATCCCTGCAACGCGTTCGGCGACCGCAGAGTCGATGCCGGTCTGCGAAGCGATACTATCAATGAAAGACTGAACCGACATTTTATCCTGCGTGATCATGGTTGTGTTGAATACACAAGATGATCGGGATCAGTGCAGCATTCTACGGGCAGAAAATACAGGATCGTGATGGTCTTCCTGCTCGCTATTGGCTGGCAGAAGGGTGTATAGGCTGTTTATTCCCGCTTTATTTGCGGCTCGCTTTGCTTCTGGACTGAAATACTATGATTGTTCGCCCGCGCCCGCCCTTGTGGCAGCTCTTCTTCATCGTCAAAGGCTCCATTGTGCTGCGCATACTGCCGCAGATATGCGCAGTGTTTTTGCTGTCGATGCTTGTGGTCGCCGGGCATCATGTCTTTCCGGGTTGGGTGCCCGCATTCAACAATGGTACACCCTTCGCCTTGCTGGGCATTGCGCTGTCGATCTTTCTCGGTTTTCGCAACAATGCCTGCTACGACCGCTGGTGGGAAGCGCGCAAAATCTGGGGCAAGCTGGTCTATACGACACGCAATCTCGCGCGTCAGACGATGTTTCTGGATGTGGTGCCCGGCGCAGAAGGCGCGCGCGCCCGGTTGCTGCATTATGGCATAGGTTTTTCTCAGGCGATGGTTGTCCATCTTCGTCCGGGCAATAGCGCCGTAAAGCGGGATAAATGGCTGTCGGCGGATGAACATGCCGCCATGGCCGCAAGCCGCAACGGACCCGATTTCATCCTGCGCAAGCTTGGCGGCGTGCTGGCCGATCTGCGGGCGAAAGGCGATATCCAGCCGATTGATTTCCAGACGCTCGACAACTCCGTCAGCGCGCTGGCAGAGATACAGGCGGCGTGCGAGCGGTTGCGGTTCACCCCTGTGCCCTTCGGCTATACGCTGCTTTTGCACCGAACGGCATATCTGTTCTGTTTCTTCATCCCGTTCGGCTTTGCCGACATGCTGGGCTGGGGCACGCCTTTTGCGACGACGCTGGTGGCCTATACATTCTTCGGCCTTGATGCGCTGGGCGATGAACTGGAAGAGCCTTTCGGTGTTCTGCCAAACGATCTGCCGATAGAGGCAATTGCCGATACGATCGAAATCAACCTGCGGGAAGCCCTGGGGGAGGCCAATTTGCCGGACCTCCCGCAGCCTGTCGATTATCTGCTGATGTGAGAAGCTTGGGCTGATGCCCAAGCTTCCATCATTGGGTTCTTACTTAAATGGACACCACTTGCCGAAAGGCGTTACGATGCAAATAAAGCTATTGTCCGGGCCGTTCGCAGATAGCTGGCTTTGAACATCGTGAATGGGATTTGCATAAGACTGACCAGCAGAAGCAGCCATGGTAGCAAGTGCAAGAGTGGTATATACTAAATACTTCTTCATAATATAAATCCTAATATTAATTTTAAAAGTAAATATGCATCGATGCATTTACAGATAAGCACGATAATATTCGATCTATATAGCCCAATATCGAATTATTTTTTTGTAAGATATTTTACATTCATGAGAATCTATTAAAATTGGTGTGTCTTTCCAGAAGAATATGCTGGCAATCAGAAGCCGGCTGGGCGCGGATTTCAGCGTCGTACAGCACAAGCAGTGAATCCAGTGAAGAACATCTGCGGGAGGGTTGTCGTGGGAAATACAAGCGCCGCCCGCAGTCGGAGGCTTGCACATGGCGGGAGGGCGAGTGACTGATTTGGTTCTGTCTTGCTTCATCATCACGGCAAAATGCGTGGAGCGCATAGTTCCCGATCAATGACGCAGATTGGAAGTTTCAAATCGATAGTGTCTGAGGCTGATATTCGTTGATCTCTGAGAGCGCCTGCATTGGCGTTTTGAACAACAGAATATTCTGAGCCGAATATCAGAGGGATAAGCACTGTAGCGATAAATATGAGGAGGAAATTCATGTGACTATCCTTGTGTTTAGAAGGTCTCTACGCCGATGAAACAGAAAAACCCCATCTAAGGGGCTTTTCCGGTAGTCGATGGTTATGATTTCCAGCACTCGGGGTCGAAGAATCCCTTCTTATAAAAGCACTCGATGTCGTCGACGAGGCCGCGTGTCGCTTGGTCTTTATACACCGTTGTAGAAGTTTCCTGAGCCATTGAATGATTTGCGGAAATAATTATTGCGCTTGATATAATATACAGAAAGAGCAAATAGTTCCTCATTGTCTTCTCCGTTTCAAACGTTTTACATTTTTATTAAAAACATGGATTAATATATACTTCGATATCCAATGTTGAATTAAATTTATACTCACAATTATGAAATTTTTGCAAAATACAGAAATTTATGAAACCGGCACGCAGTGCGTCGAACTGATAAAAAAATCCCCGGCTGGAGGGGCAGCCGGGGACGGAGTGAAGGTGAGAAAGGCATTGGTGGTCTGGCCGGTCAGTGGCTTTTGAAAACAATGACCGGGATAGGCTTTCTGCCGTCGCCACCGGCAAGATCAAAAAGCATGGTGGCGACGGCGATAGTCAGGATCGTCATCATTTGTCGTGGGTGACGATAACCGGGATCAGAAGATCGCCCCAGTTGCCGTCGCCATTCCCGTGTTGCCGAAGGCACACAAAATGAATGAACATGGTGGCGACGGCAATTGTCAGGGTCGTGATCATTTGTCGTGGGTGACGATGACTGGGATCAGAAGATCACCCCAGTTGCCGTCGCCACCATGATGCCGGGCGGAGCGGACCAGTTCCACCGAAACGCCTGCCTCGACCGCCTTCATGACGGTGTAGTTGAGGCGATGCAGATCGTTGGCGAGCATACGGATAACGGTCTGCTGATCCGTGGACATGCTCGACGATTGTTCTTCTGCTCTTTCCTTGACGCGTGCTGGCGAATTCATGGAACTGTTCCTCCTGTTTGATTACTGACTGCTACTCGGCAGCCGGTCTGAACTGTGCTGTTTCAGTCGATTCCTTCATGGCGGTGGTCGAAGACTGACCGCCGGTGATTGCGAGCGATACGGCATCGAAATAGCCGGTGCCGACTTCGCGCTGATGCTTGGTCGCGGTGTAGCCATTGGCTTCGGCTGCAAATTCCGCCTGTTGCAGTTCGGAATAGGCCGCCATCTGCCGGTCCTTGTAGCCGCGTGCCAGTTCGAACATGCCGAAGTTGAGCTGGTGGAAACCGGCCAGCGTGATGAACTGGAACTTGTAGCCCATCGCGCCCAGCTCACGCTGGAACTTGGCAATCGTGGCGTCGTCGAGGTTCTTCTTCCAGTTGAACGACGGCGAGCAGTTATAGGCGAGCTTCTTGCCCGGATGCGCCTTGTGCACAGCTTCCGCGAAGCGGCGAGCCTGTTCGAGATCGGGCTTGGATGTTTCCATCCAGATCAGATCGCAATAAGGCGCATAGGCAATCGCGCGGGCGATACATGGCTCGATGCCGTTCTTCACCTGATAGAAGCCTTCCGCCGTGCGGCCTGCGTCGTAATCGACAAAGGGCTGATCGCGCTCGTCGATGTCCGAAGTCAGAAGCTTGGCGGCTTCCGCATCCGTGCGGGCGATGACCAGCGTGGCCGTTCCCATCACGTCTGCCGCCAGGCGCGCCGCGTTGAGGTTGCGGATATGCGCTGCCGTCGGGATCAGAACCTTGCCGCCAAGGTGGCCGCACTTCTTTTCCGAAGCGAGCTGGTCTTCATAATGCACGCCTGCCGCACCGGCCTCGATGAAGGCTTTCATGATCTCGAAAGCGTTGAGCGGTCCGCCAAAGCCTGCTTCAGCATCGGCAACGATCGGTGCAAACCAGGTGTCGACCGAAAGTCCCTTGCCTTCGGCGGTTTCAATCTGGTCGGCGCGCTGCAAGGTCTTGTTGATGCGCTTGGCCAGTTCGGGAGCCGCATTGGCCGGATAAAGCGACTGGTCTGGATACATGGCCGATGCCGTATTGGCATCCGCTGCAACCTGCCAGCCGGAGAGGTAGATCGCCTTCAGTCCGGCGCGAACCATCTGCATGGCCTGATTGCCGGAAAGCGCGCCCAGCGCATTGACGAAATCTTCTTCATGGATCAGCTTCCAGAGGCGGTTTGCGCCCATTTCAGCCAGCGAATACTTGATCTCCACCGAACCGCGCAGCCTTTTTACATCTTCGGCCGTATGCGCACGTTCGATACCGTCGAAACGACCCTTGGGTGCCGAAGGAATAAGGCTGTAAAAATCTGTCATTTCGGTGTCTCCTCACACTTATCACTGGTTCACGAAGAGCGGTTAGTCGCTGCTCTTTCTGTGACTGAATTTACATTCGCATTGGATGGGTGGCTAGAAAAAGCGCCAAAAGCGCCAGAGAATTGAAGTTAAGCTGTCGGATATTTGACGAAGGCACTCTGTAAATTTGTAAAGATTGTCAAAGTCTGACTTTGCAGCTATTTTGTCATGAATTGTAAAAATCACCATTGCGGGTTTGGGAGGACAGAGTTGAGCGAACGCAAGATTTTTGCCGGGCCGCGCATCAGGCGCATTCGCAACGAGCGGTCCCTGACGCAGACGGCCATGGCCGAGGCGCTTGGCATTTCGCCGTCCTATCTCAATCTGATTGAGCGCAACCAGCGGCCCTTGACGGTGCAGTTGTTGTTGCGGCTCGCCAGTGTTTACAAGCTCGACCTCGATAGTTTGCAGGCCGAAAGTGGCGCGACGATCACCGGATTGAAGGAAGTGTTTTCCGATCCGCTTTTGACCGGCGAGTTGCCGGGCGATCAGGAACTGGTCGAAATCGGCGAGGCGGCCCCCAACGCCGCCGTCGGAATCATGAAGCTCTACCGGGCCTATCGCGAGCAGCAGCAGCGCCTGTCTGATCTGTCGCAATTGCTGTCGCATGAGGGAAGTGCGGCGCAGCTTTCCGCCACACGGCTGCCGCTGGATGAAGTGCGCGATGTGATGGCGCGACGTCCCAATCACTATCCGCGTATCGAAGAAGAAGCAGAGAGCTTTTTCGCGCTGTTGAAACCGGATGGCGATCTGTCGGCAGCCTTGAAGGAATGGCTGCGGCGCGAGCATGGTATCACGGTGCGCACATTGCCGGTCGCGACCATGCCCAACTGGCGCAGGCGCTATGATCGCCATTCGCAGCGCCTGTTCATTTCGGAACGTCTATCGCCCTTTGATCAGTTGCAGGAGATCGCCATGGAAGCGGCGCTCATCCGCATGCAGGTGGTGATCGGCGCGGAGACGGAAGGGCTGAAACTATCGTCCGGTGAAGCAAAGCGTATCGCCCGGTTCGAGCTGGCGCGCTATGCCGCGCAGGCGTTGATGATGCCCTATCGCCAGTTTCGTGATGCCGCGGTGCGGATGCGCTATGATGTCGATGCGCTGCGCTCGCGGTTCGGGGTCTCGTTCCAGCAGGCGGCGAGCCGTCTCACCACCTTGCAGCGGCAGGGGGCGAGTGCTCTGCCGTTCTTTGTGATGGAAATCGACCATGCCGGTAACCGGTTGCGCGTCGCAGGTGCCGAGGGCTTTCCGACACGGTTTGGCGGGCAGTGCCCGAAGCTGCCGGTCTATGCGGCTTTCGCGCAGGCAGGCCAGGTGCTGGTCGAACCAACGGAACTGCCGGACGGCACCGCATTTCTGACCGTCGCGCGCACTTTGGAAGGGCCGCAAGGCGCATTCAACGAGCGCCCGCGCCGCACTGCTATCCTGCTTGGCTGCGCGCTGGAGGCGGGGGAAGAGACCGTTTACGGCGCTGCCATCGCAAAGGCAGGCAATACAGAGATTGGCCCGGCTTGTCGTCTGTGCGAACGGCAAGGCTGCGTCACCCGCGCCGAACCGCCTTTGACCCGCCCGTTGGGACTGGACGAGATGGTGGCGGGGCTTTCTGCCTTCGATTTCCAATAGTGGCGCGAGGGGGCGCGATATTTCGGTTGTGATGGCCTGCAAATGGCGTGGTTTTTCGCTTCCGGTGCTCACGTATGCTCCTTTTACGCAAGTCTTATCCGAAAAGTCTGCAACTTTTCGGGACTTTGCTTGAAGTACATTCCGCTCCGGTTCTCAAACCCCACCATTTTCGGCTCAACACAGCCGAAATCTCATCGCCCCTCCAGCGGCGCTCAGGTTGCAATTTTTTATGTTCGTGATCGACGCAGGCGGTTGACGAAACCGGTGCAATCTAAAAAAGTGCAATCAAGGAATAGTATATCCAACCTGTACCTGCACCGGAAATGAGCGTGTAGAATGGAGCAAATAATGGGGATCAAATCCTTCCTTCTGGCCACCACCGTCGTGACGAGCGTTGTTGCCGCCGCCACATTCTCCGCCAGCGCACAGGAGCGGGTGGTCAATATCTACAACTGGTCGGATTATATCGACGACTCCATCCTGAAGGATTTCACCAAGGAAACCGGCATCAAGGTCGTCTATGACGTCTATGATTCCAACGAAATCCTCGAAACCAAGCTTCTGGCCGGTGGCAGCGGCTACGATCTCGTTGTTCCGTCGGGCGAATTTCTCGGCCGCCAGATTCCCGCTGGCGTGTTCCTGAAGCTCGACAAGGACAAGCTGCCGAACCTCAAGAATATGTGGGACGAGATTTCGAGCCGCGCCGCAACCTACGATCCGGTCAACGAATACTCGGTCAATTATATGTGGGGTACGACGGGCATTGGCTACAACAAGGCCAAGATCAAGGAAGCGCTCGGCACCGACACCATCGATTCGTGGGACGTGCTGTTCGACCCGGAAAAGTCGGCAAAGCTGAAGGATTGCGGCATCTATCTTCTGGATTCTGCCAGCGAAATGCTGCGTCCGGCTTTGAACTATCTCGGCCTTGATCCAAATTCTCCGTCGCCGGACGACTTGCAGAAGGCGCAGGATCTCTATCTCAAGATCCGCCCGAATATTCGCAAGTTCCACTCGTCGGAATATATCAATGCACTCGCCAATGGCGATATCTGCATGGCCATCGGCTATTCGGGTGACATTTTCCAGGCACGTGATCGCGCCGAAAAGGCCAATCAGGGCGTCGAGATCGGCTATTCGATCCCGAAGGAAGGCGCTTTGATGTGGTTCGACCAGATGGCAATCCCGGCTGATGCCAAGCATGTGCCGGAAGCACTGGAATTCATGAATTATATCATGCGTCCGGAAGTGGCAGCCAAGGCTTCGGACTATGTGTTCTATGCCAATGGCAACAAGGCTTCGCAGGAATTCATCAACAAGGACATCCTTAATGATCCGGCGATCTACCCGACCGCAGACGTTATGAAGAAGCTGTTCGTGCCGACGCCTTACGACACCAAGACCCAGCGCGTGGTGACCCGTGCCTGGACCAAGATCGTCACAGGCCAGTAATAATCGAACGCTATGCCGGGGTTTGACCCGCATATGACATTGTGAAGAGCGGCTCACTGTTGGACAGAGGGCCGCTCTACGTCTTGTAAATGCTGCATAATCATCGAAAGCAGTCTCGTTTTGAGACGAACTTTTGGTTCCGGGTAGATCGGATAGGGGAACGGTATGGAATCTTTTGGCAGCTTTCGCCGCAAATTTGCGCCTTGGAATGACGCGGCGGCCAAGCCCTACATTTCTTTCGAGAATGTGACGAAAATCTTCGGCGATTTCACTGCTGTCGATGATCTGTCGCTGAATGTTTTCAACCGCGAGTTCTTTGCTCTGCTCGGCGCCTCCGGCTGTGGCAAGACCACGCTGATGCGCATGTTGGCAGGCTTCGAGGAGCCGACATCGGGCCGTATCACGCTGGACGGTCAGGATATGCGCGGCATTCCGCCCTATAAGCGCCCGGTCAATATGATGTTCCAGTCCTATGCGCTGTTTCCGCATATGACGGTTGAGAGCAATATCGCCTTCGGCCTCAAGCAGGACGGTATGGCGAAATCGGAAATCGATGCGCGCGTTGCGGAAATGCTCAAGCTCGTGAAGCTGGAGCAATATGGCAAGCGCAAGCCGCATCAGTTGTCTGGCGGCCAGCGTCAGCGCGTGGCGCTTGCCCGCTCCGTCGCCAAGCGCCCCAAAGTGCTGCTGCTGGACGAACCACTTGGCGCGCTCGACAAGAAGCTGCGCGAAGAAACCCAGTTCGAACTGATGGATTTGCAGGTCAAGCTCGGCATGACCTTCATGGTCGTGACCCACGATCAGGAAGAAGCCATGACCATGTCAGACCGTATTGCGGTCATGGACAAGGGCCGCATCAAGCAGGTGGCGACGCCGGCGGAAGTCTATGAAGCGCCGCGCTCCAAATTCGTGGCCGACTTCATCGGCAATGTGAATATTATCGAAGGCGAAGTGGTGAAGTCCGCTAACGGCGAGGCGGAAATCGCCACCGAAAAATTCGGCTTCCATATCCAGACCGAAACGCGTGAACAGCTCAATCCCGGCCAGAAGGTCTGGTATGCGGTGCGGCCGGAAAAGACCCGCATTTCGCGCACCAAGCCGGAAGAAGCTTCAGTCAACGCGGTGGAAGGCGAGTTGTGGGATATCGCCTATTTCGGCGATATGACGGTTTTCCACGTGCGCCTCGACAATGGCCGTACCATCAAGGCTGCCAGCCTCAACGCGGTGCGCAAGACCGAAAATCCGCTGACCTATGACGAGCGCGTCTGGGTTTCCTTCGATACCGACGCCGGTCTGGTGCTCACAGCGTGAGGATTGCCCCATGCAGAAGCTGATTGCTTCCATCGCCAGCCGCCTCGTCATTGCGATACCCTATTTCTGGCTGCTGGTATTTTTCCTCGTCCCGTTCTTCATCGTCTTCAAGATTTCCCTGTCGGAAGTCGCGATGGCGATCCCGGCCTATATGCCGACATTCGATCTGGCCCAGGGCTTCGCGTCCAATTGGGAGAAGATCAAGCAGCTGTCGTTCGCCAATTATCTCTGGCTGCTGGATGATCCGCTTTATTACAAGGCCTATCTGTCGAGCGTCCGCATCGCAGCCATTTCGACCGTCCTGACGCTGCTGGTGGCCTATCCGATGGCTTATGGCATTGCGCGCGCGCCGACGACAATCCGCCCGACGCTGCTGATGCTGGTGATCCTGCCGTTCTGGACCTCGTTCCTGATCCGCGTCTATGCGTGGATCGGTATTCTGAAGCCGGAAGGGCTGCTGAACCAGTTTCTGATGTGGCTCAATGTCATTGATACGCCGCTCAATATTCTGAACACCGATACGGCGGTCTTCATCGGTATCGTCTATTCCTATCTGCCTTTCATGGTGCTGCCGATCTATTCGTCGCTTGAAAAGATGGACTATTCGCTGATCGAAGCGGCACAGGATCTGGGCTGCACGCCGTTTGCCGCATTCTGGAAAATCACGTTTCCGCTGTCGCTCGCCGGTGTGCTGGCAGGCTGCTTCCTGGTCTTCATCCCTGCTGTCGGTGAATTCGTGATCCCCGATCTTCTCGGCGGATCGCAGACATTGATGATCGGCAAGACGATCTGGAGCGAGTTCTTCTCCAACCGCGACTGGCCGGTATCGTCCGCTGTTGCGGTGGTGTTGCTGATCCTGCTGATCGTGCCGATTGTGATCTTCCAGCAGGTGCAGGCGCGCGCGCAGGAAAAGGGGAAATAAGCGATGAACAACAACTGGTCCCGTTTCAATATCGCATCGGTGGTTGTCGGCTTCGCCTTCCTCTATCTGCCCATCGTGCTGCTGGTCATCTATTCGTTCAATGAATCCCGGCTGGTGACGGTCTGGGCGGGGTTTTCGACCAAATGGTACGTTGAGCTGTTCCGCAATCAGGCGCTGATGGATGCGGCATGGGTGACGATCCGCGTCGCCTTCCTGTCGGCCACCATTGCAACCGTTCTTGGTACGCTCGCGGCGCTGGCTCTGACGCGCTATACCCGCTTTCGCGGGCGCATCCTGTTTTCGGGCATGGTCTATGCGCCGCTGGTCATGCCGGATGTCATCACCGGCCTGTCGCTTCTGCTGCTTTTCGTGGCGATGAATTTCGACCGTGGTTTCTGGACGGTCACGCTGGCGCATATCACATTTGCAATGTGTTTCGTGGCGGTCGTGGTGCAGTCGCGTCTGGTGAGTTTCGACCGCTCGCTGGAGGAAGCGGCGATGGATCTCGGCGCGCCGCCGGTCACCACCTTCATGAAGATCACATTGCCGGTGATTTTGCCTGCCGTGGTTTCCGGCTGGATGCTGGCCTTCACCCTGTCGCTCGACGATCTGGTGATCGCGAGCTTCACCTCCGGGCCGGGCGCCACAACGCTGCCGATGAAAATCTACAGCCAGGTGCGCCTTGGCGTCACGCCGGAAATCAACGCGGTCTGTACCATTCTGATCGCGCTGGTGACCACAGGCGTTATCATCGCATCCATCGTCAACAAGCGCCGTGAAGTGCAGCGTCGCCGCGATGAGCAGGCAGCATTCCGCATGGGTTAGAGCGGTTCCGGTCAAAACGGAATCTTGGAACCGCTCTATCTATTTGTTTTGACGCATTATCCGACGCATCGAAGCAGGATCAGAAATCAGTCCAGTGGACTGATTTCCCTGCGTAGACGCTTCGCACTTTTGCTGGAAATGCTTGGCTTTGATTGGGGGCTTTACTGCCCCAATCCGGTTGTCGATGGCGAGATGAATGGCCGATCCCACGAGCCGCCGACAAAGAAATGCAATGACGGTTTGGCAGGCGTCGCATTCTCTGTGGGCGCTGGTGCTGGCTGGCCTTCCGCTCCGGCCTGTGGCTGCTGCGGCTCTGGCGTTCCAGTCTGGCTGTTGGGGAAGATGACCTCGCCGCTCAGCGCAAGACTGCGATCCACGAAAGGCACGATGCCAGCAAGATTGAGCGTTCCGTCCGAAGTGTCGAGGCGTGCGCTTTCCAGCGATGCCACGCCTTCGGAAAGATTGGCCTTGAGGTCGAGCCGGTTGAAAGCCAGCGCAACATTGTCTTTGCGCTCCAGCGCGAAGAAGCGCTCGCTCTGCGCCTTGGCCAGAAAATCCTGAACGGCAAAGCCTTGCATCTGGCCGTTGTTCAATTGCACCGACACGTTGCCCTGTGCGCTTGAAAGCAGGCCGGACCAGCGATTGACCGGGCCTTTCATGAACAACGAGACATTGCCCTTGCCGCTGATAAACGGCTTGTCGAAACCAAGCGCCGTCAGGAACTGCGTGCTCTCGATATCGCTCGCGTTGAAACGCAGCTCACCCGTGGCGCTCTTGAGATCGCGGACGATCTGTACATTGGCCTGCAAGGTGCCGTTGAACCCCTTGGCGTCGCCAATATCGAAAATCGCGCGACCGCCGCGGATCTGGATCGCGGCTGCAACGCCCGTCAGCGTGACGGGGCCTGCCGTAGCGTTCTGGGCGGAAAGGCGGAGATCGAACTCCGAGCGGTCGAAGAAGCTCGTGTCGATGGCGTCCGTATTGCCGCGATCATTCGGCGCGCGTGCGGTTGTATCCGGCAGGGGCACAAAAGCTGCGAACAGGCTGCGAAGGTCCAGCTTGTCGAAGGCAAGCGTGCCGGTCACGGCGGGTTGTTCCTGTTCAAGGCCGATTTCAATCACGCCCTTGGCAGGGCTGTCGCCAGCGTTCATCTCGACATCGGCAAATTTCCAGCGCTTCGGCGTGGCGGTGATGGTGGAATCGAGCGAGAACGCGCCGACCTGCGAACTGCCCGCGATGGGCGGCAGGCTCAGCCAGCGCACTGCACCGCTCAAGGACGGCGTCTTCGCGCTCAGATCGCCTTCAAAGAACCGGTCTTCCGAAATATTGGCCTTGCCCTGAAAATTCACGCTCAGTGGATTGGCGGTAAAGCTTGCCGTCACATCCGAGGTGCCGCCTGCCAGAAGCGGCAGGGCCTGTGCCGCCGTGATGCTGAACTGCGAGGCTTCATTGCGCCACTTGCCGCTGCCGCGCAGCGTCGCCGCGCTCGACGTCTGGGGCCATTCCAGCGTCATGTTCACATTGGTCAGCTGTTCATCCTTGGCAGGGGTGCCGCCGTTCCCGCCGCCATGTTCAGGACGCGGAAAAGATACCGTTCCATCGCGCACCACCACACGCCCGAAAGGCTGCGATGCCTGTTCGGCTGCCTGCGTGTTGTTGTTTGTGCCGCGTTGCTGCAAGGCGCGCTGCGCACGAATTGCGGTGCCGAGACGGCCGTTGGAATTGGCAATGGCGTCGAGCAGCGCAGGGAAATTGGAAACCGGCCCGTCGAGATTGACATGCGGGCGCACGATCTGCGTTTCCGAGAAGGAAATATGCCCCATGATCGCATCAAGCGGCGACAGTTCAACATCAATACGGGCGGCACTCATGAAGGGCTTCTGACCCTGTTCAGTCATCTTGCTCAAGGTGACGCCGTTCAGCGAGGCGCGCAGCACGGGGAAGACTTTCAGGCGAGGGGCTTCGCGCAGTTCGACGCTATAGCCGGTCCAGGCGCTGATTTCCTGCGCCACACGCACGCGGATCGCATCGGTCGAGACGATGAAAGGCACCACGGCCAGCAAAGTCGCTGCAGCCGCGGCGCAAAGAATGACGAGCGCGATGACAAGGCGTGCGAACTTAGGCCAGCGCATCAACCATCCGATCCCTAATCCCTTTTATTCTCGTTTAAACGAGCAGCGCCACAAAGCAAAGCCGCCTTCGCAGATTCGGTTTAGAACGGTTCTGCCTTGAAGGGAATCGCTCAAATTGTTTTCGCGCAGTTCCTGACGCAAAACCGTGTCACAAATTTGCTGGCAACGCTCTATGGTTAATCAATTACTGTCTGAAATTTAACCCTGATTTTACAGTCGCTACGAATGTGTAAATTCTGAACGATGAAATTAAGGTCGCATTAACTGGCATTATGCGAGAAAGCGTTAACACAACGGGTGATGATCGAGCCGCCGTTTCCGGCATCCTCTTGCAAGTTGCTTTTGTGTCTTTGTCTCTGAGATTCTCGTAGCGCCGGCTTTGCCCGGCGCTTTTTTTTGGAAATCAGGATGGAGCTGATCAGTCAGCCAGAACTCGTGTCGGCGGGAAAAGAATTTCCACAACAGTACCGCGACCGGGCGTCGAGTCGATTGCGAACTGGGCGCGGTTGGCTTCGACCATTGCCTTGGTGAGCGGCAATCCGAGGCCGGTGCCTTCATTGCGCCAGTCGCGAGCCTGTTCACTCGAGCGGCGCTGCGAGGCATTGACCTGACGGAACGGTTTTAGCGCCTGCTCGACTTCCGACTTGGTCATGCCGATGCCCGTATCGCGCACCCGCATCGCCACGTCGCCATTCATCTCATAGCTGGTCGAGACGATGACCTGACCGCCGGGCGCGGTAAACCGCACGGCATTGGACAGAAGGTTGAGCGCCACCTGCTTGATCGAACGCGCATCCGCGACGATGTCCGGTAGATTGGACTGGAAGCTGGAGCGGATGATGATGCGCTCGCGATTTGCCTGCGGCTGCATCAGTGCAATGGCCTCGGCAATTGCGTCATTCAGCGACACCGCTTCAAACTGCATTTCCAGCGCGCCAGCTTCGATCTTGGAAATATCCAGCAGGTCGTTGACGAGCGCCAGCACATGATTGCCGGAGCGGTTGATATCCCGCAGATAATCGCGATAGCGATCATTGCCGATTGGGCCGAATTTCTCGTCGGCCATCAGTTCGGAAAAGCCGATAATGGCATTCAGCGGCGTGCGGATTTCATGGCTGATGCGCGCCAGAAAATCGGTTTTCTGGTTGGAGGCGCGTTCGGCCTCCTTGCGCGCATTGGTCAGTTCTTCTTCCGTGCGCTTCCACTGCGTGATGTCGCGCAGCACGGCGCAGAAACCACGCTTCTGCGGCAGCTTGCCGATGGTCATGAAGAGCGGGATGAAGCCGCCCTTGGCTTCACGACCGATCACCTCGCGTCCATCATTGAGCACGCTCAGCACGCCATTGCCGGACAGTCCGCTCAGATAATCCATTGCCGCACGCTGGCTTTCGATGGCGAACAGCATGGAGAAGAACTTGCCTTCCGTCTCGTCACGGTCATAGCCGAAGAGAGCGGATGCAGAATGGTTCATCGAGCGGATGCGCCCTTCCGGGTCGATCAGCACGACACCATCGGTGGCCGTGTCGAGGATGGTTTTCAGCTCATCCACATGGGCTTCCAGCGCCTGCTTTTCCTCGTCATCCGCGACCGATTGCGGCACGGCTGTTTGAACAGGTGCAGCTGCAACCGGGGCTTCGGCAACGGGCATGAGGCTCAGCAACAAGGCGCGACCGCCTTGCCATGCAATTGCATTCAGATGCGCGTCGACCGGCTGTTCGCTGCCATCGGCGTGGCGCAACACCATGCCCTGACGCGGCGCATTGTCATCGCTTTCGCTGTTGAACAGCGCTTCAACGCCGCCCGCATGGCGAATGTCTTCAATCGCATCATAGCCGGTGAGGTCGAGCAGCGCCTGATTAACATAATGCACTTCGTCGCCGGAATGGATGATCACCGGAACTGGCAGATTGGCCAGCAGCGCCGTCTCGTCGATAGCAGCCGGTTCATGAGTGGTGTCTTCGGCAAGGCTTTCGACCTGCCGCTCTTCGCGGTGCGAAACCGTGGACTGCTCAACGGGAATTTCCGCAATCGGAGCAGCAGGTTCGATAACCGGCGCTATCGGGGCTGCTTCTGCGGTGACTTCTTCCGGCGTAATGACAGGCGTGTCCGCCGGAACGTTGGAAGCCGTCTCAGCCTGCGAGCTGGAAAGACCCTGCTTGCGCAGACGGTCGGCAATTTCGCGGAACGCATTGCGCTCGGTCTTGGTCAGCCCGCCTTCCGGACGCTGTTCGCGCTCTCTGACTTTCAGGAGCTTCGCCTGATCGGATGCGACCTTTTCTTGCGCAGCCGCATTCAGAAGGTTGATCACCTTGTCTGAATCGCGACGTCCGGCTGTGGGCGCGATGTTGAGTGGCGGCTTCGGCAGCGTATCGCCGGGATGGTCGTCATTGGCGATCTCTTCGGTCAGCGCCAGCACATCGTCGTCAGAAACATCGCTGTGGACTGCTTCGTGAGCTTCCGGCTTGCGCTTTTGCGGAATGCCGCCCGCCAGAGCGAGGCCGATTTCTTCAGGATCTTCCACTGCTTCGTCAGGGCGCACCAGACCAAAGCCGCGGAAGCCGATGAACGCGCGATCGCGGGAATAAACCGGCAGAGCGGCCAGTTCCACCGGCACGCGCAGATTGGTGCCTTCGACCGGCCACATCAGGCGCTTGCCCGACCATGTGTCGCGCTTGCTGAGCAGCGATGCAATGCTGCCATCGTGATCGAAGCCGAACACATTGGCGACATCGCTGAAACGGCGTCCCGTTACATCAGCCGAATTAGGGCCAACGGTAATGCCGAACTCCGGCGAAATCTCGCTGAACACTCCGTCGGCGCTGGTCTTCCAGATGAACCGGGCAGGCGGCGCATCGCGGTCGAACTGGAAGCCTTGCGGCTTTTGCGTTTCCGTTGCGGGCTCGCTGACGGTTTCAGCCACTGGCGCAGCAACTGGCTCGTCCTGAACGGTCGGTGCCTGTTCAGGGAGCATTTCTTCAAGAATTTCTTCCGCGCCTTCTGGCGGCTGGACAGTGTTTTGCTCGTGCGCCTGAACCGATGGTGCCTCTGTTGCGACCTGCGCCGGGGCTTCGGCGACGATGCACAGAAGATGCAGCGCGGGTGCATCAATCAGCCGGGCAATGGCGCCCGGAACAGACTGGCGGCCTGCACGGATGCGGCGCTTGACGATACGGTCAGGCGTATCAGCGGCTTCGACAACCAGATCTTCAAGCGTTGCAGCAGAAATATCGAGCGCGGCGAAACGCTTGCTTGCCGCTATGACCTTGCAGTCGGCATCGATCAACGCGACATGCGTGTCGTCATCGCTGAGACCCGCGATGATATCTTCGGCGTTGCTCGATGCGCCGCTGGTGGTGATCGCAAGACCGGGCACGCCATCGGGCAGAACAATGTGGGAAATCCAAAGGCGCGTCAGTTCCGAACGCAGGCCGCCGCCAAGGCGCACGGACACTGCGCGGGGTTCTGCACTGTTGTCATCGCTGGCGGCTGCGATTTGACGGCGCGCGGCGACAGGCAGATCGATTGCACTGCCGATCATATCCTCGATACGGTCGAAGCCGAACAGTCTGGCTCCGGCGCCGTTCACCCAAAGCACAGCCGACAGATCGCGTGTCAGCACGATCTGCGCATCGCCTTTGGCAAAGCCTTCGCGGATAGCGTCCAGCGCGGCAATATCGATGAATGGGTATGATCCAGACATACCGGTCCTTATCTGTTCTTTCGACCGCCCCGTCGTAGCCATTAACCGCCTGTTAATAAGCTCACTGAGGCCGCGGGTCCATATTTCCATACGGTATGAGCCCGACTTTCTGTTTCATTAGTTAATGCCGGAATGGCAATTTTACAGGTTGTGCCCGATATTTCGGTTGTTCACAGCCAGCCACCTGCAATGGTTACCAGTCTCTGTAGAATATGGGTGGAATTCGACATTGAATCCGACAATTGGGAATTTCTCAAAAAAGAGCGCTATAATCGCTTGCAATATGGATCGATTCTCCGTATGTGACCCCCTGTCGGCGGCGCTGAGGCGCTAACACCGGCAAAGGTACGCGGTCGTAGCTCAGTTGGTTAGAGCGCAGGATTGTGGCTCCTGAGGTCGTTGGTTCAACTCCAACCGACCGTACCATTTCTCTCCCAGGCCATTTCACTAACACGTTGAGTTTACTGCCGGATTGGACAATCTCGCCGTGAAGCCGTTGTCGCTTGCGGCAAATTTGGCTAGATATGCGGCTTTGAAGGTTGTTTGCAAGGACGTTGCAATGATTGGATGCTTGCCGCCGCTCATCCTGCTGATTTTAGGGGCTGGCATTGGTGCGCTGATCGGTGGCAGCACGGATGCTGTTTATGGCGGGCTCGTCGGCCTCGTCATTGGGCTTGTCGGGATGGTTGTTCTTGTCTGGATATTGATGAAAGCTCGTAATCGGTAGGCTGTTTTACGCATCCGCTGCGTGCGTCCGATGACCCGGTTTTGGTTAAACTTTCCTAAGATCAAAAAACATCGGCCAGAGCCGGGCTCTGGCCGATGTTTTGCATAATGGCGATAGCTTCAGGCTTTATGGCGCTTAACGGCCAGCGAGAATGCCCGCAATGATACCGGTTGCGGTGGTGACCAGCAGGAACTGGTTGTCGACCTTCACCCAACGCTGGCCCGGACCCGGACGGCGGAGGCCATAGCGATTGTAATCGCGAACTTCCGGCTGGCGGCGCCAGTCATTGTAACGCTGGCCCTTGGACCAATTCTGACGGCCATGATCACGACGATCATTGCGGCCAAATTCCTTGCCATAGGACGGGCGCGGCTTCTGCTCCATGCGATGCGGACCTGGCTTGCGCTGATAATCCTGCGCCTGTGCTGCCAGCGGTGCGCCGATGAAGGAAAGGGCTACGGCTGCAAGAATGACTTTTTTGAACATCATGTTCTCCTTTGCTGTGGGTTGGACACTATTGGGAGACGAGTGAACGGAAGATGAATGGCAGCATTTTGAAACATTAAATAAAATCAATGTGATATTAACGCTTTGTTAACCATGGCTTTATGTGTGCCAAACCTGTTCGATCAGGATGGAAACACTTGACCGTTTGAGAATAGGAACGTAATAGTATTACGACGGTTCCCCGACCGAGAGTGAAGGGGATTAATAGGGAACACGGTGAGGACGACCCGAAAAGGGACCGAGACCGTGGCTGCCCCCGCAACTGTAAGCGGATTGCTGTCCATCCTCGTGACGCTGACAGGCGTCATGCCACTGTGTTTGATCGGCGAAAGCTGAAAGACACGGGAAGGCAGATGGAAGCGACCATCCGCAAGCCAGGAGACCTGCCGTCAACGGGCCTTGAGCCCACCATCATCCATTGTCACGGGCGGGGATGCCCGGAGCAGGAGCAGGTTATGACAGCACATCGCGCTGCAAAGCGCTTTTTTACACCGTCATTCATATCCCCGGATATCTCCGTTTGCTCACGGTGCCTTATCGCCGTCGCTTGCTGACGTGGCTACATCTTTCATCATTTCGGGGATTCTCATGACATTCCACGGCAAGACGTCGTTTCGCGCAGCTCTATGCGCTCTTTCATTGTTCGCGGGCGTGCCAGCGCTCCAGGCTGCGGAAACGCAATATCCGCTGACGCTGAAGAACTGCGGACGAGACGTCACATTCAAACAGGCCCCGACGCGCGCGGTGGCGGTCGGCCAAAGCAGCACGGAAATTCTGTACAGCCTCGGTCTCGGCGACAAGGTCGTCGGCACGGCAGTGTGGTTTGGCCCGGTGCTCAAGGGCTTTGAAGAGGTCAACGCCAAGGTCAAGCGGCTGGCCGATAATGATCCGAGCTTCGAAAGCGTTCTGGCGCAGAAGCCCGATATCGTGACAGCAGATTTCCAGTGGCATGTCGGACCGAACGGCATCGTCGCCAAGCCGGAACAGTTCGAGGAACTGGGCATACCCGCCTATACGTCGCCTTCGGATTGCGTCGGCAAGGATAATTCCGGCGGTGGCGATGGCGTGCGCACGGCAGCCTTCACGATGGATATCGTCTATCAGGAAATCGGCGAGCTGGCCGCGATCTTCAACGTGCAGGATCGTGGTGAAAAGCTGATTGCCGAGCTGAAGGGACGCGAAGAAGCGGCACGCAGCAAGATTGGCGCCAGCGGCGGCAAGCTCTCCGCTGTGGTCTGGTTCTCCAGCACGCAGATCGACGCCGATCCCTATATCGCCGGTAAGTTTGGCGCTCCGGCCTATATTCTGTCAGCGCTTGGCATCAAGAATGTGGTCGACAGCGAAGAAGAATGGCCGACTGTCGGCTGGGAGACGATTGCCAAGTCCAGCCCGTCGATGATCGTGGCCGCCAAGCTGGACCGTCGCCGTTATCCGGCGGACGATATTGCCGTGAAGCACAAATTCCTCGAAAGCGATCCGGTGACGAGCCTGATGCCAGCCGTCAAGGGCGGCCATGTCTTCGACATGGATGCGCAGTCGATGAGCACATCGCTGCGGGTGATTGAAGGCATTGAAACGCTGGCAGCGGCAATCGCTGCTTCGGACCTCAACAAATGACAGCTTTGGTGGCCATAGGAAGGCTTCCTTTCAGCAACAAGGTGAGCGCCGGAGTTCTGGCGCTCATTCTGCTGCTTGCCGCCTTGTGGCTTGGCGCGGCGATTGGTGAAACCGCCATACCGCTGGATGTGGTGGCGAAGACCGTCGCCAACCGGCTGTGGCATGCAGGCTATGTGCTCGATCCCATCGATGAGGGGATCGTGTGGAGCTATCGTCTCAGCCGTGCCGTTGTCGCGGCATGCTGCGGCGCCGCGCTGGCGCTTTCCGGCGTTGTGCTGCAATCGCTGCTGCGCAATTCGCTTGCCGATCCGTATATTCTGGGCATCTCCGCCGGGGCTTCGACCGGGGCCGTCAGCGTTGCCATTCTTGGCATTGGCGCTGGCGTTCTCACGCTTTCGCTTGGCGCATTCATCGGGGCGATACTTGCATTCGTTCTGGTTTCACTGCTGGCGCTGAAAGCCGGGCGCGGCAACAGCGCCATCATTCTGGCCGGTATAGCCGGTTCGCAGCTTTTCAACGCGCTGACCTCGTTCATCGTGACAAAGGCCGCCAATGCCGAACAGGCGCGGGGCATCATGTTCTGGCTTCTCGGCAATCTCTCCGGCGTGCGCTGGCCCGATGTGACGCTGGCGCTGCCTGCCTGCCTGATCGGCCTCATCATCTGCCTCTGGCACGCCCGCGCGCTTGATGCTTTCACCTTTGGCGCAGAATCCGCTGCTTCGCTCGGCATTCCGGTGCGTCGCGTCTATGCGGTGCTGATTGGCGCCAGCGCCATGATGACGGCGGTGATGGTTTCCATCGTCGGGTCCATCGGCTTTATCGGTCTTGTCATTCCCCATGCGGCGCGAATGATTGTCGGCGTGCGGCATGGCACATTATTGCCGGTCAGTGCGCTGATCGGCGCAATCTTCATGATCGCGGCCGATATCGTGTCGCGCATTATCGTGCCGGGACAGGTGCTGCCCATCGGGGTTGTGACGGCGCTGGTCGGCGCTCCGGCCTTTGCGCTGCTGCTCGGACAAAGGAGGACGCGCGCATGATGCTGACGGCGCACAATGTTTCCTGGATGGCGGGCGGCGCGGAAATCCTGAGCGGCGTCTCGCTTGAGGTGATTGAAGGCGAGTTTCTCGGCATTATCGGGCCGAACGGCTCCGGCAAGACGACACTTCTGTCGCTGCTTTCAGGTCTTAAGCGTCCGCGCAGCGGTGCGGTGCAACTCGGCGAAGCGCCGATTGAACGCTTCAACCGCCGCGAGATTGCGCGTTTGTTGGCGCTGGTCGAACAGCAGGCGGAAACGACCGAGCGCATCACGGCACGGCAGGCGGTGGAGCTTGGGCGCACACCTTATCTCGGCGCTCTGTCGCCGTGGTCTGCCGAAGATGACGCCATCGTCGATCATGCGCTGGCGCATGTGGATATGACGCATCTGGCCAAACGCAACTGGCATACGCTGTCGGGCGGAGAACGCCAGCGCCTGCATATTGCCCGCGCTCTGGCGCAGCAGCCGCGCATCTTGCTGCTGGACGAGCCGACCAATCACCTCGACATCGGTCATCAGATCGGGCTTCTCGATCTCGTCCGCCGGCAGAGCCAGACCAGCGGGCTGACCGTGGTTGCAGCGCTGCACGATCTCAATCATGCAGCCATGTTCTGCGACCGCATTGCGGTGATGGACAAGGGACGGCTTGTGGCGCTCGGCGCACCGCGAGAGGTGTTAACCGCAGAGCGTATCCGCTCCGTGTTTGGCGTCGATGTGGAGGTCGAGCATATGGGTGCCAGCGGTTGTCATATCCGCTATTGCACACCGGGGCATGTGCATGAAGCGCCGGTGCTGCAGCTGCGTACAGCTTAGCACTACAGTTGCATTCTTCGTGATGCCGGTCTGCAACGAGCAATTTCCTACGCTCCGGTGCTCAAAAATCACTCGTTTCGCCGCAGCCTGACGAATTTGCACCTGTAGTATTAGCTAAGAGCGGCTTTTAAGCGGCGCTGTTCCAGTCCAAGCCCCAGTTCTTCCGCGCGGGCAATGATCGGAGCAAAGCGGCGCTGCTTCTTTTCTTCGTGATTGGAAGCAATGTCGGCAATGCGGTGCTTCAGGAACGGGTTGAGAAAACGCTCGCGAACGGAAACCACATAGGCTTCCGCCTCGTCGCCAAGCCCATCGGCTGCAAATACCGGCAGCACTTCCTCGCGCCACAGGGCTTCCAGCTCGCTGCGGATGGTTTCATCCTGCATAGCTTCCAGCACGATTTCGTCTTTGGGGCGATTGCCCTTCACCCACCGTTCGGCAATGAAGCTATGGCCGAGATTGAGCAGATAAAGTTTCAGCCGCTCATAGCGCGCCAGATCGTCGGTGACGACAATATCCTTGTGGCGGCATGGCAGTGTCAGGCCTTGCGCCTGTTCGATAGCCCAGATCGCATAGGGTTCAGCGATAGCGCCGACCGGCTCAATCGCTTCGGAGACGATGCGGTCCACCAGACTATTGGCAAAGATGCAGCGCGTTTCCAGCCACTCGACAAAGCCGCTCGGCAACTTCCATTCCTGCGCCAGCCCGATCAGGATGGCGCGCAGTTTGTCGCCGTTGCGGGAAATCAGCTCGCACGGGAAAATCGAAAGCGGCACATCCGGGTTGTTCTGCCAGCGATGGCGCAGAAGCACGAGCAGCTTGGCGGGAAAGCTCTTCGGCAGGGTCTGCGGATTGGCGAGCAGTGAAGAGTCGTCACTCGCATCCAGTTCATAGCCCTTGTCGCCGGTGTTCGAGAGGATCACCTGGACAGTCGCGCCGAGATCGAGAATCTCGGCCCAGTCGGTATGGGCGGAATAGGCGGCGGTCACGCCCTTGGCGTTGTGCTCCGTTTCCGACGGCTTGCCATCGACCAGACCGCGGATCACGACGGGATAGGTCTTGCCTTCATTCAGCGCGGCAATGCGTTGCGCGCTCTGCGGATTCGACGTTGTCTGCACCACGGCAATCGTGCCGATTGCATCGCCTGTCGCCAGTGCTTCAGCGACGAAGAAATCGGCATGGGCGAGCAGAAAACGGCTGGTACCGAATTGAAGAATCGCTGGCTTGTTTTGCATGGCATGCTCCCGAATTTGTAACCGTAGTGCTACGCGATCTGCGTTAAATTGGTCAAGCCAATAGGTTCTGACCGCAAAAATAGGGTTGAATTTTTCTGGAGCGCTGCGCGATTTGCCGCATTTTCGCACCGATTCAGGCATATTGCGCTTCCCGTTGGCTGGAATTATGGTAAGGCCAATTTGGGAGTAATGATGAGCGACTTTGCGGCCACAGCAGAACCTCGCAGGCTTTACCAGCAGATTGCCGACCGGGTCAGAAATCTGATTCAGGCCGGGCAGTTTCCGGCGGGAAGCAGGCTTCCGGCTGAGCGCGAGCTTGCCCAGCAACTGGGCGTGTCGCGCCCGTCGCTGCGTGAGGCGCTCATTGCTCTCGAGATTGCCGGCAATGTCGAAATCCGCATGGGTTCTGGCATCTATGTCAATGCCGATCCGGAAAAGCGTGTCATTACGCAAGGTGTATCCATCGGCGAAAGCCCGCTGGAAATCATGCAGGCGCGTGAGCTGATTGAAGGCAGCGTGGTGGTGATGGCCTGTGCGCGCATGACGCCGGAGCCGCTTGCCGCATTGCGCGCAACGCTCGACGAGATGCGGGCCAATGTGCATGTCGACCGCCGGGCGATGGAGCTTGACCGGCAGTTTCACCTGTTGCTGGCCGAACAGGCGGGCAATTCGGTGGTGGTGCGGATCATCCGCGACCTCTTCGACGAGCGGCACAGCCCGCTGACGTCGCAGATCAGGACGCGGTTTGAGAATAACGATACGTGGGTTCTGGCTTTGGCAGAGCACGAAATCATCTATGCGGCGCTGGAGGCGAGGGATCCGCTTCAGGCGCAGGCAGCCATGCGAACGCATCTGGAGCAATCCAAACAGCGTTGGATGGATAACGAGCCGCGTGACAGGTCATTCGCGGCGACATGAATTGGGAGTGAGGTCAGACACATGAATATTTCCGTTTCCCCGGCTGCAACGCCGGTCATCCTGCTGCATCCATCGGACGACGTCGCGGTTGCGCGCATTTCCGTTCGCGCTGGCGACCCCATCGGACTGGAAGGCATCAATGCCCGCGAGCTGATCGGTCGTGGCCACAAGGTTGCCATTCGCGCCATTCCCGAAGGCAAGGAAGTTCTGAAATACGGACAGGTCATCGGTGTCGCCACCAAGGACATTGAAGCTGGCGAGCATGTGCATCTGCAAAACCTCGCCATGCTGCCTTCCGAACATGAGCACCAGTTCTCCATTGATATCGAAGAACGCGGCATGCTGCCGGAAGCCGAACGCCGCCATTTCATGGGCTATGATCGCGGCCCGGGCGGTGTTGGCACGCGCAATTATATCGGCGTCATCTCGTCGGTGAACTGCTCGGCCACCGTGTCGCGCTATATCGCCGACTATTTCAACCGCATGGGCGGACTTGACGGTTTCGACAATGTCGATGGCGTCGTCGCGCTGACGCATGGCAGCGGCTGCGCGATCAACACCAAGTCGGAAGGCTATCGCCTGTTGATCCGCACCATTCAGGGCTATGCCAAGCACCCGAATTTTGGCGGCATCCTGCTGATCGGCCTTGGTTGCGAAACCAACCAAATCGCGCCGATCCTCGAACATTACCGCATGGAAGAAGGCACGCGTCTGCGCACCATGACGATCCAGCAGCACGGCGGCACGCGCAAGACCATCGATCATGCGATTTCCGAGATCAAGGAAATGCTGCCGCTGGTCAATTCTGCGGTGCGCACCAGGCAGCCGCTGTCGAAGCTGAAAGTTGCGCTGGAATGCGGCGGCTCGGACGGCTATTCCGGCATATCGGCCAATCCGGCGCTGGGCTATGCGTCAGACCTTATTGTGCGCAATGGCGGCACGACTGTTCTTGCAGAAACGCCGGAAATCTATGGCGCGGAACATCTTCTGACGCGCCGTGCTGTGACGCCTGCGGTGGCGGAAAAGCTGTTGCAGCGCATTGACTGGTGGCGCGATTATACCGCGCGCAACGGCGATGAACTCAACAACAATCCATCGCATGGCAACAAGCTTGGCGGCCTGACCACCATTCTTGAAAAGTCGCTCGGTGCCGTTGCCAAGGGTGGCTCCATGCCGCTCAAGGCCGTCTATGAATTCGCCGAAACGGTCACCGAGCCGGGCTTCGTCTTCATGGATACGCCAGGCTATGATCCTGTGGCCGTGACCGGTCAGGTGGCTGGCGGCTGCAATGTCATCTGCTTCACGACGGGCCGTGGTTCGGTTTCCGGCTTCAAGCCTTCGCCTTGCATCAAGATCGCCACGAATTCCGAAATGTACGAGCACATGAAGGAAGACATGGATATCAATTGCGGCGGCATCGTCACCGGCGCGGAAACCATTGAAGAGTCTGGCACGCGCATCTTCGAATATATCATTGCAGCCGCCTCTGGCGAAAAGACGCTGAGTGAAATCTACGACTATGGCGACAACGAATTTGTGCCATGGCAGGTTGGCGCCGTTACCTGATCCGCATCTTTCAATATGTAATCGACAGGAATATCCGATGGTCAAAGCTCTGCGTATCGAGAGCGAAAATGTAACCCGCTTCGCCGAGATCGATGAAGCGCCGCTGCTGCCCGGTCATGTGCGCATCAATGTGCGTCATGTCGGCCTGTGCGGCAGCGATCTGAACACCTTCAAGGGTCTCAATCCGCTGGTGCAACTGCCGCGTATTCCGGGGCATGAAATCGGAGGCGAAATCATCGAGGCCGGTGCGGGCGTCGATGCGGCTTATGCTGCGGGCAAGCGGGTCATCGTGCTGCCCTATACCAATTGCGGCGAGTGCTCGTCCTGCCGCAAGGGGCGGCTCAATGCCTGTCGCTATAACAAAACGCTCGGTGTGCAGCAGAACGGCGGCCTCGCCGACCAGATTGTTCTGCCTGCCGAAAAGCTGATCCTGAACGATACGCTGGAGCCACGCCATCTGGCGCTGGTCGAGCCTTTGTCGGTTGGCTTCCATGCCGTGGCGCGCGGTCGCGTTGAGGCAGGCGATACGGTGGCTGTGCTCGGCTGCGGCATGATCGGCATGGGTGTGCTGATCGGCGCGGTGGCGCGTGGCGCCAAGGTTATCGCCATTGATCCGAGCGCGGAAAAGCGCGAGCTGGCGCTGCAATTCGGCGCAACCCATGTTCTGGAGAGCGGCGAAGATGTCGTGCAAAAGGTCATGGAACTGACCGGAGACGACGGCGTGGATGTCGCTTTCGAAGCGGTTGGCTTGCCAATCACCTTCACGCAGGCGGTCGACCTTGCCTGCTTTGCGGGACGGGTGGTCTATGTCGGCTATTCGAAAGCGCCAGTGACTTACCAGACCCAGTTCTTCAATCTGAAGGAACTGGACATTATGGGGTCGCGCAATGCGACGCTGACCGATTTCGAGGCGGTTGTCGCACATCTGGAAAAGCTGGGCGCAGATGCCGACAAGCTTATTTCAAAAGTGTTTCCGTTCGACGAAGCCGAACAGGCGCTGCCCTATTGGGACGGCGACCGCAATGTGCTGAAAATCGTGATCGAGCGGGCTTAATAAGCCGCGTTATCGAGAAAAGGGGAGCCGGTTTGGCTCCCCTTTTTCGTTTCGGGCTTTGCGCGCTCCGTGGTGGAGGCGGTGCTGGTGGCGAAGCAATATGGGGCCGTGACGATTGCTATTACGCCCGCTGATTCCGATCTTGCGCGGGCGGCGGACAGGATCATTCCGTTTCAGGCTGATGAGGACGGGAATATTTACAAGCCGACGTCCTCGTGCTTTGCGCTGCTTGCCATTCTCGACATGATCGCCACAGCGACGGCCGAACCTGCGCCGGATCAAACACAGCCTGAATACGCTTAAAATTGACGATCCGCGTCTATCGCTGGGCGACTGAGATCATTGTAATGCAAATAGTCGAGGCATAGAGAGCCGCGACAAGCAAGGGGATGAAGATGATGGGAACGATCAATCCGTTCGATGGTGATCAGGATCGCGCACAGATCTGGGACATGCTGGTGCGGCGTGATATCGAGGCTTTCGTCAATCAGGACTGGGCATTGGTGGCCGATGATTTCGACGAAATGCGCTTTCTTGGCATTCATGCGCATCATGAAGCCGATCCCGATAAATGGGATGCCGGATTTCCGACATTGGCGGCCTATCGCGACGAGTGGCTGCGGCAGGCGGCGGAGAGTGCTGCGACGGAATTTGCCGAATCTCTTTCAGAGGGCATTTTCCGCGCAACCGATCTCAGCGTCATCGACATTACGGGCGATGTCGCAGTTGCGCGGAAAAAATTTTACGGCACCATCGCAAAAAAAGATGGCTCGGTGGATCGCCTCAACTGGCAGACGCTTTATTTCTGCCGTCGCGATGGCGCACGCTGGAAAATTACGGGCTTCGTCGGTTATATGAGATATCGCTAAAAAATAGCGGATTCAGGTGTTTTTGGGCGCAAATGAGGCCGGTTTGCGCCTATTTTCATGTATAGACGAATACATGTCGATCCATAGTATAATCATACTGTTTTTCTCAAATTATAGCTATTTCGTCTTCAATCTATAGTCATAGGGCTGATGTCGCAGCTGATGGCATATTTGTCGCACGCCGTTCGTGCAATTGAGTGGCGGAGGACTACTATTGTCCTCAAGCTGGCCGACTTCGACCTACTTAAAAAATGCCCCGGCCAGCCTGCATATTTCGTCGCGCAACCTTTCAAAAAATCACTAAAGGGGATGGGTGCGCTTGGATGAATTCACGGCTGTGGGTGGACATGTCGGGAAATGACCTATATAGAATCATGCAATCTTTCGCTAATCATTCCATGCGTTTCGTTCGCGGAACGCAGATCGTGTGTGCGCAATTTGCGCTGGAATGAAGTTTTATCAATCTTGAAAAGGAGATTAAGTCCGCCAGCACAGCGGGGTTAAACTTAATGCATGGTATTTTATACAAGGATGAAAGTATGAAGTCGCCGGCTAAGACAAAGATAAGCTTGAATGGCGTGTTTAAAGTCTTCGGCGACGACCCGGAGCGTGCAATGGAAGCGTTGCGCGCGGGTAAGTCAAAAGCGCAGATTTACAGCGATCTCGGGGCCACCATCGGTGTCGATGATGCTAGTTTCGATATTTATGAAGGCGAAGTATTCGTCATCATGGGTCTGTCCGGTTCGGGCAAGTCGACCCTCCTGCGCCTGCTCAATCGTCTCATTGAACCGACCGCCGGTTCCATCGAAGTGGAAGGCCGCGATATCGTCAAAATGACGAAGCGCGAACTGATCGATCTTCGCCGCCGCGACATGAGCATGGTTTTCCAGTCATTCGCACTGTTGCCCAATCGTTCGGTGCTGAACAACGCCGCCTTCGGCCTTGAAGTGGCCGGAATGGGTGAAGCCGAGCGTCACGCAAAGGCGCTGAGCGCGCTCGCAGCCGTTGGTCTTGAACCTTATGCCAACAGCATGCCGGACCAGCTTTCCGGCGGTATGAAGCAGCGCGTCGGTCTGGCGCGGGCTCTGGCCAGCGAGCCGACCATCCTGCTGATGGATGAAGCGTTTTCCGCGCTCGATCCGCTGATCCGCACGGAAATGCAGGACGAGTTGAAGCGCCTTCAGGCCCAGCACAGCCGCACCATCATCTTCGTCAGCCATGACCTTGATGAAGCGATGCGCATTGGCGACCGTATCTGCATCATGCAGCACGGCAAGGTCGTGCAGGTTGGCACGCCGAACGAGATCGTCTCGGAGCCTGCCAACGATTATGTCCGCTCCTTCTTCCGCAATGTGGATGTGTCGCGTGTCTTCAGGGCCGCTGATGTTGCCCGCGAGGATGAGCTGATCGTGTTCGAACCCGACCAGCTTGCAACTGCGCTGGAGCGTTTTGATGCCAGCGGCAAGGTGTTTGGCGTGCTGGTCGATGCCGACCGCACCTATCGTGGCCTTGTCAGCCGGGATGCGCTCGCCAAAGGCGCTGTCGCCGAAGCCGGAACGCGGCTTGACGATGTGGCCGCCATCGAGGCGGAAGCACCGTTGTCCGGTTTGCTGACGCAGGTTGCAGCCAGCCCTTGGCCGATGCCCGTCACCGACCGGCAGAACCGCTATGTTGGCGCGATCAGCAAGTCAGCATTGCTAGAAACTTTGGGTCGTGCGGGCTGATTGCCCGCCCCAATCGTCTCTCGCACGCTTTGTGTGACGCATTTCCAGCCAGACCGGTTCGCGCTTTTGCTGGAAATGCTTCTCACCCAGTCCAGAAATACGGAAATGGACGGTAAAACATGGATTTGAATTTCAGTGTTGGTGGTGCGGCTGATGTGGTGGTCAATTATATTCTCGACCATTTCACGCCTGCACTCGACATAATCGCAGCGGCCATCGGTTTCGTGACCGATGGTATTCAAAACGCTCTCATCGCTATTCCACCTGTCGCCGGTGTGGCTATCCTCACCTTGCTCGCGCTGTGGCGCGTCGGCTGGAAGTTCGCGATTTTCACCATTCTCGCTTTGGCGCTCATCATCCACATGGAATTGTGGAGCGGCACAATGGAAAGCCTGTCGCTGGTGCTGGCATCGACCGTTATTGCGATGGTGATCGGCATCCCGCTGGGTATCGCCATGGCGCGCAGCGACATGGTGGCGTCGATCGTGCGCCCGGTGCTCGACCTGATGCAGACAATGCCAGCCTTCGTCTATCTTATTCCGGCGGCGATGTTCTTCGGTCTTGGCGCCGTGCCCGGCACGATTGCAACGGTGATCTTTGCCATGCCGCCAGTGGTGCGCCTGACCAATCTCGGCATTCGTCAGGTCCACGCGGAATTCGTCGAAGCGGGTCTGGCCTTCGGCTGCACGTCGCGACAGCTCCTGTTCAAGGTGCAACTGCCGAACGCCATGCCGTCGATCATGGCCGGCGTGAATCAGACAATCATGCTGTCCCTGTCGATGGTGGTCATCGCGTCGATGATCGGCGCAGGCGGTCTTGGCAATACGGTCCTGACCGGTATCCAGCGCCTCAATGTGGGCCTTGGCTTCGAAGGCGGTCTGGCCGTGGTCATTCTGGCGGTCATTCTCGACCGCATCACCCAGAGCTTCGGCAAGGGAAATGGCACCGGCTTCTTCAAGCGGCTGGCATCAATGAGAAAGGCGGCAGACACACAGTCTGCCTCATCCTTTCGCAAGCAGGAAGCATGAGACAACCAGAAATAATAACGGGAACTGAATCCAATCGAAAAGGAGTAGGCATGTTGAAGAAACTTGCAGGTTTCGGTCTGGCTGCAGTGGTGGCGGGTACCATGACAATGGGCGCGGCCTTTGCGCAGGACGGTAAGACGGTAAAGATCGGCTGGGCCCCGTGGTCCGATGCCGAGTTCGTCACCAAGCTGACCAAGAAGCTGATCGAAGACAATCTTGGCCAGAAGGTCGAGCTGGTGCAGACCGATGTTGCACCGCTTTATCAGGGCGTGAGCCGTGGCGATATCGACGCCATGCTGATGGCCTGGTTGCCGGAAACCCACGCCGATTATTACAAGCGCATCGAGGGCAAGGTCGAAAATCTCGGACCGCTCTATGAAGGCGCAAAGCTTGGCTGGATCGTTCCGGATTATATCCCGGAAAGCGAGATCAGCTCTATTGCCGATCTGAAAAAGCCCGAAGTGAAGGAAAAGCTGAAGGGCGAAATTCAGGGCATTGATCCGGGTGCCGGTCTGACACGTCTGTCGCAGGAAGCGATCAAGAAATATGGGCTTGATTACAAGCTCAACATTTCGAGTGAAGCGGCCATGTTGACGACGGTTGACCGCGCAACCCGTTCGGACGGCTGGTTCGTAGCCACCTCGTGGAGCCCGCACTGGATGTTCGGCAAGTACAAGCTGCGCTATATCGCCGACCCTGAAGGCGCGCTGGGCGGTGCAGAGCATGTGGACGCGATCGTCCGCAAGGGCTTCAAGGAAGAAAACCCGAAGGTCGCGGGGCTGCTGACCAAGATCGACATTCCGATCAACGAACTTGAATCGGCAATGTTCGACGCACAGCAGACGTCTTACGAGAAGGCCGTCGATAAATATATCGCCGACCATCCGGACCGCATCAAGGAATGGCTTGCCGAATAATTGGTAGTCTAGATATGGAAAAGCCCCGCTCATGCGGGGCTTTTTTTATCCCCTGCGGGCGATGAGAATACCGGCAATGACAATCGCGCCGCCAAGCCCCTGCATCATGCCGAGCGGCTCGGACAGAATAGTCCAGGCGAGGAATGCCGCCACAACAGGCTGAAGCAGCAAGGTGAGCGACGAGAAGGACGCAGGCAGAAACGCCAGCGCATAGGCGATCATGCTTTGTCCGGCGGCATGGGTGAGCCATGCAAGGCCCGCCAGCACAAGCCAGCCATAGAGCGTGGTGGGCATGATCTGCCCTTCCGCAAAATAGGCGACCGGCAGCGATACGATTGCTGCAATGGCGCTGCTCCAGAGCATGATGCGCATGGTCGAGAACCGGTTGCGCAGGCGACCGACCGACAGAATGTACCCGGCATAGAAGACAGCCGCGAGCAGCGCGAGCGCATCGCCGGACGATTGCGAATGCAGGAGTTCGCCGGGGCCGCCTTTCAGCACCACAACGCCGAGAACAGCGACGACCAGCCCGATGATGAACGACTGGCTGACATGTGCCTTATAGAGCAGCCATGCCGCAAGCGTTACGAAGATCGGGGCCATATTGGCGAGAAGCGTCGCATTGGCGACCGATGTGTAATGCAGCGACAAATGCCACGCGCCGAGATCGGCAGCGATGAACAGGCCAGGCACGGCAAGCAGCAGACAGTCCGTGAGGGTGAGGCGCGCATTGTCCTTGATGTCGCTGCGCTCACGTCCGCTCATCAGCATGAGCGGGATGACGGCCAGCGCTACGCGCCAGAAGCCAGTGGCAAGCGGCCCAACTTCCGAAAGGCGCACAAAAATCGGCGAGCTGGCAATGGCAAAGCCACCGGCCACCAGAATTGGCATGGCCCAGCGCTGACCAAAGGACTGGGCGTTGGAAGGGGTTGGGCTCGTTGCGGGGCTCTCTGGGGCGGTCGTCTGCGACATGTCAAACTCGGGGTCAAACTCGGTCTTGCGTCGAACGCCTGATACCGCCTGCATGTTCAATGCTGCGGGCACGGGATGAGGTCCGACATGCGAAAGATGAACCGGCGTTGCAGAGCGAATTCAGCATATTTTTTCTGCGACGCATGTTCCAAAACCGCCTGTCATGTCGCAAAATAATCGAATTGTAGAAATTCTTAATTGTTGGCATGACGGACGTCGAGATTGCTTATTCCTGTTTGAACAAAGCGTCCAGAAGAAAGATGTGCGGGCAGGTTGCTTTGCGATCACTGTTGCCACAACGCCTTCAGCATATCGACAGGCAATAAAAAAGCGCCCCGCAGGGCGCTTTCTGTCGATTGATGGTGCTTTACCGATAGGGCGAAACGCATTGTCTGCGTGGGCCGCTATTCGGCTGGAAGGTGTTATCCGAAACGCGATAGGTGCGATAACGGTTCTGGCACCACTGCACATGGCTGTTGGTGTGCACAACACGCGGCTGGTTGAGCGCGCCGCCAACAATCGCACCTGCCGTGAAGGCTGCCAGCGGATACCACCAGCCGTCGCTGTGGCGGCGATAACCGTTGCGATAATAGCGCGAGCCATGATGACCGTGCCAGTAGCCGGGACGGTTCGAAGGCCGATGGCTGCTGTGTGGCGGACGGCCCGGCCTGTTGGCGTGATGCGGGCGACCCGGCCTGTGGGCATTGCTCGGCGGACGTTTGTGACGCTGGGCATGACCCCGCGGCGGACGGCGATCATCGCGAACCTGTTCGACGTTCTGGTTGAGAGCAGGGCGCTCAAGGTTCATCGGCGCAGCCATGCTCGGAACGATAGATGTAATACCAAAGACCAGCGCCAAGGTCCCCGCGCATGCCTTTTTCAATATGTTCATGTGCAACCCTCCGTATGGAACAACGCATCTAAACGCCTGAAAACACAAATGGTTCCGTATTCAGGCGAGGATAGGGTCGAATTTTGATGCGAAGAAGGGGCGTTTACTCGGTGCCGATGCGCACGATCTTGTCCACGAGTGCCGAGGCCAGATTAAGCGCGCTGCCGGTGGCGGTCACGATCTGCGGCAGGATCATCCATTCCAGCATCCAAGCCGCGCCCGAACGTTCCTGCTCATGCACCATCGACTGATGCAGGCCTGAGATCTGAACCGCATTGAAACGGGCAAGGCTGACCAGCACTTCAGCGCCCACCGGGTTTTGTTTATGCGGCATGGCGGATGAGCCGCCGCCGCCCGACAGGGAAAGCTCTGCGCCAAGCTCGGCCATCAGTGCGATGTCCTGTCCGAATTTGCCAAGCGTGCCGGTGATCAGTGAAAGAAGACTGCCAAACTCGGCAATGAATGCGCGTTGGCTTTGCCATTGCGGGCGATCATGCAGGCCAAGTTTTTGCGCCAGAAGGGCGCGCAGCGCAGGGCCTTTATCGCCAAATTTTTCCAGCGTTCCGGCAGCTCCGCCGAATTGCAGCGGGAAGACGAGCGCGGCAAGCTTCCGGTCATAATCGGCGAGTGGTGTCTGCCAGCTCGTGATGCGGTCGGAAACCGTGACGGGTATGGCGGCCTGCATCCGGGTATAGGCCGTCAGGCCATTTTTGCCGAAGGTCGCATCAAGCCATTTGAAGCGGTCGGACAGATGTTGCAGCCGACCGCGTACAATGGCGTTTGCCTCACGCAGCCGCAGCATCAGGCTTGTATCGATAACATCCTGGCTGGTTGCGCCAAAATGCAGTTGGGCCGCGAATTCCGGGCCGGTCGCCTGACGCAGTTCCTTGACGAGTGCCGGGATGATGACGCCATCCCGTGCGGTCCCAATTTCAAGAACGGACAGGTCCGGTTCAAAAGTTTCGGCTGCAAGCCTGATCGCATCGGCGGCTTCATTGGGGATAATCCCCAGTGAAGCCTGGGCATCCGACAATACCACTTCGAAGCGGATCATTCCGGCAATATCCGCAGCCGCGGTGAAGAGACTTAAAATCTCTTCGTCATCGCCAAAAAGTCTCGCCAGAAATGGATGCTCGAATACCGAAATGCTCATGCGTCAAATATCGAAAAAGACTGTTTCTTTTTCGCCCTGCAAGTGGATGTCGAAAGTATAGATGTCACCTTCGCGCTGGCCGATCAAGGTCTGCACACGTGCGCGATGCTCAATGCGCGCCAGCACCGGATCTTCTGCATTGGCGTCAGCTTCATCGGAGAAATACATGCGCGTCTGCAAGCCGAGATTGATGCCGCGCGCGACGATCCAGAACGTGATATGCGGCGCCATCAGGCGTCCGTCCCGGAAAGGAACACGGCCGGGTTTGATCGTCTCGAAAGTGAATTCGCCGGTTTCCATATGGCTTGGGCAGCGGCCCCATCCACGGAAATTGGGATCGGCCTTGCCGCCGGTTTCCGAAGGGCTGTTATAAAGCCCGGTGGCGTCGGCCTGCCAGATTTCCACCAGCGCATCGCGCAGCGGTGCGCCCATGCCGTCAAGAACGCGACCCTTGATGGTCACGCGCTCGCCCAGCGTCTTGTCGTTGGTCAGCGGGGTTGAGCCGAGATCTTCCGCGAAGACGCCATTGATGCCGACGAAATTCGGCGTCAATCCGATATGAACGTAAGGGCCCGCAGTCTGCGATGCGCTTTCCTTGAGATAACCCAGTGGCTGTACCATATCAGTTGCCCTCCGGACGGTTTTCAAAGAAGGTCGAGCGGCGTCCGCGCAACACAATGTCAAATTTGTAGGCCAGCATATCCATCGGCAGGGTCGCATTCATGTCGAGCGGCGCGATGAGGCGTTCGACCGCGCTTCTGTCAGGGACCGTCTTCACGATCGGGCAGCGCCAGATCAGCGGATCGCCTTCGAAATACATCTGGGTGATCAGACGTTGCGCGAAACCATGTCCGAAGATCGAGAAGTGGATATGGGCCGGGCGCCAGTCATTGACACCGTTCGGCCACGGATAAGCGCCCGGCTGGATCGTCTTGAACCAGTAATAGCCGTTCTCATCGGTGATGGTACGGCCAACGCCGCCGAAATTCGGATCGATGGCGGCGAGATAGGTTTCTTTCTTGTGGCGGTAGCGACCGCCGGCATTGGCCTGCCAGAATTCGAGCAGCGCACCCGGCACCGGGCGATTGCTTTCATCCAGCACGCGACCATGCACCAGAATGCGCGGGCCGACCGGCATTTCGCCGGGGCGCGCATAATTGCGGATCAGGTCGTTATCGAGTTCGTTCAACATGCCGTGCCCGAAAACCGGGCCGGTAACCTCGCTCTTGGTGCCTTCCAGCGACAGCAGTGCGCGGGTGGGCGAACGCAGAACGGATGTCTTGTACCACGGCGTATAGGCCGGTGGATGCATGGTCAGATCGCGAGCGAAAAAGGGGCTCGTTTCCGGCGGTGTGTTTTTCATTTCTCGGCTTCCTCCGCTTCCATCTGTGCGTAGGTCTGTTTGGCGATCTTGAACGCGTGGTTCGATGCGGGCACACCCGCATAAATCGCAACATGCAGCAGAGCTTCGCAGATGTCTTCCTTGGTCGCGCCGGTATTCTTCGTGGCGCGGATATGCATTGCAACTTCATCGTCCTGGCCAAGTGCGGCCAGAAGCGCAATCGTTACCATGGAACGCTCGCGCTTGGTCCATTGCGGACGTGACCAGACCGTTCCCCATGCCGTTTCGGTAATAAGCTCCTGGAACGGCGCATCAAGACCCGTGGCGCTATTCGATGCCCGGTCCACATGCGCATCGCCAAGAACCGAGCGACGGACGCTCATTCCAAGCTTGTAACGCTCGGAGCGCTCGGCAGTGTCACCCATGGTAATTCTCCCTGGAAGCTTAATTTGAAAGTCGGGTTGAAAGAAAATCGCGCAACAGCGAGACATAGGCGTCCGGTTGTTCCACGCAGGGTATGTGGCCGCTATGCGCGATTTCAGCGAAAGTCGCGCCGGGCACGAAGCTTGCCAGTTCCTTGACGAGCGCAGGCGGCGTTGCGCCATCCCGATCGCCGACGACACAAAGCACCGGCACGGAAATCGCCTTCGCCGCTTCCGTGAAATCGGCATCGCGCAGGGCTGCGCAGGTGGCCGCATAGCCATCGAGCGGCTGGCGCACGAACATGTTGCAATAGGCGCGGAAGGCATCATTGTCGGGCTTGCGGAAATCATCGGTGAACCAGCGCGGCATGGTGCCATCCAGAATGCTGGCCAGACCGTTCTGCAAAATAGCGTCGATGCGGGCGTTCCACATGTCCGCAGTGCCAATCTTGTGTGCGGTGTTGGACAGGATCATGCCTGCGACGAGATCGGGGCGAGCGGCATAAACACCCTGCGCAATCAGACCGCCGACCGAGAGGCCGCACAACACCACGCGGCGGATCGACAGCTTTTCGAGAAGCGCGATCAGGTCCTGCGCCAGAAGCGCGATGGAGTAGGGGGTGTTGCCGATATCGGAAAGGCCGTGTCCGCGCTTGTCATAAACCAGCGTCGGGATATCGTTGCCGAGCTTTGCCCGAACATCATCCCAGATGCGCATGTCGGTTCCCAGCGAATTGATGAAAACCAGAACAGGCTTCTCATCTCCGCTCCACTGCAAATCATAGTGAAGCACGACGTCATTTACGTTGGCGAATTGCACGGCTTTCTCCTCTTGATCAGCACTGTTGCGCTTTCCAATTGGTTAAGTAAAATGATATTATCAGTCTGAATCATAACTTATAGGTTATATAATTACGTGATCGGGAACAGGATCAAGTTTCGCCATCTGCACACCTTCGTTGAAGTGGCGCGGCAGAAGAGTGTGGTCAAGGCGTCTGAGATTTTGAACATCAGCCAGCCCGCTGTCACCAAGACAATCCGGGAACTGGAGGATGTGCTGGGTGTTCCGGTTCTGGAGCGTGACGGCCGCGGTATTCGCCTGACACGCTTCGGCGAGGTGTTTCTGCGCCATGCGGGCACGGCGCTGACGGCCTTGCGGCAGGGGCTCGACTCCGTCTCGCATGAGCTGGACGGTTCCGGCCCGCCGATCCGTATCGGCGCTCTGCCGACCGTTTCCACACGCATCATGCCGAAAGCCATGAGCCTGTTTCTGGCGGAAAAGGCGGGCAGTCGTGTGAAGATCGTCACGGGCGAGAATGCGGTTTTGCTGGAGCAATTGCGCGTTGGCGATCTTGATCTGGTTGTCGGGCGTCTGGCCGCGCCGGAAAAGATGACCGGCTTTTCCTTCGAGCACCTTTATTCCGAGCAGGTGCGGTTTCTGGTTCGGGCAGGGCATCCGCTGACTGACGGGCGACCAGTCTTCGATCATCTGGCGGATTATCCGGTGCTGATGCCGACGCAGAATTCGATTATTCGCCCGTTTGTGGAACGACTGCTGATCGCCAATGGCATCGGCGCGCTGCCCATTCAGGTGGAAACCGTTTCGGATGCTTTCGGGCGCGCTTTTGTTCGTGACAGCGATGCGATCTGGATCATCTCCGAAGGAGTTGTCGCGCGCGATGTAGCGGAAGGCAAACTGGTCATGTTGCCCATCGATACCAGCGAAACTGTCGGCCCGGTGGGCCTGACAATGCGGACAGACACGGTCAGCTCCGGGGCACTGCAAATGCTCATCCAGATATTGCGCGACGTTTCCGGCGCTTCGCTGCCCCGCTCCGTATCCAGTACCGGCGCAGGCACAACGTCGCTTTAATACTACTAGTGATGCAATAACTCGCCCAGAAATTTACGCGTGCGTTCCTGTTTCGGATCGGCGAAGAATTCGTCCGGAGAAGCCTGTTCGATAATCGCGCCCTCGGCCATGAAGATCACGCGGTCGGCCACCTGTCGTGCAAAGCCCATTTCATGGGTAACGCAGATCATCGTCATGCCTTCATCCGCAAGGCTGACCATGGTGTCGAGTACCTCCTTGACCATTTCGGGATCAAGGGCGGAGGTTGGTTCGTCGAAGAGCATGACCTTCGGCTTCATGCACAGCGCGCGGGCGATGGCGACGCGCTGCTGCTGACCGCCGGAAAGCTGCGACGGAAATTTGTCGGCCTGCTCGAGAATTTTCACGCGGTTCAAAAGCGCTTTGGCGCTCTTTTCCGCGTCTGCCTTGCTGGCCCCCAGCGAGCGCATCGGCGCGAGCATGCAGTTTTGCAGCACGGTGAGATGCGGGAAGAGATTGAACTGCTGGAACACCATGCCCACCTCGCGGCGCACAGCATCAATGGTTTTGCCCGCATGGCCGAGCAGAATGCCGCCGACGTGGATTTCGCCCTTCTGGTAGGTTTCCAGATGATTGATGCAGCGAATGAGCGTGGATTTTCCGCTGCCGGACGGTCCGCAAAGAACGATCTTTTCTCCCTTGCGCACCGCCAGATTGACATCGTGCAGGGCTTGAAAATTGCCGTACCATTTTTCGACATTCTGCAAGCGGATCATTGCATCGGAAGTCTCGGCAGAGGGCTGGTGGATCATCGGGTCACTCCGGGCATAGGTCAGGCTCAACGGCTTGATGCGGCAAACTTGCGTTCAAGATGCGCGCCGAAGATCGTCAGCGGGCAGCACATCAGGAAATAGAGCGCGCCAACAATGCCGAAGACGGTGAGCGGTTCGAAAATCTGGTTCGAGATAATGTTTCCAGCCCGTGTCAGTTCGGTAAAGCCGACGATGGAGGCAAGCGAGGTTCCCTTGATCAGCTGCACCAGAAAGCCGATGGTGGCAGGCAGCGAAATGCGGATCGCCTGTGGCAGGATCACGTCCTTCATACGCCAGAAATAACGAAGGCTGAGCGCTTTCGCGGCCTCCGTCTGGCCTCTGGGAACCGCTTCAATGGAGCCGCGCCAGATTTCACCCAGATAGGCGCTGGCATGCAGCGTCAGGCCAATCGCAACGGCAAGCCATGCATCGAGTTTCAGGCCGATGAGCGCAAGGCCGTAATAGACCACAAAGAGCTGCATCAGAAGCGGTGTGCCTTGAAAGACCGCGATATAGCCAGCGGTCATCCGTTCCAGCGCTGGAATGCCAGATGTGCGCAGCAAGGCAATGCCAAGGCCTGCCGTGCAACCGCAGACAAAGCCAACAGCCGAGAGCGCCACTGTCCACTTCAATCCAATCAGCAGGAAGACAAATTCATCGTGACCCATGGGGAAACTCCTACTTGACCGGATAGGCGAAATAGCGCGCCGAGATGAAGGAGAAGAGGCGCATCATGACCCAGGAAATCACCAGATAGAACGCCGTGACGGTAAAATAGACCTCGAAGCTGCGGAAGCTGTCGGATTCGATGCGCTGGGCAACGGAAGTCAGTTCATAGGCCGAGATTGCAGAGGCAATGCTGGTCGTCAGCGTCAACAGGATGAACTGGCTTGTCAGCGACGGGAAGATCGCCCGCAAGGCCGGTTTCAGCACGATCAGCCTGAAGACCTGCGCCTTATGCAGGCCAAGCGCGATACCCGCTTCGATCTGGCCCTTTGGAATGGATTGAACCCCGCCGCGAATGATCTCGATGGCATAGGCACCGCCATTGATGCCCAGTGCGATGATGGCGGTTGGCGTCGGGTCGAGCCGGACACCGGCAAGCGGCAATGCGAAATAGATGAAGAAGATCTGGACGAGAAATGGCGTATTGCGGATGAGTTCGACAAAGCCGATGACCAGCCAGCGCAGAAACCAGAAGCGTGAGCTGCGCAGCAGGACACCCCCAATACCGATGACGATTGCCAGCAACATGCCGAATATGGCCATGGTAAAGGTTCCCAAACAGGCAAGCAGCAGGTTGGGGAGGCCATCGATGACCGGCGTGAAGTCCAGAGTATAATTCATCGTTCGCTCTGTCTGTTTGCTCTTGAACAACAGGCCCTGAGCCTTGGGCGACGCGTCGTCTTTCTGGTCGCCGTTGTTCTCTTTGCTCCAATTGACCGGTGTGGCCAGATGTCTTTCGGTCAGTCTTTGTCGACCATCTTTGCCATGGCTTGCACGGCCAGCTCATAACCATTTGCGCCGAAGCCAATCAGGATGCCGGTTGCGACGCGTGAAATGAGGGAATTGTGGTAGATGCTCTCGCGGGCATGGACGTTTGAAATATGCAGCTCAATCTTCGGGCCGTCGAACATCTTCAAGGCGTCAAGCAGGGCGACCGAAGTGAATGTATAGCCCGCCGGGTTGACGATGATACCGCAAGCTTGCTTGCGCGCCTGATGCACGCTTTCCACCAGTTCGCCCTCAAAATTGGTCTGGCGAAAGTCCACCGTAAACCCAAGCGTTTCGGCCACTTGTGTTGCGCGGTCGCGAATATCGGCAAGCGTCGTGGTGCCATAGACAGTCGGTTCGCGCTCGCCGAGCAGATTGAGATTGGGGCCGTTCAAGATAAAGATGGTTCTGGACATGGTGCTTCCCGAAACGGCAGGCAGGCCGTTTTACGACATGAGGAAACGGTTGCAGACGCTGGCGTTTGTTAATCGGAGAAGCGCCCCCCGGAGCCTCTCCAATTCTCGTTTTTGTGCATTTGAACGCAAAGCGACTTCGCGCTTTTGCCGAAAATGCTGTTAGCCAGCGTCTGCAATCAGGATCGCTGAATTATCAGTTCGCGGTAAAGGAAACGCCTTCAAGCTTTTCCGGGAATTCCGGAACGGGCACTTTCATCCACTTGTCGTAGATTTTCTTCAGCTCGCCATTGTCCTTGATCTTGTCGATGAAGGTGTTGATCGCGGCGTTGAGTTCCTTTTCGCCCAGACGCGTGCAAGCACCGTTATAGAGCTTCTGGAATTCCAGCTTGTTTTCGAACTCACCCGGACGGGCCTTTTCGACGCGATCCATATAGAAGATATTGCCGCCAAGCGCCTGCACCTGACCGGAAGCCAGAGCCTGTACGCTCGGCGCGTCGCCGTCATAACGACGGATGGTGGCGCTGGACGGCGCGTTCTTGGTAACCTGCGTGTCCTGCGCAGCGCCTTTGGCAACACCGATGGTGAGATTGGCCATGTCGTCATTGGTCTTGATCGACATGGATTTCGGGCCGATCAGTACGATGGCATTCGCTACATAAGGCTTGCTGAACTGCACAGCCTTGGCGCGTTCAGGCAGCATGGCCATAGTAGCGAACAGCACATCGACGCGTCCCGTGGTCAGCGCGGGAATGCGGTTATTGACTTCAAGCGGTACAAATTCGACCGGAACGCCCAGTTCCTTGCCGAACAGATTGGCAATATCGGCGTCGAGACCGTCCTGCTGGCCTGCGCTTGTCACAAAACCCCATGGCGGATTGTCGCCCTGAATACCAACGATGAGCTTGCCGCGCGTCTTGATTTCCTCTGGCGTAATGGCTGCTGCGGGCTTGGCGAGCCCAACGGCTGCAACCAGCGCTGCCGCACCCAGCATCATGTGACGACGTGTCAGCATAGACTTAAGCATTCGTTCCTCCTCCCAAAAACTGGCGCTCTATCGATCCTCTCCCGTGGATCAGATGGCCGTATGATTATATGTTTGGCAGATGATGCTTGGCTAATCAACCGAGTTTATCGAAATCATATGAGATTTTGAATTTTACATAAAACGCATTTTTGCTCGCCCGCCGGAATGGTTGGCGTGAACAAGCGGATGACGGATCAGGCAATACGACCGCTTTTGAGGATATGGTCCACACCGCTCTGGATATGGCGGCGTATGACGGCTTGCGCGCCTTCGACATCGCGTGCAACGGCAAGTTCAAACAGCAATTTGTGGTCATCCACGACAGCGCGTCCGCGAAATGTCTGTGCCAGCATGTGATAGCGCAGAAAGCGGTCGAACACCGAGGATAGCGCCGTCAGTAGCGTTTCCGAATCGCAAGCCGACACAATGGCCTGGTGAAACTCCCAGTCGTAACGGACCCAGTCGATGGTGCGCGATGCATCGCCCGCGAGCAAAACCCGTTCCGCCGCGGCCAGCTTGTGGTGAGCGGCAACGATGCGCCCTTCCCATTCGAGGTCACCGGCTGCAAAGGAAAGCGCGATGGCATGGGTTTCGAGAACTCCGCGCAGATCGGCCAGTTCCTCCAGTTCCTTGCGGGAGGCAGGGCTGACTTCAAAGCCGCGCTGCCCCTCGGCCACGACGAGATTTTCCGTGGTCAGCCGGTTGAGGATTTCGCGAAGTGACGAAACGCTGATCGAATAGCGCTCCTTTGCCTGTTCAAGCTTGATCTTGGTCCGGGGCGGCAATGTTCCCGAAATGATGTCCTTGCGGATCTGCCGGAAAACCACATCGCTGACGGTTTCGGTGGATGCACTGTCTTCCCGCAGCATGGCTTGTCCTTTTCCGTAGCGGTCCTGTTCAAAAATGGTGGCAGGAAGAGTGGCCGATCAGGGCAGCGTACCCCCGGCAAGCGCATGTTGGACGCCGCCGTCTATGTGCTTGATAAGAATGGCTTTTGCCTCGGTTGCATTGCGCGCCAGTGCCGCATCGAGCAATTGCTTGTGTTCCTTTTCGGCGACGTCGCCGCGATAGGACAGCGCAACCATCTGATAGCGCAGATACTTATCGAAGACGGTGGCATGGGTTTCCATCAGCAACCGGGAACCGCAGGCAGAAATCAGCGCCTGATGAAACTCCCAGTCATAGCGCTTCCACTCTTCCGCCCGGCTGGCATCGCCTGATGCCATGATCTGCTCCATCCGCGCCAGTTTATAGTGCGACGAGACCAGTTGTGCCTCCCAATCCATGCCGCCGAAGGCGAAGGATTGTTCAAGCGCATGGGTTTCCAGCAGCAGGCGCAATGCGGCGATTTCCTTGAGATCGGCATCCGACATGGGGGCGACTTCGAAGCCGCGCTGCCCCTCTGCAACGACAAAGCCCTCCGACGACAGACGGTTGAGAATTTCGCGCAGTGTGCTGACGCTGGTGTCGTATGAATCCTTCAGGCTTTCCAGCCGTAACCGTTGTGCAGGCGCCAGACGCCCGAAGATAATATCGGTGCGAATGCGGCGATAGCAGCTTTCAGCGATGGACTCATTGGAGGATTCATAACGCATTAGTAGATATCTCAGATATTCGACAGTTTATCATACATGTCTCGCGTTCCGGTGACAATGCGATATCCCGACTTGCAGCAGAGTGTGAGACTTTCTCGGATGATCTGCGAGTTGTCCATAATTGTGGGGCGAATCGGAAAACTCGAGCGTTATTTCAGTGCGAAATGGCGCCGTCATGCAGGCGGCGGGCTGCTGCTGATTGTTTGACTCCCAAAATGACCGCCGGAGATCCGGCTTCTCATATCCACTCCCCCGGCTTCAAAGCCAGGTCCCGGGCCTAGCCTAGTATCGCACTCCCGTTCGACGGCAGAGCTCTTGGCAATTCTCTTATGATCGATGCCGTGATCTTGCGGTCAATAGAGGAACGGAGGATGCGCATTATTGGCAAGTGCTTTGTCTTGTGATTGGGGCTGGTACTGGAAACAGCTTTTAAATTTTCTGTGCAGCTCTAGTTTTGTATTATAATTTCGGAGATTTAAGATGATAGAGCCAGTTATAAGGGAAAGTACTTCTGATGAGGTTATAGCCCTAAGCGAGGTACATTCAGCGTCATTAGGTATGAGCGGCGACGCATCATCGCCCATAAGGCGTACCAAGGGCTGGTCGCCTGGTGATCAGAATATTTCCGGACGGCTTTGGTCCAAACCAGTAAATCTTGAAGAGCACTTTGGGCATCGTAGTCAAGAGACTGATAGGCAGGAATTTGGCATTTTGTCGGAATTAAAGGCGCAATCATCGCGTATGATTAAACATTATGAAGTAAAAATAGGAAAATATGAAGAAATGATTCATGTATCCGATGATTATATTGATTATATAAGAGGAAAAGGATCAAAGTTAAATCTCATTGATGTCGCTTTTAGCAAAAGTGTGATTTATCAAAGATCTAATTCTGCAAAAAGATTGGACTTATTGAGTAAATATTTAAATTTTTACAAAAATAACACCCATAAAAATATTAATAACCTTACAAATGACGATATTAAATATTTTGGAGGATATATGAAATCTTTCTCCGAAGCAGAAGAAGAGCTTAAAGTAAGGCTTCATAAAACGCGTCCTGCAATGGGGTATTTAGAGCTTATAAATAGTGTAGTCGACAGATTTCATCTTTTTTCCATTTTAAGCGGGCGTTGAAGAGTAACAGTATCCCAATTTATTTCAACATCAGCCGGAGAACACCTGTTATTTCGGCGGTACGAAAGGTTGCCTGACTGGGCCTGGCATGGATTTGTGGCGTCACGAAAACCCGGATGGCAACTGGCAGGACCCGCTTCTGCGCCAGCATGTTTCGCTGGATGGGTCGCGTGCCTACGTCAATCAGCTCGACCATTTTCTATCGGTTGTCCGTCGCGAGGCGGAGCCTTTGGTGTCCGCACGCGATGGCATGATGACACTCGCGACCGTGCTGGCGATTCAGGCAGCCGGGACCGGGAACAGCACCATATCCGTGCATGAATTCGTGGAGCAGGGATAAACCTAGCTCTCGAAGTCGCCGAAAATATCCTGCAAGCGGGTTAGTTGTTGCACCCGCTCATCGACAGCGCTGCCGAGCAGAATGATGATATGTGAAAGCATGAGGTCCATGATCGCCGTCATCGTCGCCGCTCCATCCCAGAGCGGGCCGTGAGAGCCGGGAACGATGAGCGCGATGTCGGCGACTTCATTTGCCCAGGAGCAGAATTCGTCGGTCAGCAGGATTACCTTCACGCCGACACGGCGGGCTTCGACCGCCAGAGGGCGCGCCTTGGAGGCAAAACGGCGCACATCGTGCAGAAACAGCACGCGGTTTTCGACGGAGCCATCCAGCAGTTCTGCATAGGTGCCATTCAGCCCGTCCACGAAGGAGACGCCGGGGCGCGAATAGGAAAGCTGCGAAGCAAAATATTGCGCAATGCCACGCACATTCTGATAGGCGGCAACATAGACTTCGCGCGCATCGATCAGCGCGTCGATGGTCTGCTGCCATTCCGGGCTGGTGGTCAGTTCGTAGACGGTGCCGAGATTCTCGATCTGCTCCTGAACCAGACCGGCGAGCAGTTTTCCTTCGCGGAAATCCTGCTGCAGCCGGGCGACCGGTCCCTTCACCTGCCAAGCCGGATTGGAACGACCGCGCCTGAGCGCGGCTTTCATTTCTTCCAGTCCGTCGAAGCCCAGCCGCCGCAGGTAACGGCCCACTGTCATTTGAGAAATGCCAAGCCGTTCGGCGATGGACTTTGCCGTTTCAAATGGAAGATCGGCGATGTTGCGCTCAATATAGTTGGCGATCAGCTTGTCGGCCTTGGATTTACGCAGCTCGGCGCTTTGCAGGCGTACGAGAATGTCTTTAGCCAAATCTTACCCCTCCCGTAAGCACCACAGCGGTTCCCCCTGGAACGAAATCACCAAAACCGCTCTATCTATTTGTTTTAAGCCCATCTGATCCAAAAACCGTTTCAAGATCTTCGGGATGTACTCCAGTCGCTATAGCGGCGACTGGAGATGGTGCAACAGCTTATTGTGCCGTTTTTACCTTTGTCCAGACCCGGTCGAGCTGGCGAATGCCGGAGCCCAGATCTTCGAAGATCTGCAACCGCTTCATCGTTTCGTCGGTCGGGTTGATTTCCGTGCTGCTCTTGATGTTGTCCGGCGTCAGCTGGCGGGCAGGCACATTGGGCGTACCGTTGGTCTGTTGGGCAACATTGAGCGCCGCAATTTCAGGCCGCGTGTAGAACTGCATGAACTTGATAGCGTTGTCCTTGTTCGGGGACGTTTTGAGAACGCACATATCTTCCTGATACATGGTCGCGCCTTCTTCCGGAATGACATAGCCGAGGTCTTTCGGATTGCCGAAGACGTCGATCATGCTACCGACGAAGAAATGCGCGGCGGCAACATCGCCAGCGCCGACCATCGGTCGGGAATCATAGGTGAAAGCGGCCACATAGGGCTTCATCTCGATCACCGTATCGGCGGCTTTCTGAAGTTGCGCCGGGTCGGTCGAATTCACGGAATTGCCGTTGAGGATGAGGCCAACACTCAGCACTTCGCGCATATCGTCGAGAAGGGTGATCTTCAGCCCCTTTTCCTTGACCGTCGCCAGCAGGTCTTTCCAGCCGGTTATGTCCTTGCCGAGCACGCGGCGGTTATAGAGAATGCCGACCGTTCCGAAGGCATAGGGCAGGCAATATTCGCCCTTCGGGTCGCTTTTGGCGCGAAGGAACTTCGGATCGATATTCTTGAAGCCCTCATAGGTGTTGATGTCGGTCTTGGCCAGCAGATCGAGCTTGGCCATGATGTCCTGCATATGCACGGACGGAAACACGATGTCATAGCCGCTGGCGCCGCCCTGAATCTTGGCCAGCATTTCCTCATTGGAGGAATAGGTGGAAAGATTGACCTTGATCTTGGTCTCTTCCTCGAACTTCTGAAGAACGGCGGGATTGATATACTCGCCCCAGTTATAGATGTTCAGCTCGTCTGCGAAGCTTTTGCCGGTAGACATGCCCATAACTGTAAGCGCAATCAGCCCAAGGCGCTGAACGGCACCCTTGAAGGTCGTCATTGTAGTTCCCCTTGTCGTTTGTCACATTTTTCTCAAAGGCCACAGCCTTTCCCGCTTATCGCTGGTGACGGAAAGGATGGGCCTTCGAGGCGTTGACTTGTACCGGAATATGGTATCAACATAACCAAATCACGCAAGAGTTAATTCAATAACATTTCGGGGAACGAAAAATGCGCGATGCGATTGTGCGGCTGGTGTCAGCCGCCAAGACCTTTGCCAGTCCGGAGGGCGGCGAGGTCAAGGCACTGGACGGTATCGATCTGGATATCGGTCGGAATGAGTTCATCACATTGCTGGGTCCGTCGGGCTGCGGCAAGACAACCTTGCTCCAGGCAATCAGCGGGTTCGCTGCACTGGATAGCGGGAGGATCGAGATCGACGGCGTCGACATGACGGATCGACCGCCTTATCGCCGTCCGGTCAATACGGTCTTTCAGAACTATGCGCTGTTTCCGCATATGAGCGTTGGGCAGAACGCCGGATATGCTCTCGAAGTCGCCGGTGTCGGCAAGGCCGAGCGCACGGAGCGGGTCAGGGCTGTTTTGCAGATGGTGGGACTGGCCGGTATGGAAGCCCGCCTGCCGCGTCAGCTCTCCGGTGGCCAGCAGCAGCGTGTCGCTTTGGCCCGGGCCATTGTAGCGCGGCCAAAAGTTCTGCTGCTGGATGAGCCGCTATCCGCGCTCGACAAGAATCTGCGCGAGGCAATGCAGTTCGAGCTGAAGACCTTGCAGCACGAATTGGGCATTACTTTCATCTTCGTCACTCACGACCAGCAGGAAGCGCTGACCATGTCGGATCGCGTGGCGGTGCTCTCCAATGGGCGCATCCAGCAGCTGGACGCGCCGCGTATTGTGTATGATCGCCCGGTCAATGCCTTCGTCGCCAATTTCGTTGGCGCCAGCAATCTGCTGGAAGGCCAAGCCGACGCCAACGGCTTCGTGCTGGGGGATGGGACGGTGCTGCATTACCACGGTGACGGCACAGCCAAAGGCAAGGGCACCGCACTTCTGCGCCCTGAAAATTTCTCGCTTGTCGCGCGCCATGAAAGACATGGCGCGCTTGATGTCACGCTCGACCAGATTGTCTTTGTCGGTTCGTCCTTCGAACTGCTTGGGCGTCTCGCTTCCGGGCGCAAGCTGATGGCGCAGATTCCAGCGGTGGACCGAAACTCGGTCAATGATCTGCAGCCAGGGCAGGCCGCGCGCTGGTATTACGATCCGGCTACGGTCCACCTTCTGTGTGAAGGGGAGGGCGTGCAATGAACCTCGCTGCCCTGCGGCGTATGCAACTCACGGTTCTGCTTGGGCCGGCAACGCTGTTCCTGATGGTCTTCTTCGCCATTCCGCTCGGGATTATGGTGGTGACGAGCTTTCTTGCACCCGGTCTTTATGGCGGTGTCGAATGGGAGTTCTACCCGCATAATTTCGGGCGCATTCTGGGCTTTGCCGACCCGGCATTCGAGGAATACGACCCGATCTATCTTTCGATTTTCTTTCGCTCGGTCCGGATCGCCATCGTAACGGTCATTGCCGCCTTGCTGGTCGCTTATCCTGCTGCATTCTACATCAGCAGGCTTCCCGACCGGTGGAAGAATTTCTGCATTTTCCTCATTACTCTGCCGTTCTTCGCCAGTCTGATTGTGCGGCTGTTCGTCTGGGTGATGATCCTGCGCCCGACAGGTCTCATCAATGAAACGCTGATGTCGCTCGGCATCATTTCGCGCCCGCTCGACATGATCTATACCGACGGGGCCATCGTGCTGGGCATGGTCTATGTGTTCCTGCCGTTCATGTTCATGCCGGTCTATGCCAGCATTGAAAAGCTGGACTGGCGTCTGGTGCAGGCGTCGCTCGATCTGGGGGCTGGTCCGGTGCGGACATTTTTCCGGATTGTCCTGCCGCTGACCGCACCTGGCATTGCCGCCGGTTCGGTGATTGTCTTCATTCCGTCGCTCGGAAATTTCGTTGTGCCTGCCGTGCTTGGCGGTGCCAAGGTGATGATGCTTGGCAATCTCATCGAAGGGCAGTTCCTGTCGGCGCGCAACTGGCCGTTCGGGTCGGCGCTCGCCATGATGGTGATGGCCGTCATGCTGGTGCTGCTCTTGTTCTATGTGCTTTTGACCAACCGGCGTAATGCCGCCGAAGCGCTGTCGCGGTAAGGGGAGATATTCATGAAAATCGCCCGTTCTCTCTTCAATGGCGGATTGCTGCTCTACGTCGCCTTGTTCTTCGCCTTCATCTATATCCCGCTTGCGCTCATCATCGTCTATTCGTTCAACGCCAATCCGGTGAACATGATGGTGTGGAGCGGCTTTACCACCGACTGGTATGCGCAGGTGCTGGGCTTCAAGACAGGCGTTTCCGAAAGCGCGCTCTATATTGAATCGACCGACCAGCTTGTGGCCGCCGTGTTCAACAGCCTGAAAATTGCGATTTCAACGACGCTCATCTCGACCATTCTCGGAACCGCGCTGGCGCTGGCCATGCATCGCTATAATTTTCTGGGAAAGCGCTTCTATCAGGTGACGCTTTTCATGCCGATGCTGATGCCGGATATCGTGCTGGGCATTGCACTGCTGATCTTCTTCGTCAATGCAGGTATTCATCTGGGGCTGACGACGATCATTATCGGGCAATGCACGTTTCTGATCTCTTATGTCTTCATCGTGGTTTCGGCCCGGCTGGCCGGTATGGACCGCACGCTGGAACATGCATCGGCAGATCTCGGCGCCAATGAATGGACCACGTTCCGCAAGGTCGTCATGCCTCAGCTCATGCCCGGCATTCTCGGCGGCGCGCTGCTTGCCTTCATTATTTCCATGGATGACCTCGTCATCACCTATTTCATCGCAGGCGTTGATGTTACGACCCTGCCGATGTTCATCTTCGCCATGCTGCGACGCGGCATCAAACCCGAAATCAATGCGATCGCCGTCATGATGCTGACTTTCTCTTTCGTCGTGGCTTCGCTCGGTCTCTATCTTCGTTCTCGGCAGAAATAATATGACTTCAAAGACACCTATTCGTAAACCGCGCGGCCGTGACCTCGGCATTCCTTTTACCGGGCGCACCGGTCCCAATAATGCGATCACCGATGTCGACGGCGTCGGTGTCGGCTTCCAGACAATCATCGAGAACGAGCCGCGTCCGGGCCGCAAGCGTCTGGTGCGCAGCGGCGTGACCGCCATTCTGCCGCATATGCAGTCGGAAAGGCCGGTTCCGGTCTATGCCGGTGTTCATCGCTTCAATGGCAATGGCGAAATGACCGGCACGCACTGGATCGCCGATGGCGGCTATTTTCTCGGTCCTGTGGTCATCACCAATACGCATGGCATCGGCATGGCCCACCACGCCACCACGCGCTGGATGGTGGACCGCTATGCCTCGACCTACCAGACCGATGATTTTCTCTGGATCATGCCAGTCATCGCCGAAACCTATGATGGCGTACTGAATGATATCAATGGCTTTCCCGTCACGGAAACCGATGTGCGCAAGGCGCTCGACAGTGTTGCATCTGGCCCGGTACAGGAGGGCAATTGCGGCGGCGGCACGGGGATGATCACCTATGGTTTCAAGGGTGGTACCGGCACGGCCTCGCGTGTCGTGGAGTTCGGCGGTCGCAGCTTCACGATTGGCGCGCTTGTGCAGGCCAATCATGGCCAGCGCGACTGGCTGACCATTGCCGGTGTCCCGGTCGGTCAGCACATGCGCGACGGCACGCCGCAAAGCCAGTTGCAGGAGCGCGGTTCCATCATCGTGGTTCTGGCAACCGACTTACCCTTGATGCCGCATCAGTTGCAGCGGCTGGCGCGCCGCGCTGCCATCGGCATTGGTCGCAACGGCACGCCGGGCGGTAACAATTCAGGCGATATTTTCCTGGCCTTCTCGACGGCCAATCAGCGCCCGATGCAGCATCGCTCCGAGCCCTTCCTCCAGATGGAAGTGGTCAATGATGAACCGCTCGATCCTTGCTATCTCGCTGCAGTCGACAGTGTGGAGGAGGCAGTTGTCAATGCGATGCTGGCTGCGGAAGACTTGGGCGGGACTTCCTATGACCGTCTGCTCGTTCAGGCTATCGACCATGACAAGTTGCGCGAAGTGCTGGCCAGTTATGGAAGACTGTCTGCTTAAAGCAACGCATCGATAGTTGCTTTAAGGATAGAAAGCAGCGACAGACACGGAGTCTGTCGCTGCCCCCTTTGTGATGTTTTCTCGACTGGAGGTCAGATCATCACAATGGAAATATCGGATTCTGCTTTGCTTTTAAAACGAACGCTGAAAGCGGACAGTGCCGCCCCAGGCATCGTTGACGTTACTGTTGCGCATTTCGGCTTCGTATCGCTTCCACTCGCCGCCGAATTTGGTGTAATTGACTTCCGGCGTAACGGTGAAACCGGGGACGACTTCATAGGCGACATTGGCCGCAGCCGCCGTCTTGCCCCAATCGTCATGTGCGCCTTGCAGATTGAACGCCACCTTGTCGGTCGCCTTGAATTTCAGGCCACCCCATACGGCCCAATCACCGCCCCACTGCCCGTACATCTGGTCCGGATCGTCCTCTGAAGAATAGGCTCCCTGCAACCAAAGCGAGAAACGGTCGGTTAAGTTGACATCGCCACGGAGCTTGGCGGCCCAGTCCTCAATGACTGAGTCATAAGCCACGACACCTGCGATTGCCCCCCAGCCGCCAGCATATTTCAGGCCACCGACAACATGCGGCAGGTAGCCGTCGATGGTGTAGTCATGACCGTCGGGATTTATATAGCCGCCGTCATTGTCGCCGCCCTGTTCGAGAGCGATCACCGCTGAAAAGCCGCTGCTGCCCGCGAATGTGTATGAGATTTTGCCTGTGCGATAAGCGCCGGGTGAGACCACATCGTCATTGATGATATCGCCCAGATAGCCAGTGAAAGTGTGGAATTCTGAGTCGTCGATACCAACTTTAAGACCACCCAATTCAATATAGGCATATCGCAGGACAACATCGGAATCCGTATCACCATATACATCGCTGATACCTGAACTATTTGCCCAATAGTTGAACCGCGTTTCGGTAAACGTTCTCAAAGTGCCGAGTTCGGTTTCCGAAGCGGTTGAGGTGCGAAGCGCAAACCGAGCGCTCTTGTCCCAACCTTCGCGATCAATGCCGGAAAAGACATCGTCACCACCCTTTACATCGTAACGGAGATAACCATGGATACGCAGGCACGTTTCGGTGCCGGGGATGTAGAAATAACCTGTACCATAGGCGTCGCAAACGCGCACATACTCAACGCCTTCCGGCTCTGGCGCGATGATTGCGTCGGCAGCGAACGATGAAAACGAGATCATCGTCGCGGCCGAAGAGATCAGAACGGTCGTCAGTTTCATAAGAGTTGCCTCGATTCAGCGTGAATTTTGTGAGGCCTATTAATACAGCGGCAATTTTACAGCTTCAACGAGCGCCAAGGCAATACATTCAACTATTGATTAAATGTTGCAGCAAAGATACCAATTAGCGGAATAGATAAAGATTTATACTTAATAATTATATGAATATTATTCTATTTGGGATTATTTCTATAAAGTAGTTGTATGGCTAATTATATAATTCTCATTTTTCTTCAAAAAGTTGCGATTTTTGAAATATGCTTGATAGTATAATCATGCATTGCAGAATGTGAGGTTTTAATCGTGCCTTGAGGGGCGAGTAATTAGAAAAGAAGTATTACCGATGGCAATTGACACAGAAAAATTGATTTTGTTGCGGGACTTGATGGCCAATATACTTGTTTCCGCAAAAATATGGCGATCGCTCGCAAACGAGGCTCTGCTTGATTTAGGGCTTGATTCGAGTATCGCAGCTTGCCTCTTCTGGATTGCGCATGTGGGGGATGGTGCCAAGCAGATCGATATCGCGACCGAAATGGGGCTGACGGCAGCATCGCTGGTGCGGATGATTGATTCACTGGAAGCGCTTCAGCTTGCGCGCCGTGAGGTTGATGAGAACAATCGACGGGCGAACCGGATTAGGTTGACGGAAGAGGGGCATCGGGTCGTTTCCATCATGCAAAAACTTCTCGATGGCGTGCATCAGAAACTGTTCAGAGAATTTGAGAACACCGATATCAATATGGCCAACAATCTTTTGCGGCGTGTGATCAGCGAAAGGGCTTGATCGCCAACGGCTGGAGTGTTGCTGCGCAGGCCGTTTCCGGCGGATTTGTTGCTGAATGTTTCTCGCTTTCGCATGGAAATATTCAGTTACAAAAAAATAAGAAATACTCGTCGAGAAGCAGCTATAGTGCCGTGTAACAATATCTCCATGTTAAACGACACGAGTCTGAATGAGCGTTCCTCCACATATACTGATTGTCGATGACGACCCGGAAATTCGATCACTGCTGTCTCGCTATATCAGTGAGCAGGGTTTTCGTGTTTCTGTGGCGGGTGATCGACGCGAATGTGAGAAGCGGCTCACGGAGACGAACCCCAATCTGATTGTGCTGGATGTCATGTTGCCGGATGGTTCCGGCCTCGATATTTGCAGACGGCTGCGGGATCGGGAACCGAGCATTCCGGTCATTTTGCTGACGGCCTTGAAAGAGGATGTGGATCGCATCATCGGTCTGGAAATCGGCGCGGATGACTATCTTGGCAAGCCGTTCAATCCCCGGGAGCTGACGGCGCGCATCAAGGCTGTGCTGCGTCGCAGCCAGCATGTTGCCTCAACCACGAACGACGATGTGACGATTTTTCATTTCGGTGATTTCGCGCTCGACCCGCAATTGCGCAAGGTTGTGAAGCAGGATGGCGTACAGCTCGAACTGACGGCGGCTGAATTTGACTTGCTGAAAGTATTCGTGGAACGTCCGGGACGCCTGCTGTCGCGCGATCAACTGCTTGATTTCACGCAGGGGCGTGGCCGTGGCCCGCTGGATCGCTCGATTGATGTGCTCATGAGCCGGTTGCGCCGCAAGCTGGATGACAGCCAGGCCGGAGATATTTTTAAAACCGTTCGCAATGGCGGCTATCAGCTGACGGTACCCGTCAAGACGTCGGTCGTGACGCGATGAACACCTTGCGCAATCGTATCGCGCTGTTGTTGATCTGCGCCATTGTCGCCGTTGTGGGGCTTGCGACTTTTGCGGCAGACCGTGTGCTCAGCCCGCCGTCGCGCGAACTGACATCCGATCCACTGGCGCGCCAGATCATTCTGCTTGTTTCGTTGTTCGACAAGAACCCTGAGGAGGCGGAGAAGCTCGGTTTCACGCTTCAAAAGCAGCCGCTCGACAATGACGTCGATGAAAGAGGATCAAGTTTCATTTCTCGTGCACTGGCGGCGAATGGTAAAAGCTGGCCGATAGTCGTCAGCCATGCAGACACGCCGAGGACAGAGAATGTCTCTGTCAAGCTTGGTGAAGAGCAATGGTTGATCGTGCAAATTCCGCAGATGGGGCCACCGGATGGAGCGGCCCGGGTGCTGGCATTGTGGATCTGCCTGATTGTTCTGGGCAGTGCCGGCATTTCATTGTTCGCTGCCGACAAGATCACCAAACCGCTGCGTCTGCTTGAAGGCGCGGTCACGCGTATCGGGCCGGATGGCGTGCTGCCGCTGATACCCGAGACGGGATCGGGCGAGGTGCGTGCCACCGCCAAGGCTATCAACCAGCTTTCGACACGGCTTAAAACCGCGATGGAAAGTCGTATGCGGCTGGTCGCTGCCGCGGGTCACGACCTACGGACTCCCATGACGCGTATGCGGCTTCGCGCCGAATTCGTCACGGACGAGACGGAACGCGCAAAATGGCTGGCCGATCTGGAAGAACTCGATTCCATTGCCGATAGCGCGATCCGCCTCGTGCGGGAGGAAGTGGACAGCAATGGTGTGACGGAAATCTTGCAGCTTGACCGCCTCGTGAGCGAACTGGTCACCGAACTGCGGGCGATTGGCTATTCGGCGGAGTTGCAGGCAGCAAAGGGTACGCAGCCCATCATGGTGCAGGCAAACCCGATCGCGCTCACACGGGCGCTGCGCAACCTGATGATCAATGCTGCAACCCATGGTCATCACGCGGTTGTGTCGAGTGTTGAGAAGAACGGCAAGGCAATCGTTTTTATAGAAGACAACGGACCGGGTATTCCCGAGGAGATGATGGGACGCATCTTCGAGCCGTTTTTCCGGGTGGATGCGGGACGCCGCAAAATGCATCCCGGTGCAGGACTTGGACTAGCTATCGCAAAGGAGATTATCGAACGCATGGGAGGGTGCATCGATATCGCCAACAAGACGCCAAACGGTATTGCACAAACAGTGACGCTGCCGGTGGCAAAAAAAACGCTCTGTAAACAAGGTCTATAGTATGGTTCAGCCGCTGATTTCCCTTGATAAGTCTCGTCGCCTGCTCCCCGGCGCGCGGCCTTTCGGAATGGCTTTGGCAGCCGCCTCGCTGCTACTTGTGTCGGCCTGCTCGCAGGAGCAATCCCAGAATGCCAACGCCGGAAATGTGCCCAAGCCTCAGGTCAGCGTTGTGACGTTGCAGCCGCAATCGGTGTCCATCAATGCGGAAATGCCGGGGCGCACGACGGCCTCGCTGGTTGCAGATGTCAGGCCGCAGGTTGGCGGTATTATCGAGCAGAGGCTGTTCACGGAAGGCGGTGAGGTCAAGGAGGGCGACGTTCTCTACAAGATCGATCCAGCCAGCTATCAGGCTGCTTATGACAGTGCGGCGGCTGCGCTCCAGCGCGCGGAAGCAACCGTGCCAAGCGCGCAATCCATGGTGACGCGCTATCAGGGCCTGATCAAGCAGAACGCGGTCAGCAAGCAGGACCTCGACAACGCAATCGCGTCGCTGGCGCAAGCCAATGCGGATGTCGCGGCAGCCAAGGCGGCGCTTGATACCGCGCGCATCAATCTCGATTATACGTCGATCAAGGCGCCCATCGGTGGTCGTATCGACCGGTCGACCCTGACACCGGGCGCGCTGGTGACCGCCAGCCAGGATACGGCGCTGACAACGATCCGCACGCTTGATCCGATCAATGTCGATGTGACCCAATCGAGCACCAATCTTCTCAATCTGCGTCAGGCAATTCAGGACGGTCGCATCAAGATCAGCGGCGAGAATGTGAGTGTTCGCCTGAAGCTCGAAACCGGCGCCATTTACCCGCTGTCGGGCAAGCTGGAATTTGCCGAATCCGCCGTTAGTGAAACGACGGGCACCTTCACGCTCCGCGCAACATTCCCCAATCCGGATCGCCTGCTGCTGCCGGGCATGTTTGTTCGTGCACTGGTTGAAGAAGGCGTCGCGCCCAACAGTTTCCTCGTGCCGCAGCGCGGCGTGACGCGTAACGCCAAGGGCGAGCCGACGGGTCTGTTCGTCAATGCGGAAAACAAGGTCGAAGAGCGCATTCTGGAAGTGCGTCAGAGCGTCGGCAACAACTGGCTGGTCAGCAGCGGCGTTGCCGCTGGCGACCGGGTCATTGTCGAAGGTTCGCAGCTCGTCCGCGCCGGTCAGGATGTCGAGCCGGTGGATGTGACCGTCGACGATACAACAGGCGAAGTGCGCGAGCGCAAGCAGGCTCAGGCGACGGAAGATTCCGCCACCCGGCTTGCTCAGGGTCAGGCAAGCAGCGCGGCGGTGAAGGAATAGACCATGTCGAATTTCTTCATCAACCGACCCAATTTCGCTTGGGTTATCGCGATCGTCATCATGCTTGGCGGTTTGCTGGCCCTCAATTCACTGTCCATCTCGCAATATCCGCAGATCGCACCAACCACGGTGCGCATCAGCGCCACCTATGCGGGTGCGGATGCCGAAACTGTCGAAAACTCGGTTACCAAGGTGATCGAACAAGGCATGACCGGTATCGATAATCTGGATTACATGACGGCCAACTCGACCTCGACCGGGGCCGCAACGATCACGCTGACCTTCACCAGCGCGGCCGATCCGGATGTGGCGCAGATGCAGGTGCAGAACAAGCTGCAACTCGTCCAGTCTCAGCTGCCGGAGATCGTGCAGAGCACCGGGATCACGGTGAGCAAGTCGTCCGAAAGCTTTCTGATGGTCATCGGCTTTGTCTCTACGGACAAAAAGCTGACGGCGAACGACCTGGCTGATTATATCGACAGCACGCTCAACGATACGCTGAAACGCGTCGAAGGCGTTGGCGATACCCGCATTTTCGGTGCTGGCTATGCCATGCGCATCTGGCTGGACCCGGACAAGCTTACCAAATACGCGCTCATGCCGAGCGATGTAACCACTGCCATCGAGGCGCAGAACACGCAGGTTTCTGCGGGCCAGCTCGGTGCGATACCGGCTGAAAAAGGCCAGCAGCTCAATGCGACGGTGACGGCCCAGAGCCGCCTTCAGACGCCGGAGCAGTTCCGCAACATCATTTTGAAGAGCACGACCGACGGTTCGCTGGTGCGGCTGAACGATGTAGCCCGTGTGGAGCTTGGATCGGAAAGCTATACGAGCCAATCCAGCTATAACGGTCTGCCTTCGGGCGCCATCGGCATCTATCTTGCCACCGGCGCCAATGCGATCAGTACCGCCGAAGGCGTGCAGGCGGCTATTGCCGGTTTTAAGGAAACGCTTCCGACCGGAGTGGAGGTCGTTTATCCTTATGACACGACCCCGTTCGTTCGCCTGTCCATCGAGGAAGTGATCAAGACACTTATCGAAGCGATTGTTCTCGTCTTCGTCGTCATGCTGGTATTCCTGCAAAATATCCGTGCGACACTGATCCCGACACTCGCCGTTCCGGTGGTTCTGCTGGGCACTTTCGGGGTGCTGGCGATATTCGGTTATTCCGTCAATACGCTCACTATGTTCGCCATGGTGCTGGCCATCGGCCTTCTGGTGGATGACGCGATTGTCGTTGTGGAAAATGTCGAGCGCGTGATGGAGGAGGAGGGGCTTCCACCAAGAGAAGCCACGATCAAATCCATGGGCGAGATCACCGGCGCGCTGGTTGGTATCGCGACGGTTCTCTCGGCTGTGTTTATTCCGATGGCCTTCTTTGGAGGCTCGGTCGGCGTCATCTATCGACAGTTTTCGGTGACCATCGTATCGGCGATGATTCTGTCCGTGGTGGTCGCGCTGATCCTGACGCCGGCTCTGTGCGCCACGCTGTTGAAGCCGGTTCATGGGCATGCGAAGCAGCGCGGAATTTCGGGCTGGTTCAATCGCGGTTTCGACCGCACGACGAACGCCTATCGCAGCGGCGTCAGCGGAATTCTCACACGGTCTTCACGCTTCCTGGTGGTCTTCGTTTTGATCGTCATCGCCATGGGCTGGCTGTTCAACCGTCTCCCAAGCTCGTTCCTGCCGGAAGAAGATCAGGGCACGCTCATGACCAGCGTTCAGCTTCCCGTGGGGGCAACGCAGGACCGCACCGAGCGCGTCATGAAGCAGGTGACGGATTTCTACCTCAATCAGGAGAAGGATGCCGTCGAAGGCGTGATGAGCGTCATCGGCTTCGGTTATGGCGGGCAGGGGCAGAATGTCGGTCTGGCCTTTGTGCGCCTGAAAGATTTTGAAACGCGCACGACCGCCGATCTCTCGGCAAGCGCTGTTGCCGGGCGCGCCATGAAATATTTCTCGACAATTCGCGACGGTAAGGTCTTTGCGCTTGCGCCCCCGGCCATTCAGGGCATGGGCAATTCGAGCGGCTTCGATTTCTTCCTTCAGGACGTCAATGGCGCAGGCCATGCCAAGCTGATCGAGGCCCGCAATCAATTGCTGGCGCTCGCAGGCAAGAGCAGTCTTTTGTCTGGCACCCGCCCGAACGGGCAGGAAGACACGCCGGAATTCGGCATCAATATCGACCAGGAAAAAGCGAGCGCGCTTGGCGTTTCTCTGGCCGATATCAACAGTACGCTCTCCACCGCCTGGGGTAGCGCCTATGTCAACGATTTCATCGACCGGGGCCGCATCAAGCCGGTCTATATTCAGGGCGACAGCGCGTTTCGTATGCAGCCGGAAGATCTGGCCAAGTGGCAGGTTCGCAATTCGGCTGGAACCATGGTGCCGTTCTCGGCCTTCGCGACCGGCTACTGGAAATTCGGTTCGCCCCGACTGGAGCGCTATAACGGGTCGTCTGCTGTGGAAATTCAGGGTGCTGCCGCTGAAGGTGTCAGCTCTGGTGTCGCCATGGATGAAATCGACAATCTGATGACGCAATTGCCTTCCGGCTTTGCGCATGAATGGACGGGGCTTTCCTATCAGGAACAGTTGTCTGGCAATCAGGCTACGTCCCTCTATGCAATTTCGGTTCTGGTGGTCTTCCTGTGCCTCGTGGCGCTCTATGAGAGCTGGTCGATCCCGTTTGCAGTCATGCTGTCGGTGCCAATCGGCATTTTCGGTGCGCTGCTTGGGGCGACGTTGTTCGGCCAAAGCAACGACGTTTATTTCAAGGTCGGGCTTCTGACCACCATCGGCCTTGCTGCCAAAAATGCCATTCTGATTGTCGAATTTGCGATAGAGCGGCAAGCCGCAGGCATGGGGCTGGTAGAGGCGACTTTGGAAGCCTCGCGACAGCGCCTGCGACCGATCTTGATGACATCCTTCGCCTTCATTCTGGGCGTCACGCCACTGGCCATTGCAAGCGGTGCCGGTTCCGGTGCGCAGAACGCAATTGGTATTGGTGTTATGGGTGGGATGATCGCCGCAACCGTGATAGGTGTCTTCCTTGTTCCGCTGCTCTTCGTGACCGTTCGACGCGTATTCAAGGGCAAATCCAGTCAAACTCAACCGGTGTCGCCGCAGACGCAGACGGAATCAAACCATGACGACAAATGATCTTACCCGCGTTGCAGCGACTTTTGACCATGAGCCCTGCACCAGACAGGATCAGCGTGTCCGCCGCTATCTGAAGGTGCTTGGCGCCCTGTGCCTCGTTGCCACCGTCAGCGGTTGTGTGGTTGGGCCGGACTATCAGTCGCCCTTGATCAACATGCCTTCGAACTGGGGCAACAAGAAGCAGCAAAAGCCGGCAAAGCCCGCCGAGCTGGCCGAATGGTGGAAGCGGCTCAACGATCCATTGCTCAATGCTTTCGTAGAGGAAGCCGTTGCGGGCAATCTGGACGTTGCGACCGCCAAGGCTCGTGTGCGTGAAGCGCGTGCGACCTATCGCCAGTCGGTCGGTACCTTGCTGCCATCGCTGGATGGTTCTGCTTCGGCGAGCCGCAGCAAAACAGGCTCGTCGGTGAGCGGTACTTCAAGCACCAGCAACCAGTTCCAGGGCGGATTGGATGCAAGCTGGGAAATCGATCTGTTCGGCGCCAACCGCCGGTCGGTGGAAGCTGCCAAATACGGCATGGATGCTTCCGAGGAAGACCTGCGCAATACGCTCGTGACGCTGATCGGCGATGTGACGACCAACTATGTTGAAGCACGCGGTTATCAGGCCCGTATCGCGCTGGCCCGGCGGACTGCCGCTTCGCAGCGCGAGACGGCAACACTGACCCGCAACAAGTTCGAGGCGGGTGCGTCCTCGGCGGTCGATCTTTCCAATGCGTCGGGACAGGCCGCGTCGACGGAAGCGAATATTCCAGACCTAGAAGCCGCCTACGCAGCTTCCGTGCATCGCCTGTCCGTGCTGACGGGTCGCGCGCCTGCCGCACTTGCCGAGCGCATGAAAAAGGTCAAGGCGATCCCCAAGCCGAAACTGCCAATGCCGACCGGTATTCCGGCTGATATTCTGCTGTCTCGCCCGGATGTGCGGCTGGCGGAGCGCCAATATGCACAATACACGGCCAAGGTCGGTCAGGCGGAAGCTGCCCGTTATCCGAGCCTCAGCCTCACGGGTGATATTGCGACATCGGCCACCAAGATCGGCGATCTTGGCAAAAGCTCTTCGATCAGCTGGTCATTCGGCCCAACTCTCTCGGTTCCGATCTTCAATGGCGGTCAGCTCAAGGCAGCCGTCGAACTGGCGGAAGCACAGCGCGACCAGTATTTCATCGCTTATCGCTCTTCGATCCTGACCGGGCTTGAAGAAGTTGAAAACGCGATCGTGTCGCTGGCGCAGGAGCGGATCAAGTCTTCCAAGCTTGCAACCTCGGCGGGTCATTATCGCGAAGCGGCGTCGCTTGGACGTTCGCTCTATCAGTCGGGTACGCAGAGCTTCCTCGATCTTCTGGAAGCGCAGCGTTCGCTCTATTCGGCGGAAGATTCGCTGATCGCCAGCCAGGTTCTGATCACGACGGATTATATCGCACTCAACAAGGCGCTCGGCGGCGGCTGGAGCGGCGCCATCGAGGTGTCCAAACCGGAAGTGGTGGACGTGAATACGGGCCCACGTCTTCCGAAGAGACAAGCGGTGGCGGCAGCCGCCAATAACTAAACACAAACCGGTAATCCGGCCCCTTCACCCGGATTGGAAATCTTATTCCGGCATCTGTTTCCAGCCTCACAAGCGGGGCTGAGCAGATGCCGGAATTGAAAAGATTGCTGGCAATTATAGATTTCTAGTGGATTTTTCGAATCCGACACTTGATCATGCGGCCCCGTTCGGCCCGTTTCAGAGGTCACGTTCAATCCACGAGCAGATGCAAGGTTCCCTGAATGCGCTTTAAACGTCTCGTCGTCACGATCGCAGCCATCATCGCTGTGGCCGTATGCGGATATTTTTACTGGCGCAGCCAATCGGGGTCGCAATCGCAGTCGATCATGACTGTCGCTGCGGCACGCAGTGACATTGAGGTCACGGTGCTTGCCACGGGAACCGTCAAGCCCGTTCGTCTGGTTGCCGTCGGTGCACAGGCGTCGGGCCGTATCACGTCGGTGAAAGTCAAGCTCGGGCAGACCGTCAAGGCGAATGATCTCATTGCCGAGATCGACTCCACGACACAGAAAAACGATCTGCGAACATCCGAGGCATCGCTTGCCAATATGCAGGCGCAGCTCAAGGAGAAGCAGGCCACACTGGTGCTGAACCAGCAGACGCTGACACGCCAGAAATCCATGCTCGCCAAACATGCCGTATCGCAAGCCGATTACGACACGGCTGCCGCCGATCTGAATGTCACGCAAGCGCAGATTGAATCGATCAAGGCCCAGATCAAGGAAGCCGAAGTCGCCGTCGAGACCGCCAGAGCCAATCTCGGCTATACGCAGATTACCGCACCGATTGAAGGAACGGTTCTTTCCATCGTCAGCCAGGAAGGCCAGACGGTCAACGCAACACAATCCGCGCCGACCATCGTCATTCTAGGCCAGCTCGACCGGATGACGGTTTATACGGAAATTTCCGAAGCCGATATCGTCCGGGTCAAGCCGGGCCTGCCGCTGTATTTCACGGTGCTTGGCGATCAGGATCGTCGTTATGAAGCGAGCCTTGAATCTGTGGAACCGGCGCCGGAATCGATCAAGAGCGACAGCAGCTTCAGTTCTTCAAGTTCGACCTCGTCGTCATCGTCGAGCAGCACCTCGTCGGAAGCAATCTAATACAATGGCCTTTTCACCATCCCGAATGAAGACGGGCATTTGCGCACCTATATGACGGCAGAAGTTCATATCGTTCTCGGTCAGGAAAAGAATGTCCTGACCATTCCGTCTTCTGCTTTGGGCGCGCCCGATGCGGACGGTCGCTATACGGTGCGCGTGGTTGACGACAAGGGCGAAATTACACGCAAGAAGATCGAGATCGGCTTGAACAACAAGGTCATGGTTCAGGTGAAATCCGGCCTTGATGAAGGTGATCGCGTGATTAGCGGCGAACTGGCGGCAGGCTCGGCGGCGAGTTCCGGTTCGGGCGGTCGGCGCGGCCCGCCGATGGGCTTCTGATCATGACGGAACCGTTGATCCGTCTCAGAAAAGTCCGGCGGGAATATCCGTCGGGTGACAGTTCTATTGCGGTCCTCAAAGACATCGATCTCACCATTGAAGCTGGCGAGATGGTGGCGATTGTCGGCGCGTCGGGTTCGGGCAAGTCCACGCTGATGAATATTCTCGGCTGTCTGGACCGCCCCACTTCGGGCAGTTACGAAATCAACGGGCGGGAAACCGCCTCCATGGATGTCGATGAGCTGGCCGCGCTGCGGCGCGAGCATTTCGGCTTCATTTTCCAGCGTTATCATCTGCTGCCTGAGCTGACGGCAGTCGGCAATGTCGAGATACCGGCAATTTATGCCGGGATCGATCCGTCGACGCGCGCCAAGCGCGCCGGGGCCTTGCTGACACGCCTCGGCATGGGCGACCGGATGCATCACCGTCCGGGTCAGCTATCTGGCGGCCAGCAGCAGCGCGTATCCATTGCGCGTGCGTTGATGAACGACGCCAGCCTCATTCTGGCCGACGAGCCGACCGGGGCGCTCGACAAGCACAGCGGCGAAGAGGTGCTGCGCATTCTGGGCGAGCTGCATGCCGAAGGGCGCACGGTCATCATCGTCACCCATGACATGTCGATTGCCAGCAAGGCAGAACGCATCATCGAAATCAGCGATGGCGAGATCATTGCCGACCGTCCGGTGGAAAAGACCGAGATCGTCGAAAGCACCGTCAATCCCGACGATGCAACGTCGACCCGCAAGCGTTCGCTGTCGCTCTACGGTTTGATGGGGTCTATCCGCGAAGCCTTTCTGATGGCCTTGCTCTCGATGCGGGCGCACAAGCTGCGCACCTTCCTGACCATGCTCGGCATTATCATCGGCATTGCGTCGGTCGTCAGCGTGGTGGCGCTAGGGCGCGGTTCGCAGGAACGGGTTCTGGCCAATATTTCCAGTCTTGGCACCAACACGCTGGAAATTTTTGCCGGTAAGGATTTCGGCGATGTGCGATCCGGAAAAATCACAACGCTGGTGGTTTCCGACGCGATAGAACTGTCCAAACAGCCCTATGTCGCGGCCGCAACGCCGACGGTCTCGACGAACAGCACGGTGCGTTTCGGCTCACAGGAGTCCAATGCGCTGGTGAACGGCGTCAGCGAGCAATATTTTGTCGCCAAGGGCAGCAAGATTGCCGATGGGCAATTCTTCGACCGCGAAAGCGTGCGAACCACGGCTCAGGATGTCGTCATTGACCAGAACACCAAGAACGCCCTGTTTGCCGATATCAACCCGGTCGGGCAGGTGCTGCTGATCGGCAATGTTCCGGCCCGGATTGTCGGCGTGATGGAGCCGCAGCAGGGTGGCTTCGGTTCGAACCAGAATCTGTCGCTTTATCTGCCCTATACGACCGTTCAGGCGCGGTTTCTGGGCAGCAATTCACTGCGCAGCATCACCTTGCAGGTCAAGGACGGAATCGACACGGCGCTGGCCGAGCAGTCAGTCACCGAATTTCTGTTGCAGCGCCACGGCACCAAGGATTTCTATATCCTGAATACCGACGATATTCGCAAGACGATCACCAGCACGACCCAGACACTGACGCTTCTGGTGGCGGCAATTGCCATCATCTCGCTGATTGTCGGCGGCATTGGGGTGATGAATATCATGCTCGTCACCGTCTCCGAGCGCGTTTCGGAAATCGGGGTACGCATGGCGGTCGGCGGGCGGCAGAGCGATATTTTGCAGCAATTTCTGATCGAGGCTGTGCTCGTCTGCCTGATCGGTGGCGTTCTGGGTATCCTGACGGCGCTTGGCTTCGGATTGCTGTTTAGCCTGATCAGCTCGAATTTCAGCCTGATCTATTCGACCACGTCGATTGTCGCGGCCTTCCTGTGTTCGACGCTGATTGGTGTCGTGTTCGGCTACCTCCCGGCGCGAAACGCCTCGCAGCTTGATCCGGTGATTGCGCTTTCCAAGGGTTAGTGACCGCCGCCGGTGATCTTCTGCTTCGTTCGCTTGATGGTGAACCATACCAGCAGGATCACCGCCGGTATGGCGGCAAGATACAGCCCCTTGAGCACCTCTTCATTGTGGTAATATTTGCCAAAGCTCTCCAGAAACATCTTGATGATACCCAGCGCGTAATAGCTGATTGCCACGATGGAAAGGCCCTCGACGGCTTCCTGAAGTTTCACTTGTAGCGAGACGCGCTTTTCCATGGATTCGAGCAGCAGGGCGTTCTGCTGTTCAAGTTCGACCTGAACGGAGGTGCGCAACAGATCGCTGGCGCGGGATGTGCGCACTGCGCAATTCTCGATCTTCTTGTCGGCCTGATGGCAGAAGCGAACCGCAGGGCGAAAGCGGCGGTCGATGAAGACGCCGAGCCGCTGATGGCCATCGAGCCTTTGCTCGCGAATTTCTTCCAGCCGGGCAAAGACCAGATCGGCATAGGCCGCCGTGGCGCTGAAGCGTTCACGCGTTTTGCCTGAAAAATCGATAATATCTGCGGAAAGCTTGGCGATACGGTCGAGCAGGGCGTCCTGTCTGCTGGTGCCTGCGCCCAGTTCGTCGACGATTGAACGCAACCGGCTGTCGAATTTCGCGCCCTGTACGAATGCGTCCTGCGCCAAAGGCAGGCTCAGAAGGGCCATCATACGATAGTCTTCAATTTCGAGAATGCGCCGGACCATGCGCCCGGTCCGGTAGTCATTCAGTGCGCGGTTCAACACGACGATGCGCATCGCGTTGCGCTCATTCAGGCGGAAGGTCGTCCAGACTTCCGCGTCGCCAGCGCCGACTGTTGAGGCCACCGCATCGGAATGCGAACCGAGCAGTTGCTTGGCGTCATGGGTGCCAGCCTTGCCCACCAGAACTTCCACCGAGGTGATGCGCTCGCCCGGCATCTTTCCGACAAGGTCAGTCCAGGTGGCGTCCTTGAGCGGAATGACATCCGGGTCGCCGTTCCACGGCACGACATAGGTGAGCGACACAAATTCGGTGTGCATCTCCCATTTGATCTGGCCGCTGGTCGTGCGGACGATGCCGCTCTTTCCGTCGAGCGTATTGGCGCCATTGAGATCAAGCAGGGATTGCGGAATTTCGCTGATCGCATCCTGAACATAGAAGGCGTCATGCCAGACAACCGCAGGCGCGTCGAAATAGATCGACGGCCGTGCGTGAAGTTCGTTGTGGAGCTGCCGACGCATCGGATGGTCAATGATCATAGCCAGAATCCGGGAATAGAGTTCTGACTATATTTAGCCATGAATTTCGATGCGTGGTATTTAAATATTGTTAGCGCCTGAAAATAGACAGGTGCTTTATAGAATATTCAGGCGCTGAGCGTTGCGACGACCAGTTCATGGTCGGAAATCGCAGCGCCGTCCTTGTCGACGGCTGCGATGGTTTGCGGTTCTTGTGCCGTGAAACCACGCGTGAAAATCCAGTCCAGCCGGGCGAAAGGCGGTTGCGGCGTTCCATCCGGGCGGATGCGCTGCGTCTGCGCAAAATCATTGGCCGCGTCCCAGTCATAATCCTTTTGGGTGAGCGCATCGAATAGCGGTTCGAACTGGGCCGGGTCGCGGGTTCCGTCCGGTAGGACATTGGTGTTGAAATCGCCGCCGATCACCACTGGCAAATCTCCGGCCAGCTTGTCGATAGCGTCGAGCAGGCGAATGGTCTGGCGTGCACGGTCTTCCGCGTCGCTCTTGCTTTCGAGATGGGCCGCGACGGCAACAATTGATCCGCTCGCGGTTTCTATGCGGGTGGCTATTGCCATGCGGCTGCCGAAGCGACCCTGACCGTCGGTTTCGTCGGTCCACCAGACCCCGCCGTCGTCCAGACGGATGAGCGCGGCATCAAGCAAAGGCAGGCGGCTCAGCACCGCATTGCCGTGAAAGCCGATAGAATTCGTCTCGTGTTTGTGCCATTCGCGTTCGCGTGGATCGCCGAGACCCATTTCGACAAACTCGACGCCATAAGCGTAGGACATGCCCAGATCGCGGGCGAGGTCGGCCACCGTATGCCGGTTGCCAGAACGGGCCATGCCGATATCGGCTTCCGTCAACAGCACGATATCGGGCTGGTGCGCGGCGAGAAGTGCAACGGAGCCGGTGTGATATTTGAGGCGTTCCGCATTCCATGCGGCGACCGACAGCATGCCGGTCTCAGCGGCTGGCGCTGTGGCTTCATGCAGTCTGACCTCAACAGACGACAAGGCGGGGAGTTGTGCCGCCAGCCGCTCATGTTCTTCCATCGTTGGCGCTGCCTGTCGCGCGTCCTCCCAGAAGGATGAGGCCGGCACGTCAAGCGCTTCGACGGTTTGCGTCACGATGGACTGATCATTGCCTGCGCGGGTGGAAAAGTGCGGGTTCGTGAAGAAAGACTGAAAGTTCATCGCTGTTCTCACGCAAATGTGGTGGTCTTGGCTTTAGCCGCATTGTTCGCGGCGGCGGTGTCGATCAATGCGCCGGTTTCAGCCGAATAGAGGTGGATCGCCTGCGGATCAATCTCGATGCCCACTCGTTCACCGGTTTTGAGATCGGCTGCTTCGGTCAGTGCGATGGCAAAGAGCGTCCCGTCAAGATCAGCGTGAACCACGCGGCTTGCCCCCAGCTCTTCAACAAAGTCGATGGTGGCAATCAGTGCGCCCGGCTTTTCCGCCGAGACGAGGCGTGTCGATTCGGCACGAATGCCAAGCACCACACGCTGTCCCGCCAGCATGTTTACTTTCGCGGGCGGCACGGCAACCGACTGGCCGCCATCGAGAACCAGAATGCCGTTGTCGCCGACCTTGCCTTCCAGCAGGTTCATTGACGGCGTGCCGACGAAATTGGCCACAAAGCGGCTTGCTGGCCGGTGATAGACCTCGGCGGGTGTGCCCACCTGTTCGACCTTGCCCGCATTCATGACGATCATCCTGTCGGCAAGCGTCATGGCTTCGTGCTGATCATGTGTCACGAAAATCGACGTCGCACCGAGCTTGCGGTGCAGCCGACGAATTTCCGAACGCATCGCGATACGCAGTTTCGCATCGAGATTGGAGAGCGGTTCGTCAAACAGGAACACCTTTGGCTCGCGGATCATGGCGCGGCCCATGGCGACGCGCTGACGCTGCCCGCCTGACAATGCAGCGGGTCGACGATCCAGAAAGGCTTCCAGTCCGAGGGTTTTGGCCACCTCGGCAATGCGCTGGTTACGATCGGCCTTTGAAACGCCCGACACTTTGAGCGCATAGCCAATGTTCTGCGCCACGGTCATGTGGGGGTAGAGGGCGTAGTTCTGGAAAACCATGGCGCAACCGCGTGCGCGGGGTTCCATCTGGTTGACGACCGTGCCGTCAATCGCGATTTCACCGCCGGTAATTTCTTCCAGCCCGGCGACCATGCGCAGGAGCGTGGATTTCCCGCAGCCCGACGGGCCCAGAATGACGATGAATTCTCCGGATTTGATTTCGAGATCGACGCCGTGAACGACTGCGTTTTTGCCGTAGCTCTTCTTTACGCCGCGAATGGAGATCGGTGCCAAGAGAGTATCCTTTATTTCTCGGTGGAGATAAGGCCGCGCACGAACCAGCGTTGCATCAGAATGACGAGGATCAGCGGTGGCGACATGATGATGAGAGTTCCGGCCATGGCGACATTCCAGTCGGGCAGGCCGAATTCGGAGGGAATAAGTGTCTTGAGCTGCGTGACGGCGATGCCGAATTTTGGATCGGTGGTAATCAGCAGCGGCCAGAGATACTGGTTCCACGCCCAGACGAACATGATCGTGAAAAGCGCGATCATGTTGGGCCGCGACAGGGGCAGCAGCACATCCTTGAAAAAGCGGATCGGGCCTGCACCGTCCATCTTGGTTGCTTCGGCAAGTTCATCCGGGACAGTGAGATAGAACTGGCGATAGAGGAAGGTGCCGGTGGCCGTTGCGACCAGTGGAAGGACAAGGCCGGTATAGGAATTCAGCAGACCCCATTCGAGCTTGATTTCAATGCCGAAGAGATACGCGAACAGCCATGAAATACCGGTATAGTCGAAGATCGTCTGGAACGGCTGCAAGGCGTTGGCGGCAATCGAGTAGGTGGGCACAATGCGCACTTCAAGCGGCAGCATCAAGGTGATGAAGATGATCCAGAAGATGAACTGGCGTCCGCGAAAGCGGAAATAGACGATCGAAAAGGCCGCCATTGCCGAAAGGATCACTTTTCCCGCCGCAACAGCGGCGGCGAAAATAAGGCTGTTGAGCAGCTTGGTGCCGAGATCCGCACGCGCCCATGCGGTCTGGATATTCTCCCAGAAATGGGTGCTCGGCGTCAGTGGCATAGGTACTGTGTTGACGGCTGCAATGTCGAGCGTCGATGCAATGATGACGATTGCGAATGGTAGCAGCGCGATGATGAGCCCGAGCACCAGGATCGCATAACAGATGAAATTGAAGACAGGAGTGCGTTCGATCATGATCCGGGCCTCACTTGTAATGTACGCGCCGCTCGATGAAGCGGAACTGGACGATGGTGAGCAGGATGACGAGGAGCATGAGGATGATCGACTGTGCCGCAGCGCCGGAATAATCGAGGCCCTTGAAGCCGTCGAAATAGATCTTGTAGACCATCAGTTCCGTGGCGCGGGCCGGGCCGCCCTGAGTGAGAACATCGACGATACCAAAGGAATCCTGAAAGCTCTCGGTGATGTTGATCACCAGCAGGAAGAAAAGGGTCGGCGTCAGCAGTGGCAATTGGATATCCCAGATGCGGCGCATCGGGCCTGAGCCATCCATAGCTGCGGCTTCGATGAGCGGACGCGGAATGCCCTGAAGTGCTGACAGGAAGAAGATGAAATTGTAGCCGATATATTTCCAGGAAAAGGCGACGATGACGGCGATCATCGCATCCTTGCCGTCGAGGGCCGGGTTCCACAAACCGGGCCACACCTGGTTGATGACCGAAAGAAGCCCCGCTTCGGGAGCCAGAATGAAACGGAACGCCAGTCCGAGAGCAGGAGCTGCAATGGCGTAAGGCCAGATGAAAACCGAGCGATAAAGCTTGTTGCCGCGCAGTTCGCGGTCGGTGATCAGAGCCAGAACCAGCGCGATGCCCATGGCAATCGACGTCGATGCGAGACCGAAAATCAGGCTGCGGGTGATCGCGCCCCAATAGATCGGGTCTTGCAGCAATTGTACGAAATTATCGAAGCCAACCCACACATTGCCGCCGCCCCATGGCTGTTCCAGCGTGAAGGCCCAATAGAGTGCCTGTGCGCTCGGCCAATAGAAGAAGACAAAGATGAGAAGCAGCATCGGCAATACGAATAGAAGGCCGATTGTTGTGGAAGAAAAAGTGACGCGCTTTTCCATGGAAGGTCATTCGCTTTCCTCGGCGCTGGTATGGCAGCAGCCGAATGATAGTGCATGCAACGAAGCTGATCGGCGCAGAACGCGCCGATCAGGCTGTGGTTTGAACGATCAGGGAAGCTGCGCGCCCTTGTAGGTGCGCTCAAAGCGACGGAGAATCTGGTTGCTGCGTTCTGCCGAAGCATCCAGCGACGCCTGAACGTCTTCATTGTTGATGAAGATCGCCTGCAAGCCGTTGGCGATTTCCTGGCGAATCTGCAGAAGGCCGCCGAGACGGATGCCATGCGGCGCAGGATCGTTGGCAGGCGAGGCGGTCAGGCTCTTGATGGCGAGTTCACGACCGGCATAGGGAGCCTTGTCGTAGAAGCCCTGCTTCTGGAGATATTCGAAGCCGGAATTGCGCACCGGAATATAGCCGGTAACGGTCGACCAGGTGAGGGCTTCCTCAGGCTTGGCGATGAAGTTGAAGAAGGCTGCGGCAGCCTTATATTCGGCTTCCGACTTGCCCTTCAGCGTCCAGAGCGAAGCGCCGCCGACGAAGGAACTCTTGCGTTCGGTGCCTTCGTAAACCGGAAGCATTGCGACGCCCCAGTTCATGCCTTCCTTGGCCGTGCGGCCGATATTGCCGTGATCGCCGACCGAGGTCATCATCGTCTGGCAATCACCAGCCGAGAAAGCTTCGATAAAGGTCTGGCCGGTGGCCTTGGACTTGATGACGGCTTCGCCGGAATCGTACCAGCCCTTCAGTTCCTTGATGAAATTGACCAGCTTGCCCTTGTTGAAGGTCATCTCAGCGTCAAGGCCTTCATAGCCGTTGCGCTTGCTGGCAATCGGTTCGCCATGCACGGCTTCGAACTGTTCGACGAGTTGCCAGACTTCGTTGTTGGAAATGTCGAAGCCGAACGGGCAGGCATAGCCGGCAGTCTTTAGAGCCTTGAAATCGGCTGCCGCTTCTTCCCAGGTTGCAGGCGCGCGGTCCTTGCCGATTTTGGCGAAAGCGTCCTTGTTCCAGTAGAACAATGCGGTCGAGGAGTTGAAGGGGAACGAATACATTTCACCCTTGGACGTCGCGTAATAGCTGGAAATGCCGGAGAAATAGTCGTTCCAGTCGACCTTGTAGCCCATATCGGCCATCAGCTTGTTCGCCGGATAGTAGGCGCCCGAAAGCATGATGTCGAGCGTGCCTGCATCCGATACCTGCGCGATCGTTGGCTGCTTGCCTGCGCGGAATGCGGCAATCGTGTTCTGCAGCGAGGCATCATAGGTGCCCTGCGTGGTGCAGACGACTTCATAGTCGTTCTGGGACTTGTTGAACCGGTCGCACTGTTCCTCGACGCGCTTGGCGATATCGCCGGAATTGCCGAACCAGAAATCGATCTTGGTCTTTTCGGCGGCAGCCGGACTTGCAAGGAAAGCGGTAGCGATAACTGCGCCGATAGCGCTGAAAACCTTGGTCTGCATGAGAACCCTCGATATTGAGACGCGCATCTTTTTGAGCGCACGCCCTAATAACGATTCCGAAAGCAGTCCTCCAATGAAGTTTATATGAATATTGTTCGGCGAAATGTATCGGTGAAAGAATGTAGTTTTCTGTATAATTCTGATTAAAATTACAGTTATCTACATATAACTGTCACAAATGAATTTCTATTCGGTCATTTATTGGCGTTGATTTCCAGTGGGCGGCATATATAGCGTATTTTCCGAGGGCGCCCGATCATTTGTCGGCTTTATATTTCGCACAGGTTTGACGAGTCGCCCACCGCACATCACATGGTGCGTGATTTGCGCCAAACTGCCGGCTTCTGGCGAGGCGCAGTTTGGATTTCACGAAAGCTGGTCGCAAAATTAGCGTCTGCAAAAGAAAATGCCTGCGTCAGTAGGGAATTTTGCTAAATACCTGCAAAACAATGAAAAATTATAAGCTGAACTCTGCCGCGGTTTGTTTAAAAAGGCAGAGAAAGGTTGCAACGCTCACTGTTCGTCATCTGATTGTAACAGAAGTAGGAGAAGCATCCGGCCATTCCGCAGTTCGTTGGGGGACAACGAGCTTTGGTTTTTGTGTTCAAGAGGGGTGAAATATGGCGGGTTTGGCTATCGGCACTGTCGGGAAAATGTTTTGCGCGATGCATATGCAGCGCATGATGTTGCTCGCATGCGAGAGAGTTGCACGCGGCATGTAGCCGTTGCCGTCATCTGCATGGGTCCAGACGGACTGGTCTTCTGAACGGCACTGCCGGGGCGAAGATAGCGCAGAAATCCTTCAAACAGCGTTCCGGATTGCCGGGACAATGAAAATCTGAAACTCCCGCAGAAGCGGGGGCTGGATGATCTGCGGCTAAAGCTTGGTGTTGCAGATTTCCAACGGTCTACCAAGAAGTAACCTGCTGTATCTTGTTAGGAAAAAACGCCATTGACTAACGAAACCATCAATGAAAATCGTATTATGCAATCGTAAAAAACGACTCGTAAAAAAATCGAAACTTCAATCCACTTGATCCTGGAGGTCAGAAATGAACATCAAGAGCCTTCTTCTCGGCTCCGCTGCAGCCCTGGTTGCAGTTTCCGGTGCACAGGCCGCCGACGCAATCGTTGCGCCGGAACCTGAAGCAGTTGAATATGTCCGCGTTTGCGATGCTTACGGCGCTGGCTACTTCTACATCCCGGGCACCGAAACCTGCCTGCGCATCAGCGGCTACGTCCGTTACGACGTAAAGGGCGGCGATGACGTCTACACCGGTAGCGACCGTAAGGGCTGGGACAAGGGCGCTCGCTTTACGCTCCGCACCCACACCGCTTCGGAAACCGAACTCGGTACCCTGAAGACCTACACCGAAACCCGCTTCAACTACGGCGCCAACAATTCCCGCGACGACGGTGAATACGGCTCGACCAACAGCGGCGTTGACTTCCGTATCGGCTACATCCAGCTCGGCGGCTTCAAGGTCGGTATCGATGAATCCGCATTCCACACCTTCACCGGTTACCTCGGCGGCGTCATCAACGATGACGTGATCGGCGCAGGCAGCTACACCACCGGTCAGATTTCGTACACCTACAAGGGTGGCAACGGCTTCTCGGCTATCCTGGCTGTTGAAGAAGGCGGCACGGGCTACGTCATCGACGGCTACACCCCGCACATCCTCGGCGGTCTGAAGTACGAAGGCGGCTGGGGCTCGATCGCTGGTATCGCAGCTTACGACTCGGTCATCGAAGAATGGTCTGCCAAGGTTCGCGGCGACGTGAACATCACGGACCGTTTCTCGGTTTGGGTACAGGGCGGTTACGCTTCGGAAGAATCCCCGCTGCAGAACTACGGCCAGTGGGGCGGCGATTGGGCTGTCTGGGGTGGCGCGAAGTTCAAGGCAACCGACAAGGCTGTCTTCAACATTCAGGCTGCACACGACGATTGGGGCAAGACCGCAGCTACGGCTAACGTTGCTTACCAGCTCGTTCCTGGCTTCACCATCACCCCGGAAATTTCGTACACCAAGTTCGGTGGCGAATGGCGCGATCGCGTTTCCGAGAAGGACGCTTGGGGCGGTATCGTTCGCTTCCAGCGCTCGTTCTAATAACGGGTATGAAGATCGGATATCGGGGCAATCCCCGATATCCAAACAAGCCTCGCCCAGGCTCATGTGCGCAGCAATGTGTCGAGTCGTCTGACGAAGCTTGAGAATACCGGCTGATAATAATGTGACCTCCAGTCCATTGTTATTGACAGGCGACAGGTCTCCGATCTGTCGCCTGTTTTTTATTGTGGCGTCTGCTTCCCTCTTTGAGGCGCGCTATCCCGGGTCGAGCGAAGCCGCTCCCCGGTCGTTAAAGACATACCGCTGCCCCTGAAAATCGCTGTCGCCTCCTGTCTTCACGCGCTGATCACATTGGCGTGCCCATGCGTGAATGGAACTCCCGCGCGTAGTGTTTCCTGTTATAAATTTGTCATGGAGGATTTACCGCGCGTGAACATCATCGTGACAGCACCCAAGACGGACGGAACAGCGACGCAAACCGGTTTGAGCAATCTTCAGGTGGAGGTTGCTCACAAGATGCTGACGCTCATCACCAAGGAGCGCTGGCAGATCGGTGATCGCATTTCCGATGCTGCCATTGCGCGCGAACTGCATGTTTCCCGCTCCCCGGTCCGGCAGGTTTTGCATCTTCTGGTGCAACGGGGAATTGTCGCGCAGGCGCCCAACCGTGGTTATCTGTTGCAACGTTTTCCCGAGCATGATGAGCTGTCGAACGAAATCTTGCCGCCGTCCGATTTCGAGGACCTCTATCACAGGCTGATGAACGCCCGCGCGTCCGGTGCAGTTGGCCTTGAAATTTCGGAAGCTGCCCTTGCCGACCAGTTCGAAGTAACGCGCGGCACGGTACGCCGGACATTGATGCGCTTTGCCGCCGAAGGGCTGGCCGAGCGCTTACCCGGCTATGGCTGGCGCTTCGCGGAAACGCTCGATAACGAACATGCCGTTCATGAAAGCGATTCTTTTCGGATGGTCATCGAATGCGGTGCGCTGACGCAAGCCGATTACAGCCCGGTGCTGTCCGAGCTTCAGGAGCTGAAAAAGACGCAGATCGAGATACTCGAACGCTCGATATCCGATTTTCCTGATGGCTACTGGTTCGACGTCAATGCGAACTTCCATGAAACGCTGGTGTCATGGGCGAATAACCGGTTCCTCACTCAGACAATCCGCTGGCAGAATCATCTGCGGCGACTGACGGAATCCTGCGAAGTTGATCGTCTGTGCGACGCGCGCATTCATCAGGCTTGCACGGATCATCTGGAAATTCTTCAGGCCATTGAGGCCGGGGATTTCGAATTTGCAGCCGCGCTGTTGAAACGGCACATCGCCCGTCCATCGCATGACGGCGTATAATTCCATATCGCAATTTGGATATTAAAAAGGACCGGGATCTGAAGCGATCCCGGTCCTTTTTGCTTTAGATCTTTGCCGCCTGCACAAAGCGCGGGTCGAAAGTCTGCGCGAATGAAATATCCGCGTTGGCAAGCTCCGGATCGAGCGCCTTCAGCATTTCATAGAGACTTTTGAAACCCTCTTCGGCAATCAGGCCTTTTTCGGAATACATGGCGCGGGATTTCTCGAAGCCGGTTTTGTAGAGTTCACGGTCGCCGAGCAGATATTCTTCCGGCACAGCGTCGGCCACGTCGTCTGCCGAAGCCTTGTGAATCCAGTCCAGCGATTTGGCGAACGCATTGACGACGCGCTGCGTGGTGATCGGGTTCGCATCAATAAAGCTCTGCTGCACGTAAACCGTCGCAGCCGGATTGGTGCCGCCAAACAGCTGGCGCGTGCCTTCCTCGGTGCGGGTGTCGATCAGCAAGGTGATGTCGCCATCGACCTCGAGACGGGTGATGACCGGATCGAGATGGACCAGAGCGGCGATTTCACCCTTCTTGATGGCTGCAACCGCGCTCGCACCGCCGCCAACGCCGATGATGGACGCGGCGTCTTCCGACAGACCGTTCTTCATCAATGCATATTGCAGAAATAGCGAAGTCGATGAGCCTGGCGCCGTGACACCGACATTCTGGCCTTTCAAATCGGCAATGGTCTTGATCTCGCCTGCGAGGTCCTTGCGCACGCCGATGCAGATGCCCGGAAAACGTCCAAGCTCGCAGATTGCCTTGATGTCCTGGCCCTTGTTCTGCATACGGATCGTGTGTTCGTAAGCGCCGGTCACGACATCCACCGAACCGCCGATCAAGGCTTGCAGCGACTTTGCGCCGCCGCCGAAATCGTTGATGGTCGCTTTCAGGCCCTGTTCTTCAAAGAAGCCTTTGCGCTCGGCAATCGTCAGCGGTAGGTAATAGAACAGCGGCTTGCCGCCGACACCGAACATCAGTTCGGGCTTTTCTGGCGTTGCCGATGCATCCTGCGCATAGGCAGGCAGGCGGGAAGCAATGCCGGCCAGCCCAAGAGCTGCGGCGCCCAGCAGGGCGTCTCTGCGACTAATCTTCATGATTTTCCTCCTAGTAAGAATTCATGCGCCGTTATGCGTTGTGGGTTGCCGCTTTCGGACGCCAGACAAGCAGGCGTTCCTCGATGATGGTCACGCCCCAGTCGATGATCAGAACGAAGACAGTCAGCACGAGCATTCCGGCAAAAACGCCGGTCACGTCGAACACGCCTTCGGCCTGATGAATGAGATAGCCAAGACCGGCGGATGAGCCGAGATATTCACCCACAACTGCGCCGACGACGGCAAAGCCGACGGCGGTGTGGAGGCTCGAAAACATCCACGACAGGGCTGATGGCAGGTAGACATTGCGGAGCAATTGCCGTTCGTTCATGCCAAGCATGCGGGCATTGGAAAGCACGGTCTGGTTCACTTCCTTCACGCCCTGATAGACGTTGAAGAAGACGATGAAGAAGACGAGCGAAACGCCCAGCGCAACCTTGGACCAGATGCCAAGGCCGAGCCAGAGAGCGAAAATCGGTGCGAGAACAACACGTGGCAGGGAGTTGGCGGCTTTCACATAGGGGTCGAAAACAGCTGCCAATATGGGCTTTCGCGCAAACCAGAAGCCGATCAGAACACCGGCAATCGAGCCGATGGCAAAGGCCAGCATGGCTTCAAGCAGCGTGATGCCGAGGTGATACCAGATCGTGCCTTCGGCGAACCATTTATAGATGCGCAAGGCAACATCACCCGGCGCGGCAAAGAAGAACTTCGCCTTGGCCGGGTTGCCGAAAAGATGCGTGGCGGTGAAGACGTGCCACACGAGGACAATGGCGACAGCGACACTGAGCTGCGCCAGAAACAGCACAGGCTTTTTCATGCGCGTTCTCCACTTGTCTGCTGATAGCCTTTGAGGACTTCCTCCTTCAGCGCACCCCAGATTTCACGGTGAATTTCGTGGAACTGATTGTCGAGGCGGATTTCAGAGATTTCGCGGGGGCGTTCGAGCGGAATGCGATATTCTGCCATGATGCGTGCGCGCGGACCCGCAGACATGATGACGACGCGGTCGGCAAGGGCGATGGCTTCTTCCAGATCGTGCGTGACGAACATGACCGCCTTCTTGTCCTGCGACCACAGGTCGAGCAACAAATCGCCCATGATGACGCGGGTTTGTGCATCGAGCGGACCAAATGGCTCATCCATCAGCAGATATTTAGGGTTGCGGATCAGCACCTGTGCCAGACCGACGCGCTTGCGCTGGCCGCCCGAAAGCATGTGCGGATAGCGATCGCCGAAGCTCGAAAGCCCGACGCGGGCAAGCCATTCCTGTGCCTGTCTGCGGGCTTCGGCCTTGGCCGTGCCAGCAATCTCAAGGCCGATGGCGACATTGTCGAGAACGGTCTTCCAGGGCATCAGCGCGTCCTGCTGGAAGAGATAACCCGCCTTGCGATTAAGCCCCTGCAGGCGCTGGCCGTTGATCTCGACGATGCCTTCGGCGGGTGTCAGAAGACCAGCAACTGCGTTCAGCAAGGTGGATTTTCCGCATCCGGTCGGCCCAACAATGGCGACGAACTCGTTTTCCGCGACCTTGAGATTGCTTTCGGCAACCGCATCAAAGCGACCGCCATCGGCCAGCTTGAACGATATCTGTACATTCTTCAGCTCGATGGCCGTCGTACCGGGTTTGCTCGATGGTGCGAGCTTCACTTCGGCGTTCATCGGCCTCTCTCCTTGGGAAGCCGACGACGCGCCTTGCCGCAATAATGCATATTTCACTCCTCCGAGGGCGCAGCTTCAGCGATGGGGGTTGGACAAGACGGCCAGTACAGGAATGCCTTGCGGGTCGCGAATGAAGCGCGCAAACGTTTGTTTCAGCCCTTCCTATACCGGTCATGCAACAAGGCGCAATGGAAAGCCGACTGCGCTTTGCATTATATCTACATAAATAAGTCTATACGAAATAATATTGCCCTCTGGCAACGCGCCGCAAATTGGCTACTGCTCATTGGTCTCAAGAGACAGCGAGCGCATATGAGTGATCTTGCAGATCGCCTCTTCCGCCTTCGGGTACTGGGCTTTAAAGTCCTCTGTTAAAAAAGCTGTCCGGCGACGTTGGGAGGAGCTAGGCGTGACGCTTCGATATCAAATTCTGGCACTGGCGATTGTGCCTTTGATCGTTGCCATCCTGACGGTCACGGCCTTTATCACTTGGCAGTCGGCCAATCTCGTGCAGAGCAGCATAGCGACCTTTGAAAAAAACATGCTGAAGGCGAAGGAAACCGAACTCCTGAACCTTACCAATCTGGCGCTGTCAGCAATCCAGAAAATCTACGACGAGGCCGGTCCTAACGACACTGCGGCCATGCAGAAGGTGACGAGCATTCTCACCTCGCTCGATTACGGGCGCGACGGCTATTTCTTCGTCTATGACTATGATGGCAATAATGTCGTTCATCCGCGCCAGACCTTTCGTCCCGGCCAGAACTGGCTCAATCTGGTCGATCCCGATGGCGATCATGTCATCGCCAACCTGATCGACAAGGCGAAGCAGGGCGGGGGGTTGCACCAGTATAAATGGGAAAAGCCATCAAGTGGCGAGACAGCCGACAAGCTGTCCTTCGCGGTCGGGCTCGACAAATGGAAATGGATGCTCGGAACCGGCGTCTATCTGGATGATGTCTATGCCCAGACGGCGGCAGCCAATGCCGATTTTCGCGCCAATATCCGCAACACCTTTCTGGTGGTCAGCCTCATCGCCGTGCCTGCGGTCATGCTGGTTTTCGCAACATGCATGTTGTTGAACCTGCGCGAGCGGCGCATGGCGGACAACAAGCTCAAGGAACTTGCCCAGCGCATCATCGATACACAGGAGGAGGAACGAGCCCGTCTGGCGCGGGAACTGCACGACGGCATTTCGCAAAATCTGGTCGGCGTGCGCTATGCCATCGATCTGGCCAGCCGCCAGGTGCATACGGGCAGTGACGGTGCGCCGAGAGCCATTGAGAAGGCCTCGGATGTGCTGAACGGCGCGATCAAGGAAGTGCGGCGACTATCGCATGATCTGCGACCGCGCATTTTGGACGATCTGGGCATGACGGTGGCGCTGAAAGCGCTTTTCGAGCATTTCGCGGAAAGGACAGGCATTGAGACCCGTTTTGAAGCCGACACGCTGCGGGTCAATTTGAAACCGGAGCCGAGCACGGCGCTCTATCGGGTCGCGCAGGAAGCGCTGACGAATATCGAGCGGCATTCGGGCGCCAGTGCGGTGAAGGTGCGTCTCCGGGATTCGAACGGGCGCGTGACGATGACGGTGGCCGACAATGGCAATGGTTTTGCCGGTCACGATCTGAAAGGTGCAACATCGGGGCTTGGCCTGCGAAATATGCAGGAACGCATGGCACATTTCGGCGGTGTGCTCTTGGTGGAAACCGGCAGCGATGGTACGCAGTTGACCGCGCGCCTGCCGCTTTCGGCAGTCGAAAGACCGATGACGAAACCGCCAATGTCGAAGCCGCCACTATTCAATCCGGAAGTCGCATGACGAAAGAATGCAAGATACGCGTATTGCTGGTCGACAACCACCCTCTGGTGCTCGACGGATTGCGCGCTGTGCTTGAAACCTATGACGACATTGAAATTGCGGGCGCGGCCTCGAACGCACGTCTGGCGCTGGAAATGGCGCAGACGGCCAAGCCAGATGTCGTGCTGATGGATATCAATATGCCTCTTCTCAACGGCATCGACGCTATTGAATTGTTCAAGCGACAACTACCGGGCACGCGCATTTTGATGCTCTCCATGCATGACAGTCGCGAGTATATTTCGACATCGATCATGCGGGGCGCTTCGGGCTATGTGTTGAAGGATGTTTCGACGAGCGAAATTGTCGCTGCCATCCATGCCGTTGCGTCGGGTGGAACCTATTTCTCGTCCGGCGTTTCGGAAGCACTTCTCGACAATGCCGAGAAGAAGGCGGAAGGCCTGTCATCGCGGGAAAACGATGTTCTGGTTCTGGTTGCCGAAGGCAGCAGCAACCGCGAGATTGCTTCGACGCTCGGCATATCGGAAGCAACAGTCGAGACTCACCGCAAGAATATTAAAAAGAAACTCGGCATTGCCAGCACTGCTGGCCTTACGCGCTATGCTATCGAAAACAGGCTCAGTATAGCCGGGCAGTAAAATAGACCATATTTTGGACATTTCGGCGGTGAATCGCCCCTTGCTTACCCACTAGTGGGTATCGTGCGCCGCTTGCGACTATCGTCTGCTTGCGGGTGAATTTTCCCGCACCTATCCTTCAAGAAAACGGCTTGAGGAGGCCGAAACAAGAGGGGAGGAGCAATGTCAGTTTTGCTGGCGTTGTCGCGCGCTATCGACGCGGCCAATGATTTCATCGGAAAAGCAGTATCCTGGTTGATACTCGTGGCGGTGCTGATCAGCGCCATCAATGCGGTTTCGCGCAAGCTTTTCAATCTCAGTTCCAATGCATGGCTGGAAGCGCAGTGGTATCTGTTCTCGGCGGTTTTCCTGATCGCTGCGGGTTATACGCTGCTGCACAGCGAACATGTGAAGGTCGATTTGCTCTACAGCCGTTACTCGCGGCGCACACAGCTTCTGGTGGAGATTTTCGGCACCATCGTCTTCCTGCTGCCCTTCTGCCTCATCACGATCTATCTTTCATGGCCCATTGTGGAAGCGAAGTTCGCCAGCGGTGAAACCTCGAACAATACCGGCGGGCTGGTTCTCTGGCCGGTCTGGACGCTAATCCCCATCGGTTTCGGGCTATTGGCGCTGCAAGGCCTGTCTGAACTCATCAAACGCATTGCCATTCTGCAAGGGCGGCTACCGGACACGGTGGCGGCTGAAGACGCAGAAGCACAAGCGCTCTGAGGGGGACGGATATGGTTGCTTTCTTCGCGGAAAATCTTGCGCCGCTGATGTTCCTCTCGCTGATCGTCGTGCTTTTGCTCGGTTATCCAGTGGCTTTTGCGCTCGCCTTTGTCGGCTTTGCCTTCGGTTTCGTCGGCATCGAAATGGGGCTTTTGCCGGTCAATCTGTTCGGGGCCATACCCGACCGGATATTCGGCCAGATGTCGAACGAAACTCTGCTTGCGATTCCCTTCTTCACCTTCATGGGGTTGATACTGGAGCGAAGCGGCATGGCGGAAGATCTGCTCGACACGATCGGGCAGCTATTCGGCCCCGTGCGCGGTGGTCTGGCCTTTGCGGTGATCATCGTCGGCGCACTTCTGGCTGCGACCACCGGTGTTGTTGCCGCTTCGGTGATTTCGATGGGGCTCATCTCGCTGCCGATCATGCTGCGCTACGGCTATGATCGCAAGGTGGCGAGCGGCACGATTGCCGCTTCCGGCACATTGGCGCAGATCATTCCGCCGAGCCTCGTTCTGATCGTTCTGGCCGACCAGCTCGGCCGTTCTGTCGGCGACATGTATAAGGGCGCGCTGGTGCCGGGTCTGATGCTGGTCGGTGTCTATTGCGCCTTCATCATCGGCATGTCGATCCTGCGTCCGGAAACCGTACCGGCTCTGCCGCCACACGCCCGCACCTTGAAGGGGTGGAAGCTGGCGCAGCGCGTGGTGGTTTCGCTCGTGCCGCCGCTGGTGCTGATCTTCCTCGTTCTGGGTACGATCTTCATCGGCGTCGCTACGCCGACAGAAGGCGGCGCGATGGGTGCGGTCGGCGCATTGCTGCTGGCCATCATCAACCGCCGCCTGAACATGAAGATGCTGACCTCGGCGCTTTACGCTACCGCGAAGCTATCGTCCTTCGTCATCTTCATTCTGCTGGGTGCACGTGTCTTCTCGCTCACCTTCTATGGCGTCAACGGCCACGTCTGGGTCGAGCATCTGATGACTTCCATTCCGGGCGGTGAAGTCGGCTTCCTGATCGTCGCCAATCTTCTTGTCTTCTTTCTGGCCTTTTTCCTCGATTATTTCGAGCTGGCTTTCATCATTATCCCGCTTCTGGCGCCGGTGGCCGACGCTCTCGGCATCGATCTCGTCTGGTTCGGCGTCATGCTGGCGGTGAACATGCAGACATCGTTCATGCATCCGCCGTTCGGGTTTTCATTGTTCTATTTGCGCTCGGTGGCGCCCTCGCGCGCCTATAAGGACAAAATGACGGGTGCCACGATCCAGCCGGTCACGTCTGGCCAGATCTATATGGGGTCGATCCCGTTCCTGCTGATCCAGCTGGTCATGGTCGCGATCATTATCGCCTTTCCGGGCATAGTCACCCATTACAAATCCAGCCACCCGGCGGCTGATCCGTCCACGATCCAGATCAACGTTCCAATGCCGGGTCTGGGACCAGATGCGGGCGGCGGCAACCCGTTCGGTAATGCGCCCGCCCCCTTCGGTGCGCCTTCGCCGTCCACGGACCCGCTGCCCGCGCCATCTTTCGGGTCGCCGCCACCAAGTTTCGGACAACCGGAAAAGCCTGCGCAGTGAGGATAGGGGAGACCAGTCACTGCGTGGGTCATTTATGATCAATCGTCTTAGAGGAGGAAGACATGAAACAGGATTTGAACCGCCGTACATTTCTGACCAAGGGCGCGGCCATTGGTGCCGCAGCAGCAACAAGCGGCGCAGCGCTTGCCACGCCAGCCATTGCGGATGAACTGCCAACCTTGCGCTGGCGTCTGACATCGGGCTTCCCGAACAATCTCGACACGATCTATGGCGGCGCCGTCTATATGGCTAATGCCTTGTCGAAGATGACGGATGGCAAGTTCCAGATTCAGGTGTTTCAGGCAGGCGAACTGGTGCCCGGTCCGCAGGCAATCGACGCAGTGCAGGCCAATACGGTCGAAATCGCGCATACATGCGGCTATTATTTCACCGGCAAAAACCCGGCTTTCGCCATCGGTACTGCCATTCCCTTCGGCATGAATACGCGCCTGCAAAATGCATGGCTCTATCATGGCGGCGGCAACGAACTTTATAATGAATTTCTGTCTGATTATGGCGTTGTCGGCATCGTCGGTGGCAACACCGCCGCGCAGATGGGCGGCTGGTATCGCAAGGAAATCAAGAGCCTCGAAGACCTGAAAGGTCTGAAGATGCGCATTGCCGGCGTGGCCGGCGAGGTCATGTCTCGCCTTGGCGTCGTACCGCAGCAGCTTCCGGGCGGCGATATCTATCCGTCGCTGGAACGCGGAACCATCGATGCTGCCGAATGGGTCGGCCCCTATGACGATGAAAAGCTCGGCTTTTACCAGATCGCGCCTTATTACTACTATCCGGCTTTCTGGGAGGGTGGCGCTTCGGTGCATTTTTTCGTCAACAAGCAGCAATATGAAAGCCTGCCGGAAGCTTACAAAGTGGCTCTGAACACCGCCGCTCAGGCTGCAACGCAGAACATGATCTCGCTCTATGACGTCAAGAATACCGCTGCAATTCGCTCGCTGGTTTCGAAGGGCGTGCAATTGAAACCCCTCCCGCGCGATGTGCTGGATGCGGCTTACAAGGTCACCTTCGATCTCTATGCCGAATATAATGAGAAGAACCCGGCCTGGGCGAAGATCTATCCGAGCTGGAAGAAATTCCGTGACGAGGGCTTCGAGTGGTTCCGCGTCGCCGAATATACCTATGACAGCTATGTCTATGCCGCGCAGGCGGCAGGCAAATAGGCAGCGTCATACTTGTTTAGTTTTGGGGAGGGGCCGGTTTCCGGCCCCTTCTTTTCACTTTGCCATCGTGGGAAGCGCCGGGTGCTTGCCCCTTGCGGCGCTATGCGCCTATATAACAGACCAGTTCGTACATTTCTGAAAACAGCCCGACGATTACAATGGATAGCGCAGTGGAGCTTGCACAGGCCCGTGCGGGACGGAAAAACGATCCCGACAGCACCAAGGAAAATATCCTCGAAGTCGCGACCGAGGAATTCGTTCACTCAGGATTTTCCGGTGCGCGGGTCGATACGATTGCCGAGAAGACCAAGACGTCCAAGCGGATGCTCTATTACTATTTCGACAGCAAGGAAGGGCTCTATCTGGCCGTTCTGGAGCGGGCTTACGCCAAGATAAGGGCGCTGGAAAGCCGCCTTCAGCTTCAGGATTTCGAGCCGGAAGAGGCGATGCGCCGATTGATCGAAGCCACATTTGATCACGACGACGCCAACCCTGATTTTGTCCAGCTGGTCAGCATCGAGAATATCCATCGCGCCGAGCACCTGAAGAATTCCAGCGTTCTCCAGCGCACCAATTCCGGTGTCATTGGGCTTATTGCAGGAATTCTGGCGCGCGGCGAAGCAAGCGGTGTGTTTTCCCGCAAGGTCGATCCGGTTGACCTGCATCAGATGATCAGCGCCGCCTGCTTTTTTCGGGTTGCTAACCGGCACACATTCGGCGCGCTTTTCAATCGGAACCTCATGGCGGATGAATACCGAACGCGGCATCGCCAGCTTATCGCGGATATGATTCTGGCTTACCTGAAATCGTGAGACTCAAAGCGCCTTCAATTCGGTGCGCATTGCAAAAATAGTCACGGCGTCCGATTGACGTTACTAACCAGTTCGTACATTTTCAAAAACAAGAAACCTGCCGTGCGAAAATGGCGGGACGATAGGGGTGGAGTTTAAATTCCGTGACGGAAACAGTGACGCGGTCGGTTCGCGTGGGCTTGATTGGCAGCGGCATTGGTGCCTCTCGCACCCCCGCCATGCATATGCACGAAGGACGCATGAACGGCATCGATTACCGCTATGATCGGCTCGATCTTTCGGTGCTGGGCGTAGGCGTGGAAGCGCTGCCTCATCTGATGGATCAGGCGGAAAAAGACGGCTTTGCCGGGCTGAATATCACCTACCCCTGCAAACAGGCGGCGATCCAGTTCGTCGATGAATTGTCACCCGATGCGGCGGCACTCGGCTCAATCAATACGGTGACGTTTAAAAATGGTCGGAGAACGGGCTATAACACCGATTGGTGGGGCTTCGCACAAGGCTTCCGCCGCGCATTGCCTGACGCTAAGGTCGACAATGCTGTGCTGATCGGTGCAGGCGGGGCGGGAGTGGCCGTTGCCCATGCACTGGCGACGATGGGCGCGCGAGCCGTTCAGGTTTTCGATTTGGATGCTGCCCGAACCGAAGCTCTGATCGCGCAACTCGCATCAAGGCACGATGTTTGCCGGTTTGAATCGGGCAAGGATATCGCCGCCGCGCTGGAGGCTGCCGACGGACTGGCCCATGCCACGCCGACCGGAATGGCGAAGCACCCCGGCGTGCCGCTGGATACGAGCCTTCTGATGCCCCGACACTGGGTGGCGGATATCGTTTATTTCCCGCTTCAGACCCAGCTCCTTGCCGAAGCGGCGAAGCGCGGATGCGGTGTCGTTAATGGCGGCGGTATGGCCGTCTTTCAGGCCGTCGGCGCGTTCGAATTGTTCACGGGATTGACGCCGAAAGTCGACCGCATGATTGAGCATTTCAGCTCTCTTGGCGAAGGCGGTGGCATCTAAAAAACGGCCCGCGTTAAGCGGGCCGTTTCTGCTTGGGGGGAGGATAAGACTTACTCCGCAGGCTCCAGCTGTGGCACGGCGTCCGTGATGACCGGTGCGCCAGCCAATGCTGCAGCAAGCTTGTCCTGATCCAGCTCGTTTTCCCAACGTGCGACGACGATGGTAGCAACCGCATTGCCGACGAGGTTGGTCAGTGCGCGGCATTCCGACATGAACCGGTCGATGCCGAGAATGAGCGCCATGCCAGCGACGGGAACCGACGGTACGACGGACAAGGTTGCCGCCAGCGTAATGAAGCCAGCGCCGGTGATGCCTGCGGCGCCCTTGGAGCTGAGCATCGCCACCAGTAGCAACAGGATCTGGTCGCTCAACGACAGCGGAATATCCGTCGCCTGCGCGATGAAGAGGGCGGCCAGCGTCATATAGATGTTGGTGCCGTCCAGATTGAACGAATAGCCGGTGGGGATGACGAGGCCGACGACCGAGCGCTTGCAGCCGGCCCGTTCCATCTTGTTCATCAGGGCTGGCAGGGCTGCTTCCGACGAGGAAGTGCCCAGCACGAGCAGCAGTTCTTCCTTGATGTAACGGATCAGCGCCAGAATGGAGAAGCCGTTATAGCGCGCCACGGCACCCAGAACCACGAGTACGAAAAGCAGCGAGGTCAGGTAGAAAGTGCCGATCAGCATGGCGAGATTGGCAATGGAGCCAATGCCATATTTGCCGATGGTGAAAGCCATCGCGCCGAAAGCGCCGATTGGGGCAGCCTTCATCAGGATCGAAACCAGCTTGAAAACCGGTGCGGTGAGGACATGCAGGAAGTCGGTGACTGGCTTGCCGCGGTCGCCAACAAGTGCAAGCGAAATACCGAACAGGACCGAGAAGAACAGAACCTGAAGAATGTCACCCTCGGCAAAAGCGCCGACAATCGTCGTCGGGATGATGTTGCTGAGGAAGCCGGTGATGCTCTGCTCATGCGCCTTGGTGGCGTAATCCGCGACGGCCTTGGGGTCGAGAGAGGCCGGGTCGATATGCATGCCAGCGCCCGGCTGCACGACATTGGCCACGATGAGGCCGACAATCAAAGCGAGCGTGGAGAAGGTGAGGAAGTAGATCATCGCCTTGCCAGCAACGCGACCGACCTTCTTCATGTCGGTCATTCCGGCAATGCCGGTTGCGACCGTCAGGAAAATGACGGGAGCGATGATCATCTTCACAAGCTTGATGAAGGCATCGCCCAGCGGCTTTAGCTGCGTGCCAAGCTCGGGATAGAAATGGCCGAGCAGAATACCGGCGGCAATCGCGACCAGTACCTGAAAATAGAGATGCCGATAAAGCGGGGTGCGGCCGCGCGGTTCATCCGCCGTGCCTGTCGGAATTGCAATCATTGTGTCCTCCGTTTGGCTCAGCCTGGATTGTGTCCAGCCTCCCGAGCCTTTCAGTTTGGGATGTCAACGGCCCTCGACCGCTGTTGGAGGTTCTATTTGCAATGTCCGTGCCAGTTGGCGGATAATTGCTTATCCTATTGAAATATATTAATATTATTGTCGTTGTTCTGATGGGCTTTCGCTGATATGTGCGAAATTTTACACATTTCACTTTTCTATGTGTGCGAAATATCGCACAATATTGCTGATGGATAAGCTGGCAGCGCCGATCATTGATGAAGCAAACCTGAGAGCCGCCAATCGCCGGGCATGGGCTCTGTTTGCGCTTATATGCGCCGTGTTCTTTGCGCTCGCCTTCTGGCTGGTCGGCAACACCGCGCATGAGCGGGCCGTGGTGGCTTTGAGCGAACAGGCGCGCATTGATGCCAATCTCAACACGGCGCTGCTGCGCGCTGTTCTCGACAAGCAACGCGCGTTGTCGCTTGTTCTGTCAAAGGATGAAGAGCTGGCATCGGCGCTTCAGGACAACACGGCTGCGACCATCGTTCCCGCAAACCGGAAACTGGAAACGCTTGCGGAGGGTACGCAGGCAGCGGTGATCTATCTGGTGGGGATGGACGGGATTGCGATTGCGGCCAGCAACTGGCGCGGACCTGTCAGCTTTGTCGGTAATGATTACAAGTTTCGGCCCTATTTCCAGCAAGCCCTGATCAATGGTGGCGAGGAATATTTTGCGCTCGGTAATGTGAGTTTCCGCCCGGGCCTTTATATTTCGCGGCGTGTCGATGGCCCGAATGGGCCTCTTGGGGTCATCGTCGTCAAACTGGAATTCGACGATCTGGAACAGGACTGGCGCAATGCGGGACGCCCCACTTTCGTGACGGACGAGCGCAACATCGTGCTCATAACCAGTCAGCCATCATGGCGTTTCATGACCATCGGTCGGATCGGTCCGGAACAATCCCAATCCATTCGCGACAGCCTGCAATTTGGTGATGTGCCGTTGCAACCTTTGCCGCTGTCCATGACGCCGGTGGGGGAGGGCGACGTGCTGTTGATGAACGCACAACTGCCGGGCGAGGGACGCAGCACGCAGTTTCTGGCCATTCATTCCACGGTGTCGTCCACGCCCTGGCAGATGTACAGCATGGCCCCGACAAAACCGCAGATTCCCGCAGCGGTGCGCGAGGCGCGTCTGATTGCCTTCATCATTCTGGCGGCCATTGCGACAATCGCCGGGCTGCTGCTGCGCAGGCGGCAGAAGGTCGTTGCGCGCATAGCCGCCGCCGGGCGCACGCAACTGGAGCTGGAGCAGCGCGTAGAGGAACGCACCCGTGATCTCAGTCTGGCAAGAGATCGCCTCGAAGCCGAAATCAGCGACCACCATCGCACGGAATCCATGTTGCAGGGTGTGCAGCAGGATCTGGTTCACGCCAACCGTCTGGCCATTATGGGGCAAGTGGCGGCAGGCGTTGCACACGAAATCAACCAGCCTGTCGCGACGATAAGGGCCTATGCAGACAATGCGAAGACCTTCATCACGCGAAGCCAGCTGGATGCGGCAGCGGAAAATCTTGATGAAATTGCTGCACTGACCGACCGCATCGGCACCATCACCGGCGACCTCAAGGCCCTTGCCCGCAAGGGGCGTTCGCCTTCCGAGCCGACGCCGCTCAGCCAGGTCATTTCGGGTGCGCTTGTGCTGCTGCGCAGCCGTTTTTCCGGGCGCATGGATCAACTGGATATTGAATTGCCGCCGCCTGATCTGCGCGTCGTCGGCCATTCCCTGCGGCTGGAGCAGGTTCTCATCAACCTGTTTCAGAACGCGCTGGAGGCGGTTGAAGTCAAAGGCAATGAAGGGCGCATCGAAGTGCGAGCTACGGAAAGAAGCGAGACCGTGCTGGTCACCGTATCCGATAACGGGCCGGGCATGCCGCAACATATTCGCGACAACCTGTTCTCGCCCTTCAACACGTCGAAGGAAAAGGGCCTTGGCCTCGGTCTGGTGATCGTCAAGGAAATCGTCACCGATTATGGCGGGACCATATCTGCGGAAAGCAGTGCCGAGGGCACGGTCTTCCGCGTCGAATTGAGAAAAGCATGATGGATAATTCTCTTTCCGTTATTCTCGTTGATGATGACAAGGCATTGCGCCGTGCCACGCGGCAAACGCTGGAGCTTGCCGGGTTTATGGTCGTGGATTATGGCAACGCCATCGACGCACTGGCGGATATCACATCGGATTTTGAGGGTGTCATCGTTTCCGATGTGCGGATGCCGCAGATCGATGGCCTGCAATTCTTCGCGCGGATCAAATCCATCGATTCCGATCTGCCGGTGATACTGATTACCGGCCATGGCGATATTCCGATGGCGGTTCAGGCCATTCAGGACGGCGCCTATGATTTCATTGCCAAGCCTTTTGCCGCCGACCGTCTGGTGCACAGCATTCGACGCGCCGGTGAAAAGCGCCAGCTTGTGCTTGAAAACCGGGCGCTGCGCGCTGCTGCAACCGATGCGGAAGGTGATCTGCCGTTGATCGGTCAGACGCCTGCGATGGAAAACCTGCGCCGCACGCTGCGCGACATCGCGGATACGGATGTGGACGTGCTGGTGGCGGGTGAAACCGGCAGCGGCAAGGAGGTCGTGGCCCAGCTGCTGCACAATTGGAGCCGTCGTCGCAAGGGCAATTTCGTTGCGCTCAATTGCGGCGCGCTGCCGGAAACCGTGATTGAAAGCGAATTGTTTGGCCATGAGGCCGGTGCTTTCACCGGCGCACAGAAAAAGCGGTTGGGACGCATCGAACATGCAAGCGGCGGCACGCTGTTTCTCGACGAGATTGAAAGCATGCCAGCAGCAACGCAGGTGAAGCTGCTGCGCGTGCTGGAAATGCGCGAGATCACCCCGCTCGGCACCAATGAAATCCGCCCGGTCAATTTGCGTGTGGTGGCGGCTGCCAAGATCGATCTCGGCGATCCGGCGCAACGCGGAGATTTTCGCGAAGACCTCTATTACCGGCTCAATGTGGTGACACTTTCGATACCGCCGTTGCGGGAACGCCGCGAGGATATTCCGCTGCTTTTCGCGCATTTTCTGACGCGTGCGGCAAAGCGCTTCAATCGCGATGTGCCTGAGATCGACGCGGCCACGCATCGTTATCTGATGGGCCATGCCTGGCCGGGCAATGTGCGTGAACTGGCGCATTTTGCCGACCGGGTGGCGCTCGGTGTTTCGACCGCCAATGGTATGGGTCGCCCGGTGTCGGATGATCAGGAGCCTTTGCCGAAGCGTCTGGAGCGCTATGAGGAAACGCTGATCCGTGAAACGCTTGCCGCCCACAGCGGCAATGTGCAGGATACGATCAAGGCACTCGGCATTCCGCGCAAGACCTTCTACGACAAGATGCAGCGTCACGGCATTACCCGCGCTGACTATCGATCCAATGAATAGTAACAGAATGAAGGAGAGCGGGCTCCTCCCCAAGAGCCCGCTCTCCAGATGCATCGCCCCCCGCTTCGGTGCGATGCTTTTTTGTCGGCCTAACTATTAGCTTTCTATATTTTTGTTGCAAGCAAAACGTTACACAGTTTTGCGGGAAGTAATTGCTGTCCTCAACCGTTGCCAACGATGCTCTGCTCAAGAAGTTTGAGCGCATCCTTTTTGGTAAGTTCAGTCGGATTGCCACCTGCTGTCGGGTCGACAATTGCCATTTCGGCAATCAGATCCTTGCGGGCGTCGTCCATCTCCAGCCCCTTGATGAATTCTGGCAATGTGTTTGGCACGCCGAGGTCCTTGCGCAGTTTCACAATGGCAGTGACGAAGCCGTCGAAACCGCCCTTGATGCCCAGATAATCTGCAAGACGCTCGATCCGCTTTTCGATAGCGGCGCGGTTGTGGTGCAGTACATAGGGCATGAAGACCGCATTGGTCATGCCGTGATGGGTATCGTAGAGCGCGCCAATCGGATGCGACAGCGAATGGATCGCGCCAAGCCCTTTCTGAAAGGCGGTGGCGCCCATCGCGGCAGCGGCCATCATATTGGCGCGGGCCTCAATGTTGTTGCCGTCGGCATAGGCCTTGGGCAGATTTTCGAACACAAGACGGATTCCTTCAACTGCAATGCCGTCTGCCATCGGGTGAAAGCCGGGTGCGCAATAGGCTTCAAGGCAATGCGCCAGCGCATCCATGCCGGTGCCAGCCGTGATGAAAGGCGGCATGCCGGTGGAAAGTTCAGGATCGGCAATGACTGTTACTGGCAGCATTTTCGGGTGGAAAATGACCTTCTTCGTGTGGGTGGCTTCGTTGGTCAACACGCCTGCGCGGCCCACTTCCGAGCCGGTGCCGGCGGTAGTCGGAACGGCGATCACCGGCGCGATGGCGTCGCTGTCGGCGCGGGTCCACCAATCGCCAATATCCTCAAAATCCCAGACCGGGCGCGTTTGGCCAGCTTGAAAGGCGATCAACTTGCCCAGATCGAGCGCCGAACCGCCGCCGAAGGCGATGACGCCGTCATGTTTGCCATCCTGATAGACCTTCACGCCTGCATAGAGATTGCTTTCGACCGGGTTGGGCTTAACGTCGGAAAACACTCCGTACTTGACGCCCGCCGCATCGAGAATGGCCAGCGTGGAAGCGACCACGGGAAGTTTCGCCAGACCCGGATCGGTGACGAAAAGCGGACGCGCAATGCCTGCTGCCTTCAAAACGGCGGGCAGTTCCTTGATGCGCCCGGGTCCGAAAAGAACGGTGGTCGGGAAGTTCCATTTAGCGGTCAGTGTCGTCATATCGATTGCTTTCAAAGTGGGGCAGAACAGGGATCAGATCAGATTTTTTCACGCAGGTGGAAGGATTTTGGCCGGGTCAGATTGCCGTAGCCAATCGGCGAAAGGGAAGCGCCTTTGCCGGTATCCTTGACACCCGTCCAGACAAGGCCGGGATCGAGATAATCGCAGCGGTTCATGAAAACCGTGCCGGTTTCAATGCGGTCACCAAGCGCTGCGGCGCGGTCCGTATCCGTGGTCCACAGCGAAGCGGTCAGGCCGTAAATGCTGTCATTCATCAAGGCGAGCGCTTCCTGATCGTTGCGCACTTTCATGATGCCGACGATAGGGCCGAAACTCTCTTCGCGCATGACGCTCATCTGGTGATCAACATGGGTGAGCACTTCCGGCGCGATATAGGGCGAACCGGTCACATCATGATCGACCTTCATATTCACATGCGCCTTGGCACCCTTGCGCAGCGCTTCCGCTTTCTGCTCGCGGATGAGATCGGCGAAGCGCGCCTGCGCCATCGGTCCAAGCGTCGTGCCAGCATCCAGCGGATTGCCGACGACATATTGGCGTGTCAGATCAATGAAGCCATCGACAAAGCGGTCATAGACATCTTCATGCACATAGATGCGTTCGATGCCGCAGCAACATTGACCCGAATTGAAGTAAGCGCCATCGACCAGATTGGCCACGGCGTGGTCCAGATTGACGTCCGGCAGAACATAGGCCGGGTCCTTGCCGCCAAGTTCCAGCCCCATCGTCATGAAGGTGCCTGCGGCAGCCTTTTCAATGGCCCGACCGCCGCCGACCGATCCGGTGAAATTCACATGATCGACCGTGCCCGAAGCCAGCAGTTTTTCGGTGGAGGCATGATCCAGAACGACATTCTGGAAGACACCCTTGGGCAGCCCGGCCTTCTCAAACGCCTGTGCAAAGCGCTCACCAGCCAGAAGCGTCTGTGTGGCATGTTTGAGGATAACGCTGTTGCCTGCCATCAGGGCGGGAATGATGGTGTTGACGGCGGTGAGATACGGATAGTTCCACGGCGCAATCACCAGCACGACGCCAAGCGGCACATGTTTGACATAGCGGCGGAAACCGTCTTTCGGCGCTGGGAGATAAGGCTCCAGCGCTTCCCCGGCAATGTCGATCATGTACTGACCGCGTTCCTGCACGCCGCCGTTTTCGCCGCCGTAACGGGTTGGTCGCCCCATCTGCCAGGCAATCTCCGGCACGATTTCGTCCTGCATCGCGGCAAGCGCTGCAAGCGCAGCACGGCAATAACGCGCCCGCTCCGTTATGCTCAGTTCGGCCCAGGCAGCTTGCGCCGCGCGCGCGGCAGCAACCGTGGACTGGATGGCGGTTTCGCTCAAAAATGGGCGCTCGGCATAGACCGAACCGTCGATAGGCGAGATGATCTTGGCGGTGCCGCTCATCGGGCATGTCCTTCATATGTCATTCTAGATGGTGGCCGGTCAGTAGCGCTCGAAGCCGCGATGCAGTTCCCAGTCCGTGACGCGACGATCATATTCGATCTGCTCCCAATGGGCCGTGTGAACATAATGGCTGACCACATCCTCACCGAGCGCCTCTTTCAGGAAAGACGAGTTCTTGAGAGCAAGGGCGGCTTCGCGCAGCGTATAGGGAATTTCCTTCAGTTTCACCGCGCCATAGGCATCGCCCACGAAAGGCTCTTCCAGTTCCAGCTTTTCATCCACGCCCTGAAGCCCGGCGGCGATCAGCGCAGCGAAAGCGAGATAAGGATTGAGGTCGGCCCCGCCGATACGGCATTCGATACGGATCGCCTTGGTGCCTTCACCGCAGAGACGGAAGCCCGCCGTGCGGTTGTCTTCGCTCCAAGTGATCTTGGTCGGCGCGAAGGTGCCCGCCTGAAAGCGCTTGTAGGAATTGATGTAAGGCGCGAGGAAATAAGTGTAGTCGGTCGCATACTTTAACTGGCCCGCCACCCATGACCGCATCAGCGGCGTCATCGTATGCGGCGCTTTCGGGTCGAAGAAGAGCGGCTCCTTGCCGTCGGCGCTCCAGACGGAATTGTGCACATGGCTGGAACTGCCCGCTTTGTTGTAATCATATTTTGCCATGAAGGTGATGCACTTGCCGTGTTGCTCGGCAATGTCCTTCATTGCGGTCTTCATGATTACATGCCGGTCGGCCATTTCCAGCGCTTCGGCATAACGCACATTCAGCTCTTCTTGCCCCGGACCCCATTCGCCCTTCGAATTTTCGACGGGAATGCCCGCCGCAGCCAGTTGATTGCGCATGGCGCGCAGAACCGGCTCTTCTCTGGTCGTCAGGTGAATCACATAGTCCTGAATATAGGGCGAGGCCGTTTCCATGGCCTGCCAATGCTTGTTGCGGGCCGTCTTGTAGGACTCGTCAAAAATATAGAATTCCAGCTCGGATGCGAAATAGGCGCGATAGCCGCGCTCATGCAGGCGGGCGAGCTGCTTTTTCAAAATAGCCCGTGGCGAATGGGCCAGATCGTGATGGTGATGATCCTGCACGTCGCAAAGAATGATGGCGGTCTTTTCCAGCCATGGCGCAAGCCGGATGGTGGAAAGATCCGGCTTCATGACGAAGTCGCCGTAACCCTTGTCCCAGCTCGCGGCCTCATAGCCCGGCACCGGCTCCATGTCGATATCGTCGGCAAGGAGATAGTTGCAGCCATGGGTTTCGTCATAGGCGGATTCCACGAAGAACGGCGCATAGAAGCGCTTGCCGATCAGGCGCCCCTGCATATCCACGATGCAGGCGAGAACTGTATCGATATCTCCGGCAGAAACGGCTTTCTTGAGTTCTTCAAACGATAGGGATCCAGCCATTCTTGTGCTCTCCAAAAATTATCCGATGGGAAACTCTGGCCGGATGAACCGGCCAGAGTTGCTGGTTAGTGGGCAGTTTCGCCGACGGCCCGTTCTGCGGCTGCGATTTCAGCCGCACGCTTGGCGATCCGGTCGCCGACCGGCGGGCCCTGGAAACGCTTGTTCTCGACGGTCAGCCAGAGAACACCGGCAAGCAGGACGAAGCCGACAACGATCCACAGCACCTTGTCGTTTGGCGGCTGCACGGCGATGTAGAAAATAATCGCCATGCCGACGACTGAAAGGAATGTCACCAGCTTGTAGAGGCCGCCCGACATGGCCCATGGTCCCGGGTTCGGCCATTTCGGCGTGCCATAGGCAAAAATCGCCAGCACGAGCGGAATGGTGAAGGACAGGAACAGGAAGACGAGCGTCGAGTTGACGACGATGGTGTAGAGGTTGGTGCCACCGATGGAGACGAACTGCGCCGCGAAAACATAGATGATTTCGAGGAAGGCAGCGGTCCAGATCGCAGCAACCGGCGTGCGGTATTTCGGCGAAACGCTGGCGAGCGTCTTGGAGCCGATCGGCATGCCGTCATCGCGAGAGAAGGCGAACAGCATGCGCGATGCGGACGTCACCGTCGCCAGACCGCAGAGTAGCTGCGTGATGACGATGGCGAAATAGATCACATTCTTCAGCGGTCCGGGCAGGATGGCGTCCATGGTGCCGAAGAACATGCCCCAGCCTTGCGCGGCTGCTGCATTCATGTCCGGGATTGCCAGCGTGATGGCGCAGATCATGATCCAGCCGACGAGCGAAGACCAGAATACTGCCGATACAATGCCGCGCGGAACCGTATGGGCTGCCTTGATGGTTTCCTCGGATGTATGGGCCGAGGCGTCATAACCGGTGATCGTATAGACCGGCAGCAACAGGCAGAGCAGGAACAGGTAAGCCATGTTGTCGCTCTGCGGGAAGACTTCGCCGCCCGCTGCACCGGAATAGTTGGTGAAGGTCCACAGACGCGAGAAATCCAGCGCTGGCGCATAGACCAGACAGCCGACAACCAGAGCGGCGGTGGTGATGAAGATGATATAACCCGAAATATCGGTCAGGAATGTCGTGACCTTGATGCCGAGATGGTTGAACAGGGCCTGCCCGATGGTGATGATCGTGACGAAAATCACGATATGCCCTGCCGAGGTATCCATGCCGATCAGGTGGCCGAACGTTCCCTGAAAGAAGAAGGCGGTGCCGATATTGATCGCGCCGAGAACGGTGATCAGCCCGAGCAGGTTGAGCCATGCAGTCAGCCAGCCGGTGAAACGGTTACCGAGAATAGAGGCCCAGTGATAGAGGCCGCCAGCGGTCGGGAAGGCCGAAGCGATCTGCGCCATCGACAGGGCGAACATGCCGGATATCAGACAGCCGACAATCCAGCCAATACCTGCGCCAGCGCCGCCGACCGAGGAAATAGCCTGGGCGAAGGAGTTGATGCCGCCAGACAGGATGCAGATGATGGAAAATGAAATTGCGAAGTTCGAAAATCGGCTCATGGAACGTTGCAGTTCCTGAGCGTAACCCATGCCATGCAGGACTTTGATGTCCTCGCTTTTATCTTTATCGGAGTAATCTGAGCTCATGGTTGTTCCCCTTTGATCTCTGCTCTCTACTCACTCATGCGGATGGTACTTTCAGTCTTCTTCTCTTGTCATAAAACCTGATCAGGCTTTCAGGTTGCGGAAGATTTCCGCAAGCCGTGAAGCCCATGCTGTCTGCGCCTTTGCGTCGGCGATTTCATTGTTGCGGATTTCGATCATGGCGCAGGGCGTATTGCGCGGGCGTGCATGGCGTTCCAGCGTGTAGTAAACACGGTCGGAAGGCGCGTAAGGCTCATTAACGCCCACATTGAGCGCGGAATCCTGCTTCAACGCCGCAATCAATGGCGCGGCTACACGGTCGTCCGCGTCGTGAATAATGCCGATCTGCCAGGGGCGTGCCACATCGCGATAGACCGGCGTGAATGAATGGATCGTGACGATCCACGACGGCAGGCCGCGTGCCGCGCGCGCCGCGATCAGTTGTTCGATGCGCGCATGAAATGGGCGATGCGACATGTCGATTCGCGCCGTGCGTTCGAGCGAGTTCAGCTCGTGATTGCCCGGAATGACAGTCATTTCGCTGACCTCCGGAATGAGGTCCGGCGCGTCGAGCGGACGGTTGCAATCAATCAGCAGACGCGACAGGCGCGACTCAACCAGCGGCGCGTCGAGCGCGGCGCTCAGATGCCGTGCAACCTCAACCGCACCGGGGTCCCAGGCGATATGGGCGCGCAGGGCATCCTCGCCCAGACCCAAACCGTCGAAACGTTCCGGCACATAATTGGAAGCGTGTTCGCAAACGAAAAGCCAGGGACTCTGCCCCGTTTCGTTGACGACAAAAACCGGCTCATGCGAAGCCGGGCGTCCCTCTCGCTCGTCCGCCATCTGTTTGTTCCCTGCGCTGTAACTTATGTTACGTTTTTTAAAATTCTGCGCTATTGCGGATTATTTGATACGCCGTATGATAATTTGTCAAATATAATTTGGCTCACAATTCACAAGTGTTGTCGGGCCGAAACGTCGAATGGAAAACGCCTTGTCGGAAAGCGCCAGCGTCGCCGAACGCATCAATGAACGGATCGATACGATGCCCGCCGGAGAGCGTGCCGCAGCCCAGACATTGATCGCCAATTACCCCATGCTGGGGTTGAAGACGGTGGCGGAATTTTCGGCGCAGGCAGGGGTCAGTTCTCCGACCATCCTGCGTTTCGTGAACCGGCTCGGTTTCCAGAACTATCCCGAGTTTCAGGCGCATCTGCAAAACGAGCTTGCGGCGCAATTGCAGTCGCCGCACCATCGCAATGAACACTCGGACAAAAGCCTGGATACGGCCTATCCGGCGGTGGAGCACACGCAGGAGAATATCCGCGAGACATTCCGTCACCTTGGCGCCAAGCAGTTGCGGCAAGCGGTGGCGGCGCTTTCGAATGCCAAGGGCAATATTTATCTGATCGGCGGTCGCTTCACCGACCCGATCGCGCAATATATGACGGCGCATATGACGATCATTCGTCCGCATGTGTTTCATCTTGGCGGACAGGAAAGTATCTGGCGCGACCGGTTGCTCGATATGGGCAAGCGCGACGTGCTCGTCGTTTTTGACATTCGCCGCTATCAGGACAGTCTCCTGAAGCTTGCGGAAAAGGCGCGGGCGCGGGGTGTGGAGGTCATTCTCGTGACCGACCAGTGGCTGTCGCCGATTGCCCGTGTTGCGCGCCATGTGCTGGCTGGCCGCACGGCGGTGCCCTCCGCATGGGATTCGTCGGCGGCCCTGTTTGTGCTGGCTGAAACCCTCATTCGCGAAATGACGCGGATGCTGGAAAAGGACAGCGCCGCACGCATTGCCGAACTGGAAGGATTGCGCTGATTTTGCTGAAACAGCGTTCAACTCGTTTCAAAAGTGTAATTTTACGTTACTGGGTAGTCGAGAAAAGCTATTTAAGTCATTGCTAACGTTGCGTTAGGTTCTGGTTCCTCCCAACCAGAAAATATCCAGAAATTATTAGCAACATGGCTACAACCTATTCTCTTCCGGATTTATCCGGCATTCTCCCCGCGCGCAAAATAAAGGTAGGAAAAGCTGGTTTCGCCGATCGCTGGCGCATGCTTTTTCTGGCGCTTATTTTCCCTGTCATTTCGTTCGTCGTTGTCTGGGCCTGGGGTCCGGGCCTCTATGCGGATTATCAGATCAAGCAGGATCCGGTGGTGATCGAAGATGCGACCATTTTCGACGGCAATTGCCGGACCAAGAAGATGATCACCGACTGCAAGGCCAACATCTCCTATGAGTATGAAGGCGAGCGCCTGATCAAATCCGTCGATTTCTCTTTCGTCAGCTTTTCAAGCGGCGATTATGAAACCGATGTCGTGATGCAGAAATCGCATCCTGAAAATGTCACGCTGTCGCTGGCTCTCGATGAGTTCTGGAACCGCCTGACGGTGGGCGTCGTCCTGCTTGGCATCATGCTTGGCTGTTCTGTCCTGTTCATCAAGCGTTTTCTCAACATTTCGAAGACGGTGGGTGCAGCAAAAAGCGAAGCGGAATTGCAGCTTTACTGGGCGAAAATCCTTTCGCGCAAGGACAGCATGGGCAAGTCGCGCATCGGCTACAGCCCGCTGACCGGTGTGAAAAAGCCGCCGCATATCGTGACCGTTTTCGGCAAGAAGGAAGCGCCTTTCTTCCACTACGACGAAAAGAGCGATGAGACATTCGGCGTTGCCGCAGCGCATCCGGATGGCACGTTGCCGATCCTTCTTGATGAGCAACTTGCGCGCCTCGAACTGACGCCGGAAGAACGGGCAAAGGCGGAAAACGCGCTCGGCAATCTGGCGACTGCATAACGACATAAAGCGCCGCCTGTTTTCAGGCGGTGCTTTGCTATTCAAATGCTGATGCGGCTGACTTCAGTCAGCCAATCCACAGACGCGCAGAAACAGTGTCGAGACTTCTTTTTCGATGCGCTCGAAATCCAGTGGATCGTCCTTGCCGACTTCCATCATGCTGCGCACCTGCGTTTCAAAATCGGCATAATGCTGCGTCACCGCCCAGATATGCATCTGGAACAGCAGCGGGTCGACCGGCTTGATACGGCCAGTGTCCACCCATGACTGGATCAGTTTGACCGCGCGATGGGTGGCGGTGACATGCTTGGTCCAGTGGCGGCTGAGATAGGGCGCACCATTGGCGATTTCGGTGGTGAAAAGCCGCGATGCTTTCGGGTTCTTCTGGCTGTAGTCGAGTTTCGCCCGAATATATTGGCGGATCACCTTGGCCGGATCGTCTTCCGCGCTGGCATCGAGGAAGATATCTTCCCACTCATCGAGGATGAAGACGATAATGTCCTCGTAGAGTTCTTCCTTGCTGGAAATATAATAATGCAGCTGCGGCTTGGTCAGGCCGGCGCGTTGCGCAATGCCTTGCGTGGATGCACCAACCAGACCCTTTTCGGCAAATTCATCGATAGCCGCGGTACGGATCGCGCCGAGAATGCGCCGTCGGCGGTCGAGAACCTTGTCCCGTCCGGTCGGCTCGATGTCGTCATTCTCGTCGTCGATCGTCATATTTGTAACCGTGGTCAGAGGAGAAGCCGCCGGGCATTTCAGAAACGCGGGGCGGCTTTCCGTTTTCGTGGTGGGCTTACTGGCCCAACTGCTTCTTGATGTCGAGGCCTGCGCCCTTATTGACGAAGGCGTCGGTCGCAACCTTGCTCATGTCGAGTTCTTCACCACTGACGATGCCGGACTTGCGCGCCAGCTCGTAGAACGCCTTGACGCGGCTCATATCGATGGCGCCAATGCCCTTGGTGACCGCATCGCCGCTGTCGATCAGCTGAAGTTCCTTGAGATTAGCCAGTTCGGCGTCGAGCGTTTCCTTGCTCATATCCGCATTGTCCTTGAGGATCATCTCATAGGCCTTGCTGTGGTCGCCATACATGAAGTTGACCCAGCCTTCGATGGAAGCTGTCACGAAACGCTGTACGAGGTCGGGGTTCTTGTCGACCAGCTCCTGACGCGTTTCGATGGTGTTTGCATAGGTGTTGTAGCCCTCATCGGCGAGCAGGAACGTCTTGACCTTTGCGCCTTCCTTGGCCGCATAAAGCGGTTCGGCGGTCGCATAGGCCTGCTGCACGGTCTTCTTGTCGCCGAGGAACTGGGCGAGGCTATAGCCATAGGGGCGCAGCTGTTCGTCCTTGAAACCGAATTCCTTCACCAGCCAGGGCCAGAACGAGAACTGGCCGTCCTTGGAAATCAGGATTGTCGGTGCGTTCACCAGATCCTTGAAATCCTTATATTCGCCGTCATGCGCCATCAGGGCCTGTGGGTCCTTCTGGTAGAAGGCAGCCACAACCGTGGTTGGAACGCCATTGGCGACATTGTTGAAGGACAGAAGCAGATTGCCAGTGAGCAGGAAGTCGAGGCGGCCTGCGGCCAGCATCGGACGGTTGTTGACCTGCGGTCCGCCCATTTCGATCTTTACGTCGAGGCCGTATTTTTCATAGGTGCCATCGGCGAGCGCCTGATAGAAACCGCCGTGGCCAGCCTGCGCCAGCCAGTTGGTGCCGAGCGTCACCTTGTCGAGCGCAAAGGCCATCTGTGCGGAAAGGCCAAGCGAGAAAGCGGCGACTGCCGCAAAGAGTGCTTTTTTCATTCGTGTCGTTCCCCTGTTATCAGTTCGAAAGTGCCATGTCGGCGGTCCAGCCGCGCGTTTTGCCGGGATTGAGCAGACCGTAAGGATCGGCCAGTTTCTTGAACTCGATCTGCACGCTGTCGATCTCCTTCATGCCGCCATCCTCAATGGTATAGGCATGGGGATCGTAGATGTCGCAACCGTCGACCTGTTCCAATTCACCGATGAGCTTATACATCGCATCACGGTCTTCGAAACGCACGAGCGGCAGGCCGAAAATCTGCACTTCGCCTTCAAGGCGCGCCATTTCATGGTGCATATATTGCGTGTCGCCATAACGCTCGATCTGGCGATTGACCAAGGCCGGGTCGAAGGGACGTGGATAGGCAACCTGAAGATAGGTCCAGCCCGGTTCCGCCTTCAGCGCCTGAAGTGTCGTGTGGTTCCAGCCGCATTCATAGGCAGGCTGAAGACCAGCCTTGTGCAATTCGTCCAGCGTCATGGAGAACGACACCTGACCGTTGAATTCGGTCGCAAGCTCTGCGAAGCGCTCGCGCTCTTCCGGCGCGATCATGGCGAAAACGGCATCCTTGTCGGATGGAAACAGATCGCCGAACTTGGTGTAGAAGCGCGCAAAGCGCCGATCCACAGTGGTCAGAAGATAGCAATCCAGATTTTCTTCCAGCGCCTTGAGGCAGAAGTTCAGCGTTGCTTCATAGCTATCGAAAAGCGCTGCAGTGTGGATCCAGTCGGTCGCCTTGGTCAGCCCGATTTCCAGCTCCAGAATGATGCCGTTGGTGCCATAGGCGTGCTGGACCTTGTGGATATCGCGGCCCGTCAGCTCGATAATTTTCGGCTCCGGCTCGACGGTCAGAACCTTGACCGAATAGACATTGCCGTCATCGCGCAACATGCCGTGGCGCAGCGAGCCGATGCCGCCCGAACCGCCGGAGAAGAAGCCGCCAATGGTGGCGATGCGGCGGGTGGACGGATACATCAGCAGTTCCTGTCCGGTTTCGCGCACGGCATCGTCAAGACGCGAAATGCGTGCACCGCCTTCAACGCGCACCTTGCCCGGCTCGATGGCGATGATGCGGTCGATCTTGGTCATGTCGAGAATGACGCCACCTTCAAGGGGCACGCACTGGCCGTAATTGCCGGTGCCGCCGCCGCGAACCGTGATCGGAATGCGCAGTTTCGCGGCTGCCGCCGCCACGCGGCGCACCTCGTCCTGATCTTTCGGGATAACGACGAGGTCACCGACATAGTGGCCGATATCTTCGGTCAGGATAGGGCTGTACCAGAAGTAATCGCGGGAGCGCAGCTCGACCTGCTTGGGGTCGTCATAGATGCGGATGCCGTCGATTTCGGCGCGGAATGCGGCCCAGTCATAGATGCGCTGCGGGGCGACAGAATTCATGGGTTTCTCCCGTAAACATGGTCCGAAACAATGCCGTCGCGCCAGACACGGCGGAGGGCTTGCGGACGGCTGATGAGATCGTTGAGGTCTTCGGCGTCGTGCCAGATAAAATTGGCGGCACCGCCAGCTGACAGCGTCTGTACGCGCTCGCTCCTGATCAGGCGTGCGGGCAGGGTGGTGATGCTGTCGAGCCATGCGTCCGGCTCCAGATGACAGACAGGCGCTGCAAGGCGCAGGATCGCAAGCGGATCATAGTCGCCATAGGGGTAGAAGGCATCGCGCACATTGTCGGAGCCAAGCATGGCTTCAACACCGGCCAGACGTGCTTCTTTCAGCGGAGCCACGCCACGAAGACGCGGCGATTTTCCGCCGATCCGGTCTTGCAGATAGAGATTGGTGGTGGGCAGCGAGACGAGCGCGACGCCTGCTTGCGCTGCGGCATCGAGAATGCGCGTCAGTTCATCCACTGTCCTGAGCGAAAGCGAGCAGGCATGGCCGCACAGCACGCGGCCCGCCATGTGATGCCGCCGGGCGGCATCCACGATCAGCGAAAATCCGTCCGCTTCAACATCCAGACCTTCGTCGACATGAAAGTCGAGATCGAGATCGTTTTCGACGGCGAGACGGAACATTTCCTCGATCTTGGCTGCAAGATCGGCATTGCGGTAGAAGAACGCGCCAAGCACGCCGCCATCGGCTTTGACCCGGGCCGCGATATCACGACCGGCTTCCAGCACCAGATCGCCGTGCACAAGGGCCGCGAGTTGAAGGTCTACGCGGTCTTTCCAGTCCTGACGCAGTTGGTTGAGAACCGGCCATGCGGTCGGAACTTCCGGGCTCGTCCAATCCACATGGCTGCGAATAGCGCCGACGCCTTGCGCAAAGGCAGCCTCAAGGCCACGGGTGGCGCGGGCGCGGATATCTTCGGCGTGCCAGTTCTGGCGGTCGGTGTTCATCAGGTCGATGGCGTCGAACAGGCATTCGACCTTGGTGTCGCCATTCTGCGCGATGCGCTGGATCGTGAATGTCTTGTCGAGATGCACATGCACATCGGCCAGAAGCGGCGTCACACACCCGCCGCCGGTTGCCTGCGACGGCGTGATCGCGGCAATGCGGCCATGCTCGACATGCAGGTCATATCGGCCCGGACGGCCTGCGATGGCAACACCTTGCAACATATCAGCGATCTCTGCGGATTTCGCTTTCGTGCCAGCGTCCGAGGACAAGGCGCGACAGCCAGCTGGTGATCAGGAAGATCACAATGCCGAGCAGCGAAACAAGGAAGAGCGCGGCGAACATGCGCGGGATTTCATTGCGGAAGCTTGATTCAAGAATACGCGATGCAAGGCCAGTGCTCTGGCCTGCGGTGCCGGCGACGAATTCGGCCACCACAGCGCCGATCAACGACAAGCCGCCGGCGATTTTGAGGGCCGCCATGAAATAGGGCAGAGCGCTCGGAGCCAGCAGATAGCGCAGGCGCTGCCATGGCGAGGCGCGATAGAGCTTGAACAGATCGCGCAGATTGTGGTCGGCGCTGCGCAGTCCGATCACCGTATTGGACAGGATCGGGAAGAAAGCGACAATCCATGCGCAGATGAGCAGGGCCGAGAAAGTATCGCGTACATAGATCAAGATTAGCGGTGCAATGGCGATCACCGGCGTCACCTGAAGGATGACGGCGAAGGGGAAGAATGCCATTTCAATCGGGCGAGACAGCGCAAACACCATGCCGAGCAGAACGCCGCCAATAATGGCGCAGGCTAGCGAGATCAGCGTCAGCTTGACGGTGAACCACATGGACGCCATCAGCGACGGACCGTCCTTGAAAAGCGTTTCCGCAATCAGCGACGGGGCCGGGATCAGGTAATGCGGCACTTCATAGAAGCGCACCAGACCTTCCCAGATGCCGAGCGCGATGATGATCGCCAGCGTCGGCATGAGAATGCGCAGGGTGCGCTCGCGCCGGGCGAGACGATCCTGTTCGGAATTGAGGACTGGCAGTTCGTTTTGCATCTGGTTCATTTGCATGTCCTCAGTGATCGATATCTTCAGAGGAAAGCGTCGCGGTCAGCGTATCGGAAACTTTGGCGCAATATTTTGCGTAAGAATCCGTGGTGCGGTAGTTTTCAGCCCGCGGATAAGTGCCGATGATGGGAATATCGGCCACGACGCGGCCCGGACGCGCCGCCATCACGATCACGCGGTTGGAAAGATAGACCGACTCGTAAACGCTGTGGGTCACGAAGATCACGGTCAGCCCGTGTTCCTGCCAAAGGCGCAACACATCATTATTGAGCTTGAAGCGTGTCATCTCGTCGAGCGCTGCAAAAGGCTCGTCCATCAAAAGCAGGCGCGGGCGTGTGACCAGAGCGCGCGCAATGGAAACACGCATTTTCATGCCGCCCGAAAGTTCACGCGGAAACGCATTGGCAAAGCGAGACAGGCCAACCTGCGTCAGCACTTCTTCAATGCGAGGCTTGGCTTCCTTGCGCGAAACACCGGAAAGCCGCAGCGGCAGATAGACATTGTCGTAGACGCTGGCCCAAGGCATCAGTGTCGGCTCCTGAAAAACGAAGCCGATATCCTGTGCGCCGGAAGAGCCCCCAGACATTTTATTGCCGGGGGCATGGCCATTGACGCGAATTTCGCCCGCCGAGACCGATTCCAGTCCGGCGATCATGCGGAGCGCCGTGCTTTTGCCGCAGCCCGAAGGCCCAAGAAAGCTGACGAACTGACCTTGCTCAATCTTGAGCGACATGTCGTTCACGGCCATGACGCCGGTGCCGTACTGCTTGTAGACACCGTTAATGTCGATCAGTGGTGACTGGTTCTGCGAGTTGGGGGCCACGCTCATCGTCCTTACCAAGCAGTATTGTTGTCGAGCCAGGAGAGCGGCGCGCGCTCAATCTCGCCCAGCGCTTCAATCAGCCGGTCGGCGGCGAAATCGATGGTCTTGCGGCCCTTTTCGGCGGTTGCAATCGATGCATTGCCGGCTGCGCCATAGGCGTTGATGTCCTGCATCTGCCATGCGGGCTTGGCGCCGCCGCCGAGGCTGATATGCTTGTATTCGTCAGCGAAAACTTCAGTCAGCGTACGGAAATCCTGCGCCTTGTCCATCACGACCAGATCGGGATGCATTTCCAGCATCACCGATGTTTCCATGTCGCCAGCATGAATGCCATGCTTCAGATCATGCTCGCTGTAAACGCCATCGGGCATGCCAAGGCCAAACCAGTTGAGGCAGAAGACCATCATATTGTGCTGCACGCGCAATTCGCGGGCGACAATGTCCATCACCGGAATATTGCCGCCATGGCTGTTGAACAGCACCATCTTGCGCACGCCGCTTGCCGCTACACAGGCACCGATCTCGCACCACATGCGGATGACCGTCTCGACTGAAAATGTCAGCGTGCCGGGATAGCGCTTGTGTTCATTGCTCTTGGCTATGGCCTGTGTCGGCAGGAACAGAACATTGCTTGTGTCGGGCAGCCGCTTGATCAGCTCCGCCACCATGCCGTCGGCGACGGCTGCGTCCACACACATCGGCAGATGCGGTCCGTGCTGCTCGATTGCGCCAACGGGCAACACCGCCACGAGCTTGTCGCGCTCGAGACGCGAAAACGCCTCGCTGGTGTAATCGGACCAATATCGTTTCAAGGCGGCGCTCCAAGTTTGTTTGGCGTATTGAAGCAGGAACCTTACTAAACAATCTGACCGATTGGTCAAACTAAATGTTTAAAAATCGCGAGCGGCGTGCAATTAAGATGTGAATCCGTGGTAGATGCGCCACGCGAGAGACCGGCACATGACTATGATGCGCGGAAATTTCCGGAGGTCCTATGGACGAGAGATGCATTATTATAGGCGCGGGCCATGCGGGCTCGCAGGCCGCAATCAGCCTTCGTCAGGAAGGCTATGCCGGAGACATTGTCCTCATCAACGATGAGGCGGATATTCCCTATCATAAGCCGCCGCTTTCCAAGTCTTATCTCAAAGCGCCGGAGCATGGCGGCCTGGTGCTGCGTCCGGAAAGCGCCTATCGCGACAATAATATCGAGATGCTGTTCGGGCATCGGGTCGAGGGCGTATCGCTGACCGAGCGCACGGTGACCCTCGATGATGGTCGCGTGCTGAACTGGTCCGATCTGGTCTTTGCGACCGGTGCCCGCGCGCGCATTCCTGATATGCCGGGTATCGATCTTGACGGCGTGGTCACGCTGCGCCGGATGGAAGATGCGCGTCGCATTGCCGATCTGATGCCGACGATCAGCAATGTTGTGATCATCGGCGGCGGATTTATCGGGCTTGAAATGGCGCATAGCGCGCTGGCGCTCGGCAAAAACACCGTGTTGATCGAAGCGGCCCCGCGTGTTCTCGGTCGCTCGGTCGCGACGCAAATCTCCGCACATGTCGAAACGCGCAGCCGCGCCGTCGGTATCACGCTGCATACCGGGCTCGGTGTGATGGCAATTGAGGGCGAAAACGGTCGTGTAACGGGCGTGAAGGCCAGCGATGGAACCGTGTTCCCGGCGGATATTGTGGTGATTGGCACGGGCGCGCTGCCAAATGTGGAGCTTGCCGCTGCCGCAGGTCTTATTATCGACAATGGCATTGTCGTGAACGACCATATGCGCACATCTGCGGACCATGTTTACGCCATCGGCGATTGTGTGAGCTACGATCATTTCCATGCCGGTCGTCGCGTGCGGCTGGAATCGGTACAGAACGCGACCGATCAGGCAAAGCATGTGGCCCGCAGCATTGTCGGTCGCGCCACGCCGTTCCGCGAAGTGGCTTGGTTCTGGTCCGATCAGGGCGACATGAAGCTTCAGACGGCAGGCCTGTCGTTTGAAGCCGACCGTCATATTCTGTCGGGCAATCCCGACGATAATGCCTTCTCGGTTTTCCATTTTGCCGGTGACAGGCTGGTTGCGGTCGATTCCATCAATCGTCCGGCGGATCATATGATCGCCCGTCGCCTGCTGGCTGCCGGAATCAACCCCACGGAAGCCGATATTGCCGCGGGTGCGCCCCGTTTGAAGGAACTTCTGGCCAGCGCGCCCAAATCATAAGGAATATTCGATGAGCACTTTGCAACATTTGCTACCCGCCGACATGGCAGCACCCTTTGCTGCCTATAGCCATGGCGTGAAGGTGAAAGCCGGTGCCGAACTGGTGTTCTGCTCCGGCCAGCTTGGCATTGCGCCGGATGGAAGCGTGCCGGAAGATGCAGGCGCGCAGGCAGAGCTTTGCTTCGAGAATATCCGCCGCATCCTGCGCGATGGCGGCATGGAGCTTTCCAATGTCGTGCGCATCAACGCCTATGTCACGGATCGCGCCCACATGCGTCCTTATATGGACGTGCGCGACCGGCTGTTTCCGCAGCCAGCGCCCGCCTCGACATTGATGATCGTTTCCGGCTTTACCCGCGAGGAATTCAAGGTCGAAATCGAAGTTGTGGCTGCTGGTTGATCTACTGCGCATCTTATCCGAAAACCGCTTCGCACTTTTCGGGCTGCGCTCTGATTCTTTACGCGTGACAAGAAGGCGTATCGCCTTTGCCTGAAATGGGTGGTAGGTGTGCGAGACAACCTACGCTCCCTTCAGGCCTGTTCATGTCAGAATTTCAGTCTTCCGCTGCGATGCGGGAACCTTCGCCACGCTCGTCCGAGCGTATGGCGGAACTCGCGCTTGCCATTGGCGGTTTCGGCATCGGCACCGGTGAATTCGCCATCATGGCGCTTTTGCCGGATATTGCCCGCGATCTCAATGTTTCGATCCCGCAGGGCGGGCATCTCATCAGTTCCTATGCGCTGGGTGTGCTGATTGGCGCGCCGGTTCTGGCGGTTATCGGTGCCAAGCTGGACCGCCGCAAGCTGCTTTTCCTGCTGATGGGCCTGTTTGCCTTTGGCAATCTCGCCAGCGCTTTCATGCAGGACTATTCCAGTCTTTATATGATGCGCTTCATCGCAGGCTTTCCGCATGGCGCTTATTTCGGCGTTGCATCGCTGGTTGCCGCATCGCTGGCCGAGCCGGGCAAGCGCGCGCAGGCGGTAGGGCGTGTGATGATGGGTCTGACGATTGCCACACTGTGCGGCACGCCACTGGCGACATGGCTGGGGCAGGTGGCCGGGTGGCGCGCCATGTTCGGCTCTGTTGGCCTGATTGCCATTCTGACCATGGTGATGGTGACGCTTTATGTGCCCAGGCTGCCCGCTGCTGAAGGCGCGTCGCCGCTGCGTGAACTGGGCGCGCTGCGCCGCAGGCAGGTGCTGCTCACGCTTGCCATTGGCGCTATTGGCACCGGTGGGCTGTTTTCCGTCTTTTCATATGTCGCCGCCACCGTGACGGAGGTTTCGCATATCGATGTGAAATGGATGCCGCTGGTCTTCGTCATGTTCGGTCTCGGCATGGTGCTGGGCAATATTGTTGGCTCCCGGCTGACTGACCGTTCCGTCATGGGAACCGTCGGGATCGTGCTGCTTTACGACATGGCGGTGATGCTGGCATTCCCGCTGCTAATGCAGCATCCGCTCACTGCTTTCCTCAATGTGCTTCTGGTCGGTGGCGGCTTTGCGCTGGTGCCTGCACTACAAACCCGTCTGATGGACGTGGCCGCCGATGCACAGACGCTTGCAGCGGCGCTTAACCATTCAGCGCTTAATCTCGCCAACGCACTCGGCGCATGGCTTGGCGGTCTGGCGATTGCATGGGGCTATGGCTGGACATCGACCGGTACGGTCGGCGCGCTGTTGGCTCTGGCTGGTCTGGTCGTGTTCGGAATTTCGATGCTGCTGGACCGGGGAACGGCGACGACGCTTGCCTCGCAGGAAGGCTGACCGGCCATCCAAGCGGTCAGTACAAACAAAAACACCCGTCGCGGGAGGAGCGACGGGTGCTTATGGGGAAGACCGGACAATGGGGGAGGAGGACGTCCGGTCTTTTGATCGCCAGGGAAAAATGGGAGGAGGAAACCCCGGCGATAACTTGTTTGAGCAATTGAATGCTCTGGAAACCATAAGGACCGCGCAGTTATGAGGTCGCGATCCTGAAAGAAGGCTGATGCCTTCTGGTGGCGCTTTTCCCGCTGATTAGCGAGCAGCAGCCTTGCGTGCGACGAACGGAATTTCCGAAGGCAGGATGCCGAGGTCGTTCAGTTCACGTGGGCTCAGGCGGCTCAGTTCGTTTACGGTTGTACGGTAACGGCGCCAGTTGTTGTACGAGCGGATCAGGTTCATTTCTCTCACCTAGTAAAATCTATCTCTCTGTGTTGCAAACAGCATATAGGCTTGTGCGTTCTGAAAAAGGAGAGCCAGATTTGCATAGCTGATGTGCAATTAAGCTTGGAGATTGCATGTTTTTTACGCAGATCGGTCATTATGTTATCACAATTGCCGTTCTCCATGGCCAAATCACCATTTTTGAGAGTCTGAGCGGCCTCCATCGCTATCATTTTCCGCATAGCTAGTGAAAATCTCCGATTTATACATGTATGACGGCCAATCCTCGGGTGGTTGGCGAGGCGGCTCAAGTTTTGTCGCAAAAGTTCTGGAATTTGTCGGTTGAAGACCACAATTCTACATGACTCCCAAAGCGGATTGAGCTAAGGGATTTGTGTCGGGTGCCGAAGCATGCGTTTTACAAATGCTTTTTCACTGTCTGTCTGCGGGAGAGCGCCAATTGGCCGCCGAAGGGGAAATCGCCCGAAATCTCTCAGGTACAAGGAACCGCAGACGGGTAAGACAACTCTGGAAAGTCGGGGGAAACTCCGCGCCGAAGGTGTAAGTATAGCGCTTTGCTATGCGAGTCTCTCAGGCCTGAGACAGAGGGGCACGAAGCTACCGCATTTTGCGGAAGGCACACGTGCGACTCTGGAGTTGTTATGGGCGATACCGCACATTTGAATACCCTGCCTTTGCAGGATTTGCATGAACAGGCTGGCGCGCGCTTCGGCGGCTTTGCAGGCTGGAACATGCCGATCACCTATCCGCTGGGCGTCATGAAGGAGCATCTTCATACGCGTGACCATACGGGCCTTTTCGACATTTCCCACATGAAACTGGTCGAAGTTTCCGGCAGTGATGCTGCGGCACTTCTGGCGGAAACCTGCCCGCTCGATCCGACGGTACTGAAGACCGGCCAGTCGAAATATACTTTCTTCCTCAATGATAAGGGCGGCATTCTTGACGATCTCATCGTCACGCGCCTCGGCGAAGACCGCTTCATGGTCGTCGCCAATGCAGGCAATGCCGATGCCGATATCGAGCATCTCAATGAAGCCGCATCCGGCAAGCAGGTCACGGTCAATCCGCTCGACCGCGTGTTCCTTGCCATTCAGGGCCCGGAAGCCGAAAGCGTTATCGTCGATGCCGGTCTGGCCGGCGCTGCCGATCTGGCCTTCATGAGCGGCTTTGAGCCCAAGCAGGGCTGGTTCATGACCCGCTCGGGCTATACTGGCGAAGACGGTTTTGAAATCGGCCTGCCTGCCGATGAGGCGCGTGCGCTGGCAACCAAGCTTCTCGCCGACGAGCGCGTTGCATGGATCGGTCTTGCCGCCCGCGACAGCTTACGCCTTGAAGCCGGACTTTGCCTGCACGGTCAGGACATTACGCCGGAAACCGACCCGGTTTCCGCTGGTCTGACCTGGGCGATCACCAAGCCTGTGCGCGAGAAGGCTGCCTTCAACGGCGCGAAGCCGGTGCTTGATACTATTGCCAAGGGTGCGAGCGCCAAGCGCGTCGGCCTCAAGCCGGAAGGCCGCCAACCGGTACGCGGCGGCGCAGACCTGTTCGATGAAAGCGGCCGCCAGATCGGCACGGTCACATCGGGCGGTTTCGGTCCTTCCGCTGGTTTCCCGGTTGCCATGGGCTATGTCGAGGCTAGCCTCGCCACCCCCGGCACACGTGTTTTCGCTGACGTTCGCGGCAACAAGGTTCCCGTTGACGTTTCGGCGCTTCCCTTCACACCGCATCGCTATCGCAAAGGATAATTTCCATGGCCAAAATCCTGTTCACCGAAGATCACGAGTGGATCAGCGTCGAAAACGGCGTCGCCACTGTCGGCATTACGATCCACGCACAGGAACAGCTGGGCGACCTCGTTTTCGTCGAGCTGCCGGAAGTCGGCCGCACCGCCTCCAAGGGCGAGGGCATCGTGGTTGTGGAATCGGTCAAGGCCGCTTCCGACGTTTATGCGCCGGTTGACGGCGAAGTGGTGGAAGTCAATGAAGCCGTATCGTCCGATCCGGCTCTGATCAATCAGGCTGCCGAAGGCGAAGGCTGGCTGTTCAAGCTGAAGCTTTCGGATGAAGGCCAGCTTTCCGGTCTCCTCGACAAGGCCGGTTACGACGCACTGGTAGGATAAAGCGATGACCCAGCAGGTTCTTCCCTTTGTTGCCCGTCATATCGGGCCAAGAGTTGAAGACGAGCGCGCCATGCTGGCCGCGCTCGGCCTTCCTTCGATGGAAACCCTCATCACGCAGGCTGTTCCGGCGTCCATTCGCCTCAACCGTGCGCTGGATCTGCCAGCGCCTTTGAGCGAACATGCGGCACTGGCCGAACTGAATGAAATCATGGGCCGTAACGTGGTGAAGAAGAGCTTCATCGGTGCGGGCTATCATGGTGTGCACACGCCGCCGGTGATCCAGCGCAACCTGTTTGAAAATCCGGCCTGGTACACGGCTTATACGCCGTACCAGTCGGAAATCAGCCAGGGACGTCTGGAACTGCTGTTCCATTTCCAGACGCTGGTTGCCGAACTGACTGGCCTGCCGGTGGCATGCGCTTCGCTGCTGGATGAAGCGACGGCTGTTGCGGAAGCTGTCGGCGTTGCCTGCCGTCATCACCGCGACAAGCGCAGCCGCGTGCTTCTGGCGGGCGATCTGCATCCGCAGACCGTCGACGTCGTCAATACGCGCGCCGAGCCACTCGGCTGGCTGGTTGAAGCTGGCAGCACTGTTGACGACAACACCGCTGCGGTCATCGTGCCGTGGCCGGATACCAGGGGCGTTTATGGCGACTTCTCCGGCGTTATTGCCGATGCAAAAGCCAAGGGCGCGCTGGTTATCGCCGTTGCTGATCCGCTGGCGCTGACCATCATGGAAGCACCTGCCAAGTGGGGCGCCGACATGGCTGTCGGTTCCATGCAGCGTTACGGCGTGCCGATGGGCTTTGGCGGCCCACATGCCGCTTATCTCGCTGTGTCCGAGCCGCTCACCCGCATCATTCCGGGCCGCATCGTCGGCCAGTCGGTCGATGCGCATGGCCGCGCAGCCTATCGTTTGGCGCTCCAGACCCGCGAACAGCATATCCGTCGCGACAAGGCGACTTCGAACATCTGCACCGCGCAGGCGCTGCTCGCCAATATGGCGGTGTCCTATGCCATCTGGCATGGTCCGGCAGGCTTGCAGGTAATTGCAACGCGCATTGCCGGTCTTGCTGCCCGCTTTGCCGCTGGCCTCAAGGCCGCTGGCGTCGAAATCGCCGGTGACAGCCTGTTCGATACGGTTTCGGTCAAGGTGGCTGGCAAGGCTGCGAAAATCGCCGACGAAGCCGACAAGGGCGGTCGTCTGCTGCGTGTTATCGATGCCGACACGGTTGGCGTGACTTTCGATGAAACCTCGACCGAAGACGATCTGGCCGCACTGGCTGTTCTGTTCGGCGCGAAGGCTGTCGAAGGTGACGCGGTTCTCGTTCCGGGCGACGCGCGCGGTGAAGGCTTCCTGACGCAGGATGTATTCCATTCGCACCGTTCGGAAACCGAGATGATGCGCTTCCTGCGTCGTCTGGCCGACAAGGATCTGGCGCTTGACCGCGCGATGATCCCGCTCGGTTCCTGCACCATGAAGCTCAATGCGGCGGCAGAAATGATGCCGGTGAGCTGGAACACGGTGGCCAATCTGCATCCCTTTGCACCTGCGGCACAGACCGAAGGCTATGCGAAGATGACGGCTGATGTCGAAGCATGGCTTTGCGAAATCACCGGCTTTGCGGGTGTTTCGCTGCAGCCAAATGCAGGCAGCCAGGGCGAGTATGCCGGTCTCTTGGCCATCCGCCATTATCACCAGTCACGTGGCGAAGGTCATCGCAACATCTGCCTGATCCCGTCGTCGGCGCATGGCACCAATCCGGCCAGCGCCTCGATGGCAGGCATGAGCGTTGTCGTGGTCAATTGCCGTCCGGATGGTGATATCGATATCGACGATCTCAAGGCCAAGGCCGAGAAGCACCGCGATAATCTCGCCGCCTTCATGATCACCTATCCGTCGACCTATGGCGTGTTCGAAGAAGGCATCAAGGCTTTCTGCGAAATCGTCCATGATAATGGCGGTCAGGTCTATTTCGACGGCGCAAACCTCAATGCGCTCGTCGGCCTTGCGCGCCCTTGCGACATCGGCGCCGATGTCTGTCACATGAACCTGCACAAGACCTTCTGCATTCCGCATGGCGGCGGTGGTCCAGGTGTCGGTCCGATTGGCGTTGCAAAGCATCTGGTGCCTTATCTGCCGGGTCATGTCGACCTTGGTTCCAAGCACGCCGTTTCGGCTGCACCGTTCGGCAGCGCGTCCATTCTGGTCATCACGTGGATGTATATCCGCATGATGGGTGGCGCGGGTCTGAAAAAGGCAACCGAAGCTGCGATCCTCAACGCCAACTATATCGCGCATCGTTTGAAGGACGCTTATCCGATCCTTTACACGGGCGCGCATGATCGCGTGGCGCATGAGTGCATCGTGGATACGCGTGTTCTGAAAGATAGCGCGGGCGTGACCGTGGAAGACGTGGCCAAGCGCCTCATCGACTACGGTTTCCACGCACCGACCATGTCGTGGCCGGTCGCAGGTACGCTGATGATCGAGCCGACGGAATCCGAGCCGAAGTCGGAAATCGACCGTCTCTGCGACGCGATGATCGCCATTGCAGGCGAGGCGAAGAAAATTGCCGATGGTGTCTGGCCGCAGGATGACAATCCGCTCGCCAATGCACCGCATACGGCAGGTGATACGCTGGCCAGCGAATGGACGCATCCTTACACCCGTGAGGAAGCGGTTTTCCCGGCCATTGCCCTTGGCGGTGAATTCGACGCGACGGCAAAATACTGGCCGCCAGTCAGCCGCGTGGATAATGTCGGCGGCGACAGAAACCTCATCTGCTCCTGCCCGCCAGTTGCAGCCTATGGTTGATTGCCAGTCTGGCGATTGAAAATACGAAAGCGCCGCGGAAACGCGGCGCTTTTTCTTTGCCCTTAAGGGATTGCCCCACCGTTGTTGGACATGTGCGTAACAGAGGGAAGGCGTATGTTTACTGTGCCAGACAACTGGCATGTAACCAACAGGAGGAAGCCATGAAGAAGACCATTCTCGCAGCATTGATCATATCGGCCGGAACAATGGTATCGAGCCAAAGCTATGCAGCAGCATGTGCGCTTTCGCATACGAAGGATTGTGCGTCAGTCTGCTGGCCATCAGCTATCTTTGGCCCTGGTTCATATCTTCTATGTTTGTAAGAAACTTTGTGGGTTCAAATGCTCGGATTTGAATGAAGCTGACAGTCGTTTTGAAGAACAAGTCCTTTGTCTTGCTCTACAATAGATGGCCACAACTTGGTTTTAGATAAAAAAAGAGCCGGACTAAGAAGTCCGGCTTAGTTATGAAGGTGCCACTTGGGCAAACCTCCAGAGGGGAACACTTACCGCGCGCAATGGGAGGAGGCACAGCGGTAAGTAACCCCGATATGGATCAGTTGGCCCCATTGTTCAACCCCTTAGGCGCTTTTTTTTGACGATTTCGGAAGATTATGAACTTTTTCACCCGTTTATGGTCGCGGCTAACGATGCAAACATGGGTTGTGTTTCATTTCGGATCAGGTTGCGATTGCTAAAATACAAAATCTTTTCCGTAGGATAGCCCATGAGTCGGGGTGGATCAAACGTCCGTATTTTGTCAGGCTTGCCTTATTTGCTCCCATAAACGCATGAAATCATTAGAATAATTCTAAAACATTCCTATCATAGTCATGTTCATTTGTCTTGCAGTGGGCGCGAGCTACTTATAAAAGGTGACCAACCGTCGGCACTTAAATCGAGCGCGATTTTTTGTAAGCACGATGCGTGGATTGAAAAGTTAAGTGCGTGCTTTGTGCGCCCGGCCGGTCGTGCAGCGCATTCATTGAAGAAGCCTTAGGCTGATCGAGAACTTACCCGAGAACTGATTAAAAGGGGCGGGCCGGTTTCTCTGTCTGTTTGGATAGATCGAAATGCTCGTACCGTTTCTCATCATGTTCCGCGAAGGCGTGGAAGCAGCGCTGATCGTTGGCATCATCGCGAGCTATCTGCATCAGACGGGACGCAGCGCCTGGATGCCAGTTGTCTGGATCGGCATTCTGCTGGCGCTTGCCATGTCACTCACCGTTGGCGCGATCTTGCAAATTCTGAGCGCGGAGTTTCCGCAAAAGGCGCAGGAGCTTTTTGAGGCCACCATTGGATTGATCGCCGTTTTCGTGCTGACCTCCATGGTGTTCTGGATGCGCAAGGCGGCGCGGTCCATCAAGTCCGAGCTGCACCATTCCATCGATGCGGCTTTCGAAACGCCGACGCATAAAGGTGTCGGCCTTATCCTGATGGTGTTTTTCGCCGTTGCGCGTGAGGGGTTGGAGTCGGTCTTCTTCCTGCTGGCCGCATTCCAGCAAAGCGAAGGACCTGCAGCGCCGCTTGGCGCTTTGCTGGGTGTGCTGCTTGCTGCCGCTGTTGGCTATTGCATCTACAAGGGTGGGTTGAGGCTCAATCTGCGCCGTTTCTTCCGCTGGACGGGCGTTTTCATCCTGATCATCGCCGCTGGTATTCTGGCCAATTCGGTGATGGCCCTGCATGAGGCTGGTCTCTGGAATCATTTCCAGACGGTCGTCTTTGATGCCAGCGATGTTCTGCCGCTCGACAGCACGCTTGGTTCGGTTCTGGCCGGTATCTTCGGCTACATCGCCACACCGACCGTGAGTGAAGTTGTGGCCTATGTGGCCTTCCTTGTCCCGGCCCTCATCCTTTTCCTGATGCCGCCGTCTGCGCCCGTTCAGGGTGCGCAGGCCAAGCATAGCGCCTAGTCAACGAGATTTTCATGACGAATCCAAAAGCCACCGAACCGTTTTCCCGCAATCTGGTTCGCATCGGACTGGTCCTGGCCGTGCTGCTGCTCGTGGCGGCAGGCGCAGCCTTCTATTACGCCTCGCGCGTTTCGGACAAGGCGCGCCATGCGGATGCCGAAGGCAAGATTCAGGTGGCGATCAATGCGAAAAGTTGTGAGCCGAACGAGCTGACCGTTCCCGCTGGCCGCTCGGTGTTCGAGATCATCAATAAGTCTGACCGCACCGTCGAATGGGAAATTCTCGATGGCGTCATGGTGCTGGAAGAGCGCGAAAATATTGCGCCCGGTTTCAAGCAGACCATTACGGCAAAGCTTGCTCCCGGCGAATATCAGATTACCTGTGGTCTGTTGTCCAATCCGCGTGGCAAGCTGACGGTGACGCCATCCGCCGCAAGCGATGCCGAAAAGGGCAAGAAGCTGCCGCTGACCGCCTTCATCGGCGCGCTGGCGGAATATCAGATTTATCTCGCAACCGAAGTGGCGGAATTCCAGAAGGCGACCGGCGATCTGTCGGCTGCGGTTGCCAGCGGCAATCTGGAAACCGCGCAGGCTGCCTATGGTCCGGCTCGCGCTGCCTATGCCCGCATTGCGCCTGTTTCGGAAGCGTTCTCCGATCTCGATACGGCCATCAATGCCCGTGCGGATTATTTCGAAAAGCGTGAGCAGGATCCCGCCTTCGGCGGCCTGCATCGTATCGAATATGGCCTGTTCGAGCAGAAATCAGCTGACGGAATGGCCCCGGTCGCGGACAAGCTGGCACAGGATGCCGGTGCGCTGAAGGAGCGTATTCGCGCCCTGCGTATCTCGCCGGATCGTATGCTCGCAGGCACCGCATCGGCGCTTGATCGCTTCGCCTCCACGGCAGGCGATACAGGTGAAGACCGCTATGCCCATACCGACCTGCAAGCCTTTGCCGGTCTCATCGAAGGTGCGGCCAAGACGGCTGATGTATTGCGTCCCATCGTGGACAAGGTCGATGCGAAGGCATTTGAAGGCATCGACAAGGAACTGGCTGCGGTGAAGGCTCTTTTGAGCGCCAATACCGAAGGCAATGGTTTCAAGGCCTACGACAATCTCTCGTCTGATGAAAAGGCGAAGATCAAGGACGGCGCAGCTTCGCTCGCCGCCCAATTCTCTAAACTCCGCGATCAATTGGGAGTGGATTAATGACCAAGAAATTTTTGAAAACTGATAATCCTGTTTCACCTTCACGCCGTGCATTGCTGCTTGGCGCCGGGGCAACCGGCGTTGCCGGTGCCGTGGCGGGCGTGTTGAACCCGCAACCGGCCCATGCGCTGTCTTCCGACAGCGTGACCAATGCGCCGGAAAGCGACAAAATTCACGAAAGCCAGCCGTTCCATGGCGTTCACCAGCCGGGCATTGTCAATGCACGCCCGGCGGCCGGTCTGGTTGCGGCCTTCGACGTTCTGGCGCGGGATCGCGGCGAACTCGAACGCATGTTCAAGCTTTTGACCGAGCGCGCAGCCTTTCTGATGAAGGGCGGCGAGCCGCAGCAGCTTGACGCGAAGTTTCCGCCATCGGATTCAGGCATTCTTGGCCCGACCGTGACGCCGGACAATCTGACCGTTACGATCGCGCTCGGCCACTCGTTATTCGATGACCGGTTTGGTCTGAAGCCGATGAAGCCCAAGCTGCTGCAGCGCATGACAGGCTTTCCAAACGACGCCTTGCAGAAAGACATCTGCCATGGCGATCTGATGATCCAGTTCTGCTCCAATACGCCGGACACCAATATTCACGCGCTGCGCGACATCATGAAGAACATGCCGGACTTGCTGATGGTGCGCTGGAAGCAGGAAGGCACTGTGCCGGTCCAGCCACCGCATTCGCCGAAAGCCAAGGAAAGCGCGCGCAACTTCCTCGGTTTCCGCGATGGTTCGGCCAATCCGGATGCGTCCGACAAGAAGCTGATGCAGCAGGTCGTCTGGGTGCAGAAGGAAAGCGACGAGCCCGATTGGGCCGCCAATGGCAGCTATGTCGCGGTGCGCATCATTCGCAATATGGTAGAGCGCTGGGATCGCACGCCGTTGCAAGAACAAGAGACGATTTTCGGTCGTCGCAAGGATAGCGGCGCGCCGTTCGACGGCAAGACCGAAGCCGATGTGCCGGATTACGCCAAGGATCATGAAGGCAAGGTCACGCCGATGGATTCGCACATCCGTCTGGCCAATCCGCGCGACGCCATGGCGCATGAGAACCTGATCCTGCGCCGTCCTTTCAATTATTCCAACGGCGTCACCAAGTCGGGCCAGCTCGATATGGGGCTCCTGTTCATCGCCTATCAGGCCAATCTCGAAAAAGGTTTCATCACCGTCCAGAACCGCCTCAATGGCGAGCCGCTGGAAGAATATATCAAGCCCATCGGCGGCGGGTATTTCTTCGCGCTGCCGGGTGTGAAGGACGATCAGGACTATTACGCTCGTGGATTGCTTGCGGCGAGCGGGCCGCAAAACGCCCGCGGGTGAGGTGGAGGCATTTCCCAACTGCCCCAAGCTGTTTGGTGAAATGCACAAACAAGATGACAGGGCGTTTTTGAACGGTTGAGGCCGGAACGCTCTGTCGATCATCATGGAGAGGCTAAACATGAAGTATCGTCTGCCATTACTAGCATCGGCTTGCGCCGTCGCGCTCTCGCTCAGCTTCGGTGCTGCCAAGGCCGAGGTTTCGCCGCTGGATCTGGTCCAGCCGATTGCCGACTATAAGGTCTATGTGCAGGAGCACCTCGACATTCTCGTGAAGGACACCAAGGCTTTCACGGATGCGATCAAGGCTGGCGATCTGGCAAAAGCCAAGGAACTCTATCCGTCTTCACGCGTCTCTTATGAAAAGATTGAGCCGATTGCCGAGCTTTTCGCTGATCTCGATGCATCCATCGACAGCCGCGCCGACGATCATGAAAATGGCGAGAAGTCGGACGACTTCACAGGTTTCCACCGCCTTGAATATGGTCTGTTCGCACAGAACACGACCGATGGCCTGGCTCCTTTCGCCGACAAGCTCTATGCCGACGTTCTGGAACTCCAGAAGCGCGTCAAGGATCTGACCGTTCCGCCTGAAAAGGTCGTGGGTGGTGCAGCCGCGCTTATGGAAGAAGTGGCCGCTGGCAAGATTTCCGGTGAAGAAGACCGTTACAGCCACACTGACCTTTGGGATTTCAAGGCCAATGTCGATGGCGCGCAGAAGATTGTCGAGCTGTTCAAGCCGCTGATCGAAAAGGAAAATCCTGATCTGATCAAGAAGGTTGAAGCCAACTTCAAGACTGTTGACGATATTCTTGCCAAGTACAAGAAGGGCGACGGTTACGAGACCTATGACAAGCTGTCGGAAGATGACCGCAAGGCGCTTGCCGGTCCGGTGACCACGCTGGCAGAAGACCTGTCCACGCTGCGCGGTACGCTCGGCCTGAACTAATCAGTTCCAGCAATGGAAGATGGAAATGGCGGGCATTGCCCGCCATTTTTTTAGATTGCGCCCGGATAGACTCTCACCGGCCGGTTATCCTTGACGGATTCCATCACCACAAAGGTCGATGTGCTTGCCACATTGGGCAGGCTGGAAATCTTTTCGCCCAGCACTTCGCGGTAGCGACGGATATTGGGCGTTCGTACCTTCAGAAGATAATCGAACGAGCTTGCGATCATGTGGCATTCTTCAACCTCACGTATCTTGCGAACGGCAGTGTTGAAGGCGTTGAGCGCCGCCTCGCGTGTGTCCGACAGTTTGACGGTCGTGAATGCGATGTGATCGATGCCGAGTTTTTCCGGGTCGATCGCCGCGCGAAAGCCCAGAATATAGCCTTCATCGACCAGTCTTTTCAGTCGCGCCTGACATGGCGTCTTGGAAAGACCGACCTTTTTCGACAGCTCGGTGACCGGAATTCTGCCGTCTTCGCTCAGGACTTCCAGAATGCGCCGGTCGAACTGATCCAGATCGTCTACAGACTCTATTTTTCGCATTCATTTTGCCTTTATATGTCACGATAATAAGATCGATTTTCCTTTATATGGTTCAAATCAAGGCAGAATGCAATTTGCGCCGATGATAGTGTGCACCCAAATAAAACAGAGGTAAACTGGGCGCTACGCCCGGGCCTGTTCTCTTTTGCGAGCCTTGCACCATGACTGATAAAATTCCTGCTTCCACAAATCCGGTTTTCCAGAATTTTGCGCCGCCGATCCGCGAGCAGAGCGCTCTGCGTCAGATCATTACGAGCGCCTATCGTCGCTCGGAAGCGGAATGCGTGACGGCTCTGGTTGAGCAGGCGACGCTCCCGGAAGAAACAGCCAAGTCCGTTCGCGCCACGGCGCGCAAGCTGATCGAGGCGCTGCGCGCCAAGCACAAGGGCACCGGTGTTGAAGGTCTGGTGCATGAATATTCGCTGTCGAGCCAGGAAGGCGTGGCGCTGATGTGCCTTGCCGAGGCGCTGCTGCGTATTCCGGACATGGCAACCCGCGACGCGCTCATCCGCGACAAGATCTCCAATGGCGACTGGAAGTCCCACATTGGCGGCGGTCGTTCGCTGTTCGTCAATGCGGCAACCTGGGGCCTTGTCGTTACCGGCAAGCTCACCAACACCGTCAATGATCGCGGTCTTTCGGCTGCCCTGACGCGCCTTATCGCCCGCTGCGGTGAGCCGGTCATTCGTCGTGGCGTCGATATGGCCATGCGCATGATGGGCGAGCAGTTCGTCACCGGCGAAACCATCGACGAAGCACTGAAGCGCGCCAAGCCGCTGGAAGAACGTGGCTTCCGTTATTCCTACGATATGCTGGGCGAAGCCGCGACCACCGCTGCCGACGCCGAGCGTTATTACAAGGATTACGAAACCGCCATTCATGCCATTGGCCGCGCTTCCGCCGGTCGCGGCATCTATGACGGCCCCGGCATTTCCATCAAGCTTTCGGCGCTGCATCCGCGTTATGTCCGCTCGCAGAGCGAACGCGTCATGGGTGAATTGCTGCCCAAGGTGAAGGCGCTTGCGGCCATTGCCAAGTCCTACAATATCGGCCTCAACATCGACGCCGAAGAAGCTGACCGTCTGGAACTGTCGCTCGATCTGTTGCAGAGCCTGATCGAAGATCCGGATCTGGCCGATTGGGAAGGCATCGGTTTCGTGGTGCAGGCCTATGGCAAGCGCTGCCCGTTTGTGCTCGATTTCATCATCGATCTGGCTCGGAGTAACAAGCGCCGCGTCATGGTGCGTCTGGTGAAGGGCGCCTATTGGGACGCCGAAATCAAGCGCGCGCAGGTGGACGGTCTGGAAGACTTCCCGGTCTATACCCGCAAGGTGCACACCGACGTGTCCTACATCGCCTGCGCCCGCAAGCTGCTGGCGGCAACCGATGCCGTCTTCCCGCAGTTTGCGACCCACAATGCGCAGACGCTGGCGACGATCTATCACATTGCCGGGCAGGATTTCAAAACCGGCCAGTTTGAATTCCAGTGCCTGCACGGCATGGGCGAACCGCTTTATGACGAAGTTGTCGGCCCGTCCAAGCTCGGCCGTCCGGCCCGTATTTATGCGCCGGTTGGCACGCATGAAACACTGCTGGCCTATCTGGTTCGCCGTCTACTCGAAAACGGCGCAAACTCGTCCTTCGTCAATCGCATTGGCGATGAAAATGTGTCGGTCGATGAACTCGTTGCCGATCCGGTCGAGGTTGTGCGCTCCATGGCTGTTGTCGGTGCGCGCCATGACCAGATTGCGCTGCCGGAAGGCCTCTATGGCGCTCGCCAGAATTCTGCCGGTTTCGACCTGTCCAACGAAGTGACGCTTGATGCGCTGAGCAAGAAGCTCGAAGCTACGGCAGATCGCAACTGGACATCCGAGCCGCAGGTTGCAGGCGCCAAGGTGAAGGGCGCAAGCCGTCCGGTGCTGAACCCGGGTGATCGCGAAGACGTTGTCGGCACGGTTACGGAAATCGATGCTGCTGATGTTGCCAAGGCCATGGCTGTCGCACAGAAAGCCACTGCAAGCTGGTCGGCTGTTGCACCTGCTGAGCGTGCCGCCTGCCTCGACCGTGCCGCCGACATCATGCAGCGCGACATGCCGGAGCTGCTTGGCCTTGTGATGCGTGAAGCGGGCAAGTCCATGCCGAACGCCATTGCAGAAGTGCGCGAAGCCATCGACTTCCTGCGTTATTACGCCGAACAGACGCGCCGCACATTTGGCGTTGCTCATAAGGCGCTGGGTCCTATCGTCTGCATCAGCCCGTGGAACTTCCCGCTCGCTATTTTCACCGGCCAGATTGCTGCAGCACTTGTCGCTGGCAATCCCGTTCTGGCGAAGCCTGCCGAAGAAACGCCGCTGATTGCCGCGCAGGGCGTGCGCATCCTGCATGAAGCCGGTATTCCGGCTGACGCGCTTCAGCTTCTGCCGGGTGATGGCCGCATCGGTGCGGCACTGGTCGCAGCACCGGAAACCTGTGGTGTGATGTTCACCGGCTCCACCGAAGTTGCGCGTCTCATTCAGGCGCAGCTTGCTTCGCGTTTGCTGCCAAATGGCAAGCCGATCCCGCTGATCGCCGAAACCGGTGGCCAGAACGCCATGATTGTTGATTCTTCGGCGCTCGCGGAACAGGTCGTCTTCGACGTTATCGCTTCCGCTTTCGACAGCGCTGGCCAGCGTTGCTCGGCGCTGCGTGTGCTCTGCCTGCAGGAAGATGTGGCCGATCGTATTCTGGCCATGCTGAAGGGTGCGCTGCGCGAATTGTCCATCGGACGCACCGACAAGCTGAAAGTCGATATTGGTCCGGTCATCACCGATGAAGCCAAGGGCATCATCGAAAAGCACATTCAGGGCATGCGTGAGCTTGGCCGCAAGGTCGAACAGCTTCCGCTTGGACCGGAAACGGCCAAGGGCACCTATGTTGCGCCGACTATCATCGAAATCGAAACACTGCGCGACCTGAAGCGTGAAGTGTTCGGCCCGGTTCTGCATGTTGTGCGCTACAAGCGCGACGACATGGAGCGCCTGATCGACGATATCAACGCAACGGGCTATGGCCTGACTTTCGGTCTGCATACACGTCTTGACGAAACCATCGCCAATGTCGCTGATCGCATCCGCGTCGGTAACGTCTATATCAACCGCAACGTCATCGGTGCGATTGTCGGCGTGCAGCCATTTGGTGGTCGCGGCCTGTCCGGTACCGGTCCGAAGGCGGGTGGTCCGCTCTATCTCGGACGACTGGTCGATACAGCGCCGATCCCGCCGCGTCACAGCTCGGTTCACACCGATGCAGCGCTCAAGGATTTCGCCAAGTGGCTCGGTCAGCGCGGCATGAACGATCTGGCGCAGGCTGCACGGGAGACCGGTAGCGTTTCGGCACTTGGTCTCGATATCGAGCTGCCGGGTCCGGTCGGCGAACGCAACCTCTATGCGCTGCATCCACGTGGCCGCATTCTGCTGGTGCCGCAGACCGAAATCGGTCTCTATCGCCAGCTGACGGCAGTGCTTGCCACCGGCAACACGGCGGCAATTGACGCAGCTTCCAATTTGCAGGTAAGCCTGAAGGACCTTCCGGCCAGTGTCGTTGCCCGTATCAGCTGGAGCAAGGACTGGCAGGCGGATGCGCCTTTCGCCGGCGCACTTGTGGAAGGCGACAGCGCGCGCATTCTTGAGGTCAACCAGAAGATCGCAGGGCTGCCGGGACCGTTGGTTCTCACGCAGGCGGCATCGACGGAAGAACTGGCTGCAAAGGATGACGCTTACTGCCTCAACTGGCTGCTGGAAGAGGTCTCGACTTCGATCAACACGACGGCTGCGGGCGGCAATGCCAGCCTGATGGCGATCGGCTGATCAATCTTCGTTTGAATATTTGAAAAAGGCGGCTTCAGAGCCGCCTTTTTCATAGGCTTGTCATCCGCGCGAGATAGGCGCAACGCATGTTTGTTCGTCCGATTCTCACTGGAAAATAGTTATGACATTGCAATCTCGACAGGATTTAGAAACGCGGCTGGCTCTGGCACAGACGCTCGCACAGGAAGCGGGCGCCAAGGCGCTGGATTATTTCAATCGCCGCGAGACGCTGGTGATCGAAACCAAGGGCGACTTGCAGGATGTGGTGTCTATCGCTGATCGTGATGTCGAGCAGCTTATTCGAGCCCGCGTCTCGGAAGCTCTTGCCGATGACGGATTCCTAGGCGAAGAGTTCGGGATGAATGCCGGTTCGTCCGACTATATCTGGGTTGTCGATCCCATCGATGGCACCAGCCCCTTCGTCAACGGCATGCCGAGCTGGTGTGTGTCCATTGCGGTTCTCAAGAATGGCGAACCGGTTGTCGGTGTTATCTATGCACCATGCTTTGATGAGCTTTACGTGTCAGCCGAAGGGCAGGGCGCGACCCTCAACGGCAAGACGCTGATGCTCGATCCGTCACGCACCATTCGCAATGCCGTCACCGGTATCGGCGCAAACCATCACGTGACCCCGCAAACGATTGCAAAGATCGTCGAAAACCTGCTTGAAGCAGGCGGAACGTTCATTCGCAACGGTTCTGGCGCGCTGATGATTGCCTATGTGGCAGCGGGGCGTCTCGTCGGTTACTACGAGCCCTTTATGCGCGCATGGGATTGCATGGCGGGGATTTGCCTTGTGCGCGAGGCTGGTGGCTATACGTATCCGTTCCCGGCCGATGGTGAGAACATCACCAAGGGGAACAAGGTCTTCGTTTCCGGTCCCGGCGCAGTCGATGATTTAAAAAAAGCCGCTGGATTATAAGAAATAGCCCCGGATTTCCGGGGCTTTTTTTAGAGGTATTGGATTTCCCATTTATCAATAGTGTGTTCAACGAAATACGCATAAGGATCTTTTGAAATACCTGAAAGATACAATAAATCTGGTGAGGAGATTGTGATGATCGCCTGCTTTTCCTCGTCATATTTTAGCTCGACTGGAGACATGGAATCCATTTTGGCGAGACGGGCAACAAATGTTTTCTTGTTGGCGCTGGGGCTTGCGTCACCGTTGATGGCCAAATTGGCCAATAATGATGGCACCTGCAGAACGACGATACCGTCTGCAACACGAAGCGCATGCCAAACATAGCCAGCGCCGATTTTTGCGTCGTCTTCCAGTAGTAAAACCGGATATGTCGCACTGTTGTTCGAATCTTGAAGATAAGCCAAATATTTCTGATGGGTTTCGTTATATAATTTTACTTTTCCGAGCATTGTAGCCTCGTTTTATAAAATAATTAATATCTCAAAATAGAGGTTTTTCTCGGCTTATTTCAAGCTGGCAGTATTTCTTCACCTTCACCTTCACCTTCACCTTCTACGAGGTTGGATTATCGCGCTGGAAAATCCAGTCGTGGTCGGGATGGTTCTTGAAGCGCCACTTGCGCAATGGTCCGGCCATGACGTTGAGATAATACATCTCGTAGCCATAGGGCGAGCCGCAGGGGTGATGCCCTTGCGGGACGAGCACCACATCACCGTCTGAAACGGCCATTGTCTCATCAAGGCTGCCATCTTCGGTGAAGACGCGCTGGATGCCGTAACCCTGCGCCGGATTGAGCCGGTGATAATAGGTTTCCTCCAGATAGGTCATATCGGGATAATTGTCCTCGTCATGCCGGTGCGGCGGGTAAGACGACCAGTTGCCCTGTGGCGTGAACACTTCCGTCACCAGCAGGCTGTCGGCAACATCGCGGCCTTCCATCGCGATGTTGTGGATGTAGCGCGTGTTGGCGCCCTTGCCGCGCTGCTCCAGCGTCAGGCCTTCGGGGCCAAGTTTCTGCGCTTTGCGTCCGGGCTTGCCCGGCGCAGTGCAGACGGCCAGAACGCAATCGGTCGTCGCCATTGCAATCCAGTCGCTTTCCGCCGGAACATAGACGCAATGCGGTGGTAGCTTGTCGAAAACGCTCATGCGTTCGCCCATATCGCCGAAATCTTCACCCGATGCGGTAATTCTGGCCTTGCCTTCCACCAGAACCAGAATGACCTCGGTGGAGCCGGTCCGTTCGGAAACGGTGTCGCCCGGTTTCAGCCGGTAGAGACCGAAACCGACATAGCCCCATTCGGCGCTTTCCGGTGTGATGTCATGGACTTTGCCATGTGCGCCCTGTGGCTTGCGTAACAGATTGGCCATGTCTCAGTCTCCCTTGTCGAGCCCTGCTTCTCTGGCAAATGCTTTCAGCGATTTCAGCCCAAGCGTCTGATATTCGAACGGATTGCGAATATCCGGGTCCTGTTCGGCTTCGATGACGAGCCAGCCCTGATAACCATGTTCGGCGGCTTGCTTGAGAACGGGCACGAAATCGACAGCACCTTCCTTGTCGCCGGGGACCGTGAACACGCCGCGCCGCACCCCTTCAAGGAAGGAAAGGCTCTGGTCGCTGACTTCGGTCGCGATCGCCGGACGAACATTCTTGGCGTGGATATGGCCGACACGCGCCATGTGCTTTTTCGCTGCGCGCTCAGGATCGCCGCCTCCGAAGAGGCAGTGTCCGGTATCGAGCAGGAGCTTCGTCGCCGGGCCGGTATGTTGCATCAGCAAGTCGATCTCGTCCTCGCTCTGCACAATCGTACCCATATGGTGGTGATAGACGAGCGTGATCCCCTGTGCCGCCGCATAGGCGGCGAGCGCTTCAACGCCCGCACCGAAAGCTGCCCAACGGGCCTCTTCCAGCACAGGGCGCTCGGAAAGCGGCTTGTCATTGTCACCATGAATGGCGTTGGAGGTTTCGCAGACGATGATCACCTTCGAGCCCATGGCTTTCAGAAGATCGAGCGCTGGCTGCATCGCGGCCTTCTCGTCTTCGACCGAATTGACGAGCAGGTTGAGCGAGTGCCAGCCGGAAACATAACGCAACCCGCGCGGTTCCAGCACGGCCTTGAGCGGTTGTGGTTCCTGCGGGAATTTATGGCCCTTTTCTATGCCGTCGAAGCCGATTTTCGCGGCTTCATCAAGGCATTGATCCAGCGTGATATGCGCGCCAAGGCTGCGGTCGTCATCATTGGACCAGGCAATGGGATTGGTGCCGTAAAGGATCATCGGTCAGTTTCTTTCCTTGAGCTGGGCTTCATAGTCACGGCGGGCTGCGCGCACCTGTTCGCGCTCCGATACTTCCGGCACGGCAACGTCCCACCACCAGCCGCCGGTGTCGGGCGTTGGATAGGGATCGGTATCGATGACGATAACGCTTGTCCGCAGGCTCTCGCGCGTTTCGGCAAGGGCCGCTTCCAGCTCCTGGATCGAGGTAACCTTGCGCGTATCCGCACCCATGGCGCGGGCATGCGCGGCAAAGTCGATTTGCGACGGGTTCACATGGGCCGAATGGTCGAGCAGATTGTTGAACTCCGCGCCGCCGGTGGCCATCTGGAGGCGATTGATGCAGCCAAAGCCCCGATTGTCGGTCAGGACAACGGTGATTTTCTGGCCAAGCATCACGGCGGTGGCGAGTTCGGAATTGGCCATCATGTAGGAGCCATCGCCAACCATCACGATGACGTCGCGATCCGGCTCAGCCATTTTGATGCCAAGGCCGCCCGCGATTTCATAGCCCATGCAGGAGAAGCCATATTCCATGTGATAGGACATGGTGCGCCCGGCTTTCCAGAGCTGGTGCAGCTCGCCCGGCATCGTGCCAGCTGCGCACATGACGACCGTGTTCTCGCGTGACTGGCGCTGCACGGCACCAATGACCTGCATGTCGGTGGGCAGTGCATTGCCCTCCGCCGGTGCTGCGGTAATCCGGTCCGCATCGGCGAACCATTTGTCTTTCAAGCGCGTGTCGACCGGCTGGCGCTTGTAACCCGAAAGCCCAGCGTTAAGTGCTTGCAACCCGATCCGCGCGTCTGCCACCAAAGGCAGTGCATTGTGCTTGGACCCGTCATAGGGCTGAACGTTGAGCGACAGCAGTTTGCGACCCGGATGCTTGAACAAAGCCCATGAGCCGGTGGTGAAATCCTGAAAGCGGGTGCCGACGCCGATCACCAGATCCGCTTCGGCGGCAATGGCATTGGCGCTATCGGCGCCCGTCACGCCGACGGGGCCAAAGTTAAGCGCGTGATCCCATGGCAGCGCGGATTTGCCGGCCTGCGTTTCAATGACGGGAATGCCGTGCGCTTCGGCAAATTGTTTCAAAGCCTCGTGTGCGCCGGAATAATGCACGCCGCCGCCCGCGACGATCACAGGCTTGGATGCACTCTTTATGGCTGCGATGGCGGTTGCCAGCTCCAGCTCATCGGGTGGAGGGCGACGCCAATGCCAGACTTTAGGCGCAAAGAATTCCAGCGGCCAGTCATAGGCTTCCGTTTGAACGTCCTGACAAAAAGCGAGCGTCACCGGGCCGCAATCGGCCGGGTCGGTCATGGTGCGGAAGGCGCGGGGCAAGGCGGTAAGAAGCTGTTCCGGCCGGGTGATGCGGTCGAAATAGCGGCTCACCGGACGGAAACAGTCATTGACGGTCATAGTGCCGTCGCCGAAATCCTCAATCTGCTGCAGTACAGGATCAGGGCCGCGATTGGCGAAAACATCGCCCGGAATAAGCAGAACGGGCAGGCGGTTCACATGGGCCAACGCCGCCGCTGTTACCATATTCGTTGCGCCGGGGCCGATGGAGGATGTGACGGCGCAGGCGCGTTTGCGGCCAAGCTGCTTGGTATAGGCGATGGCCGCATGGGCCATGGTCTGCTCGTTATGGCCGCGCCAAGTCGGCAGTTGCTCGCGGATGCCATAGAGCGCTTCACCCAGCCCCGCCACATTGCCATGACCGAAAATGGCCCAGACGCCTGCGATGAATGTGTCGCCTTCCGGCGTCATCTGGTTCGCGAGATAACGCACCAGCGCTTGCGCGGCGGTCAGTCGAACGGTTGTCATGTCTCCTCCCGACATATGAATCAGTGTCTGCGCACTTTGTCCCAGACATCGCACAGGTTTTTGTAGCGCGCGACCATGTCGGCAATGGCCTCATCATCGCTGATCTTGCCGTTCAGCCATTTGCGCGCTGCATCACCGAAGATGGTTCTGCCGACGGCAAAACCTTTCACAAGATCGAAGCCCGCAGCTACCGCGAGGCTCGATTCCAGCTCCTCCGCTGGCGCATCGAGCCCAAGAACGACAATACCACGGGTGTATGGATCGTTACGGGTGATGGCTTCACAGGCATTGGCCCAGGCCGCCTTGGTCTTCATCGGCTCCAGCTTCCACCAGTCGGGATAGACGCCGATATCATAGAAACGCTGGATGACGCGCGCGGTGGTTTCATCATCGACGGGGCCTGGCTTGGACGGAATGACCTCCAGCAGAAATTCCAGCCGGTTGCGTCGCGCCGCCGTGAAAAGCCGTTTGACGATGGCTTCCTGTTCAGCCTTCATGTCTGCCGTATCGTCCGGGTGGTAGAAGCACAGGAGCTTCACCACATGCTCGACCGGCCATTCAACAAGGCCGCCGCAATCCGCCCCAAGGTCCGGTTCAAGCTGCAGCGGACGCGATCCCGGCCATTCGGTCGGTCGTCCGATCCACAGACCGGAACCTGCCGCACGATAGAGCGCATCCCGGCCCAGCCTGCCGTCGCATAGAATGCCATAGCCGCCGCTTCCGCCGGAAACCTGCAAGGCTGCATCAAGGCACAACCGTTTGAACTCACCGATCTTGGCACTATCCACGCCAGCTTCGGCAGCCATTTCTTCCAGCTGAATGCGATGATCGAAAGCAAAGACCCGCATATGCGGCCATTCACCATTGCGGTTGGTCGACCAGTGCACCTGTTCCAGTTGCGCATCCTTGCGCAGCGCCTGATCGCGAATGCCGGTGCGGAAGAAATATTGCATTTCCTCCCAGCTTGGATAAGCAGGCGTGCAGCCATGCCGGGAGACGGCGAAGGCGCCGCAAGCATTGGCGAATTTGAGGCTGGTCGGCCAGTCTTCGCCTTTCAGCCAGCCACGCAACAGACCGGACATGAAGCCGTCGCCCGCGCCCAACACATTGAAAACGTCGATGGGAAAGCCTTCTCCGCTCTGTCCCTTGTCGAGATTGTCCGGAATAGCGCCTTCGAAAACTACCGCGCCCATCGGCCCGCGTTTGCAGACGAGCACTGCATCGGTGATCTTGCGAACAGCGTTGAGGGCTACCAGCGTATCGGTTGAGCCGCCCGCAATGTGAAACTCTTCTTCCGTGCCGACGATGAGGTCAAACAGCGGCAGGCTCGATTGCAGCTTGGCAGTGACGGCAACCGACTCGATGAAACGGTTTTCGCCATCGCCATGGCCCGACAGGCCCCAGAGATTGGGCCGAAAGTCGATATCGAGCGCGGTGCGGCTGCCATTCTGGCGCGCAAGACGCAGCGCCTTGAGAACAGCGGCTTCGGTACGCGGATGCGACAGATGGGTGCCAGTTGCGAGAACACACCCAGCCTCAGCGATGAAATCCGGATCGATATCGTCTTCGCAGAGCGCCATGTCGGCGCAGTTTTCGCGGTAGAAGATAAGCGGAAAATGCTGCTGGTCACGGATGCCCAGAATGACCAGTGCCGTCAGACGCTGCGGATCGGTGACGATGCCGCGCGTGTCGACACCTTCCCGTTCCAGCTCGCGCAGCAGGAAACGCCCCATATGTTCATCGCCCACCCGCGTGATCAGCGCGGATTTGAGGCCGAGCCGGGCGGTGCCCGTGGCGATATTGGTCGGTGAGCCGCCGACATATTTGTTGAAGGAAGCCATATCTTCGAGAAGGCCGCCGATCTGCGCGCCATAGAGGTCCACCGAAGACCGGCCAATCGTTATCAAGTCGAGCGGCTTCTCCATGAAATGCGCTTCCTCCCTCGGCATCTCTTATGATGACCGCAATGCGATTCTGTGCGCATAGCAGTTATTCCATTTCTGATTAAAATGGATTTATTATTCCATTTCAACCGAAAAATAGAATGCAAGCATTTCCAGCAAAAGTGTGAAGCGGTTTTGCGTTCGGAAATGCGTATAAACAAAATGCTAGGGCGGCTTTGATGAGAAACAGCGCCGCCCTAGCCCGATTGGCGGGCGGTGCCGACCGCGACGGCAAGCGCGATGGCCAGACAAAGGGTTGCGGAAAGAGAGCGGAAAGCGCCGAAATCCACTTCGGACACAAGCAAGGTCTGGCGTGAAAGCTTGCTCAGGGGACTGACGATCGTGTCCGTGATGCCAACGACATCGATGCCGCGAGCGGCAGCTGATTCCGCCATCTCTATGGTTTCAGCAGAGTAGGGAGAAAAGGTGATTGCCAAAAGCACATCGCCTTTGCGGATGGCGTGCATGTTTTCCAGCTTGCCGACGGCGCTGTGCAGCATGGCCGGAACCTGCATCTTTTCCAGCGCATAAGCGAGATAGCTTGCCACCGGAAATGCGCGGCGGATGCCGACGAGATGGATGGTCTCGGCGCGCGCCAGAATCTCCACGGCTCTTTCCAGCGCTTCCGGTTCTATGGTCTTGAGCAGGCCTTCAAGCGATGTGCGACCGGCTTCGGCAAACTCGGCCAGCAAGGCAGGCGCGCTGTTGGCTGCTGTCTCGCGCAGATGTTCCAGACGGGTCGAATAATCCGGCCAGCCGCCAGCATAGGATTCGCGGAAAAGCTTCTGCATTTCCGAGAAGCCGGAAAAGCCGAGCAATTGGCAAAACCGCATGAAGGCAGAGCTTTGAACACCTGCGCCATCGGCCATTTCCGCCACTGTCGAAACCGCGATGCGATCCTGATTGGCCGCGACAAAATCCGCGCATTGCTTGAGCCGTTTTGGCAGACGGTCGGAAACTTCCAGCAGACGCGCTTCAAATTCCTTGACGGTTGTTGGGGCTGGGGATGAAGTGGAAACACTATCCATCGCGGACTTTCCAAAAGGGTGTCTTGACAATCTTTATGCTACATTCTAGCAAAATAGAATAAATATTCCAATATGCCTTGCGCGTGATCCCCAATAAACGGGGCAATTTAGCGGTAAATGCATCGGTGGGAATATCAAGCATTTTTGTAGCCGTTCAACGGCTGTTTCCTGGGAGGGATGAGGCAATGGTGACACGTCTGGCACTGCTTGGCGCAGGTCGCATCGGCAAAGTTCATGCGGGCGCGATAGCGTCGGACAGGCGCGCCAGGCTGGTTGCCGTCGCCGACGCCAACGAAGCGGCGGCGCATGCCATCGCCGACGCCGCAGGTGCGGATGTGCGCACAATCGAAGAGATCGAAAAGTCGGATGACGTTGATGCGGTGTTGATCTGCACGCCGACCAACACCCATGCCGATCTGATCGAGCGCTTTGCGCGGGCGGGCAAGGCGGTGTTCTGCGAAAAGCCAATTGATCTCGACATTGCCCGGGTGCGGGCTTGCCTGAAAGTCATCAAGGAGACTGGCGCGAAGGTGATGCTCGGCTTTAACCGCCGTTTCGATCCGCATTTTGCAGCGGTCCGCAAGGCGATTGACGACGGCCAGATCGGCAAGGTCGAAATGGTCACGATCACGAGCCGCGATCCCGGCGCGCCGCCAGCTGAATATATCAAGGTTTCAGGCGGGATTTTCCGCGACATGACGATCCATGATTTTGACATGGCGCGGTTTCTTCTGGCCGAGGAGATCGACAGCGTTTCGGCCACAGCCTCGGTGCTGGTGGACCCGAAGATTGGCGAACTTGGCGATTATGATAGCGCCAGTGTTATCCTCACCACGGCTTCCGGTCGTCAGTGCGTTATCTCCAATTCGCGTCGCGCCTCCTATGGCTACGATCAGCGTATCGAAGTACATGGCTCGCTGGGCGCGGCATCGGCGGAAAACCAGCGTCCGGTGTCAATTGAGGTGGCGTCCAAGGATGGTTACACCCGTCCGCCGCTGCACGATTTTTTTATGACGCGCTATACACAGGCCTATGCGGCGGAAATCGCATCTTTCATCGATGCGCTGGATAGCGGCAAAGCGCCGTCGCCTTCCGCCGAGGATGGCTTGCAGGCCCTTGCTTTGGCCGAGGCGGCGTTGCGCTCGGTTAAAGAGGGGCGCACGGTGAAAGTTGCGGACGTTCTTGCTTAAGCGTTGATTTCCGTTTGCCTTTCCGGTCGCGAGGCTGCGATATGCGAATATGGCTTACAAAATCGATGACCTGCCGCTTGAGGAACTTTTCCTGGCCGTGACTGGCGCGACTGCCGCGCTGACACGGCTGGATGAGCGGCTGGCGCGTTCTCCCATCTGTGACGGATTGATACGGCGCATGCATATGCATGATGCCGTTTCATCCATGTGGCTGGAAGGCGAACTGGTGCATCTGGAAGATCTGGTGCTCCATGATGCGCTGATGGATAGCCGCACGCCGAGCCATGCCCTGACCGTCGCCCATGCGGTGCTGCGCATGCGCCGCCAGATTGCGAGCCGCGCGGCTGGCTGGGCGATGAGCCCTGTCGGTATGCGGCAGCTCTTGGGACTTAACCCCGACATCGCTGAAACACCGGAGCCGGAGCCATCCGCCCTGTCAGATGATGATGACAGCGATCCGCTGCTCGATGATATCGATGCGCTTTTGGCACGGACTGATGCCCTGTTGAAAGGCGTGACGGGTGAAACCCGCAAGCCGAAGCCGTTGCCACGCGATACGCTGATCTATGAAGACGACTGGGACGAGGCCGAGCGTCTGCAAGAATGGCGCGATATTTTCGATTCAACCCGGCATTTGCCGCCGCTCCTGCGTGCCGCAATCATGCATGACGCATGGTTTTCGATGCAGGTGGTGCAGCGTTCATCCTGGATTGGCCGCCTGCTGACGGCTTCATTCCTGAGCCAGTCGGGCATTGCCGCCCATCATCTGCCCGCGATCAGCGTCGGATTGCAGACGAAGAAACCGAATGAACGCCGTGCGCCGAACCGGCTGATGCGTCTCAAGGTTTTTCTGGCAGCAATCGAAGAAGCTGCCGAAGCGGGCATGAAGGAGCATGACCGCCTGATGCTGGCGCGCGAGCAAATGCAGCGCAAGCTGAAGGGCCGCCGTTCTTCATCGCGTTTGCCGCAATTGATGGAGCTGATCCTGAGCAATCCACTGGTTTCAAGCCAGATGATCGAGAAGGAACTGCAAGTCACGCAGCAGGGCGCGTTGAAGCTGATCGGTGAACTCAACCTGCGGGAAATGACGGGTCGGGGCCGCTTTCGCGCCTGGGGCGTTCTGTAGCTCAGGTCAGGCTTCGTCGCCCATGCAGTTGTCGCGCAGATGGCTGGCGAATAGCTGAAATTCGTTGCGCCGGGCCGCATTTGCCCGCCACGCCAGAACCAGCGAGCGGTAATTGTTCTTGCCTTCATAGGGCACGATGCTGAGATCGGTACCACGCGCCACATTGGCCTTAACCGCCAGCTCCGGTAGCAGCGTGACGCCCATGCCGAACTGTACGAGCTGAACCAGCGTCATGATGCTTGTGGCATGCACGTCGCCACCGCTTTGCGCAGGCTTTGAACCGATGGCCGCCATCACATGTTCACGCAGGCAATGGCCGCTTTCCAGCAACAGGAAAGGTTCATCCAGCACGTCGTCGGCATCGACGCGGTCCCGATTGGCAAGCGCGTGGTCGCGACGCACGGCGAGGAAAAACGGATCATGACCGATTTCCGCCATTTCGAACTCGTCGAGATCATAGGGATGCGCCACGAGCGCGACATCCAGCGTGCCGGAGCGCAAGCTTTCAAGCAGGCTGCGCGTCAGTCCTTCGCGAACCGTCAATTGCAGCTCGGGAAAGGCGCTGGCCGTCGCAGGCAGGACTTTCGGCAGGAAAAAAGGTGCGACGGACGGAATGACCCCAAGCCGCAGGCGCGTGGTCAGCGGGCGTTCGGCCTGTCGCGCATGTTCGGGCAGTTCTTCGATGCGCGCAACAATATCACGGGCGCGGGCCAGAAAATCATCTCCGGCGGGCAAGAGCTGCATGCGTCGGCCCGTACGGTCGATCAATGTGACGCCCAGTTCCGCTTCCAGAGCTTGAATGGCAGCGCTCAACGTCGACTGGGTGACGCCAACGGCATCCGCTGCACGCGAAAAGGAGCCTGCCTGCACGAGCGAGAGAAAATAGTGGAGCTGGCGGACGCTGATATTGAGCATGAAATGAAGGACTTATCGTTATAATCGATATGAACAATCGCTTTAATCGCTTTGACCGATATGGGCAAGCCGACTATAGATGACTCGCAAGCAGAAAGTTCTGAAAATTCTGAATTTTCTGAATCTTTATAGAGTTTACAGGCAGGTGTTAAGATGCTCGGTATTGGCGATAAGCTTCCCTCTTTCAAGGTCACCGGCGTAAAGCCCGGCTTCAACCATCACGAAGAAAACGGCGTTTCGGCATTCGAAGATCTGACGGAAACGAGCTTCGAAGGCAAGTGGAAGGTCATCTTTTTCTACCCGAAGGATTTCACCTTCGTCTGCCCGACGGAAATCGCTGAATTTGCCCGCCTGGCTTCGGATTTCGAAGACCGTGACGCTGTTGTTCTCGGCGGTTCCACCGACAATGAATTTGTGAAGCTGGCATGGCGTCGCGACCACAAGGACCTCGACAAGCTGCCGATCTGGTCGTTTGCCGACACCAATGGTTCGCTGGTTGACGGCCTCGGCGTTCGTTCGCCGGATGGCGTTGCCTATCGCTACACCTTCGTTGTCGATCCGGACAACACGATCCAGCACGTTTACGCAACCAACCTCAATGTTGGTCGCGCTCCGAAGGACACGCTGCGCGTTCTCGATGCTTTGCAGACTGATGAACTGTGCCCTTGCAACCGCGAAGTCGGTGGCGACACGCTCAAGGCAGCCTGATCTGCCGCGTACAAGCAATCAAAAGGCGGGTTCAGGCCCGCCTTTCTTTTATCCAGCAATAAGCAATAAGAGGGTTCCATGTCGATTGACGACCTGAAGTCAAAAATTCCGGATTTCGCCAAGGATGTCCGCCTCAACCTTTCGTCCATGGCCAGCGATGAAACGCTGACCCCGCAGCAGAAATACGGTCTGTTCGTGGCTTGCGGCATCGCTTCGCGCAATGCTGATGTGCGCAAGGCGCTGACTGCCGAAGCCGCAGGCAAGGTCGACGCATCGGTGATTCAGGCTGCAAAGTCGGCTGCGTCCATTATGGGCATGAACAATGTCTATTACCGCTTCGTGCATCTGGCCTCCAACAAGGACTACCGCACATTGCCAGCCAAGCTGCGCATGAATGTGATCGGCAATCCGGGCGTGGACAAGGTCGATTTCGAACTCTGGTCGCTTGCCGTGTCGGCGATCAACGGTTGCGGGATGTGCATTGACGCGCATGAAGATGTGCTGCGCAAGGCCAATGTGACGACGGAAGTCATTCAGACGGCAGCGCGTTTTGCGTCGATCATCCAGTCGGTCGCAATTGCGCTGGAAGCTGCTGACGTCGAATAATATTTCGACAACAGAAAATAAAAAGCCCGCGTGGATCGCTCCACGCGGGCTTTTGTTTGTTCTTGAGCTTGGTCTTATTTGCCGCGCTTGAACGAGATGAAGGTAAAGCCGATCAGCGAGATCAGGGCCGCAACCACCATGTAGTAGCCGACATAGTCGAAGCTATAATGCGTGGCGAGCCAGGTCGCGATATAAGGCGCGACCGATGCGCCGAGAATGCCAGCCAGATTGAAGGTCAGCGATGCGCCGGTATAACGAACCGAGGTCGGGAACGGTTCGGCAAGTGCTGCGCCGATTGGGCCATAGGTCATGCCCATCAGGCCGAAGCCGATGATGAGGAAGGCCAGAACGCCAGCCGTACCGCCCATGAAAAGCGGAGCCATGATCAGGCCGTAGACGCCAATCAGGATCGTGACGATGATCATCACCGGACGCATGCCGTAGCGGTCGGACAGGATAGCCGACAGCGGAATGGTCAGGCCGAAGAACACAACGCCAATCATCTGCATAACGAGGAATTCTTCACGGCTGTAGCCAAGGGCACGCGTGCCCCAACCGAGCGAAAACACGGTCATGAGGTAGAACAGCACGAAGGTTGCGACTGCGGCGATGGTGCCGAGGAACAGGTTCAGCTTGTGCTGCTTGAACAGCGTGGCAACCGGCACTTCAACGCGTTCTGCCTTGTCGATAGCCTTCTGGAATTCCGGCGTTTCAGCGATCTTCAGGCGAATGAAGAGGCCGACCGCGACGAGAATTGCACTGGCAATGAACGGAACGCGCCAGCCAAAGGCGAAGAACTGTTCTTCGGTGAGGATTTCAGCCAGGAACAGGAAAATGCCCGTTGCCAGAATGAAGCCGACCGGCGCACCAAGCTGCGGGAACATGCCGTACCAGGTACGCTTGCCTTCCGGTGCGTTTTCGGTTGCGAGCAGCACTGCGCCACCCCATTCACCACCAAGGCCGAGGCCCTGGCCGAGACGGCACAGTGCCAGCAGGAGAGCTGCCCAGACGCCAATGGATTCATAGGTCGGCAGAAAGCCGATGGCGACCGTGGAAATACCCATGGTCATGAGTGCTGCAACCAGCGTCGCCTTGCGGCCGATCCGGTCGCCGAAGTGGCCGAACAGCGCGCCGCCAATCGGGCGGGCAAAGAAGGCAATTGCGAAAGTGGCAAGCGATTGCAACAGTGCAGAATTGCCATCGCTGGCCGGGAAGAACAGATGCGGGAATACAATCACCGCGGCCGTTGCATAAATATAGAAGTCAAAGAATTCGATCGTTGTGCCGATCATGCTTGCGGCCAGAACGCGGCGCGCGGAGTTTTGCTGCGGAACAACCGCTTGAGCGACAGTCATTTTTTTTATCCGTTTTTGTGGGCTGTTATAATTGGGAGCAGCCAAGATGAGGTTCTTTAAAACCTTGCGATACGGAATCGCAAGTGGAAAAGGGTGTTTGCGTAATTTTATGAACGCGGAACTCTTCTTTTCGAAAGAAAAGTGAAAGTGCGATCAAAATCATGGGATGCAAGAATAGGCCTTTCAATTGTCACAACGCATCCTTAGATTCGGGTCGGTACCAATTGGGCATCATCTCGGATGCGGAAATGCAGTTCTTGAAACGCAACATCGGCGGGCGGCACAATATGTGGGGGCTTTCCTTCCTGCATGTGCCGTCGCGCGCGCTGGTGACGGTTCTGTCGCTGCTGTTTTTGGTGTCCACTCAGCTTTGCTACGCGATGGCGCATGATATGCCGACGACAGGCGTTTCCGTCGGCTGCCATATGAGCGAACAGCAACCCGCCGATAGTCCTATGGCCGCGTCGCACCATGAGGGCCAACAAGCGCCCATGGATCATGGTGCAAAATCTCCGGTCGCCTGTGTGATGATGACCTGCGGCTGTATTGTTCAGTTGACCGCCGATGTTGGCGTGCTGGCACCGTCGCAGGATTTCGGTCTTCCTCCGCTGGTCGCTGCAATGAGCAGTAATCCCCGGCACGACCTTCTCCGACCTCCAATAGCACTCCCGCTTTAATCGCCGAATGCGCTGCCGATCCATCGGCGGCGACAGGATTATTGTCTGGAATTTTATTTGGAGACTTCACCATGCGTGGATTAACTCGCCGCCGCCTGCTCGCGCTTGGCGCGGGCGCGGCAAGCTTTGCCGCCATTCGCCCTCTGACCGGCTTTGCGCAGGATGCGCATCAGAATATGGGCCATGGCACCATGGAAATGGCCTCGGCGACCAAGGGCCAGAGCCTGCCCCTGCCGCCTTTGCTGGAACCTGATGCCTCAGGCGTCGTAAAGCTCAAGATCGGCAAAGGCCGCCATTCTTTCGAGCCGGGTAGTGATGCGGCGTCCGCAGGTATCAATGGCACCTATCTCGGTCCCGTCGTGCGCCTCAAGAATGGCGAAAGCGTTACGCTTGCCGTTGAAAATGGCATGGATGAGGAGACAACCCTGCATTGGCACGGGCTGTTCGTCCCATCCATCCTTGACGGTGGGCCGCATAATCTCGTTCCGGCGGGAGGGCGCTGGGAACCGAAGGTAACGGTCAATCAGCCAGCTTCGTTCAACTGGTTTCACCCGCATCTGCATGGTTCCACGGCCCGTCAGGCGCATATGGGCATTGCCGGGTTGATGATTGTCAGTGACGGCAAGGATGCCGAGCGCGGCCTGCCGGAAACCTATGGTGTGGATGATATTCCGTTGGTGCTTCAGGACCGTCGTGTCATTGAAGGCGACAAGGTGTATCAGCCCGATATCATGGATCTGATGCATGGTTTTCGTGGTGACCGGCTGATCGTCAACGGCGTTATCTCGCCGGAAGCGAAAGTGCCTGCGGCGGTCGTGCGCCTGCGCATTCTCAACGGCGCAAATGCGCGCAATTTCCATGTACGGTTCAGCGATAATCGCCCGTTGCATGTGTTCGCTTCGGATGGTGGCTTTACCGGCAGGCCGGAAGCCGTCGAACGGCTGACGATCAGCCCCGGCGAGCGTTATGAAGTGCTGGTCGATTTTTCGACGGGTGGCGAAGGTGTCGAGCTTCTGACCGCCAGCGACGACAGCGGCGGCAGGGACCAGATGCTGATGCGGTTCGTTGTCGATAGCGCTCTCAAGGGAAGCGTCAAAGACATACCGGCAAATCTCGAAGCGCCGGAAGCGCCAGACCCCAGCAAATCGGTGCGCAGGCGTTCATTCTTCTTTGATGAGCGCATGGCTGAAAACATGAAGCTGATGATGCAAAAGCCTGCCGCAGACCCCCATGCTGGCCACAATATGGGCAATATGGATATGGGCAAGATGGATATGAGTGCCATGCAGGGTGGTCAGATGGACCATGATATGATGCATGGCAGTCGTACGTCCGCCGAAGCCGGTCCGGCGCTGGATGCGCTGACATCCGGCGTGCGCATGGCGATTGCAGGCGAACCCTTCGACATGAAGCGCATCGATGTCGAGGCCAAGAAAGGTTCATGGGAAATATGGGAGTTGACCACGAAAGAAATGGCGCATCCGTTCCATATCCACGGAGCCTCTTTCCGTATCCTGACCTTGAACGGCGAGGCTCCGCCCGCCCATCAGTCGGGATGGAAAGACACAGCGCTGATTGATGGCAAGGCAGAGCTTCTGGTACACTTCGACCGTGAAGCGGTGCGCAGTCATCCGTTCATGTTCCATTGCCATGTGCTGGAGCATGAAGATGTCGGCATGATGGGGCAGTTCGTAACTGTCTGATCCGATACCGGATTGCGCGGCGGAACACTGCCGCGCAATCTTTTGCAAACTTTATAAACCGAACAATTTGTCGATCCATACGTTAGTTTTTATCCCGAAACGAATTTGAGGATGGAGGAGACGATGCGCAGTTTGATTTTAGGTTCGATACTGGCGCTTGCGACCGTGCCCGCCTTTGCGGACGGTGTGAGCGTGAAAATGTTTGAAGCGCTGCCCACAGGACAGGGCAAGGAACTCGGCACGATAACAATTTCGCAAACCGCTGACGGCCTGCAATTTACGCCCAATCTTCAGGGCATCGCTGCGGGTGAACATGGCTTCCATGTCCATGAGAAGGGAAGCTGTGCACCGGCGGAACAGGACGGAAAGACCGTTGCCGCACAGGCGGCTGGCGGTCACTATGATCCGGGCCATACCAAGCACCATATGGGGCCGGAAGGCGAGGGCCATATGGGTGACCTGCCGCTCTTGAAAGCGGGTGCAGACGGCAAGATTATCGGCAGTGTGGTTTCGCCGCGCCTCAAATCGCTGGATGAGGTCAAGGGCCGCGCCCTCATGATCCATGTCGGCGGTGACAATTATTCGGATGAGCCAAAGCCGCTCGGTGGCGGCGGTGCCCGCTTTGCCTGCGGCGTGATTGAATAGTCCGCGTTAAATGCCCCGGAGTTGTCGGCTCCGGGGATTGCGTTGCATCTGGCTTAGCCCCAGTTTTCGATGCGCAGTTTCGAGCCGTCGGAAAAGCGGGAAATGTGGAACGGCGATGGGTCGACCACCGGCGTTTCACCGCTGACCATATCCGCAACCAGACGGCCAGCACCGGGCCCGATGCCGAAGCCATGGCCAGAGAAACCAGTTGCGACGATGAGGCCTTCAACACCGGGGATCGGCGAAATGGTCGGAATGATATCCGGCATGGTGTCGATCATCCCCGCCCATTCCTGTGCAATCGAGACGGATGCAAAGGCAGGGATCGCCTGTTTCAGCTTCGCCAGAATGGCCGCATTGGCAGCGCGGTGCGGCTCCGGGTCGAGTATGCGGACTTTCTCGAAGATCGAGACCTGATCGGCAGGACGCAGCTTCCACTGGAAAGCTTCTTCAAAAAAGCGCTGTCCGAAACGGAAGCGCACATTGAACCACTCGCCGCTCGACAGCGACGGAAGAAAATCCTTCAGATAGCGGAAGCTGTCAGGCACGATATCGGCGATTGAGCCGCCGAGGCTTGCGACCGTATAGCCGCCGTCGAGGCGCTTGCGCAGCGCGAAATCCGAATAGGCGATGGCCGGTTCGACACCAGCCTCAATCGGCGTGGTGCGAAACACCGACGAGCGCACCTTGAGCTGCGGCAGGCGGGCGTTGAATTCCGATATGATCAGGCGCGACCAGGCGCCGCCAGCCACCACGACAGCCTCACAACGCACGCGACCCTTTTCCGTCAGAACGGCGGTAACACGACCATTGGTCGTTTCGATGCCGCGCACGGCGCAATTCTGCATGATGACTGCGCCATCTTCCTGCGCCTTGGCGGCAAAGGCGGGCACGGCCTTTTGCGGCTCTGCGCGACCGTCGAGCGGCGTGATCATGCCGCCAGCAAGGCGACGGGTCAGACCCGGAGCCAGTGCTTCGGCCTGCTGGCTGTTCAGTATGTCGGTTTCAATGCCATGTTCGCGGGCAGCGGCAATCCACTGCTCATAATTCGCCATCTGCTCGGCTTTTTCAGCCGCATAGGCAATGCCGGTCACGCGGAAGCCGGTTTCGCGGCCCGTGCGCTCGTTCATTCCATCCCACAACCGCATGCTTTCGACGATCAGCGGCATCTCGCGGGTATCGCGGCCAGTGCGACGGCACCAGCCCCAGTTGCGGCTGGATTGCTCGCCTGCAATTTCACCCTTCTCGAACAGGGCGACCGGAATGCCGCGTTCGGCCAGAAACAGGGCGGTGGAAACACCGATAACGCCGCCGCCGATAATGGCAATTTTCGTTTCTTGCGGCAGGCGTTCGGCTGTCGCGACCTTGTCCGTGACGGGCCCCATGGTCATTCTCCTGAAGTGTGATTGGGCATGCGGAAGAGTGCCGACCATGCTCTGCTTTTTGCTCGCAATCAACCAAGTTGATACCCAAAGCAACATCGAATTCTTAAAAAGATGGAGGCGCTTATCCAGTTCTTGAGAAAATCGGTCCTGTTTTAGTGGCGAAGCTGAAAAACAGTGTCTATATGCGACGGAATGGATATGGGGATTCCGGTCAGGTATGGACGCGCGAAATCAGATTGAGCAATTGCAGGAAGAGGCTGGAGCATCCGGCCCGGCTCTGACGCTTGCGGGCGTTACCCGCCAGTTTGGCTCTGTCCTCGCGCTCAATAATGTGTCGCTCGACGTGCAGGCCGGTGAAATCATCTGTCTGGTCGGTCATTCCGGCTGCGGCAAGACCTCCATGCTGCGGATTATTGCCGGTATCGACGCGCCCGATGGCGGCTCGCTGACCATGGGCGGCAAGGTGCTGGCCTCTCCCACCACCTTCGTGGAACCTGACAAGCGCAATATCGGCGTGGTTTTTCAGGATTACGCGCTGTTTCCGCATCTGAGCGTTCGCGACAATGTCCTGTTCGGTTTGCGTAAAATGCGCCGCGACGCGGCACAGGACCGGGTGCGCGAATTGCTCGAGCTTGTCGGCCTGTCGCATATGGCCGATCGTTATCCGCATATGCTGTCGGGTGGCGAGCAGCAGCGCGTGGCGCTGATACGAGCACTCGCGCCGAAGCCGCATCTTCTGTTGATGGATGAGCCGTTTTCCAATCTGGACCGGGGCCTCCGGGCAAAGGTACGTCGCGAGACGGTCAGCCTGTTGCGTTCGCTCGGCACCACGGCAATCATCGTGACGCATGAGGCGGAAGAAGCGCTTTCGACCGGTGACCGCGTGGTGCTGATGCGTTCAGGCGAGATCGTTCAAAGCGGCACTGCGCGCGATCTTCATGATCGTCCTGAAAGCCGCTATGCGGCGGACTTCTTCTGCGATTTCAATGTCATTCCCGGTGCGTCGCAGGGCAGCACGGTAGAAACCGCTTTCGGCTCGTTCAAAGCGCCGAAAGCGCTGCAATCCGCTAGGGACGTCTCCGTCTATCTGCGTCCCGGCGATCTGCATATCGTTGGAGATGACGATGCCGTTTCCGGCGATCTGCGATGCCTGATCGAGATGCGCACCTTTCTCGGTGAAACGGAGGAGCTGGTGCTCCACGCCGACGCTGCTCCATTGCGCTTGCGTCTGCGCACGCCGGTCCATGTGCCAAGCACCGTCAATCATGTGTTTGTTCGTTTCGACCGCGATAAGGCCATGATCTTCCACAGCTGATTTCGCGTGGTTCGCTTTTGCCCGGCGCGGCGATTGACCGGACCCGAAACAGCTAATATAAGTTGATTGCATCACTCATCATTTAATTTGGAATTATTCCAAACGGAGGTAAAATGCCCATTTTCGCGCGTGCCAGCCTTGCTCTCGTTGCAGCGACATTTCTATCCGGAACTGCTTCCGCCAATGAGGTGAATATTTACACAACGCGCGAACCGGGCCTGATCCAGCCTCTGCTTGACGCATTCAAGGCGTCGACGGGCATTACGGTCAATACGGTGTTTCTGAAGGATGGTCTGGCTGAGCGCGTTGCTTCGGAAGGCGCAAGCTCGCCTGCCGACATTCTGATGACTGTCGATGCGGGCAACCTTGTTGATCTCGCCGAAAAAGGACTGACGCAGCCGGTCGAATCCAAGACGCTGAGCGAAGCCGTGCCGGAACAGCTCCGTGACGCCAAGGGCAACTGGTATGCCCTGTCGTTGCGTGCTCGCGTTGTGTATGCCGCCAAGGATCTGGAACTCGACGCCATCAATTACGAAGATCTGTCCGACCCGAAGTGGAAAGGCAAAATCTGCATTCGCGCTGGTCAGCATCCTTACAATACCGCGCTCTTTGCCGATTACATCGCCCATTACGGCGCTGAAAAAACTGAAGCCTGGCTGACCGGCCTGAAGGCCAATCTGGCCCGCAAGGCTGCCGGTGGTGACCGCGATGGCGCCAAGGATATTGTCGGCGGCATTTGCGATATTGCTGTTGCCAATTCCTATTATGTCGGCCTGATGCGTTCGGGTAAGGGCGGCGATGAGCAGAAGGGCTGGGGTGAGGGCATCAAGGTCATTCTCCCGACCTTCAAGGACGGTGGCACGCAGGTCAATATCAGCGGCGCAGCCGTGGCCAAGAATGCCCCACATAAGGAAGAAGCTATCAAGCTTCTCGAATATCTGGTTTCTGACGAAGCGCAGAAAATCTATGCCGAAGCCAATTACGAGTATCCGGTGAAGCCGGGCGCTCCGGTTGATGCGATTGTGAAGTCGTTTGGCGAATTGAAGATCGACAAGGTCCCGCTGACTGAAATCGTCAGCCATCGCAAGGAAGCCAGCGAACTGGTTGATAAGGTTGGTTTCGACAACTAAAACCAGAATAACTGTATGAACAAAGCGCCGGTGCTTCATGCGCCGGCGTTTCATTATGACGAGCACGATGACAAATATGCCCGCCACAGCACGACATTCGCTTTTCCGGCCCTCAAGGGCGGGGCGTGTCTGGCTTTGGGCCGCGGCGGTGATCGCTATCCTCGTTTTCCTGCCGGTTCTGGCGCTTGCTCGCGAGGCTTTGCAAGGTTCGGCAGGTCTGTGGCAGCATCTGCTCTCCACATTATTGCCGACAGCCTTTGCCGATACGGTCATTTTGCTGCTCGGCGTTGGCTGTATTGCAGCACTCGTCGGGACGTCGATGGCGTGGCTGGTGACGGCCTATGACTTTCGCGGGCGCGGTATTCTGGAATGGGCGCTGCTGCTGCCGCTGGCGGTGCCGACTTACATTGTCGCCTATGCCTATCTTGATATTCTTCATCCGATAGGGCCGGTGCAAGGCGCGATCCGCTACGTATTGGGCTTTGACAGTCCGCGTCAGTTTCGCTTGCCAGATATTCGCTCGATGACCGGCTGCATTCTGCTGCTGGGCTTTGTGCTCTATCCTTATGTTTATATCCCGACCCGGGCGATGTTTCTTACCCAGTCGGCCAGTCTCATGGATGCGGCGCGGACGCTCGGCGTCAGCCGTCGCGGCATTTTCTGGCGGGTGGCGCTTCCGCTGGCGCGCCCGGCGGTTGCCGTTGGTGTAAGCCTCGCCTTGATGGAAACGCTGAATGACGTTGGCGCTGCGGAATTTCTTGGCGTTCGCACGCTAACCGTATCCATCTACACAACATGGATCACCCGGTCCGATCTGCCGGGCGCGGCGCAACTCGCGCTGGCCTTGCTGTTGATCGTGGTGGCGCTGGTTTCACTGGAACGCTGGGCGCGGCGCAAGCAACGCTTTGCCTCTAACATACGCCATTCGCGCGGTTTCGAGCCGTCAAAGGTTTCCACCGCAAGAGGCCTGTGGCTGCTCGCGCTCGGGTTCTTGCCAGTCATCATTGGCTTCGTTGGCCCCGCCCTTTATCTGCTCGTCGAAGCGGTCAAGCGTGCGCGCTTTGCAGGCATATCGCCGCGTCTCGCAGGGGAGGCGTTCAACACCATATTGCTGGCGTCGATTGCGACAGCGATCGTGCTGGTCTGTGGCATGATGGTGGCTTATGCAGTGCGTCTGTTTCCGGGAGCGGCCTCCCGCTGGTTCTACCGCCTGTCGACCATGGGCTATGCTGCGCCGGGTACGGTAATCGCCATCGGCATTCTGGTCGTTTCCGGCAGTTTCGATCATGTCTTCAACCAACTGGCGGGATATTTCTTCGGCGTGCCTGCCGGTCTGATCCTGATCGGTTCGGGCGCTGCGGTGGTTTATGCCTACGGCGTTCGGTTTATGGCCATTGCCGCTGGCGGGATTGATGCGGGGTTGGAGCGCATTCCGCTGTCGCTTGATCACGCGTCACGCACCCTTGGACGCAGCGTGACGGCGACGTTTCGCTCTATTCACCTGCCGCTCTCCAAAACGGCCATTGTTGCTGCCGGATTGCTGGTTTTTGTGGATTGCGTAAAAGAGTTGCCAGCAACATTGCTGCTGCGCCCGCTCAATATGGAAACTTTCGCAACGCATCTTTACGGCGAGGCGGCGCGCGGTACATATGAAGAAGCGTCAATTGCGGCACTCGCAATTGTCGTCATCGGCATTGTGCCGGTTATCCTGCTTGCCCGTGTTGGTCGCAGGGTTGGCAAATAAGCTCGATAATATTACTACTATCTAATATAGTAAGCGAATTAAGTATAGACCTTACACTTTGGTATCCGATGCACTTTTAGGTCGGATTTATAATTGCTTAAGTAGTCTGGGCTAAACAATTATGCGTTGTATAGCAAAAACACAAAAATGCTTCGGTCAGGGCCGGCGGCGGCCTTGCACAAATGAAAGCGGGGGCGTGTTATGTTCAAAGTTATAGAATGCATATCCGTCCAACATGACAGACCCATCGTCGTTCTGGCTGCGGTCATTTCCCTTATTGGCGTTTTTGCGTTTTTTCTTTTGCTCGCGCGAGCGGGAGAATGTGCCGACCATCGTCGTGACAGCTGGCTTGCGACTGCCGCTTTTGCTGGTGGTTTGAGCGTCTGGGCCACACATTTCGTGGCGATGCTGGCCTATCAGGGCACGGTGGCGCTCGAGTTCGATCTTGTCATCACGACGCTTTCAGCGATTATTGCGATTGCCGGTTTCTGGGTCGTGCTGCGCCTGTTCGACTTTAGCAGCTTGAAAGCAAATCTGCTGGCCGGGCTTTGCGGTGCGCTGGTTATCGCCGCGATGCACTTTACCGGCATGTCCGCCATCAATGCGGCTGCTACCGTGCAGTTTGATCCGATGCCGATTATTGTCGGCGCTGTCGTCTCCACGCTGCTGCTCGCTGGCGCTTTCGAAGCGATGCGCATGTCAGGGCGCTGGATGCGTCTTTCCCTGGCGACTGTTCTCGGCGTCGGCTCGATCTGCGTTTTGCATTTTACCACCATGTCGTCGACTACGCTGATCCCTGACCCAAGCCTGCCGGCGGCTGATCCGCTTGGCACGGGCCGCATGTGGATTGTCGGTGCTGTTGCGACTGTGTCTTGCTTCATCGCGTTCATGACGGTCGCCGCCGTGTTCATCGACCGTTATATGACGGATTTGAAAGGCTTTGCGAATGCGACGCTGGATGGCCTCGCCGTCATCCGCGATGACCGGATTGTCGAAGTGAATGCGCGTTTCTCCCGACTGATGAACAGCAATGAAAAGGCGCTGGTCGGACGTTCGCCGGAAGATCTGTTGCTCACGGCGGATGGTCTGCCTGCTGCCGCACCGCGTCAGGCGGCTGTCGAGGCGAAGCCACGACAGGAAAATGACGAGCGGATTTTCGAACTCGCCGTCCACACGATTGAATATCAGGGCAAGGCCTGTGAGGTTCTTGCCGTGCGCGACCTGACGGAAAAGCGTGCCGCGCAACGCCAGATCGAGCATATGGCGAACCATGATGCGCTGACCGATCTTCCCAATCGCGCCTTTTTCGAGCAGCGGCTGAGCAATGCGGTTGGCGGGCGTTCGCAGCAGCGTTGCGCCGTTTTCGCGTTGGATCTCGACCGGTTCAAGGCGGTGAACGATATTTTCGGCCATGCGCAAGGCGATCGGGTGCTGAAAACCGTTGCCAATATTCTGCGGCGCACGATCAGTGGTGTCGATACGGCGGCCCGCATTGGCGGCGACGAGTTCGTCATCCTGCAAGTGGGCGTGCCGCAACCTTCCGGCGCCCGCAAGCTTGCCGAGCGGATATTGGAAGAATTCAAGTCGGAGATGAATATGATCGCCGACCAGACGGCGGTTGGTGTCAGTATCGGCGTTGCGATCTATCCGGCCGATGGCAGCGATGCGGAAACGCTCCGCCATGCCGCAGACGTCGCGCTTTATCGCGCCAAGACCAGCGGCAAGGGCATGGTCGCATTCTATTCGCCGGAAATGGATCGCGAGATCACCGAGAGACGGCAACTTGAAGCTGATCTGCGTCAGGCCATGTCACGCGGTCAGATCACCATCGCCTATCAGCCGCTGATCGGAACTGCCGACGGTTCCTGCAAGGGCTATGAAGCGCTGCTGCGCTGGACCCACCCCGAACGCGGATCGATCCCGCCGGAAGTATTCATTCCGATTGCCGAGGAAACCGGCGTGATTATCGCCCTTGGCGAATGGGTGCTGCGGGAAGCGTGCCGCACAGCGGCGACATGGGACCGTCATTTGACGATTGCCGTCAATGTGTCTCCGATCCAGTTCCGGTTGACCAATCTACCCGAAACAGTTGCTGCCGTTCTGGATGAAACCGGTCTCGACGCTTACCGGCTGGAACTGGAAGTTACGGAAGCCGCACTTATCAAGGACAGGCCCACGACGCTGGAATTGCTGCGCCGTATCAAGAAACTCGGCGTGCGCATCGTGATGGACGACTTCGGCACAGGCTATTCTTCGCTCAACAATCTCCAGAGCTTTCCATTCGACAAGATCAAGATTGATCGCAGCTTCATCAATACGATGGAAACGGATGTCAGCTCCCACGCCATTGTGCGCGCTATCGTCGGACTTGGGCGCAGCCTTGATCTGCCAGTTGTCGCGGAAGGCATCGAGAACTTTCATCAGCACCGCATGGTGATCGAGGAGGGCTGCGCACAGGTGCAGGGCTTCCTGTTCGGGCGTCCAGCGCACACGCCGGGGGCTGCCGATCCGTCGGATAACGTTCCCTACAAGAAGTTGGTGGACGAGTGAGAACGAGCCGACTTGCTTGGCGCTGTGAATAACCCGACGTTCTGGCCCCGGCTCAGGGGCTGAATACTCTGCCAAATTGTTACAACGCTGTTACATGACAGTAGCGTGACGCGCTTATAGAGCGCGGCACGCGTGCCTGCGCACGCATTGCTTGAAGGCGAATTGTCCAAGACTATCAAGGGGATTGCAGCGGCTGACGCAGCGGAGGGTAGCCGGGATAGTATAATGTTTTCAACACGATATTTCGCGTGATCGCAATAATAAGTGAATTTATTACATGGAGCTTTCCGTGCTTCTAACACGTTGAAGCCACAAATTGACAGCTCAATGGGGCTGAAGCATCGAGCAAGAAACAAAATCGGTTTTTGTTAGAAAGCAAGATGCCTGGATATAAACCTAAACAATACCTTCGGTTCGGAAGGAAAAGCCAAGTGGCGGCTTTAACCAGACGTATCGCGGCTTAAGTTGGATGATGGATATTATGCTTACTTCGCAGCAATGGCTCCCGGTCGAATTGCTCAACATCGGGCTGGCCGCGGCTCTCTTCTTCGCCTGCCTTGTCCACTCACTGTGGAAGGCGGTTTTCGATGAACTCAACCCGGTGTTCTGGCGCCGCACGGCTGCCCTTTTGTGGGCCGGTGTTGTGGTCGTTGCGCTGAGCGGTGGACTGGATACGTTCAACTGGGTGCAGGCGCTCGGCTGGGTGCTCGTCGCCGGTGGCGTCGTCGCGACTGTGGTTCGCGCCGGTCTGTCCTATTATCGCCAGTACTGCGCACATAATCAGCAGGGCGTCTTCGGTCGTCGTACGCGACTTTCGGGACGGTGAGCCTTATGTTTGCAAGAACTGAAACAATGCCCTTGCGCACTCACCGCCCATATAGCCTGCGCTCGTTCTTTATCCGCGCTTTTGGCTCTGCACGATCCCGTAAATATTCGTAGAGCGGGCGCCCGAGCGGCAATAGGCGAAGAACGGGCCTTCCGCTTCGTCGAGTGCTGCCGCCATGGCATCGACATCATCCTGCGTCAGCTGGCCGCCAACCACCGGAATGTAATAGGTGGCGAGGCCAGCTTTCTCTGCTACGCGGGCAATCTCGGCAAAATCCGGCTGTTCCGGGCCGCCTTCGCCGTCCGGACGGTTACAGATGATTGTCTGAAAACCTTCTGCCGCAATGTCGCGCACGTCGTCGGGCGAAATCTGGCCTGAGACTGAGTAATTGTCGTCGATCTGGCGAATATCCATTTTATCCTCGCTATCGGCGCTGCCTTTCATACACAAAATTGTATTCGGCCATGGCCGAAATGCTTTGTGCTGCATGCCTGTTCGCTGGCACCTTACATAAAACCCGATATGATGCCACATCAAACTGTAGCAATATGTCGGGATGCGAAACCAGCAGGCGAGTGACATGACGATACCCAAGATCAGTCAGGATGTGGTGCGCCTTGCACATCGCGTTTCGGGCTTCCAGGAAGGGCACCGCGCCGTTCCCGAGGAGGTGCCCGTCGCGATGAGCTATAATGGTTCCACACAGGCTGTGATGATGGCGACGCCCTCCGATCTGGAGGATTTCGCTGTCGGGTTCAGTCTGACCGAAGGCATTATCGATGATGCCAGTCAGATCGAAAGCATCGAGCTTGTCGCTTTCGCGCAAGGGGTTGATGTACAGATGCGCCTTGCCGAGTTGCCGGAACAGCGGCTGGCGGCGCGTCGCCGCTTCATGGCAGGCCCTGTTGGTTGCGGCCTGTGCGGCATCGATTCCATCGAGCAGGCTCTACGCCCGGTAACACCACTCAAGGCGGACAAGCAGCGCTTTTCGGCGAGCGCCATTGCTGTGGCGATGGCCGCGCTGGGGCGCGAACAGCAATTGAATGCGATGACCCATTCTGTTCATGCCGCAGGCTTTTACAGGCCGCAGCAAGGTTTGATCGCTGCGCGTGAGGATGTCGGTCGGCACAATGCGCTGGATAAGCTCGTTGGCGCTCTGGCGCGCGATGGGGCTGAAACGGACCACGGCATAACAGTGATCACGAGCCGGGTATCTGTTGAAATGGTGCAAAAGGCAGTGAAGCTTGGCGCGCCTGTGCTGGCGGCTATTTCAGCGCCGACGGCTCTTGCCATCAGGACGGCGGAAGAGGCCAATCTCACTCTTGTCGCCATCGTGCGCGGCGAGGAATTCGACGTCTATACGCATGGCGAGCGAATTGTGACCGATTGAGTGACGGCCCCGCAGGGCAGGGCCGTCCCGATCAATGATCAGACCAATGCGGCGATACGGCTACGTTCGCCAACGATCTGCAAGGTCGCATGAGCGGCTTCGACGCCCTTCACCTTGAAATGGTTGAAGAAGAAGTCGTGATGCTCCTTGCTGTCATGGAAATGGTGCGGGGTCAGAACGACGCTCAGCACGGGCACTTCGGTTTCCAGCTGCACCTGCATCATGCCGTTGATCACGGCAGTTGCCACGAAGTCATGACGGTAAATGCCGCCGTCAATGACGAAAGCAGAGCCGACGATGGCGGCATACTGGCCGGTCTTGGCGAGCGTCTTGGCATGAAGCGGAATTTCGTAAGCGCCGGGAACGTCGAAGACTTCCACTTCGACATTGGCGCCCGTCTTGGCGGCCAGTTCAGCGATAAAGCTCTTGCGGGCTTCGTCGACGATGTCGGCGTGCCAGCGGGCCTGAATGAATGCTACTTTGAAGGAAGTCTTGTTCGGATAGCTCTGGTTCATAGGTTCCTCAAGAAACTAGAATCAGGGCGCACAAAGGAACGCATTACTCGCGTCGGAAGACGCAATTCGTCACGCTCTTTTGCTCTCTTTCATCCGGACTATACCGTCGGCTCCGGCATCTCACCGGATCTGCTGACCCTGATTGATGAAGCGAATCAGCTTCGTCTTTCAGGCGCTCGCGGGCTCGGAAATCGCTTTCCATACCGCCGGTGGGGAATCTCACCCCGCCCCGAGAACAAGCCCACGCACTATTGCGTAAGCCCTGTCAAATTAAGTGGGCGTCGCGAGCTTGTCCAGCCATTTCACAGGATTTTTATCCCATTAAAGAACGGGTATCGGCATTTTTGGTTCGCTGTCATTCAAGGGGTTAGGTGATGGCTGCCAAGCCTCGGAAAAGAGCCTAAACGCCTCATTTCTCATAAGAAATTGTTCGCAGAATGCTACTTAAAATTTTAATCGATTAAATTTCTCGCTATTTATCATATCGGGGATATTGACACCTATCCCGGGTTTCAGCCTATCCTAGGCAATACATCTTGTCTGGTGGATGCGGTTCATTCATAAAAGACAACGTTGTCAATTGGGGTGAGGCGGCGTAAAGATGGTTTGGAGGACATCGGAGGACGTCGCGTCAGTTGGCCGGGGTATCCGGCGGAGATCATCTCTCTGCATCGGGTTGCGGCAGTGAATGAGGAGGAGCCGGTTGTATGGAGCGACCGGTTTCAGTTTGCGCCTCAAGGCGCGGACAGGACGAAGGAAATTCAAAACGGATAGCTGCGCGGTCGGGACGGGATTCCCGGCACGGCGATCCGGTGTAACAAGTTTCGTTTGTTTCTACGGGAGGTAGACATGCATAAACTTCTGAAACTCGCCGCTATGGGTACGGCTGCCTGCGCTTTGCTCGCCGGAATGGCGCCTGTCGCAAACGCTGCTGATGCCAAGCAGAACGTTGAAGTTCTGCACTGGTGGACCGCTGGCGGTGAAGCTGCCGCGCTCGACGTTCTCAAGAAGGACCTCGAAAAGAAGGGCATCAGCTGGACCGACATGCCTGTTGCAGGCGGCGGCGGCACCGAAGCCATGACCGTTCTGCGCGCTCGCGTTACCGCTGGCAACGCGCCGACTGCCGTGCAGATGCTCGGCTTCGACATTCGCGACTGGGCCGAGCAGGGCGCTCTCGGCAATCTCGACGAAGTTGCCAACAAGGAAGGCTGGGACAAGGTTATTCCCGCTCCGTTGCAGGCATTCGCCAAGTATGAAGATCACTGGATTGCTGCACCTGTGAACGTCCACACCACCAACTGGATGTGGATCAACAAGGCCGCGCTCGACAAGGCAGGCGGCAAGGAACCGGCAAACTGGGATGAGCTGATTGCGCTTCTCGACAAGTTCAAGGAACAGGGCATCACGCCAATCGCGCATGGTGGCCAGCCTTGGCAGGATGCGACGATCTTTGACGCTGTCGTTCTTTCGTTCGGCACCGACTTCTACAAGAAGGCTTTCGTCGATCTCGACCCGGAAACCCTGGGCAGCGATACGATGAAGCAGGCTTTCGACCGCATGACCAAGCTGCGCAGCTATGTCGATGACAACTTCTCTGGTCGCGACTGGAACCTGGCTTCGGCCATGGTTATCGAAGGCAAGGCCGGTCTGCAGTTCATGGGTGACTGGGCCAAGGGCGAATTCGTGAAGGCTGGCAAGAAGCCGGGCGAAGATTTCGTCTGCATGCGCTATCCGGGCACGCAGGGCGCAGTAACCTTCAACTCCGACATGTTCGCGATGTTCAAGGTTGCTGACGACAAGATCCCGGCTCAGATGGAAATGGCTTCGGCTGTTGAAAGCCCGACCTTCCAGTCGGCCTTCAATGTGGTCAAGGGTTCGGCTCCTGCACGCACCGACGTGCCGGATACTGCTTTCGATGCTTGCGGCAAGAAGGCCATCGCGGATCTGAAGGAAGCTGATGGCAAGGGCACGATGCTCGGTTCCATGGCGCACGGCTACGCCAATCCTGCCGCCGTCAAGAATGCGATTTACGACGTGGTGACCCGCGAGTTCAACGGACAGCTTTCTTCTGAAGATGCTGTCAAGGAACTCGTCTCGGCTGTCGCTGCTGCGAAGTAATACGCTGAACAGGCGTCCGGGAGTTTAAACCTCCCGGACGTTTTTTATCCGGCCCGAGGTGCGAGAAGAGCGCCTTACAGCCAGCCGGAGCAGCATTTCGGAATTCAGAACAAGCATTGCATGATGTTGTCTTGCATGGTTCCATCGGAACCGGTGAAGGCATCGTTGGACCAACGCATTTTGCAGCCGGGTCGTTCTCCGGTCATGCATAAATGCCGCTGAAACGATCGTCTCGAATGCCCGTTCAAAGGGCATCACGAGCGGCGCAAACTGGGTGGCGCAAATATGCAGCGTAACAGCCGATTGCAGGAAATCATCCCCAAGCTGGTCTTGGCTCCAAGCTTCCTGATCGTCCTCGTCTTCGTCTACGGGTTTATCATCTATACAGGCGTGCTTTCGCTGACCAACAGCCGCATGCTGCCATCCTATGGCTTCGTGGGATTGTCCAATTATGAGAAACTCTGGGCACTGCCACATTGGTGGCGGGCGATCACCAATCTGGCGATCTTCGCGTCGCTCTACATCATCATCTGCTCGGTGATTGGCCTGTTTCTGGCCATTCTGCTCGATCAGAAGATCCGCGGCGAAGGCTTTTTGCGTCCGATCTATCTTTATCCGATGGCCCTGTCCTTCATTGTGACCGGCACGGCATGGAAGTGGTTTCTCGATCCCGGTATCGGGCTTGAAAACACCATGCATCTGTGGGGCTGGGAAAGCTTTACCTTCGGCTGGATCAAGAGCAACACCATGGCGATCTACTGCCTGGTGATCGCCGCTGTCTGGCAATCGTCGGGTTTCGTGATGGCCATGTTCCTTGCAGGCCTGCGTGGTGTCGACAATGAAATCATCAAGGCGGCCCAGATTGACGGGGCTTCGACCGGCACGATCTATCGCCGCATCATCATTCCCTTGATGCGCCCGGTTTTTCTGTCGGCCTTCGTGGTGCTGGCGCATCTGGCGATCAAGGCCTACGATCTTGTCATAGCACTGACCGGCGGCGGACCGGGACAGGCGACCGAACTCCCGGCGACATTCATGTATTCCTATACGTTCACCCGTAACCAGATGGGTATCGGCGCTTCGTCGGCGATTGTCATGCTGGCGATGATCTTCTCGATCATCATTCCCTATCTCTATTCGGAAATTCGCGGAGGGTCGCGGTCATGAGCGCCCAGTCGCAAGATAACGCCATCAACAGCGGTAAGCTGACGCGCGCGCTGATCTATACCGCGCTGCTGCTCTTCGCCATCTACTATCTGTTGCCGCTCTATGTGATGCTGGTCAACTCGTTCAAGCCTCTGGAAGAAATCCGGCAGGGCGGTATGTTGAACCTGCCGCAGCAATGGACCATCGAGCCTTGGCTTTCGGCATGGTCGACGGCGCAGATCGGCGTGCAGCCTACCGGCCTGAAGCCGTTCTTCATCAATTCCATTCTGATGGTCGTGCCCGCCGTGGCGATCTCCACCATTATCGGTGCGCTGAATGGCTATGTGCTGACCAAATGGCGCTTCCGTGGCTCGAATATCTTCTTCGGCCTGCTGCTGCTGTCATGCTTTATCCCGTTCCAGATCGTGCTGATCCCCATGGCGCGCATGCTCGGACTTTTTGGCATTGCCGGAACGATCTGGGGCCTCATCATGGTGCACGTCATTTACGGTCTTGGCTTCACGACGCTTTATTTCCGCAACTATTACGAAGCGTTTCCGACCGAGCTGGTGCGCGCTGCGCAGATTGACGGGGCAAGTTTCTTCCAGATTTTCTGGCGCATTCTGCTGCCGTCATCCGGGCCGATCATCGTCGTGTCCGTGATCTGGCAGTTCACCAATATCTGGAACGACTTCCTGTTCGGCGCATCCTTCTCCGGCGCGAATTCCACGCCGATGACGGTGGCGCTCAACAACCTCGTTTCCTCTTCCACAGGCGTCAAGGAATATAACGTTCATTTCGCAGCCGCCATTCTGGCCGCTCTGCCGACGCTGATCGTCTATATCGTGTCCGGCCGCTACTTTGTGCGCGGTCTGATGTCCGGCGCCGTCAAGGGATAAGTTCACTATGTCGTTTCTGAAAATTACCGATCTTTACAAGTCCTACGGCACCGTCTCGATCCTGAAGAACATCAATATCGAGATTGAAGAAGGCGGCTTTCTGGTCCTCGTCGGTCCGTCGGGCTGCGGCAAGTCCACGTTGCTCAACACGATTGCCGGTCTCGAGCCGATCACATCCGGTGACATTGCGATCAAGGGCAAGTCGGTTTCCGGCCTGCACCCGTCCCAGCGCGATATCGCCATGGTCTTCCAGTCCTATGCGCTTTATCCGAATATGACGGTTGCCGGAAACATCGCTTTCGGCATGGAAATTCGAAAAGTTCCGAAGCCCGAGCGGGACAAGGCTATTCAGGAAGTGGCCGATATGCTGCAGATCGGCCATCTGCTCGACCGCAAGCCGAGCCAGCTTTCTGGTGGCCAGCGCCAGCGTGTTGCGATGGGGCGCGCACTTGTACGCAATCCGCAGGTGTTTCTGTTCGATGAGCCGCTATCGAACCTCGACGCGAAGCTGCGCGTGGATATGCGCACCGAAATCAAGCGCCTGCACAGCCGCATGAAGACAACTATCGTCTATGTAACGCACGACCAGATCGAAGCCATGACGCTGGCGACCAAGATTGCCGTGCTGAAAGACGGTGTTCTGCAGCAGTTCGGCACGCCCGCAGAGATTTACAACAACCCGTCCAACATGTTCGTGGCGGATTTCATGGGTTCGCCGGCGATGAACCTGCTAACCGTTGCTGTCGAGAAGAATGGCGCGGATTATGCCATCTCGCTTGATCGCGGTGATGGCCAGGCATTGACGCTTCCGTTGAAGAACGCTCCGCAAGCTCTTGGCGACTATGTGGGCAAGCAGGTTGTTTTCGGCATTCGCCCGGAAGCTTTGACCGATCCAGACGGCGCGGATCGCAATGCGGGCGCGGTTGTGGAAGGCGACTGCCTGATCGATGTGGTCGAACCGGCAGGATCGGACACGTTTGCGGTGACCCGTCTTGGCGGCAAGCATGTGGTTGCCCGCCTGCGCGCCGATGCGCGCATCGTGGCAGGCCAAGCTTCGCGGCTGGCCTTTAATCTCGACAAGGCGGTGTTCTTCGACCCGACCAGTCAGGGACGTATTCTGTAGAGCATCATGAGCAAAAGACGGGCAATCGGTTTCAGGACTGATTTCCCGCCTCTATGGGCTGCTCTTAACGCGTCACTACGGGCAAAAACGAAAAGAGCGCTTCCGATAAATCGGAAGCGCTCTTTTTCATAATTTGCCTGGAGGGCAAAATCAAACTCGATATGCGATCATCATAAACACTGGCCAAGCCTCATGGGGCAGCCAAGTTAGCGCAGGAAATCCAGTCCTAAAAGACCGATTGCAAGCGCCGTGTTCAGCGAAATGATCATCATGCCATAAACAAGTGCAGTTCTCGTAATATCGTTCATTTCCTACCTCCTTGAGCCGGGACCACCCCTTCCAGACTCGAAGCTTCGTGAAACTGTTACCGAATGTAACAGTCCGTTACGGCATGCGCAACCCCGCTTTACACAATTGTGAACGATTGAAATCTGCCGTGAGAAATGGGTGCTTTTGGCCCAACTGGGCGCTGAGTGAAGGGTTTTTGAGCCGGTAAATCGCTAAAATTGGGCCTAAGTCACCACAATGTGAGAAAAAATTGGCTAGCAATCTACCAATAAGCACGACATAGCTTTGGTAAGCTTTATGTAAAAGCACGGCTTATTCGGAAATTCACCGTGAACCGCATCATTCCCCTTGTGCTGGCAATTGCTCTTTTCATGGAGCAGATGGATTCGAATGTCATTTCGACATCTTTGCCAGCGATTGCCGCCGATATCGGCACCAGTCCAATTGCTCTCAAGCTGGCCCTTACGGCCTATCTGGTCGCGCTGGCGGTTTTCATTCCGATCAGCGGCTGGATGGCCGACCGGTTCGGAGCCAAAAATGTTTTCCGCGCCGCAATCGCCGTCTTCGTCGTCGGCTCAATTGCCTGTGCAGCCGCCAATTCGCTGACTGCCTTTGTCGTTTCACGCTTTTTGCAGGGCATGGGTGGCGCGATGATGACGCCCGTGGGACGTCTTGTGCTGGTGCGCTCGACACCGCGCAGCGAACTTGTCTCCGCCATGGCTTGGCTGACGATCCCCGCCATGGTTGGCCCATTGGTCGGGCCACCTGTTGGTGGTTTCATCACGACCTTTCTCACATGGCACTGGATATTCCTGATTAATGTGCCCATCGGCGCTGTCGGCATCTGGTTTGCCACGCGTTTTCTGCCGGATAATGACGAGCGCATCGTCAAGCGCCTCGATTGGCCTGGCTTCTTTTTGTCCGGTCTTGCCATGTCCGGCGTGGTGTTCGGCCTGTCTGTTGTCAGCCTGCCCGCGCTGCCGCCCGCTATCGGTTTCGTGACGGTGGCGATCGGTCTGGTCTGTTCGGTGCTGTATATCATCCATGCCCGCCGCAGTGCTGATCCGCTGCTCGATCTTCGGCTGTTCGACAATCAGGTGTTCCGGTCGGCGGTGTTGGGGGGCAGTATTTTCCGCTTCGGCATCGGCGCAATTCCGTTTTTGCTGCCGCTTATGTTCCAGCTGGGCTTCGGCTTCACGCCGTTTCAGTCGGGCATGATAACCTTCGTGTCAGCCATCGGTGCGATCAGCATGAAGTTTGGTGCCAAGCGGATTTTTGCGAAGATCGGCTTCCGGCGCGCCTTGATGTCGGGCTCGATCATTTCGGCGGGCTTCATTGCGGTGAACAGCCTTTTCACGCCCATGACGCCGATCTGGATCATTCTTAGCTTCCTGCTGGTCGGCGGCTTTGCGCGGTCACTGTTTTTTACCGGCGTCAATGCGCTGGCTTATGCCGAAATTCCGGATGAAAAGACCAGTCAGGCGACGCCGATCACCGCTGTCGCACAACAGGTTTCGCTGGCGATTGGCGTTGCCCTTGCGGGTGGCGTACTGGAAATCAGCAGCGGCGTGCGCGGCGCACCGCTGGCCCTGGTCGACTTCCATGTCGGCTTCATTGTTGTGGCTTTGGTGTCCGCTGTCGCATTCTTCTGGTTTGCACGGCTTTCGCCTGAAGCTGGTCGTGAACTATCCGAACCTTCAGCACCGCGCCAGAAGGGCAAGGCTACAGTTGTGGTGAAGCCGGTAAACTCGGCAGCCGGAGAATAGAATAGGAGCCAATCGGCTCCTATCTTGCATTGTCAGCCTTTGAAATCACGTGCGAGCAGATAAAGCTCTACCGATTCCGCACGTGATGCGGGCGGTTTGACGTGATGCACGGAGCGGAATTTCTGCTTCAGCATGGCCAGAAGCTCATTTTCCGTGCCGCCCTGAAAAGTCTTGGTCAGGAAGTGGCCGCCGGGCTTGAGTACCGAAACCGCAAAATCAGCCGCCACTTCGCACAGATGCACCGTGCGCAGGTGGTCGGTGCGGCGGTGTCCGGTGGTCGGCGCAGCCATATCCGAAATGACCAGATCTGGCTTGTCGCCAAGCGCTTCCATCAGTTTCTGTGGCGCTTCATCGTCAAGAAAGTCCATTTCCAGCAGGATGACGCCCGGCAGCGGATCAACATGCAGATAGTCAATGCCGACAACATGCGGATCTTCGTCGGTGGAGCCGACAATCTTGGCTGCTATCTGCGACCAGCCGCCTGGAGCGGCACCAAGATCGATGATCTTCTGACCCTTCTTGAGCAGATCATAGCGATCGTTGATTTCGATCAGCTTGTAGGCCGCGCGCGAGCGATAGCCGTCCTGCTTGGACTTGTGCACATAAGGATCATTCAGGTGACGCAGCAGCCAGCGACGCGACGATTCCTTGATCGTGCCAGCCTTTTTCTTCACGCGGACGTGCAGATTGCTGGTGCCCGCACCACCGCGTCCGCCCGTTTTGGCGCCCGTCTTCGTGCCGCCCTTGTTTCCGCCTGCTTTGCTCATTTTCAATTGCCTGTTCTAGCGCCAACAGCGCATTTATTGGCGCAATTGCGCGCGATTGTGCCGCCATGCGCCGTCGCGCGACATTAGTTCGGTCAGGATGCCTTCTCGCAAGCCGCGATCCGCCACCAGAAGTTTTTCGCTCGGCCAGACCTTGCGGATGGCATCGAGAATGGCGCAGCCCGCAAGCACCAGATCGGCCCTGTCTGCACCGATGCAAGGATTTGCAACGCGCGCGTCGAAATCCCAGGACAGGAGACGGCTCGTCATCTGCGTCACATCTTCTGAACCCATCCACATGCCATCGACCCGGCGACGGTCATAGCGTTCCAGCCCCAGATGAATACCCGCCAGTGTGGTAACCGTACCGGATGTGCCAAGCAAATGGAAACGCGGGCTTGAAGCCAGTTGGCCAAGGCAGTGCCGTTCGGCAAAGCTGGACAGAAGCTCGGTCACGTGACCGACCATCGCCTCGAAACTTTCCTGCGTGACATCGCGACCGCCGAAACGCTCGGCGAGCGTGACAACGCCCACGGGCAGGGAGGTCCATGCCATGATATGTTCGGCAAGACGCGGAGACCGGCGCTGCGAAACGTCGATCAGTGCGATTTCAGAGGAGCCGCCACCGATATCGAACAGAACGACCGCTTCGGTTTCGCGCGCTACCAGTGTTCCGCAACCGGAAACGGCAAGACGTGCTTCCGTCTGGCGATCAACGATTTCCAGTTCAAGCCCGGTTTCCTCGCGTACACGCTCCAGAAACTCCTCACCATTCGACGCAGCACGGCAAGCCTCGGTCGCGATCAGCCGCGAACGGCGGATTTTCTTGCCGGCCAGCTTGTCACGGCAGATCTTGAGCGCTTCGATAGCGCGCTGCATGGCGTTGTCGCTTAACCTGCCGGTTGCGCTCAGCCCTTCGCCAAGCCGCACGATCCGCGAAAAAGCATCCACAACGCGAAACTGCCCCGGTCTGGTCGGCGATGCGACCAGCAAGCGGCAATTGTTGGTGCCAAGGTCAAGCGCTGCATAAAGCGGGGCCTCGGCGTGGGCGTGCCGTGGCGGCTGTGCCGCGCCGTTTTTCCGCTTGGCATGCGACGATACCTGCGCGTGATTGTCACGACGCGGTGTTTCATGCGTGCTCTTGGGCGCGTGTTCGGCTGTCCGCGGCGCGGCATTGTTCTGCTGCTGCGCCTGCTTCTTCTTACGGGCGCGCCTGCGGCGATTCGAAATTTTGCCGGGGGACTTGGCTTCCTGAAGAGTGGTATCTTCAGCAGCTTTCTGCGCGACGACCGCTTCCGGTCTCCGTGCCGCTTTGCCACGGTGACGGCGGCGCGCACGCTTCCGCTGGCTGCCGGAACCCTTGTCATCCGCTTCACTTTGCGGCTTTGGGCGTCCTGAATCGGGTGCGCTACGCGCATTCCCGGCTTCTGCAACGGCTTCCTTGCGCGGTTTGCGCTTGCCGTTAGTCGACGGATTCCGGGCTTGAGCATTTCCCGATTGTCCGCCGGACGCCCCCTGTTGCGCCTTTTCTACGGGGCGCTCCTCGGGGTTTTTCAAGGTACTGATCCTTATAAGCGCCGCGCGAACCAAAAGGACGCAAGCAGGACGCTTGATTTATTACGTTGCCCTTAATGTAACAGCGGTTTTCTCTTTTACCAAGGGGCAGGCCGGTGAGACTCGGCGGAAAATTTCGAAAAGATCGTATGAAATGCGATAAGGCCAAAAACGAAAGGGCCTTCGCAAATGCGAAAGCCCTTTCCTGAAAGACAAAATGGTCGGTCAGATGTCGTAACTATGCGCGGCGTTGATGGTCGCGACGAACTGCTTGGTACGCTCACGGGACGGGCGCGTGAAAACATCGTGTGCCGAGCCGGTTTCGACAATATTGCCGGATTCCAGAAACACCACATTCTGGGAAATCTTGGAGGCAAGGCGCAGATCGTGGGTGGCGATCACCATCGTCGTGCCTTCCTTGGCAAGCTTGCTCAGCACATCCACCACTTCCGATGCAAGTTCGGGATCGAGCGCCGAGGTGGGTTCGTCGCACAGCAACACGCGGGGCGAAGGTGCCAGAGCGCGGGCAATCGCGATGCGCTGTTGTTGTCCGCCGGACAGGGTCGACGGCCAGGCGTCGGCCTTATGCGCCATGCCCACTTTCTGCAACAGTTCCATGGCGCGTTCGCGGGCCTTGGCCTTTGGCCATTTCAGCACGGTGACAAGGCTTTCCATGACATTCTGGATCGCCGTCTGATGCGGAAACAGCTGAAAATTCTGGAACACCATGCCGGTCTGGCGGCGGATGGACTGGATCGCCTGCCAGCTTGGCTTGCGCCCCGGCTCAAACGTCAGCGTTTGTCCGCCCAGCGACAGACTGCCGGATGTGGGCACTTCAAGCAGGTTGATGCAGCGCAGAAGCGTGCTTTTGCCGCCGCCTGACGGGCCAACGAGAGCCGTTACCGAGCCTTCGGAGATGGTGACATTGATGTCGTTCAGGATCACAGCGTCGTCAAAACGCTTTACGATATGTTTCAGCTCGATCATGCGTTTGTCTCCAGCGTGCCGCCATAACGCCCGAAACGTCGCTCAAGCCGTACCTGAAGGGCAGACAGAACCGAACTCAGCGCCAGATAGATCAGCGCGGCTTCGATATAGAGGATCAGCGGTTCGTAGGTCGTGGCGACGATGCGCTGTGCCGACTGGAAAAGCTCCGGCACGGTGATTGCGGCGGCGAGCGACGTATCTTTCACAAGTGAAATGAACGTATTGGAAAGCGGCGGCACGGCTATTCTGGTGGCCTGTGGCAACACGGTACGGATCAGCGCCTGACGCCAGCTCATGCCAATGGAATAGGCGGCTTCCCACTGGCCCTTGGGCACGGACGAGATGACCGCGCGGATGATTTCCGAACTATAGGCGCCGACATTCAACGTGAAGCCGATGAGAGCTGCCGGGAATGCATCGAGATAGATGCCCATGCTCGGCAAGCCGTAGAAGATCACGAAAAGCTGCACCAGCAGCGGCGTGCCGCGGAATATCCAGACATAGAAGCGCGCAATCGACGAGAGCCAGACCGGTGCGAAAAGCCGCACGAGTGCCGTCAACAGCGCCAGCGCCAGACCAAAGATGAAGGACAGCAAGGTCAGCGGAATGGTGAAGATCAGCCCCGCCCAGAGAAGGGTCGGAAGTGACTCGATCATGAGTTGTAGCCAGTCAGGCACCGGGTTCGGCTCCTTGGAACGAAAAGCAGTGTCGGTTCAAACCGAGATGATCAGGCACCGGAAAGGTACGTTCATTCATCTTATACAGTTTATGGAAAGCGAACTTGAAAATTTATTCGGAATAAATTTCTACATACACAAAAAAGAAGCCGGAATCCTGTTCCGGCTTCTCTATTTCCGGCGTTCAGGAGCTTACTTGGAAACGTCCTGACCGAAATACTTCTGTGCGATCTTGTCGTAGGTGCCGTCGGCCTTGATGTCGTCCAGCGCCTTGTTGATCGCTGCAACGAGATCGTCGTCGCCCTTGCGAACGATGATGCCCGAAGCGTCAGCGTTTTCCTTCTCGGCCACGATCTTGACCGGAGCCTTCGGCTGATGCTTCTTGAAGTCGAGGAAGGACAGGCTGTCATTCAGCGTCGCATCGGCGCGGCCCGTCAGAACGAGCTGGATCGACTGGTCGAAACCATCGGTGGCCACGAGTTCCGCGCCGGCTTCCTTGGCGATTTTGCCGTAGTTGCTGGTCAGCGACTGCGCCGACTTCTTGCCCTTCAGATCGGCAAAATCCTTGATCGTGTCGTTCTTGTCGTTGACGATCAGAACAACCTTGGAAACGATGTAAGGGTTGGAGAAGTTGAACTTCTTCTTGCGCTCTTCGGTGATGCCAACCTGATTGATGACGGCATCGTAACGGTTGACGTCGAGACCGGCGATCAGGCCGTCCCACTTGCCTTCGACGAATTCCGGCTTGACGCCGAGCTTGGCAGCCACGGCTTCACCGATTTCCACGTCGAAGCCGACGAGCTTGTTGTCCTTGTCGTGATAGGTGAAAGGCGCATAGGTGCCTTCGGTGCCGATCTTCAGAACGCCCGCCGACTTGATGGCGTCGAGATTTTCCCCGGCCATTGCGCCGGTGAAGAGAGCTGCCTGAATGATGCCTGCGGTAGCGATGATCTGAGCGAATTTCATTTTCGGTATCCGTGAACTGGTTGATGTTCTATTGATCGCAGAAATTTAATTCTAAAGATGCGTCCAAAACGACCATTAAGGCACAATTATTAGGATGTGTTCCTAATTATATGACGAATTTGGGTGAATAATTCTAACATTTTCCAGTGAGGATCGGAAGGGTGGAAAAAGCATTCGCTTGCTTCCTATCCACGGGCCGATTTTGCTTCGTTTGAATGCAAAACGCCGCCAGAATTTTAGCTGGCGGCGGTGCATTTTCAGATGGAACGGAATGGTTAGGGGAATGATTTACTCAGGCTTGCCGAAACCACCGCCGGTCGGCGTGATGACGGTAAAGGCTTCGCCTGCTTCCAGAACAGTCTGGTCGCAATTGCCGAGCACATCGACAGAACCGTCTTTGCGGCGCACTTCGTTGCGACCGGTCTGACCGGCTTCGCCGCCTTCGAGACCGAAAGGCGCCACGCGGCGATGACCCGAGAGAATGGCAAATTCCAGCGTCTTCAAGGCGCGGATCGTGCGTTTGGTGCCATCGCCCGCATGCCATTTGCCTTTTCCGCCGGAACCTTCGCGAATATGGAAATCTTCCAGCAAGACGGGGAAACGGGTTTCCAGAATTTCCGGGTCGGTCAGGCGCGAATTGGTCATATGCGTGTGCACAGCATCGGCACCGTTGAAACCGGGACCGGCGGGCGCACCGGAACAGATGGTTTCGTAATACTGATATTCGTCATTGCCGAAAGTCAGATTGTTCATGGTGCCTTGTGCTGCGGCCATAGCCTTGGTCGCGCCGAACAGGCAGTTGGTGACAGCCTGACTGACTTCGACATTGCCTGCCACGACCGCCGCCGGATATTGCGGCGAGAGCATCGAGCCTTCCGGCACGACGATCCTGATCGGTCGCAGGCAGCCTGCATTCATCGGAATGTCGCCTTCGACCAGCACGCGGAAGACATAGAGCACAGCCGCGCGGGTGACGGGTTCCGGCGCGTTGAAATTGTCGGAACGCTGTTCTGACGTGCCGGTGAAATCGACGGTCGCTTCACGCTTTTCCTTGTCGATGGTGACGCGCACCTCGATCTGGCAGCCCTGATCCATCTCATAAGTGAAGTGACCGTCCGGCAGCTTGTCGAGCACGCGGCGCACGCTTTCGGCGGCATTGTCCTGAACATGGCCCATATAGGCTTTCACGACATCCTCGCCGAAAAGGCGGATCATCTTTTTCAGCTCTGCGACGCCCTTTTCATTGGCGGCGATCTGCGCCTTCAGATCGTTGACGTTCTGCGTCAGGTTGCGGACAGGGTAGGTGGCGCCAGTCAGCAGAGCGGCGAGCGCCTCTTCACGGAAGGTGCCGCGATCGACCAGCTTGAAATTGTCGATATAGACGCCTTCCTGCTCGATATTGACCGCAAGCGGCGACATGGAGCCTGGTGCAATGCCGCCAATATCGGCGTGGTGGCCACGGCTTGCGACCCAGAAGCGGATTTCACGATTATCGTCATCGAAAACCGGCGTGCAGACGGTGAGATCGGGCAGATGGGTGCCGCCATTATAAGGCGCGTTGATGAGGAACACATCGCCCGGCTTGATGTCGCTGTTTTCGCGGATGGCGGTGGCGACCGACGCATCCATGGAACCGAGGTGCACCGGCATATGCGGCGCATTGGCGACAAGATTGCCTGCCGCGTCGAAAACCGCGCAGGAAAAGTCCAGACGTTCCTTGATGTTCACCGAATAAGCAGTGTTCTGAAGCGTCACGCCCATTTGCTCGGCAATGGACATGAAGAGATTGTTGAAAATCTCCAGCATGACCGGATCGGCTTCGGTGCCGATGGCCGTGCGCACGGGCAGCGCCTTGATGCGCGTCAGTACCACATGGTCATGCGCGGTCAGGCGAGCCTGCCAGCCATCTTCGATAATGATGGTCTGGTTCTTTTCGATGATGATCGCCGGGCCGGTAACGGTCTGGCCGCGCTGCATCTGCTCGCGCAAGACGACGCCCGCATCGTGCAACTCGCCTTGCGAGAAGAAGCGGGTCCGCTTGGCGGTTTCAGCTTCCAGATCGCTATCGAGCGATTGGGCGCTTTCGGTCTCGCCTGCGCCACCACCAACGGCCTCGACTTCCACGGCATCGATAACAAGAGCCTTGTTCTCCGCAATGAAGCCGAACCGGCGCTTATGGGCTGCCTCGAATTCGGCGCGAAGACGATCAGCATTGTCCTCAGTGGGGAAGGTGGCCTCAACGGACAGCACCGTGTCGGTGCCCGCATAGCGGATATGCGCGCGCAGATGACGCTGTACGGCTGCGGCCTCGATGCCCTGGGTCAGAAGTTCGGTAACGCATTCCTGCGCCAGTTCTTCGCCCAACTCCTTCAGGGCTGTGGGGGCAGCCGGATCGAGCGCGACGCCGAGCGCCTTTTGACGGGTGGCGCGAATATCGGCCAGACCCATGCCATAGGCGGAAAGCAGGCCGGACATCGGATGGAGGAGAATATTCTTCATGCCAAGCGCATCCGCCACGAGGCAGGCGTGCTGACCGCCAGCGCCACCAAAGCAGTTGAGCGCATAGCGTGTCACATCATAGCCGCGCTGGACGGAAATTTTCTTGATCGCCTCGACCATATTGGCAACCGCAATGCGGATGAAGCCGTCGGCAACTGCTTCCGGCGAACGGCCATCGCCAATCTCGGTTGCGAGTGCGGTGAAGAGTTCACGCACCCGCTCCACATCAAGCGGCTGGTTCTGTTCGGGACCGAAGATCGCCGGGAAGAATTCCGGCAACAGCTTGCCCAGCATGACATTGGCGTCGGTGACGGCGAGCGGTCCGCCATTGCGGTAGCAGGCCGGGCCGGGATTGGCGCCTGCCGAATCCGGGCCGACGCGGAAACGTCCGGCATCGTAATGCAGGATCGAGCCACCACCTGCGGCAACGGTGTGGATCAGCATCATGGGCGCGCGAACGCGCACCCCGGCAACTTCGGTTTCGAAAGCGCGTTCATATTCGCCATCGAAATGCGCGACGTCCGTGGAGGTGCCACCCATGTCAAAGCCGATGACTTTGGGGAAGCCTGCCGTTTCGCCGGTACGGGCGAGGCCGACAACGCCGCCTGCCGGGCCGGAAAGGATTGCATCCTTGCCCTGAAACAGATCGGCTGCCGTGAGACCACCCGACGACATCATGAACATGACGCGCGCGCCGGTGCGCTCGACATCCAGCTCGTTGGACACTTGCGCAACATAACGGCGGAGAACCGGCGACAGATAGGCATCGACGACGGTAGTGTCACCGCGCCCGACCAGCTTGATCAGCGGAGATACCTCGTGGCTGACGGAGACCTGCTCAAAGTCGAGACCACGCGCAATGCGAGCAATTTCAGCCTCATGCGCAGGAAACTTATAAGCATGCATGAGGGCGATAGCGACGGATTTGTAGCCCTGTTCCTTCAGCGCAACCAATGCTGCTTCGGCCTCGGAGGGATCGAGCGCCGTTTCAATCGTGCCGTCTGCCTGAACGCGTTCGTTCAGCTCCACGACCTTTTCATAAAGCGCTTCCGGCTTGATGATTTCGGTCGCAAAAATGTTCTTGCGCTCCTGATAGCCAATGCGCAGCGCATCGCGAAAACCCTTGGTGGTGACAAGGGCCAGCCGCTCGCCCTTGCGCTCCAGAAGCGCATTGGTCGCGACCGTCGTGCCCATGCGAACTTCGCCGATGATTCCGGCGGGAACCGCTTCGCCGGTCTTGAGGCCAAGATGCAGGCGAATGCCGTGAACGGCGGCATCCTTATAGGCAGACGGGTTTTCGGAGAGAACCTTGCGTGCATGGAGCTGGCCCTGTGGATCCCGCCCGATGACGTCCGTAAACGTACCGCCGCGGTCGATCCAGAAGTCCCATACTCCGCGTCCCGTTCCGCTCATCGCTGGCTCCCTCACACAAAATTCCAGATGCATTGAGTTGTGTATTCTGAAAACACTTCTGAAATTGATAGTCACATTTTATTGACAAAATGTCGATAAGATGATGACATAAAATTCACATAAAAGCGGGAGCGTCAAAATGGGTAAAGATAAGGCTTTTGAGGAAGAGCCTAAAACCGGAGACGAAATGCAGGAGGCTGGCTTCGATGAAGTCACGCTGCCCAAGCATTTGCGCCCGGTTGCCTCGATTGGCCCCATTGTTTCGTCCGCGCATCTGGCCGAAGGCGGTTCGCCCGGCATGTCCGAGGTTGAATACGGCCTCATTCTCGCATCGCATGCGTTTTCACGCTGGATGGTCCGCTGCATGGCAGCGGCGGGCTTGCCGGGGCTTTCCCCCATCGAAGTGCTGATTCTCCATTCGATCCGCCACCGCGACCGTGAGAAGAAGCTTGCCGATATCTGCCTCGTTCTCGACATTGAAGACACGCATATTGCCACCTATGCCATCCGCAAGCTTGAAAATGCCGGCTTGCTGACGACCGGCAAAGCGGCAAAGGAAAAGACGGTGAAGATCACCGCCAAGGGCGCCGATGCCTGCGCGCGTTATGCGCAAATTCGTGAGCGTCTTCTGGTCGATTCCACGGCCAATGCGCGCCCATCGGAAGAAACGCTTTCCGAAGTGGCTGCCCTTCTGCGCTTTATGTCCGGTGCATTCAATCAGGCCACGCGGTCTGCCATCACACTTTAAGAGGGTTGAAAGTTTGAGCGGAACCGAGTTGAGCGAACCAGTTTCAAAACCTCTGCTGACCGTCGATGGCCTCAGTGTCGAATTTGGCGCGAGCCGTGTCGTTGACGATCTGAGTTTCTCGGTCCATCCCGGTCGCACGCTGGCTGTGGTGGGCGAATCCGGTTCGGGCAAGTCCATCACGTCGCTTTCCATCATGCGGCTTGCCGATATGAGCGGCGCGAAATTCCCGTCCGGCCGCATTCTGTTTGGCGAGCGCGATCTGCTCAAGGCCGATCAGAAGACAATGCGGGGCATTCGCGGCAAGGAGATCGCCATGATCTTCCAGGAGCCAATGACGTCACTCAATCCGGTTTTCACCATCGGCAACCAGCTATCCGAAGTGCTGATGCTGCATGAAGGCATGACCCAGCAGGCGGCGCTTGCCGAGGGGAAGCGGCTTCTGGAAATGGTGCGGCTGCCGGATGCGGAAGGGCTTCTGAAGCGCTATCCGCATCAGCTTTCCGGTGGTATGCGCCAGCGCGTCATGATCGCCATGGCGCTTGCCTGCCGTCCGAAACTGTTGATCGCTGATGAGCCGACGACCGCACTCGATGTGACCATTCAGGCCCAGATACTGCACATTATCAGAGATTTGCAGCAAGAGCTTGAAATGGCGGTAATTTTCATCACGCACGACATGGGCGTGGTGGCGGAAATGGCCGACGATGTCGTCGTCATGTGGAAAGGCAGGAAGGTGGAAGAAGGCCCGGTCGGGCAGATTTTCTCGAAGCCGGAACATGCCTATACCAAGACGTTGCTGTCGGCAGTGCCGAAGCTTGGCAGCATGACGGGCGAAGCCTTTCCGAAGCGAATGCCGGTCATGACCATGCGCGATGGCGTGCCTGTTCTGACGGGTGAGGAGCGCATTCAAGACACGGCGCGTTATGGCGACAAGCCGTTGCTGTCGGTGGACGATCTTTACGTGCGCTTTCCGATCAAGAAGAACCTGTTCGGCAAGGTCACGCATGTCTGCAACGCGGTGTCGAAGGTCGCATTCGATATTTATCCGGGCGAAACGCTGGCGCTGGTCGGTGAATCCGGGTCGGGAAAATCGACCATTGGGCGCACCATCCAGCAATTGCAGACGCCGCTTTCCGGCGATATTCGCTTCAACGGCAAGGCCTATTCGGCCATGAGCGCTGCCGAGCGTTATGCCATGCGCCGTGAAGTGCAGTATATTTTCCAGGACCCGTTCGCGTCGCTCGATCCACGCAAGACGGTCGGCTTTTCCATTGCGGAACCGATCCGCACGCATGGCCTTCTCGACAATGACAAGGCAATCAATGCGCGCGTGGCCGAATTGCTGGAGCGGGTTGGCCTCGGCCCGGAACATGCGAAGCGCTATCCGCACGAATTTTCCGGCGGTCAGCGCCAGCGCGTCTGCATAGCGCGTGCGCTCGCTTCCAAGCCAAAGCTCATCATCGCCGACGAAGCTCTGTCGGCGCTCGATGTTTCCATTCAGGCGCAGGTCATCAACCTGTTCATGGACCTGCAGAAAGAGCAGGGGCTGGCTTATCTCTTCATCAGCCACGACATGGCGGTGGTCGAAAAGATGAGCCATCGTGTGGCTGTGCTTTATCTTGGCCAGATCATGGAACTCGGCTCGCGGCAGCAGGTTTTCGAAACACCATCGCATGACTACACGAAGCGGCTTCTCTCGGCTGTGCCGATTGCTGATCCGTTGGCGCGCACCAACCGGCCTGCGCTGGAAGGTGAAATTCCAAGCACAACGCGCCGGATCGATGACAAGCCGCCGATCTATCGCCATCGCGAGGTCGCAACCGGGCATTTCGTGGCCGAAACAGCCTGACGCACAAAGTTCAACAGAAACCCAAAGGGGAAAAACAATGATAAGGAAAACACTTAAAGCCGTTCTCATGGCTTCCGCTCTCTCGGCGGCAGTGTTTGCATCTGCTCCGGCTTTCGCGGCCGGAAAGCTGACCGTTTCGTCGCCGCAGGACCCGGGCAGCTGGGATCCGATCGACACTTTCCTCGTCAACTGGGCTTCTGTCGCTACCAATATTTTCGATGGTCTCGTCTATCGCGGACCGGACCTCAAGATCGTTCCGGCACTGGCAACCTCGTGGGAAGAGCTGGATAACGGCAAGCGCATCCGCTTCCATCTGCGCGAGAACGTCAAGTTCCATAATGGCGAACCGTTCAATGCCGAAGCCGTCAAGTTCACCTTTGATCGCCTGCTCGGTGACGAGGGCGCGAAAGGCCCGCAGCGTTCCAACTATATTGCCATCGAGAAGGTGGAAGTCATCGACGACAAGACCGTCGATTTTCATCTGAAGGCACCGGACCCAGTCCTCATCACCAAGCTGGCTGGTTATGGCGGCATGATCGTTCCGCCGAAATATATTCAGGAAAAGGGTGACGACTATTTCAACACCCATCCGGTCGGCACCGGACCGTTCAAATTCGTTTCCTATGAGCCGAAGGTCAACATCAAGCTTGAGGCGTTCGCCGATCATTGGGGCGGCGCGCCGAAGCTTTCCGAACTCGAATATCGCTTTATCACCGAGCCTTCGACCGCTGTTGCCGAGCTTCAGGCCGGTCGCGTTGATCTGGTCATCCCGCCGACCATTCCGATTGGCATGATCCCGACCATTCAGAGCGATCCGAAGCTGGAACTCGTCACAACGGCTGGCCCGACGGTCTATGCCCTGCGTTTCAACACAGCTGACGGCATCACCAAGGACGAGCGCGTGCGTAAGGCGCTGACGATGGCGGTTGATCGCGACGCGATCATCCAGTCCATTCTGGCAGGTCAGGCAGAGCCGATTGCAAGTTTTCAGGGTTCGCTGTCCTTCGGCTTCGACCCGAACATGAAGCCGCTGCCTTACGATCCGGAAGGCGCGAAGAAGCTGCTAGAAGAAGCGGGCGTTCAGCCCGGCGCAACTGTACAGATCGACGTGCGCGGTCAGGATGCAAGCTTCAATGAAGTGGCGCAGGTTATCGCAAGCTTCCTGCAGATGGTCGGCGTCAATGCAACCATCAAGCCTTACGACACCAATGTTCTGCTGAACGATATCATCCCGCAGGGCAAGACCGGCGCGATGTTCCAGCAGGCCTGGGGCGGCTGGACCTTCGACTATGATAACACCGCCTATTCCATGTACCATTCGGGTGAAAAGTGGAACCCGTACGACAAGGACGAAAAGCTCGACAAGATGCTGGAGGCGCAGCGCTCGGTTATTGATCGCGGTGAACGTGAGAAGCTCCTGCAGGAAATCGCGCATTACGCAGCCGATCGCGCACTGGAAATGCCGCTCTACAACCTCAAGGCAATCTTCGGCGTCAACAAGCGCGTGAAGAACTTCGTGCCGGTGCCTGACAGCCGTCTGCGTCTGACGGACGTCACTGTCGAATAAGCAAGAATGACAATACGGCAAGCCGGATATGACCGGCTTGCCGCAGCATTTCGGAGGCGCACTGGTGGCCGGATTTCTGATCAAACGAATTTTGCAGGCGTTGTTCGTGCTTGTCGCGATGACGCTGCTTGTCGCTTTCGCGGTCCGCCTGACAGGCGATCCGGCATTGATGCTGACGCAGGGTGCTGGCAGCATCACCGAAGCCGACCTCGCACGCATCCGCGAAGGTCTCGGTCTCAACCAGCCGTTCTTCGTTCAATATTGGCAGTTCCTCAAGGGACTGTTCACGATGGATCTGGGGCGCAGTTTCCTTGGCGGCACGCCGGTTTCCACGCTCGTGGCCGGCGCTCTGCCTGCCACGCTGATGCTGGCCTTCGCCTCCCTGTTCGTTTCCATCGTGATTTCCGTTCCACTTGGCATCAAGGCTGCGGTGTCGCGTGGAAAATGGGCCGATCAGCTCATCCGTATCTGCTCGCTGGTGGGTCTGTCCTTCCCGAATTTCTGGCTGGCAACCATGCTGGTGCTGCTGTTCGGCATCACGCTGCAATGGCTGCCGCCAAGCGGCATGAGCGGCATTGCAAGCTTCATCATGCCAGCGCTCACCATGGGCATCATTCTGACCGCGACCAATGTCCGCCTTGTGCGCACGGCGATGCTGGAGACGCTGCAATCGCAATATATCATGGTGGCACGGGCTAAGGGGCTGAGCGAGAACAAGGTGCTCTACAAGCATGCGCTGCGCAATTGCGCCATCCCGCTGATCACCTATCTCGGCCTTCAGTTTGGCGGTCTGCTCGGCGGTATCGTCGTGGTGGAACGCGTGTTCAACTGGCCGGGCATGGGCACGCTTGCCTTCGACGCTGTGGCCGGGCGCGATTATCCTGTCTTGCAGGCCACCATCGCGATCCTTTCCATGCTGATCATCGGCGTCAATCTTCTCGTGGACATCGCCTATGGCCTTGTCGATCCGCGTATCCGCACGGAGTAGGACCCATGGCAACCAAGACCTCATCCGTTCTGTTTTCGCGTTTTGCGAGCCTCGAATTCATTGTCGGCGTCGTGCTGACCGGTTGCATTTGTCTGGCCGTGATTTTCTCCGGCTATCTGTTTCCGGGCGGCGCCAACAAGATTGATCTTCTGGCGCGCCTGACGCCGCCATTCGTCAATCCGGCCCATGTTTTCGGCACAGATCCGCTGGGCCGCGACGTGCTGGCGCGGGTTATCACGGGCGGCAAGATTTCGCTGTTTGTCGGTTTCGTTTCGGTGATCGGCTCCGTGGTCATCGGCACGATCATGGGTCTCGTTGCCGGCTATTATCGCGGCTTCTGGGACATGGCGCTGATGCGCTTTGTCGATGTTCAGCTGGCCATGCCGTTCATCCTGCTTGCCATCACGGTGATGGCCATTCTGGGCGGTGGCTTGTTCAACACCATCATCCTGCTGATCGTCTCGCAATGTGTGCAATATGCGCGACTGGTGCGCGGCTCGGTGCTGTCGTTGCGCGAGCGCGAGTTCATCCTGTCTGCTCGCGCTATCGGCGTGAAGGACTGGCGCATCATCTTCCAGCATCTGCTGCCGAACCTGCTCGGTCCGGTCATCGTGCTGATGACGCTCAATGTGGCCAATAATATTTTGCTGGAATCGAGCCTGACCTTCCTCGGCCTTGGTGTCGATCCGACCATTCCAAGCTGGGGCGGCATGCTGGCCGACGGGCGCACCTATCTCCAGACCGCATGGTGGGTGAGCATTTTCCCGGGCCTCGCCATTCTCTTCACCGTGCTTGGTCTCAATCTTCTTGGCGACTGGCTGCGTGACAGCCTCGACCCAACTGGCAGGACTTCCCGATGAGCGTGCTTTATGAGAAAACCTATCCGCGCACCGTTCATGCGCTTGTCGAGCACTTTCTGAAACCGGAAATGCGCGGCGCGAAGGTGGAAGCATGGCTGTTCGATGATCAGCCGAGCCGCTTTGCTGCCGAAACGAAGTTGCGTGAAGCAGGCGTCGAGGCGCGGCTGCATTCGGCTTACAAGCCGCTTCTGCATTTCTTTCTGGAGGAAGTGGATGGCGCGGCGCTGAAGTCGGCGGTGATCCGTTATCCGCGTCATGAGGCTTGCGTACAGAACCGTTTTCTGCTCGAAACCTATCCCTTGTCTGCGTTGCTGCCGGAGGCAGAGGTGACTTTCGCAGCTTCGGGCAAAGACGATTTTCATTATGAAGTCGATCTGGTCTTTGCGGATGGCCATAGCGAAAGCCATCGGGTTTTTGCGCCGAACCGCGTGCATGTGGATTTCATCGGCGAAACACTGGTCTCGCCAACCGGCTGGCTGACTGTCACGCAGGACGGCAAGACAGAAAGCGCGCGCTATGAGACTTCGTATGAAAAGCTGTTTCATGACACTGTCTCGACCATCGCCGCCCATGACTGGAAGCGTGGTGAACCTTATTTCGATGAGCTGAACATCGCCGTCAGTCTGCCGATCACCGACCGCCGCCTGCCTTACGATGAGGAGACGCTGAGCCTGACCGAGGCCATGCACGAGGATATCTATTTCTCGCTGCTGGAAGTCTTTCAGAAAAAGTCCGGCCGCCCGGTCGGTGACCGTGGCTTGCAACCGGGCCAGATCGTGCCGGAAGTCCGCTTCCGCGATGCCGAACCGTCAGTCAAAGTGGAAATGCGACCGCTTTCCACCGATGATGCATTGACTGCAGAGCAGGTTCTGGAAACGGCGCAAGCGCCGCTTTCCGCCGATCAGATCCGTCGTGAAATTGCCAGACTTGGCGGTGAGCCATTCGACGCCAGAACCCGCTCTGGCAGAACGGTGCGCGCGACGTATCGCAAGGGCAGCGATGCCGCGATGATGATCAGCGCCGGGCAGCACGCCAATGAAACGACAGGTGTTGTTGGCGCGTTGCGCGCGGCCAACCGGCTTGTGGCGCGCGAGGGCACGCATTTCACGATCTCTCCGCAGGAAAACCCGGACGGATACGAGATACACAAACGGCTTTGCGCACTTCAGCCGCATCACATGCATCACGCCGCGCGCTATACGGCGCTGGGTGACGATCTGGAATATCGCAGCGGCGAGGGGCTTTACGAAAAAGCCATTCGCGTCGAGGCGGAAAAGCGGACTGATGCGAAACTGCACGTCAACCTGCACGGTTATCCGTCGCATGAATGGACGCGCCCGCTCTCCGGCTATGTGCCGCGTTCCTTTGCCATGTGGACGCTGCCGAAGGGCTTTTTCCTGATCATTCGCCACCATGCCTCCTGGGAAAAGGAAGCAGAAGAACTGATCGACCGCGTGACAAAACATCTGGCCGCCATTGACGGTTTGGTTGCCTATAATAACGCCCAGATCAGGCTTTTCGAGCAACATGCAGGCGAAACGGGCTTCCGCATTATCAACGGTTTCCCGTGCCTTGTCGGTGTCGATGACCGCCATACGGTGCCGCTGACGCTCATCACGGAATATCCGGATGAGACGATCTATGGCAGCGCTTTCGTTAAAGGCCACACTGCGCAAATGGAAACGGTGCTGGCATGCTACGATGCCTTGCAGGCCTTGTTGCCATCCACGCCGGTTGCTTGACTTTCCGGTTTGAAGAGCAAGTTTTATAAAGAAAAAGCGCCGTTTAGCGGCGCTTTTTCATGTTTAACATCTGCTGGTCAAAATCAGCCGCTGATGAGCTTCACTTCCATGAAGTCTTCAAGACCCCACTTGCCGCCTTCGCGACCATTGCCCGACTGCTTGTATCCGCCAAACGGGCTGCCCGGAGCGCGGGACGTGCCGTTGATTTGGATCATGCCAGCGCGGAGCTTGCGCGCAACGCGCTTGGCGCGTTCCGGGCTGCCGGTCTGGATATAGGCGGCCAGACCGTAAGGCGTGTCATTGGCGATGGCGATGGCTTCTTCTTCCGTTTCAAACGGGATCATGGCCAGCACCGGCCCGAAGATTTCTTCGCGCGCGATGGTCATGTCGTTGTTCACGTCGGCGAAGACAGTCGGCTTGACGAAGTCGCCTTCCGTGAAGCCGTCCGGACGGCCCGTGCCGCCAGCAACGAGGCGTGCACCTTCGTCGATACCCTTCTGGATGAGCTTCTGGACCTTCTCGAACTGGATCGACGAGGAAAGCGGTCCGATATGGTCGCCTTCTTCCGCAGGATCACCGACCTTGGTGCCTTCGGTTACCTTCTTCGCGAATTCGACGGCCTTGTCATAGACCGAGCGCTCAACCAGCATGCGCGTCGGCGCATTGCAGGACTGACCGGTGTTCTCGAAGCAATGGGCGAGGCTGCGCTCGATGGTCTTTTCCAGATCGCTATCGGCAAAGACGATGTTTGGCGACTTGCCGCCGAGTTCCAGCGAAACGCGCTTGACGGTTGCCGCGGCAGCGCGGGAAACCGCTGTGCCTGCGCGTGTCGAGCCGGTGAAGGACATCATGTCCACATCCGGGTGCTGCGACAGGGCTTCGCCGACCACCGGGCCTTCGCCATTGACGAGGTTGAACACGCCCTTTGGCAGACCGGCTGCATCGACAAATTCGGCGAACAGCATGGCCGACATCGGCGCAATTTCGGACGGCTTGAGCACGACCGTGCAGCCAACCGCAATCGCGGGAATGACCTTCAGCGCAATCTGGTTCATCGGCCAGTTCCACGGGGTGATCAGCCCACAAACGCCGATAGGTTCATGCACGATGGTCTGGTTTGGAAATTTAGGAGAAAGAATTTCTTCAAACTCGAAATTCTCGAAGGCGGCGACAAAAGCCTTGATGTGCGACACGCCAACGGCAGCTTGCGATTCACGCGCAAGCGTAATCGGCGCACCCATTTCGTGCGAAATGGCCTTGGCCATTTCATCCATGCGGGAATCGTAAATTTCTGCGATACGGCGGATATAGGCGATACGCTCTTTCGCTGGCGTTTCGGCCCAAGCGGGAAATGCCTTGCGCGCTGCAGCTACAGCGAGATCGATATCGGCAGCCGAACCGCCCGAGATCACCGCATAAGGCTTTTCATTGGCCGGATTAACGACTTCGATGCTCTTGGCGTCGATTGGAGCGCGCCAGGCGCCGTCGATGTAAAAATCCGTTTTCTGAACCAGGTTCTTCTGAAGCATGGCGCATTCCTCCGTCGGTTTTGAATTCCCATATGTTCTTTTACAAGCCGGTCCAAATCGAACCGGTTTGCATTTGCGCGCAACCTTAATGCCCGGATATGGCAGCGTCAAAACAGAAGGACGGATGGAATCATCAATTTTTCTTATTCATTATCGTAGGCTTCGACATCAATGCCGAGCGATACAAGGCCCTCCTCGATATAATCACCCAGAAGCGGCGTTCCGATCAGGTATTTTGCCTCGCGCCCGTTATGGCGGTCGCTTGCCGTGGATAACGCCTCATCCCATTCTTCGGGCGAAAAATCGCCGCGTCCAACCCACATCAAGGCAAGCAATTCGATGCGTTGGTCTTCATTCAGGGAGCGTATGGCGGCGAAAAGCTCTTTCCGGGTCGGATTGTCGAGCGAAGCATCGAGAATATCGACGTCTCTGTCGTCGCCGGGATTGGAACCGGAGTCTTCGTCCACCGCAGGCACCTGAACGTCATATTCGCGCGCCTTCGCAATGATGAATTCCAGATTGTCCAGATTGTTCGTCAGCTCGACCATCGAATACCTCCGTTACCGGTTTTCTCAGCGTCTTTCTGATTATAGGGCGTCCGCTTCGCGCAGGCGATAGCCAACACCGGTTTCGGTGAGAATATATTGCGGCTGGTCGGGCAGGGCTTCGATCTTCTGCCGAAGCTGACGTACATAGATGCGCAGATATTGCACATCTGCCGCCGGGCCCCAGACCTGATTGAGAATATACTGATGGGTCAGAACCTTGCCTGCATGCTGCACCAGAAGGCGGAGAATGTCATATTCCTTGGGCGACAGCTTGATGTCGTTACCATCGACCTTGACGATGCGCCGTACCAGATCAACCGAAAGACCGCCGCTCTGGAAAATCGGCTTTTCGCCCTGCTGTTGTAGCTTGTGACGGAGCGCGACGCGGATGCGCGCTGCAAGTTCGCGCATGCCGAAGGGCTTGGTCACATAATCATCGGCGCCGAGTTCCAGCGCCTTGACGATACCCACCTCGTCGGTGCGGCTCGACAGGATGAGGATGGGCAGGTTGCGCCCTTCCTGCCGCCATTGCAGCAGGAGTCGATGGCCGTCCATATCCGGCAGACCAAGGTCGAGCAGCACAAGGTCAGGGCTTTCAGCCTCGATCTTCTCCATCGCCTCAGTGGCATTGGCCGCCTCAACGGTCGTATAGCCTTCTGTGGTCAACCCGACCCGTAGGAGCTTACGGATTGGCGGTTCGTCATCGACGATCAGCACTTTGACGCTTTGCGTATTCATTGCGTTGTTTCCGTTTCAGCGTCGCCGGAGGGAAGCGGCAGTGAGATGACGAAGACTGCGCCAGACCGATTGTGGTCATGGTCGCTGCGATTACGAGCGGAAATGGTGCCGCCCATCGCCTCGACAAAACCGCGCGCGATGGAGAGGCCAAGGCCCGTGCCTGCTTGTACGTGATCGCCCTTGCGAACGCGATAGAAGCTGTCGAAAATCCGCTCCCGGTCATCGGCAGGAATGCCCGGCCCCTGATCGGCGATCTCCAGAATGAGCCGCGTGCCGCTGATATGGGCTTCAATAGCAATTTCAGAGGCTTCCGGCGCGTACTTCGCGGCATTATCGAGGAGATTGAACAGAACCTGCTCGAACAAAACCGCATCCAGCCGCAGCATCGGCAGATCGGCGGGCACCGAGACGCGCACCGCATGGCGCGCAAGAATTTTTGCGGCCCGGTGTAAGGCGGCACCGACAATATCGCCGATATAATGCGGAGAAAGGTTCGGCTCCATAGCACCCGCTTCAATGCGGGTCATGTCGAGAAGATTGGCGATGAAGCGATTGAGGCGTTCCGACTGGTCCACGATGGTCTGATAAAGATCGGCCTGATCTTCAGCAGGTAAAGAGCCGTGATATTCGCGCAAGGTGGTGGCGGCACCCATGATGGCCGCAAGCGGCGTTTTCAGGTCGTGCGAGATCGAGGTGAGAAGTGCGGAGCGCAACTTGTCGGTTTCGGCGGCCAGCCTTGCGCGCTCGACATCTTCCACCAACTGCACACGCTCAATGGCGATGGCAGCCTGATCGGCCAGCGCTTCGAACAGTCTTTGCTGTTCGGGCGTGAGGATCGGCCCCTGACGGTCATTGTCGAGACCGATAACGCCGACCGAAGTTCGCGCGGTGCGCAGCGGCAGGTAAAGACGGCGTGCGCCGGGCAGCGTATCGGCACCACGTCCAGCGGGCAAATTGTGCTCCCAAGCCCAATGGGCAGCGGCGATATCGGCATCGTCGAGTGTGTCATCCGGTGGATATCCGGCGCGCACCGCGATGCTCTCGCGCTCCGGCAGCAGGATGACCGCACGCACCTTCAGCATGGACGCAATCTGGAAGGCTGTTGCCCAAAGCACATCGTCCAGCGAGCCGGTGCCGGCGAGTTTCTTACTGAAAAGATAAAGATCCTCGGTCATGCGCGCGCGCTGCCGTGCCGATGCCGCCTGACGCTGCACGCGGCTTGCCAGATTGCTGGCTACAAAGCTGACGAGGAGGAAGAAGACGAGGGCCACCACGCTTTCCGGGTCGGCAATGGACAGCGTGTAAAGCGGCGGCAGGAAGAAGAAATTATAGGCGAAGGCGCTGATGATGGAAACGAACAGCGCTGGCCACAGACCTAGCGTAACCGCAACGCCAAGCACGCCGACGACGAAGACCAGCGCTATACTGCGAACATCCAGAAACTGGTCGAGCAGCAGCCCGACGCCGTTCGCGGCTGCGACGACTGCCGTGCCGATTGCATAGGGCAGAATTTGCAGGCTTGCCGATGGTGCGGCAGTCTTGACCTTGCGGGCAGTGCTGGCAGCCTCCTGGTCGATGCCCGCCGTGATGTGCACATCTATAGCGCCCGCCCGGCGGATCAGGTCGTGCCCGACCGAACCTTCGACAATTTCGCGCCAGCGCGGCTTGGCGGATTTTCCGGCGACCACCTGCGTGAAATTATGCGTGCTGGCATAGCGGATAATGTCTTCCGCCACCGACTGGCCGGGTATGATGATCGGCTCGCCGCCAAGCTGTTCAGCAAGGCGCATGGTGGCTGACAGCCGGTCTTTTTCATCCTCCGACATGTTCGCCGAGCGCGGCGTTTCGATGTGAATGACCGCCCAGGGCGCGCGCAGCCGGTCGGCCAGACGGCGCGCATAGCGCACCAGCGATGCGCTGCGTGGCCGTTCATCAACGGCAACGAGAATACGGTCCCCCGCAGCCCACGGACCTTCGATGGCATGGGCGCGCATATGGGTGAGAAGCTGTTCGTCCACCCGCTGCGCGGTGCGTCGCAGTGCCAGTTCGCGCAAGGCCGTAAGATTGCCGGGCGAGAAATAGTTGCGGATGGCACGCTTAGCCGTCTTGGGAAGATAGACCTTGCCGTCATTGAGCCGCTTGATGAGATCGCTGGGCGTGAGGTCGATCAGTTCGATATCGTCGGCGCGGTCAATGATACTGTCTGGCACCGTTTCGCGAACGCGAATGCGCGTGATCTGCGCCACCACATCGTTCAGGCTTTCGACATGCTGGATGTTGAGCGTGGTGTAGACGTCTATCCCCTGCGCGAGGATTTCCTCCACATCCTGATAGCGCTTTGGGTGACGGCTGCCCGGCGCATTGCTATGGGCAAGTTCATCCACCAGAACCAGCTGCGGACGGCGCGCCAGCACCGCGTCAATGTCCATCTCTTCCAGTTCATGGCCATGATAGGCAACGCGGGCGCGGGGGATGACTTCCAGCCCGTCGACCAAGGCCTCGGTGTCGCGGCGACCGTGGGTTTCGACCACGCCGATCACCATATCGACGCCATCGGCTTTGCGCGCTCTGCCGGACATCAGCATTTCATAGGTCTTGCCGACACCGGGAGCCGCGCCCAGAAATATCTTGAGGCGGCCACGCGTTTCGCGCTCCGCCTGTTCGAGCAGGGCATCGGGAGAGGGCCGTGTGTTGTCAGCGCGAATGTCGTCCGACATCAATGATAATGCTCCTGCGAAGCGGGCGGCATCGTTTGTGCCGCCCGTATTCTACTTTATTTAGCTGCGGTTCTGTCCAGAACAAGATTGAGTTTCAGGACGTTGACCACAGGTTCACCAAGAAAGCCAAGCTCGCGGTCTTCCACCTGCTGCTCGACAATGCCGCGCAGCGCGGCTTCGCTGATACCTCGCGCCTTGGCGACGCGGGGTATCTGATAAAGGGCTGTTTCCGGCGAAATATGCGGGTCGAGACCGCTGGCCGAGGTGGTCACGAGATCGATAGGGATCGCGGTGTCAGGCGTTGCCTGTTTCAAGGTTTCCGCCTCGCCCTTGATCCGCTCGATCAAAGCGGGATTGGTCGGGCCGAGATTGGAGCCGCCCGAGCTGGATGCATCGTAGCCATCCTTGCCCGCGGCGGATGGACGGCCGTGGAAATAACGGTCGCCGCTAAAATTCTGGCCGATCAGCTCGGAACCGATGACCGTTCCGTCCTTCTCGATCAGGCTGCCATTGGCCTGCTGCGGAAAGATTGCCTGGGCGATGCCGGTCATGCCGAGCGGATAGATGAAGCCGGTGATGACGGTAAGCGCGACGATCATAACCAATGCGGGACGAAGTTGCTTCAACATGGGTGAAAATCCTTATGCGAGGCCAAGGGCAACGATGGCCATATCGATGGCCTTGATGCCGATGAACGGAACGATGACGCCGCCGAGGCCGTAGATGAGCAGGTTGCGCGAGAGCAGGGCGCCTGCGCCGACGGCCTTGTATTTCACGCCCTTCAACGAAAGCGGGATCAGCGCCACGATGATGAGCGCGTTGAAGATAATGGCCGAGAGAATGGCGCTTTGCGGCGTGGCAAGGTTCATGATGTTGAGCGCGCCGAGCTGCGGGTAGAAGGCCAGAAACATGGCCGGAATGATCGCGAAATATTTGGCGATATCGTTGGCGATGGAGAAGGTCGTCAGCGCGCCGCGCGTCATCAGAAGCTGCTTGCCGATTTCAACGATCTCGATGAGCTTCGTCGGATCGCTGTCGAGATCGACCATATTACCTGCCTCGCGGGCAGCTACGGTGCCGGTATTCATGGCGACACCCACATCGGCCTGTGCGAGGGCCGGTGCGTCGTTGGTACCGTCGCCGCACATGGCGACGAGTTTGCCCTTGGCCTGTTCCTCGCGGATCAGCGCCAGCTTGTTCTCCGGGGTCGCCTGCGCCAGAAAATCATCCACACCCGCTTCTGCCGCAATTGCCGCTGCCGTCATGGGGTTGTCGCCGGTGATCATCACCGTGCGGATGCCCATGCGCCGCAGTTCGGAGAAACGCTCGCGGATGCCGCCCTTCACGATATCCTTGAGATGGATAACGCCAAGCAGCCTGCCATCCTTGACCACGGCCAGCGGCGTGCCGCCGGATTTTGCAATCGTATCGGCAATGGCTTGTAGCTCGTGGGTGACCTTTTCTTCGGTCGCACGGTTCTGGCCCACATGTTTCAGCACGGCATCCACAGCGCCCTTGCGGATGGACGAACCGTCGATATCGACACCGCTCATGCGGCTCTGTGCCGTAAAGGGCACGAAAGTCGCATGCAGGCTCTGCATATCGCGACCGCGAATGGCATATTTCTCCTTGGCCAGAACCACGATGGACCGACCTTCCGGTGTTTCATCGGCAAGCGAGGCCAGTTGCGCGGCGTCGGCCAATTCCTGTTCGCTGACGCCGGTTACCGGCATGAAGGCGGTTGCCTGACGATTGCCGAGCGTGATCGTGCCAGTCTTGTCGAGGAGCAATGTGTCGACATCACCTGCTGCTTCCACCGCCCGACCCGACATGGCCAGCACATTGAAGCGCACCAGACGGTCCATGCCTGCGATGCCGATGGCTGACAGCAGAGCGCCGATGGTGGTCGGGATCAGCGTTACAAACAGGGCAACCAGCACGATGACCGGGATATAGCCGCCCGCATAGGTCGCGAAGCTTGGAATCGTCACCACGGCCAGAACGAAGATCAGTGTCATGCCTGCCAGCAGGATGTTGAGCGCGATTTCGTTCGGGGTTTTCTGGCGCTCGGCGCCTTCCACGAGGCTGATCATCTTGTCGATGAAGGTCGAGCCCTGAGCCGCCGTGATGCGCACCCTGATCCAGTCGGACAGCACCTGCGTGCCGCCGGTTACGGCGGAACGGTCGCCGCCGGATTCGCGGATGACGGGCGCAGATTCGCCGGTGATGGCGGCTTCATTGACCGAAGCCACACCCTCGATCACCTCGCCATCGGACGGGATGATGTCGCCCGCTTCGACGAGAACGATATCGCCGACCTTGAGGCTGGTTCCGGGTACAGTTTTGTAATCGGTCTTGCTGTCGCCATTCAGAAGCTTGGCCTGTGTTTCGGTGCGCGTGCGGCGCAGCGATTCTGCTTGGGCCTTGCCACGCCCTTCGGCAACCGCTTCGGCAAAATTGGCGAACAGCACCGTGAACCAAAGCCACAGCACGATCTGGAATGAAAAGCCGACACTGGCCCCACCGGTCACGATGTCTTTTGCAAGCAGCACCGTGGTGAGGGCGGAAACGACGGCCACGACGAACATGACCGGGTTTCGGGCAAGGCTTTTCGGGTTCAATTTGCGGAAGGCATCGCCAACCGCCGGGATAAGGATGCGGGCATCGAGAATGCTCGCGGATTTGGACTGGCTCATAACGAGGCTCCAGTAGATGTTTTGCGAAGCGGACGCTCAGATCAGCCGGATGGCGAGAAACAGGATGAGCATCACGGCAAGGATCGACAGAATGCAACTCGACGGTTTCAGCATCAGAAAGTCTTTCCCTGGATCAAGGCGAGGTGTTCGGCGATCGGTCCCAGCGCCAGCGCAGGGAAGAAGATCAGCCCGCCGACAACCAGAATGACGCCGATCAGCAAGCCCACGAACAAAGGACCATGGGTCGGGAAGGTGCCTGCCGATTGCGGTGCGATTTTCTTGGCGACCAGCGATCCGGCAATGGCCATGGCGGGAACGATGACGAGGAAGCGCCCCATCAGCATGGCAAGGCCGATGGTGATGTTGTACCAGGGCGTGTTGCCGGAGAGCCCGCCGAATGCCGAGCCGTTATTGGCGGTGCCCGACGTATAGGCGTAGAGGATTTCCGAAAAGCCGTGCGGTCCCTGATTGGCAATTGAACTCAAGCCTGCCGGAATGACGGAGGCGATTGCCGTGAAGCCGAGGATCGACAGCGGCAGGCACAGCACGGCCAGCATCGCCATCTTGACTTCCTTGGCCTCGATCTTCTTGCCCAGATATTCAGGCGTGCGACCAACCATCAGGCCAGCAACGAAAATCGCCACGATGACGAACAGGATGATGCCGTAAAAGCCTGCACCGACACCGCCAATGATGATTTCTCCGAGCATCATGTTGATCATCGGGATCATACCGCCGAGCGCCATCATGCTGTCATGCATGGCAATCACCGCGCCACAGGATGCAGCAGTTGTGACCACGGCGAAAAGGGCGGACATGGTGATGCCGAAGCGGGCTTCCTTGCCTTCCATATTCGCGCCGTCGATGCCGAGCGCGTGGATCAGCGGGTTACCCGCAGCTTCTGCCCAATAGCAGATGGCCACGCCTGCGACGAACAGCACGCCCATGGCCGCAAAAATGGCCCAGCCTTGCTTTTCATTGCCGACCATGCGGCCAAAAACATTGGTCAGCGATGCGCCGATGGCGAAGATCGCAACCATCTGGATCATGTTGGAGATGGCGTCCGGGTTTTCAAAAGGATGTGCGGAATTGGCGTTGAAGAAGCCGCCGCCATTGGTGCCGAGCATTTTGATTGCCAGCTGCGATGCAACAGGCCCAAGCGCGATGACCTGCCGTGCGCCTTCCAGCGTCGTGGCCTGCGCATAGGCGCCAAGCGTTTGCGGCACACCGAGTGCGACGAAGGCAAGCGTCATCACGATGCAGATCGGCAGCAGGATATAGAGCGTGCAGCGCGTCAGATCGACCCAGAAATTACCGAGCGTTTTCATTGATTTGCGCGAGAAAGCTCTGATAAGCGCCATCGCGATTGCAACGCCCGTCGCAGCCGAGACGAAGTTCTGCACCGTCAGTCCGGCCATCTGGGTCAGATAGGACATGGTGCTTTCCCCGCCATAATTCTGCCAGTTGGTATTGGTCACGAAACTGGTGGCGGTGTTGAAGGCGAGGTCGGCGGGCACATTGCTCATGCCCATAGGATTGAAGGGCAATGCGCCCTGAAACCGTTGCATCGCATAAAGCAGAAGAAACCCGGCCAGATTGAACAGCAGCATGGCGGCGGTGTAGCTCGTCCAGTGCTGTTCCTCGCGCTCGCCAGTGCCCGCAAGACGGTATAGCCCGCGTTCGACAGGCACGAAAACCGGCGAAAGGAATGTCCGGTCGCCGTTGAAGACTCGCGTTATATAGCCGCCAAGCGGCTTTATGAGCAGAATGATGATCCCGCAAAAGACGAGGATCTGTATCCATCCATTGATTGTCATGGTTTTTCCCAAGCCCAGTGGGGCTGCAACTCAAAACCGCTCGGGTCGAATGAGCGCATAAAGAAGATAGATCGCGATGAAGATGGCGACCAAAGCGCCAGCGATGTATTCGATCAGCATGTTACGCCCTCAAAGCTTTTCGCAGACGCGCAGATAGCCGAAGAGCAGAGCGAAGAAGCCGATGCCGATTGCCAGGACGGCGATGTCCATAATGTCGTCCCCTTGCGGGGCTCCCTGTTGTGAAGGCTTTTTTGCCATGCAGGGATTATGTGACCTTACGGCATAGGGTTTCGAGACAGGGAAACCAGCCGCGATATAAAAATCTCATATAGAAAACGGGACAGCGCGCCACGGGGGACGCTGGCAGAAATATGGCTGAAAATTTTATTAAATCAGTTGGTTACTGGTGTTTTCAGAAGGTATTTGGCAATTCAGATTGAAGCGACCGCCCGGCCTGCCGCCCGCCCGGAAAATATACAACCGCCTAGAAAAGTGCCTTCCAGCGCATTATAGCCGTGATACCCGCCGCCGCCGAAACCGGCAGCTTCGCCCGCTGCATAAAGGCCGGGAACCGGCTCGCCCTCCTCGCCCAGAACCGCCGACTGGAGATTGGTGTGCAGACCGCCCAGCGTTTTGCGGGTCAGAATATGCAGCTTAACGGCAATCAGCGGGCCGTTGGCCGGATCCAGCAGCGCATGCAGCGGTACCGCGCGCGTCAGCCTGTCACCGATATAGGCGCGCGCATTATGGATCGCCATGATCTGCGCGTCCTTCGTGTAACGATTGACCACTTCATGGTCCCGCGCTTCGATCTGGTCGCGAATCCGTCGCACATCGAGCAGTTTCTCACCGCTCAAATTGTTCATGCCTGCGACCAGTTCTTCGATCGTCTTGGCGGTGATGAAATCGGCACCGTTATCGATGAAGGCTTTGACAGGTGGTGGTGGAGCTTTGCCGAGACGACTTTTCAGCAGCAGCTTCCAGCTTTTGCCGGTCAGGTCCGGGTTTTGCTCGGAGCCGGAGAGTGAAAACTCCTTGCGGATGATCTTCTCGGTCAAAATGAACCAGGAATAATCATAGCCGGTGGAGAGAATGTGCTTGAGTGTGCCCAGCGTGTCGAAACCGGGCAGATAGGGAGCTGGCAGCCGGTTGCCGCGCGCGTCGAACCACATGGACGATGGGCCGGGCAGGATGCGGATGCCATGATTGGGCCAGATCGGGTTCCAGTTGCGCAAACCTTCGGTGTAGTGCCACATGCGATCGGCATTGATGACGTGCCCGCCTGCGTTCACCGCCATATCGATGCCGCGCCCGTCCACATAGGCTGGTACGCCCAGCACCATTTCCTTCGGCGGATTGCCGAGCCTTTCGCGCGGCCATGCCCGACGCACGCGTTCAGGATCGCCGCCAATGCCGCCGGACGTTACGATAACGTTGTCAGCGCCAAATGCGAATTCGCCAATCACCTCTCGGGAAGATGGTTGCCCGCGCTCCACGGTGGAAGGAGCCAGCACTTCGCCGAAAACGCCGGTGATGCGTCCGTTCTCACTGGTAATCTGACTGACACGATGACGGCACTTCAGGGTGACCAGGCCTTTGGCCATTGCTTCCCGCAGCCGCTGTTCAAACGGGGCCACGACGCCAGGGCCTGTGCCCCATGTGACGTGGAAACGCGGCACCGAGTTGCCATGCCCGTGGGCGAGCGCGCCGCCACGTTCGGCCCAGCCGACAACGGGAAACCAGCGCATGCCAAGGCTGCGCAGCCATGGGCGCATTTCACCGGTTGCAAATTGCAGATAGGCTTCGGCCCATTTTCGGGGCCAGAGGTCCTCTGGCCGGTCAAACTGTGCTGAACCGAACCAGTCTTGCGCAGCAAGATCGAAACTGTCCTTGATGCCAAGACGGCGTTGCTCCGGCGTGTCGATCATGAACAGGCCGCCCAGCGACCAGAACGCCTGACCGCCGATGGAGTTTTCGCCTTCCTGTTCCAGAAGGATGACTGTTTTGCCCGCGCTGGTCAGTTCGTTCGCTGCGGCCAAACCCGCCAGCCCCGCGCCGATGATGATCGCATCCGCGTCTGCCATTCGCACAATCTCCCCTCATTTTTGCGCGCATGGTGGCGGAAGCGAAGCCGTCTGGCAAGAACTCTGAAAGCGTCTCAACCAAAGAAATACGGCATGACCCAATCGGCTATCAGCTTGATGGAAAGCCCGAACAGTGTGAGTTGTACGAGCAGGAAGAAAGGACCGTCTGGAAGCAGCCGCGTCAGTTTCGCACCTGCAAAAGTGCCGATCACTGCGGAAGGGATCAGCCAGAGTCCCATTGACAGATCGAGGTTGGAAAACTGCTGCAACTGCCAGTATGGAACCAGCTTCACGGCATTGACGATGGCAAAGAGGATGGTCGATGTGCCCGCGAAGACCAGTTTTTCCAAATGCTGCGGCAGCACATACATCTGAAATGGTGGCGCGCCGGAATGGGACACGAAGCTGGTGAGGCCGGTGAGAACACCCCAGAAGACACCGCCCGGAACATCGGCCTTGCGGGCCTTTCGGCGATAGCGAGCGCCGATCCAGGCATTGAGGCAGAACAGGATGCCGACCAACCCCACCAGCATGCCGATGAAGGTGCTGGAAAGATGCGAGCTGAACAGCCAGCCAATGCCGACGCCGACAATGGCTGCGGGCGTGAGGATGGCGAGATTGCGCGCTGAATAATGGTGGCGGTAGAGATAAAGCCCGAACATGTCGCTTATGACATAGATCGGCAGCAGCAAGGCGGCGGCTGTCACGGGTGAGATGACGAGTGCCATCAGCGGAACAGCGAGCGTGCCGACCGAGGGCAGGCCGCCTTTTGACATGCCAACCAGAAACGCCGCCGTGATAGCGACTGCCAGATACAGGGGTGTATGTTCGATCATGCGCCAGCCGCTGTCAGGGATTGGCTCCGGGCAGAACGACCCGGAGCATCATGGAAGTTGAAGTTTTCGGCAGGAAATCAGGCGTGGGCCCATTCCCAATAGAGGCTGCGGGCGCGCTTGGTGACGGCTCCGTACTCAAACCTGCGATCATCAAAGCCGATGATCGGCACAACCTTGCTCATATTGCCGGTGGAGAAAATCTCGTCGGCTTGACGGAAGTCCTCGATCTTGAGCGTGGTTTCATGCACGGTCACGCCTGCTGCGCGCAACAGCGAGATCACGCGCTGGCGCGTGATGCCGTTGAGGAAAGTGCCGTTCGGCACCGGCGTGAAGACTTCGCCGCCGCGAACCATGAAAATATTGGAGGTTGCCGTCTCGGCAACATTGCCCAGCACATCGGTCACGATTGCGTTGTGAAAGCCCTTGGCCTTGGCTTCGAGCAGCATGCGTCCATTGTTCGGATAGAGGCAGGCCGCCTTGGCATTGACCGGCATGACTTCCAGATAGGGACGACGGAACGAGGTCGTGGTGATGGTGAAACCCTTTGGCTCGACCATCGGAATGGCTTCAAGGCACAAGGCGAAATCGGTTGAGGAAGCAAGCGGCGCGACCGTGCTGCTGTCGCCGTCTTCGGCCCAGTACATGGGGCGGATGTAAACATCGGTGCCGGGGGCGAATTTCTTCAGGCCTTCCAGCGCCAGTGCTTCGATGTCATTGGCCGAGAGCGTCGGCTCAAGGCCAAGCGCGCGGGCGGAATCATTGGCGCGGGCCGAGTGACGGTCGAGGTCCGGCGTAACGCCTTCGAACAGGCGTGCGCCGTCGAATACAGCAGAACCGAGCCAGGTTGCGTGCGAGGCCGCGCCCAGAATGCGCACATCGCCTTCGCGCCATTCGCCCTTGTAATAGGTCCACATTGCCTTCGAGGCCTGCTTGTCGGTCATTTTCTCAAGTCCTTAATTCGTTTGTCTTGCGACTGTAATCCATGGCACTGGCGAGCGTGGATGCGCTGTTAACTGCTGCTGATCTGTTGGGGAAAGGCGCAGTAGGCCGGTGAATTAAGGCATCGTAGGATCGCTTTTGGGTAGAAACAAGCGAGAAGCAGACGCCGGGAACAGTTTTTGTCGACCTGTTGCCGTGAAAATGAAAAAGCCAGCCGGAGAGGCTGGCTTTCGATGCGGTTGCGAATGAAAGATTTAAAACATCGTATTGTTGTTCTTTGACGTTTCGGGAACAGCCTGAATGACATCCCAGTGCTCGACGATCTTGCCGTTATCAACGCGGAAAATATCCACGACAGCGCGGCCCCTGTCTGCTTCATTCATCTTGGACTGAAGATGCAGGAAGACGAGATCGCCGTCTGTGGCGCTGCGCACGATGCGGGCTGTCGCCTGCGGATTGTCCTTGAAGCGCTGGGTGAAAAATTTCACGAAGGGGGCTTTCCCGTCGGGAACGCCGGGATTGTGCTGGATGTAGTTTTCGGCGAGCACTTCGGAGTATTTTTCCACTTCATGCTTGTTGAAGACACCATCGTAAAATTCCAGCACGATTTTACGGTTGGCTTCTTCCTTGGCGATGTCGCGTGTCTGTTGCGCAAGCGAAGGCGCCGACACGGAAACCGCGCCGATAAGAGTGGCGATGAAAGCGGCATGCATGGAGTGTTTCAACACAGAAAGCCTCGTTCACTTGTTGGGAGGGGGCAGTTCACTTTTGCGCCAGAGACTGATGAAGCTTTTGACCGCCTCGTTGACCAGTTCCTGATTCCGCTCTTCGTCCGGCGCGGCAGTTCCAAGAAGCAGGCGGGGAAAGAGAAACCCGCTGATGCTGCCTAAAAACAGCATTGCCTGCACTTCAGGGTTCGCGACCTGGAATTCACCGGCTTTCGTCTTCGCTTCAAGATAAGCGCTTAGACTGCTCAGGACCTGACCGGTCCTGTCCGATCTCAGGCTGGTGCCGATTTCGGGAATTTCTTCTACCGCCTGAAGCATGGCGCGCAAAAGCTTCGCCATTTCCAGGTCCAGAAAATTATCCGCCACGATCCGTCCGATCACAGGCAGGAGGATTTCAGGTTGTGCTCCCCACGGAGCATTATCGAGGCGGGCGTGGATTTTATTGCGGATATCGTCAAATGCGGTCTTCAGTAAAACCTGTTTGCTACCAAAACGATTATACAAAGTCTGTCGCGTCAGACCCGCTTCGGCGGCGATCAACTCCAGGCTGACCGCAGAGCCGTGCTCCGACAGCATTTTTCTTGTCGCATCGAGCACTGTTGCGGTGCTCACATTCATTTTCTTGTCCACGCTTTTCAGTCCCTCCCCCGATACCCCTCTGCTAGCCAAGAGCCTGACATTACAGAAGATTAATTTTACTTTACTGTAAAGTAAAATATTTTGAAAGCTAATATTTGACTCTCGCCCTGTTTGATCCGTCCGCGTGCCCCGCTGCGGAAACTCATGGCCCGACCCGATGAAAGGCTAGCATATGAAACTTGGGAAACGAGGTATACTAGTTCTTGTATTGGGGCTGGTGCTGATCGCAGCTTTTTTTGCATGGCGTGGCACGCAAAAAACATCCGCTGAGACGACGGCGTCGATTGCTCCGGTTCAGGCCAATGCCACGGTGGTGGAAGCGGCTCTGGTGCAAACACGTGATCTGGACAGCACGATCTCGGCTGTTGGCAGCTTGCGTGCCAAGGAATCAGTGACGCTTTCGTCGGAAATCGGCGGGCGCGTCGACAAAATTTTGTTTCAGGAAGGCCAGCGCGTTGACGCAGGCACTCTTCTGTTTCAACTGGACACGTCCATTCTGAACGCTTCCGTGCAATCGGCCCGAGCGGCGAATATTCTTGCCCAGTCGACTTTCGAACGCACCGAAGCCTTGTCCAAGCGCGGCATCAGCGCAACGCAGGCTTTGGAAGAGGCGCAGGCGAACCTGCGCAATACAGAGGCCGCGCTCGCATTGGCCGAGGCCCAACTGGCGCAGACTTCGATCAAGGCGCCGTTCGATGGCGTGGTAGGCCTGCGGTCCGTCAGTGTTGGCGCATATGTTACAGCGGGCACGACCAATCTTGCCAAGCTCGATCAGATCGATCCACTGGTGGCGGAGTTTACCCTGCCGGAAGTCGCGCTGGCGAATATTTCGCCACAGCAGAACGTGTCGGTGGTGGCCGATGCGCTGCCAGACCAGCCGTTTCAGGGGCAGGTCTATGCTATCGAGCCTTCCGTCGATGAAACAGGCCGCTCTATCCGCATGCGCGCCTTGATCGCCAATCCCGATCTGAAGTTGAGGCCGGGGCTTTTTGTGCGCGTCAATGTCACGACAGGCACCAAGGCAGATGCCATGCTGGTGCCGGAAAGCGCCATTGTGCCGAGTGGCGAAACGCAGACCGTCTATCGCATCAATACGGACGATACGGTCGAGGTGGTCACGGTCACGCTCGGGCAACGGCTTGAAGGGATGGTCGAGATTGTCACGGGCCTCGATAAGGAGGCACGTGTCGTGACGGCCGGTCAGCAGAAGCTGCGAACAGGAACCAAAGTTCGTGTTCAGGAAGCAACTGCGGAGGAGGCGGTCTGATGTCCATATGGGAAATGTGTGTCCGCCGACCGGTCTTCGCTACGGTCCTTAGTCTCGTGCTGGTTTTGCTCGGCATCGTATCTTATGAGCGGCTGAGCACCCGCGAATATCCTGATGTCGAAGAACCGACAGTTTCCGTTTCCACCACCTATTCCGGCGCCAATGCCGAAATTGTGGAAAGTCAGGTGACGCAGGTTCTGGAAACCCAGCTTTCCGGTATTGCCGGTATCGATGTGGTGTCATCGACAAGTCGCGCTGAAACCAGCGCCATCACGGTGCGCTTTACGCTCGGTACCGATCCAGAGGTGGCTGCCGCCGAAGTGCGCGACCGCGTTTCCCGCGCAAGGCGCAATCTTCCTGATGAGATTGACGAGCCGATTGTCGCCAAGGTGGAAGCGGATGCGCAACCCATCGTGTATGTGGCGTTTACAAGCGACCGTCATTCCGGCCTTGAAATCACCGACGTTCTCAATCGCACGATTGTTGACCGCATCCAGAATCTGCCGGGCGTTTCGGAAGCCCGTATTCTTGGCGCGCGCGAATATGCGATGCGTGTCTGGATCGATGCCCGCAAGCTGGCGGGTTATGGCCTGACGGTTCAGGACGTCGAGACGGCGCTTGAAAACCAGAATGTCGAAGTGCCCGCCGGGCGTATTGAAAGCAAGGATCGGGAGTTTACACTTCTTGCCAATACAGCACTGAGAACGCCTGAAGAATTCGCGGATATCATTATCAATGTCGTGAACGGTTATCCGGTGCGTCTGCGTGATGTTGGAAGGACTGAACTGGGCGCTGCCGATGAACGCCGTGCAACCACCAAGCAGGGGCAAACCGCTATATCTATTGGCGTTGTCAAACAGGCAACTGCGAACCCGCTTGATGTCGCGAACAATCTGCGTGCGGTCCTCCCCGCCATTCAGGCAAGTTTGCCGGATGGGATGCGGGCTGAAATCACCTATGACACGTCGATCTTTATTGACCGTTCCATTGCGGCGGTGTTCAGCACGATTGGCGAGGCGATCATCCTCGTGATCCTGGTGATCTTCTTCTTCCTGCGCTCGGTGCGCGCGAGCCTTATTCCCATCGTGACGATACCGGTTTCACTCATCACAACGCTGGCAATCATGTTTGCCTTCGGCTTCAGTATCAACACACTGACCCTGCTCGCCATGGTGCTTGCCATCGGTCTGGTGGTTGATGACGCCATCGTTGTTCTGGAAAACGTGCACAGGCGCATCGAAGAAGGGGAAACCCCAGTACAGGCAGCTATTGCCGGAACAGGGGAAATTGCCTTTGCAGTCATTGCGATGACACTCACCCTGGCCGCTGTCTATGTGCCGATCGCGTTCACCGAGGGCCGAACAGGGCAATTGTTCATCGAGTTCGCGCTAACGCTTGCCGGTGCGGTGCTGGTTTCCGGCTTCGTGGCGTTGACGCTGACACCCATGATGTGTGGCAAGCTTTTGCGTCACAATGAAAATCAGGGCCGGATTTCGCGCGCACTGGAACGGTTTCTCGACAGTCTCAACGAGAACTACCGGCGTGCGCTGGGGCTTGCCATGCGCCACAAGCTGATCGTGCTGACTGGCGCTGCGGCAACCGCGGTTCTGGCCGGCTTCCTTTATGTCAATCTGCCGAGTGAGCTTGCCCCGGTTGAAGACCGCGGTGTCATCCGTATGGCAGGCACGGCTCCGGAAGGCTCGACGCTTCAGTTCACACAGCGTTATGGCCAGGTCAGCGAGGAAATTCTTTCCAACATACCTGAGGTCAGTACATATTTTGCCATTTACGGTTTTCCGCAGGTGACCAATTTCAGTGCCTTCGGGCTGTTGAAAGACTGGGATGAGCGCGACCGCAGTCAGCAGGAAATTATTCGGTCCATCGGTCCGCAAATGGCGGCGATCCCCGGCGTTCGCGGCTTCGCCTTTAACATGCCATCGCTCTCGACCGCGCGGGGTAGCGGGGCAGGGGCAAACAATCCGGTCCAGTTTGTGATCCAGTCTTCCTCAAGCTACGAGGATCTCAACACACTCGCGAACGCATTTGTCGACAAGATCAAGGAGAACCCCGGACTGTTGAATGTTGAATCGAATCTCGATCTCAACAAGCCGCGTATGGAAATCAACATGAACCGCGAGAAGATCCGCGAAGCGGGTCTGCAGGTTTCCGATGTCGGCCGTACGCTGGAAACGATGTTCGGCAGCCGTCAGGTTACACGCATCGACCGGGATGGCGAACAATCGGATGTCCTTGTCCAGCTTGATGCGAGCGACCGTGCGACGCCGGATTCCATCAACATCGTCAATGTGCGCGGCTCGTCCGGCCAGCTTATTCCGCTGTCCAATCTCGTAACCGTCAAGGAAAGTGTCGAACCAGCCAATCTCTATCGTTTCAACCGGCTGCGCTCGGCGACGATCAGTGCGGGACTGTCACCTGACTACTCACTTGGTGAGGCGCTGACTTATCTGCAAAATACGGCGAATGAGATGTTTCCGACCTATGCCCAATATGATCTGGAAGGGGAGTCGCGTGATTTCACCAGCTCCAATTCGAGCATTCTGTTCGTGTTTGGTCTGGCCATTCTGTTCATCTATCTGGTTCTGGCAGCGCAGTTTGAAAGCTTTGTCAGCCCGTTCATCATTCTGCTCACGGTTCCGCTCTCGATTGCCGGGGCTTTGCTCGCACTCTGGTTTGCGGGGGCGAGCATGAATGTCTACAGCCAGATCGGTCTGGTCACGCTGGTCGGGCTTATCACCAAACACGGCATTCTGATTGTCGAATTCGCCAATCATATGCGTGATCAAGGACGCGATGTTGCCAATGCGGTAACGGAGGCCGCAGTAATGCGCCTGCGCCCGATCCTCATGACCACCGGGGCGATGGTGCTCGGCGCTATTCCGCTTGCGATTGCAAGCGGTGCTGGCGCACAAAGCCGTCAGGCCATCGGCTGGGTGATCGTTGGCGGCATGTCGTTCGGTACGCTGTTGACGCTCTTCGTGGTGCCGGTCGTCTACAGTCTTGTTGCGCGCAAGGCTGCCGCTCCGCAGGAGGAACATAAAGCTGCTCCAGCGAAGACGGCGCAGTCGTAAGCTGGAAGACTAAGCAATATAGACCGCTGCGCCGCCCATCATACCGGCGCCCGCAGCGGTCAGCAAAAGCGCCTCGCCCTCTGCAAAAGGACCTGTCTGATTTGCGACTGAAAGCGACAGCGGAATGGTCGCGGCGGAGGAGTTGCCGTAGGTTGCGATTGTCCGCACCGTTTTGGCCGGATTGATATCCAGATTATGTGCAACGGCATCGAACATGCGCGCATTGGCCTGGTGGGGCACAAAACGATCAATGTCAGCGGCCTCAACGTCTGCCTTTTCCAGCGCATTTCTGGAGGTGACCGTCATCAAATCGACCGCACGGGAAAACACCTCGCGACCATTCTGCATCGACATCAGGAATTGCTCCGGTGCCATGTCGGGCGAGAATGGCCGGTTGCTGCCGCCCGATGGGATAGAAATCAGGTCATAGCCGCTTCCGTCCGAAGACAAATCAGCCGCTAAAAATCCGCGGTGCGGGTTCGTGTCTGGTGCGAGCACGACTGCGCCTGCCGCATCGGCAAAGAGGACGCTGCTTGCACGCTCAGCCGGGTTGATGCGGCGGCTTAGAATATTGGCCGCAACCACAAGCACCGGACGGTTATGTGTGCGGACAAAGCTGTCTGCGAGAGTAAGCGCATAGAGAAAACCCGCACAAGCGCCCGCCAGATCAATGGCACCTGACCGCGCAAGGCCGAGCTTATGCGCCAGCAAGGGCGCTGACGGCGGCAGCAGATGATCCGGCGTCGACGTAGCAAGCAAAGTCAGCGCGACGTCTTCGCGGGCAATGGCGGCATTATCGAGCGCCATATCTCCGGCCTTGGCCGCAAGCCCACTCAAAGTTTCGCCTTCACCTGCCCAATAGCGCGAGCGGATGCCCGTGCGTCGTTCGATCCAGCCCGGTTCAAGACCGAGCTGTTGTTCGATCTCTCGGTTCTCCACACAACGTTCGGGCACGGCGTGGCCGAAGCCTGCCATGCAGGAGGAACGGCAAAGGCTCATTGCGATTGCCCCGTCACGATGGATGCCACTTCGTCAATCGCGTCATAAATATGGGCCAGTTCGGCGCTGGTCACGCAATAGGGCGGCATCAGATAAAGCACGTTGCCAAGCGGGCGGATCAGCAAGTTGCGCTCACGAAACAGTTTGCGCATGTGCTGGCCGATTTCCGCGAGATAGCCACCGGACGGCACAACAATATCGAGCGCTGCAATCGTTCCCGCCTGCCGGATATTCGCAAAGCGTCGGTCGCCTGCAAATCGCGTCAGATTGTGTTCGTGAAACTCCTCGATTGACCGAATGCGGCTGAGCACTGGTTCCTGTCGCCAGACTTCCAGATTGGCGACCGCGGCGGCACAGGCAATCGGGTTGGCCGTGTAAGAGCTTGAGTGAAAGAAGGTCTTGCGGCGGTCGGTCGAAAGATGCGCGTCGAAGATCGCCGAGGTACAAAGCGTTGCGGCAAGTGGCAACGCCCCGCCGGTTAGTCCTTTGGATACGCACATAATATCCGGTGTGATGCGCGCCTGCTCGCAGGCAAAGAGTGTTCCGGTTCGCCCCCAGCCGGTCATCACCTCATCGGCGATCAGCAGGCAGCCAAACCGCTCGGCAATCTCTTTCAGAGCTGTCAGCAGGGCCGGGCGATAGGTTTTCATGCCGCCCGCGCCGAGAATAAGCGGTTCGATCAGCAATGCCGCCACGCGGCCTGACCTGCAATGGTCCTCGAACATGTCGAGCGTGCGCTGCTCGTTGCCCTTTTCCGGAAAGGGCAGCCGGTCGACGCCAAACAGCAAAGGTTCGTAGGCCGCATTGAAAACACCGCGCTCGCCGGTGGACATGGTGCCGATGGTGTCACCGTGATAGCCGTGCTCCATCACGACGATACGGTCCCGCGCTTGGCCCATATTGTGAAAATAGCCCAGTGCCATTTTCAGCGCGACTTCCACTGCGGTCGAACCGCTGTCCGAATAGAACACGTGGTGCAGGCCGGGCGGCGCGATTTCAATCAGCCCTTCGGCCAGTTGTTCGGCAGGCGCATGGGAATATTCGGCAAAGATGATCTGGTCGAAGCTTTCTGTCGCGCTGCGGATCACCTGCATAATCTTCGGGTGCCGATGGCCATGGGTGATGACCCACCAGGAGGAGATTGCATCGAGAATACGCTTGCCACTTTCGTCGATCAGATAAGCGCCCTCCGTCGATACGATGCGTTGCATCTCCGGTTCCAGCGCGTGCTGGGTAAAGGGGTGCCAGACAGTCTGCTGCTTCATGCCCACACCTCCGCGAAACTGCTTGGATCAAAGCTGTCCTCAAAGGCTTGTCGCAGCGCGTTTCCGCCCGGTTCGGGCAGGAACGGCAGGCGACCAAGAATGCGCGCACCACTCATTTTTGCGATGATGCGCTGGGTTTCGATATTCTCGTCGCCGATGAAGGCAATACCGCATAGGGGTATGCGGCGATGCTTCAGCGCTTCGACTGACAGCAGCGTGTGATTGATCGTACCAAGGTTTGTGCGGGCGCAAAGGATGACCGGAATTTTCCATCGGGCAAATATGTCGGCAAAAACCAGATCGTCCGAGAGCGGCACCAGCAGCCCGCCCGCGCCTTCGATCACCAGTGGGCCCTCCGTTGCAGGCACGGCGAATGCATCGGCGGCAATCGCCGTGCCGTCCAGCGCTGCCGATTGGTGCGGTGAAAGCGGCGCCGTGAGTTTGTAGACTTCCGACAAGATGCGGCCTTGTGGCAGGCCGGCAAGCCGTGCGACGGCCTGACTATCGGTTTCTTCGTCCAGACCGGATTGCACCGGTTTCCAGTAGTAACCGTCGAGGGCGGCGGTGAGGACGGCTGAAAAGACCGTCTTGCCGATGCCGGTATCTGTGCCGGAGACGACGAAACGCGTTGTCATGGTCTGTCTTTCCCGATTGCGATGGAAAGCCGGTCGAACATCTGGCGGATCTGGCTTTCACTGACATTAAGCGTGATGGATAGTCTGAGCCGTGCGGTTCCTTCCGGTACGGTCGGCGGGCGGATTGCCCGAATATCGAAACCCTCGGCGCGCATCGCTTCGGCAATCCGCATGGCGCGAAAATTGTCACCGATCAGGATCGGCATGATTTGCGAGCCGCTCGGCTTGAGACCCAGAAGTGAAACGACGAGTGACCCGGCAAGGCCGGTCAGCTCTTGCAATTGCTGGCGACGCTCTGGTTCGTCGGCGATCATGCGCAATGCCTCGTGCACGCCTGCCGCCATCAAAGGCGACGGTGCGGTAGAATAGATGAAGTTGCGGGCACGGTTGACCAGATAGTCGCCCAGTATGGCGGGCAATTGCAGCAGTGCGCCGGATAAACCCATTGCCTTGCCGCATGTGTGCAGCACCAGCACATTGTCGCGATTTTCGATATTTGCCGCCAGTCCACGTCCTTGCGGGCCATAAATGCCGGAGGCATGGGCCTCATCGATCACCAGAAACCCGTCGTAGCGATCTGCCAGTTCGGCCAGTTCTGCGATGGGAGCGATATCACCATCCATGGAATAGAGACTTTCGACGGCAATCCACGGATGGCCCTTGCCGCCCTTGCGCCGCCAGTCGCTGATGGCCGCGTCGAAAGCGCCAACGTCGTTGTGCCTTGCAAAGACGGTATCCGCCTTGCTGGATGCTATGCCCTCGTGGACGCTGGCATGGATCAGCGCGTCACAGACAATCAGGTCGCCGCGCTGCGGCAAGGTCGCAAACAGTGCCGTATTGGCCGCGAAGCCGGTGCCGAAATACAGCACTTTTTCTGCGCCGAAGAAGGCTGCTGCTTCGGCTTCGAGTGCTTCATGCTCGATATGGTTGCCACGCAACAGCCGCGATCCACCTGAGCCAACCGGAACACCCCGGTCGAGCGCGGCAGCGATAGCGGCCTTGAGACGCGGTGAACTGGCGAGACCCAGATAGTCGTTCGAGGTGAAGTCGATGCCGTTCTGCGGCGATAGAGCGCGCAAACGAGACTTCCGCTCAAGACCGTCCAGTGTCGCCTGATAACGGGCAAGGGACGGGTTGCTCAACGCAACTGCTCCAGGGTCATCGGCTTGAGGCCGAGCCTCCGGAAAAGCGCGCTGTCGTGATCTTCGCCGGGATTGTCGGCTGTCAGCAGCGTGTCGCCGACAAAGATAGAATTGGCTCCGGCAAAGAAGCAAAGCGCCTGCATTTCATCGCTCATATCGGTGCGCCCGGCGGAGAGCCGCACATAGGATGTCGGCATGAGAATCCGGGCCAACGCGATGGTGCGTATAAAATCGAACGGATCAATTGGCTCGGCATTGGCAAGGCGCGATCCGGGAATAGGGATCAGCATGTTGATGGGCACGCTTTCGGGCGGTGTCGGCAAACTGGCCAGCGTGACCAGCATCGAAATGCGGTCGTCCACGGTTTCGCCCATGCCAAGGATGCCGCCTGCACAGACCTTGATGCCCGCATCGCGGACATTCGCCAGTGTTTCCAGCCGGTCTGCAAAAGTCCGGGTGGTGATGATCTCTGGATAAAACCGCTCCGACGTGTCGATATTGTGGTTGTAATAGTCGAGCCCGGCGTCGGAAAGGCGGGCAGATTGTTCGGGCGACAGCATGCCGAGCGTCATGCAGGTTTCCATGCCCATTGCCTTGACGCCCTCCACCATCGCGACCAGCATGTCCATGTCGCGGTCCTTGGGACTGCGCCAGGCAGCTCCCATGCAATAGCGCGTTGCGCCGCCTTCCTGCGCCTTGCGTGCTTCCGACAGCACGCGCTCGACTTCCATCAGTTTGGACGCCTTCAACCCGGTTGGATAATGCGCCGACTGGCTGCAATAGCCGCAATCTTCCGCGCAACCGCCGGTCTTGATCGAAAGCAGCCTGCTCATCTGAATAGCGTCAGGATCGAAATGCTGTCGGTGAATTTCCTGCGCGCGGTAGACGAGCTGAATGAATGGTAAATTATAGATAATTTTAGCAAGATTGAGCGAATCGCTTTGTTTGTCGCTTGAATCGACGTCCCGATTCTCACGAATTATCTCATTAATCTCAACCATGTAGCTATTCATCCCATTTTTAATAGATATGATTCTAAAATTATCTATATTTTATGGTGGCGCAATCGCGCAAGTCGCTAATGATTGTATGGTGAAGGCAACTGTGGGGATTGAGCGGAGATAGGATGGCCCGCGGGATGCCGGCATCCCTATCCATGAGACGCTTCCGAGGCGTGTGTCCAAAATTTCGGTACAAGGGAAAGAGGACTTGAGGGCTAGTCTGCGAGCAGCCTAAACAGGCCGAAACTGAAAATTCCCGCGCATTGCAGCGCGGGGATCAAAGGGGGAGTTACTTCACCCAGATAACGCGGCGCGTCTGCGGCTCTACAAGCGCTGGACGCTGATCGATATAGACATAGGAATATCGTGGCTGATCAGGAACGACCGCAAGCGGCACATCTTCCGGGATCACCATGCCCTCGGTCACGTCACCATCAATAGCAATGGGTTGCGTCGGGTTATTTTCCACGAATGTCACCACGTCGTCGGGTACGACAGGGACGGGCGGGCCTGCATTGGGCGCTTCGTCATAATAGACGACCTGTCGGTTCTGCATCGAAACGATGACCGGTTCGCCGTTCACATAGATATAGCCAAAGTCCGGATTGTCGGGGATGGAGCGCACGACAACGGCTTCCGGCACAACATAGCCTTCACCGACGTCGTCTTGAATGACGACCGGATCAACGGGATGGGCGATAACATAATCGCGTGCAGACTGGGGCACTTCGATAATGACGGCATCTTGCGCGGCGGCCAGACCGGTGGTCGCAAGAAACGCTGCCGTTGTAAGAATAAGAGCCTTTTTCATGTCGTAGTCTCACTTTCTAGCTTGCCCCGCAGCGGTGAGTTAACCGGTGCGCGCACGGTCGGTTCCGCATCTGGCGCGCACATCATGCGACAGGCTGCAACATTCGTCCCGCACCTGGCAGGACAGGCGATGCAAAAGGCGAGCTATTCGAGTGGGATAAGCGTGTGACGCTTCCTCAACGGAAAAAGTGAGCGAAATCGCGTTTCTTCATCGTCATTTGCGAAAAATAGTGGGCTTTGTTGTAGTAATCCGTCGCAGTTCGGATTACTCACACTCATTCCCCTCAAGACAGACAGGCACCCGTTTCGGGTGGCTTCGAGTACGGCGTATGACCCCCAAGAGCCAAGGCTACTTCTTCACGATCCTCGCGGTGACTATCTTCGCGGTGCAGGATGGCATTTCGAAATATCTTGGCACGCATTACTCGCCAATCTTCATCACGATGATCCGCTACTGGGTGTTCGCCGCATTCGTCATTCTGCTGGCCATACGCTCCGGCGGCATTGCCAAGGCGGCTTCCACCAAGCGTCCGTTTCTACAGATTACCCGCGGCGTGATCCTGGCTGCGGAAATCGTCACCTTCATTTTTGGCCTCAGCCGTGCGGGCATGGCCATGGCGCAGTCGGTCTTTCAGGGCGCACCTTTGCTGGTCACCATGCTCTCCGTGCCATTTCTCGGTGAAAAGGTTGGCTGGCGTCGCTGGACGGCAATTATCGTCGGCCTGTGCGGCGTGCTTTTGATCATCAATCCGGTCAACGCCCATTTCGACGCCAATATTCTGTTCTCCGTCGCGGCAACCTTCATGTTCGCGATTTATGCGGTTGCGACGCGCGCGGTTAGCCGCGATGACGACGCCATGACCAGCTTCTTCTATACCGGGATCGGCGGTGTTGTGGTGTTGACAGCGGTGGGTATCTTTTATCTCGTGCCGATCGCGCCGCACGACTGGTTCTGGATGGCAGCGCTCTGCGTTTGCGGCATTTCCAGCCATTATTGCCTCATCCGGGCTTATGATATTCTGGAAGCGGGCGAAGTACAGCCGCTGACCTATCTCCAGCTGGTTATCGGTGCCTTTATCGCAACGCTGGTGTTCCACGAAACCCTGACATGGAACGTCATCGCTGGTGCTTTCATCGTGGTTAGCGCGGGTCTTTTTTCCATGTTCCGGGAGCGCAGCCTGTCGCTCAAGCGCACCACAAGCTCGACAACCCCCTGAACAATAAATGAATCCGAAGTCAAATTCTCTTGAGCGGCTTTGTTTCGCCGCGAACTGTGATATATGCCGTCAACGGTCAGCAAGATTGTTTATTGCTCGCAGTTTCTTTTGAGCCGACCGTCGTTTGCGGCATGGATATCTCCAAAAGGCACGCATCACCTTTTCCCGGATGGATAAGCCAGGTTCGTGAATTCTCTGCCATCAGCGTTTGATGGCGGTCGCCCGTTTTTTGCCCGCTGAGCTGGAATAGCCATGAGTGTCAGCATCGAGAGCCAGAGTTCAACCACCGAAGCGACAGCTTCGGGGGACAAGAGCAATTTTCGCATCATTGCGCTGATCGTTGCGAGTGCCATGCTGATGGAACAGCTCGACGCGACCATTCTGGCCACGGCGCTTCCGACCATGGCGCGTGATTTTGCTGTTGGCGCGCCATCCATGAGCGTTGCGCTGACCTCCTATCTGCTCAGTCTCGCCATTTTTATCCCAGCCAGTGGCAAGATTGCCGACCGTTTCGGCACGCGTACGGTTTTCCGCTTCGCGATTGCAATCTTCATTCTGGGTTCTGTGCTCTGCGCGCAGGCACCAAACCTGCCATGTCTGGTCGCGGCCCGGCTGTTGCAGGGCGCAGGCGGCGCGATGATGCTGCCGGTTGGCCGTCTGGTGCTGATCCGTTCGGTGGAACGCAAGGATCTCATCGCCGCCATGTCGTGGATGCTGGTGCCCGCGCTTATGGGCCCAATTCTCGGACCGCCGCTTGGCGGTCTGTTTGTGACATTTCTCGACTGGCGCTGGATTTTCTACATCAATGTGCCCATCGGGATTCTGGGCATGGTGTTCGTGTCGCTTTATATCGGTGAATATAAAAGCGAAACGCGTGAACCATTCGATTTCGTGGGGTTGATCCTGTCGGGTATTGCGCTTGGCGCTTTGCTGTTCAGCCTGGAAACGGCGAGCAATCCGGGGGAAGGGCACTTCGCGCTGAAGCTGTTTGTCGTCGGCGTTGTTTTCGGCGTTGCTACAATCGTCCATTCGCGCCGCCATCCCGCGCCAATGCTCGATTTTTCGCTGATGCGCATTGAAAGCTTCGGGACATCGATGATTGCAGGGTCGATCACCCGCATCACGCAGGGCGCGCATCCGTTCTTGCTGCCGTTGATGCTTCAGATCGGCTTCGGTTTGTCGGCCGTGGCGGCAGGCAATATGGTGCTTGCGACCGCGCTCGGCGCGCTGGCGATGAAAGCCTTTGCGCCGCGGATCATCCGGCGGTTCGGCTTCCGGCAGTCACTGGTGGTCAACGGCATATTCTCCGCGTGCAGCTATGCGATCTGCGCATTCTTCACCCCGGAATGGCCGCATTGGCTGATCTTTATCGTGCTTGCCATGTCTGGTTTTTCAATGTCATTCCAGTTCACCGCCTATAACACGGTGGCCTACGACAGGGTGGACGCAAAGCGGATGAGCTCGGCCAACAGCTTTTATTCAACGTTCCAGCAGCTCATGCTGTCAGTCGGTGTTTGCGTGGCGGCGCTGGTTCTTCATGCATCCATGAATTTGCATGCCCACGACGTGCCCGTCATGTCCGATTTCTCGACAGCATTCCTCGTCGTGACCGGCATTTCGCTGACGGCGACTTTCTGGAACCTGCGTTTTGCCAAAAACGCTGGGGAGCAGATGCGGGGAAAATAAGCGGCAACGAGAAAGGCCCTCTTGCCGACGTTTCGGCAAGAGGGCCCTTTTTATCGAGGCTTTTTCGTGTTCGGTTCGATTATTCTTCGAACCAGATCTTTTCGGCCAGACGATAGCCGCTCATGTCGCCACCGGATGGCGTCGGAGTGAAGCCCTTGATCTTGTCGGTCGCAGCGGCAAGGTTGTCGGCAAAGAGCGGGATGATTTCGCCGCCTTCGTCCACCATGATGACCTGAATGTCGTGGTAGATTTTCTTGCGCTTTTCCTCGTCCAGTTCAACGCGGGCTTCGGCAAGCAGCTTGTCGAAAGCTTCGTTCTTCCAGGCGGTTTCGTTCCACGGTGCGTCCGACTGCAGGATCATCGAAAGCATCGCATCGGCGGTCGGGCGAACGGCCCAGTTGGAGGCGACGAACGGACGCTTCAGCCAGATTTCATCCCAATAACCATCGGATGGAACGCGTTCCACATCGATGGTGATGCCGGCCTTGGCAGCGGCGGCCTGATAGACCTGCGCCGCATCGACCGCGCCGGGGAAGCCGTTTTCCGAAACGACCAGTGGAATATTGCCGCTATAGCCGGACTTCTTGAAGTGGAAGGCGGCCTTTTCCGGGTCATAGGCGCGCTGCGGAATATCCTTGGAATAATACGGGTTCGACGACGAAATCGGGTTATCGTTGCCAATCGAGCCGGTGCCGCCAAGAATGCTCTTCTGCAACTCTTCACGGTCGATGGCATATTTCAGCGCCAGACGCACATCATTATTGTCGAAAGGCGCCGTGTCGACCCGCATTGGCAGGCAGTACATGGTGTTTTCAGGCGTCTTCAGAATCTGCACGCCGGGACGTGATGAAACGAGGCCAACCGAGCGAGCGTCAACACGATTGACGACATGCACCTGTCCGCTGAGCAGCGCGGCCATGCGGGCCGTCGCGTCGCTCATGGCGATTGTTTCGACGGATTCCACATTGGCGCGATCCGGTGCCCAGTAATTCGGGTTGCGGCGCGTCAGCGCGCGAACGCCCGGCTGGAAATCTTCCAGAATGAACGCGCCGGTGCCGATGCCCTTGTCGAAATCCGCATCGAGCGGCGTGATGCCAAGATGCACGTCGGTCAGGGCGGCCGGGAAGTCGGCATTGCCCTTGTCGAGCGTGATCGTCACTTCGTAAGGATCGGTCGCCTTCAGTTCGGTCACGGCAAGCAGGAAGCCCTTGCCGCCGGAATTGCTGTTTTCGCCGCGATGGTGGTTCAGCGAGTAGATGACGTCTTCGGCCTTCAGTTCCTTGCCATTGTGGAACTGGATACCCTTCTTGAGACGGAAAACCCACTGCGATGCATCGGGCTTGGTTGCTTCCCAGCTTTCGACAAGCGCGCCATAAAGACGGCCATCCGGCGTCGGTTCAAGCAGGGTGTTGAAGAGCTGGAAACCCACCGAATACATATAGGCTTCGGGATAAAAGGCCGGATCGAGACGATCCGAACTCGACGCCGTGTCGAGACCCATGATCAAATGGCCGCCCTTGCGCGGCGTGGCGTCCTGCGCGCGTGCCTGACCAGGCATCCAGAAGCTGCCAGTCGCGCCAAGCGCCAGCGCGCTGCCCGCTCCAAGCAAAAACTGACGACGATTTGGGGAAAGAGAGTTCGGGTTGTGATCCGACATGGCGGGTACTCGCATTCTATGTAACGGGGCCTGTGTAGCAGGCGTACTATTTGGTTCCGTTCTATCGGGACCGTTGATTGCGTTCGTGGTAATTTTTTCTAATTTTTACGCAATTTCTGTAATAATTTTCAATAGCTATTATCATGATCCTGCGTTTGCGGGTTTTTTTGGAGCCGGAGATTGACGTGTCTTTCTGTTGCGTTTGGCGTTAGCCTTTTCGGTGTGGATGGCTCTGGAGTGTTCATGCTGTGACGGATGAATAACCGAAAGTGGCTGAAACCCATTGAAAAAATTGGCGTTATGGCGTTTGGGAGCGCCAGGCTTCTGCACTCGAAGCTCAGATGGTCAAGTAAAAGCTTTTGGCCGGTCAGGCGAATAAAGTAAGAATATAATCTTGATCTAAATAAGTAAGTATCGATTCTTTGACATTCTGCCGCTAAACTCCCGGTTCTGTATGGGCGAGAGCACGCACCGAAAACTGCCAAACGCAGGCGTCGGGCAGAACGTGCGCGAGAAAAAGTGGCTGGAGCGCCGGTTTGACTAGGTCAGAACCGAACGCGTTTTAAGGGGTGCGGAGCTAAATCTTGGAGCTAGACCAAAACACGCTCTTTTTCGCAGCGGGCTTATGTTCGCTCGCCGTGGCGCTAACGATTTTGAGCGTCTGGTATCAGAACCGCATGGACAAGTTCCTGCTCTGGGGTTGCCTGGGCATGATCCTGCTCGGCGCAGGCGCTGTGCTCAGCTATTCGGGTCTTCTGGCTTTGGTTCCCGCGTCGGTGATCGCTTTCAGCCTGATGACCGTCGGCTTCGTTTTCCTATTCGTCGGTGCAAAGCAGATTTCGGCCAGACGGGTGCCAACGGGCTATCTCTTCGTGCTTTCCATTGTTGCAATCGGTGTTGTTCTTGCACCCATCCTGATGGGGTTTGTGGGCGTTGGCATCGCCACCTTCAATTTTGTGGCGGCATTTCTGCTCTACATCACGGCCAAGGAATATGGCCTGGTCTATCATGAAGCGCCGATTCCAGTCGTCGGCATGATGACGCTCTATCTGCTGACAGCCGTTTCGTTTTTCCTGTGCGGTTCCGTCATCGTTTATGAACAGCAATGGGTGATGACCAGTTTGCCGAGCAATCTGGCCGAAGATCTCAATGCTATGATGGCGCTTATCGGCATTACCGGCATCGGGGCCTTGTCGCTGACCTTCACGCAATCGCGTATCGCGCGGCGTCATGCCAATGAAGCGCGCACCGACAGCCTGACGGGCCTGCTCAACCGACGGGCGCTTTACGACAGTCTGGCGGTCGATGAGATGCGCGCGGGCGACTCCGTGATTGTGTTCGATCTGGATGCATTCAAGTCAATCAATGACAGTCATGGTCACACGGTCGGGGATCGCGTGTTGCTTGAGTTCGCAAGCATCATCCGTGCCCATTCCGGGCCAGGCGCGATCATTGCGCGTATTGGCGGCGAGGAATTCGTGCTCATCCTGCGGCAGACCTCCAATGTGAATGTTCTCGCGACCGCTGATAAAATTCGCAAGGCCTTTGCGTCGGCTTCGTTCGACACGACACGCGATCCATTCAGCACGACCACGAGTGCAGGAATTGCATTTCTCACGGCAGCCGATTCCGGGTTTGAGACCGTTTTCCGTCGTGCCGACGCCGCGCTTTATCGCGCCAAGGATCTGGGCCGTAACCGGATTTGTACCGAATTGCAGATCGTCGCCTGATCGATCACCTGCCACTGAAATGACTGTAGGCATGCCAAAAGCGTGCCTTTACGCCTTATACCGGAGCGATTATCCACGGATTTCTATTCATTCCTTCCAAATTGGAAGGAGTTAGCTTCAGCCCGCCTGACTAATCAACGAGCATGTTTTTTGAGATTGTCCGTTTCAACAATCACTGTTTTGAAACGAGGTTCATCGTGATCGACAATCGTACCGCACCTTATGCGATCTTCATTCTGCGTCTCGCACTAGGCATTCTGTTTCTGGCCCACGCAGGTCTGAAACTCTTCGTCTTCACCCCTGCCGGAACCGCTGCCTTCTTCGGGTCGCTTGGTCTGCCGGGCTGGTTCGCCTATGTCACCATCCTCTGGGAAATCGTCGGTGCGGTCGCGCTGATCATTGGTTTCTATCCGCGTGTTGCTGCTGTAGTCCTGATCCCGATCCTGCTCGGTGCAATCGTCACAGTGCACGGCGCAGCTGGCTTCTTCTTCACCAATGCCAATGGCGGCTGGGAATTCCCGGCATTCTGGATTGTTGGTCTCGCCGTGGTGGCGCTCGCAGGCAATGGCGCTTTTGCGTTGAAGCCGGGCGCATCCGCGAACTGACCCTGAAACACACTGTTTCGCAATGCGGGGAGGTGGCCTATGCTCCTCTCCGCACTTTTCCCGATCATCAAGGATAGATGCCATGCTCGTAGACGGAAAATGGACTGAAGATTGGCAGCCGGTCCAGGCCAAGGATGAAAAAGGCGGCTTCGTGCGCCAGATTTCCGGCTTCCGCAACTGGATCACCCCTGACGGCAGCGCGGGTCCGACAGGTGAGGCGGGTTTCAAAGCCGAGGCCGACCGCTACCATCTCTATGTCGCCTATATCTGCCCGTGGGCATCGCGCACGCTGATCGCGCGCAAGCTGAAAGGGCTGGATAAGCTCATTTCGATCTCCGTCGTTGAACCTGCATTGACCGATCAGGGTTGGCGTTTCGGTGACTATCCGGGTTCCAACCGCGATAGCCTCAACGGCGCGACCTATATGCATGAGCTTTATACGAAGGCCGATCCCCACTATACGGGACGCGCCACCGTGCCGGTATTGTGGGACAAGAAGACGAAAACCATCGTCAATAATGAATCTGCCGATATTGTCCGTATGTTCAATACTGGCTTCGGCGATCTTGCCAATAACGATATCGATCTTTACCCGGAGCCTTTGCGCGCGGAAATCGATGCGTTGAACGAGCACATCTATCCAAGCCTGAACAATGGCGTCTATCGGGCCGGCTTTGCCACCACGCAGATTGCCTATGATGAAGCTTTCCGCGATGTGTTCCGCACGCTGGACGAGCTGGAAACCCGCCTTTCAGGCAGGGGACCATTCCTGTTCGGGGATCGCTTCACGGAAACGGATATCCGCCTGTTCGTTACTCTGGTGCGTTTCGATGCGGCCTATCATGGCCTGTTCAAATGCAATCTGCGCCGGCTGGTTGACTACTCTGCGCTCAGCATCTGGCTGACGCGTGTTCTGGATATTCCCGGCATTCGCGAAACGGTCAACATCGATCATATCAAGCGCGGCTACTATTCCATCAAGGCGCTGAACCCCACCGGAATTGTGCCACTTGGGCCTGATTTGCCGGGGTTGGCTCCGGTTCACATTTGAAAGCGAATGACAGACAGATGCATTCTTTGGTTATTTTCCTCCACGGTGTCGGCAGTCGCGGCGCTGATCTCGCTTCGCTTGGCGAGTTCTGGGCCGATGCCTTGCCCGGTGCAGCCTTTGCCGCACCGGATGCGCCCTTTCCCTTCGATCAGGGCGGTAACGGGCATCAATGGTTCAGTGTCAGCGGCGTCACGCCCGCCAACCGCCCGCAGCGAATTGTCGAGGCGCGTGCGGCTTTTGATGAAACACTGACGCGGATCATTGCCGAGCATGGCTTTACCGATAAGCTCGACCGTGTAGTGCTCGTTGGTTTTTCCCAAGGAGCGATCATGTCACTTGATGCGCTTGTTTCGGGTCGCTGGCCGGTTGCCGCCGTGGTTGCCTTCTCCGGCAGACTGGCTTCGCCGGAACCTTTCACACCGACACTTGCGACACAGGCCCTGCTGGTGCATGGCAGCGCCGATCCGGTCATTCCGGCAAGCGAATCCGAAAGCGCAAATGCGCGCCTTGCGGGTATAGGTGTGAACGCCACCTGCCATATTCTGCGCGGCGTTGGGCATACGATATCGTCTGAAGGCGCGGTCATGGCCGCCGCATTCTTGCGGTCTGTTTTGAAGCTTGGATAATTTCCAGATTCAGCTATTTTCCTGTCCTGTGAGACGGAAAATAGCTGAAATGGAAGCAATCAATGGATCGGCTTGACTGCGAACGTATGTTCGTTGCGGTGCTGGATACGGGCAGTTTTTCAGCGGCCGCACAACGGCTTGGGACAAGCAGCGGTCAGGCATCCAAACTCGTATCAAGGCTGGAAACCGATCTTGGCGTCCAGCTCATCAAGCGCACCACACGCGCCTTGTCACCGACCGAGGTCGGATACGCCTATTACGAGCGCATGAAGGGGCTTTTGCAGGACTTCGACGCCTTGGAAGCGTCGGTGCGCAACGCATCAGGCGCTCCGACCGGGCGTATAAGGCTGACGGCGCCGATGTCATTCGGCACCTTGCGATTGACACCGGTATTGCTGAAATTTGCGCAGTCTTTTCCCGATATTCAGATCGATGTGAGCTTCTCCGACCGCGTTGTCAGCCTGGTCGATGAAGGCTTCGATATCGGCGTGCGGATCGGAAAACCGCTCGATAGCAGCCTGATTGCCCGCAGGCTCTGCGATGCGCGGGTGGTTCTTGTGGCCGCGCCGTCCTATCTCGCCGCGCATGGAGCGCCGATTCATCCGCAAGAACTCATGCAGCATAGCTGCATCATCGATACGAATTTCCGCGATCCCTATGTCTGGCGTTTCGCGCCGCAGAGCGGCGGCGATGCCGAGGCGGTCAGTGTCACGGGTCGTTTGCATTTCTCCAATGGCGAGGCTTGTCTCAATGCGGCTTTGGCCGGGTTGGGCATTGCGCATGTGCCGACATTCATTGCCGGTCCATCCATCCGTGAAGGGCGCGTTCAACGCGTTTTGGGGGATTTTGAAAGCAAGCCGCTTGGCATCCATGCGGTCTATCCGCCTGCGCGCCATCTGGCGATCAAGGTGCGCACCCTCGTCGACTATCTGGCCGAGAGTTTTCGCGGTGAGCCGGATTGGGATCGGGGTTGGCATTAAAATGTCATGCCCGCCGGTTAGGCGGGCAAAAACAGCAGTCTCATATCAGGCTTCGAAGCGACTGACTTCCAGTCCCGTGCCGATGGGCAGGAGCACGCTGCCTATACCCGCTTTGGCGCGGATGGCGTCACTATAGCGCTGAAGGTTTTCACCGCCGGGCCGGATCATATTATCCGCCACAACAATCGCGCCGTTATTGAGCTTCGGATAGAAGGCTTCAAGGCAAGGCACGTACAGGTCTTTCCAGAGATCGAGGAAAACAAGGTCGACCTTTTCGGACAACGCTTCGATCATCGCGACGGCATCGCCGATCCTGAAATCGATCTGGTTGGCCAGCCCGGCCCTCGTCGCCATTTCCCTTGCAAAGTCAGACTTGTAGCCATGAAGTTCCATGGTGATCAGCTTGCCGCCGGTGGCGCGCGCCGCGTCACCGAGCCAGATGCCGGAATAGCCGAACGAGGTGCCGATTTCGAGGATAGTCGGCTTTTGCAGGCTTCGCGCCAGCGTGTTGAGAAACCGCCCTGTGTCGGGACCGATAGCGCGCATACGCATATCCTGCCCACCATCGCGGCCGCCCGGCGCCTCGATGCGCGGCGCATCTCGTTCTTCACGCTGCCGGGCATGATATTCATCAAGGACAGCCTGCACCTTTTTGTCCAGCATATGCTCGCCGACGGTCAGCTTGCGCCAATGGATCGCAAGCTCTTCGCGAAAGGCAAAGCGCACGAGATGCCGTTCGACGACATCCTGCAATTGCGCCAGCGAAGGCTGGTCTGGCGAGGTGAGGGCAAGGTGCAGAAACTGGTCGTCGGCACGCAACCGGCATTCGCCGATGGAAAAGCTGATCTGCCCAGCTTCTGGTTCAAAGGTGACCGGCAGCTTATGCGCAAAATGCTTGGCCAGCTGCTGCAAATAACGGCTGGCATGGGCGGTCTCGATAGCCGCCGCGGATTCCGCGGCAGCATTGGTTGAGACAGGAGCATTCATCAGCTTTCCTCCACAATTCGCGTGGCTTCCTTGAGGGCAGCCACGATTGCTTCGGCGCTGGCGGCGTCCATCGGCCCGCGATGCAGTCTTTGACGAACGGTCGCCTTCAGACTTTTCAGCGCATGGATGACCTCATGTGGCATGTCGCCATTGTGCTCGGCAAAGCTGTTTATCCTGCTCAAAAGAGCATCGGCGGCGGCGCGGTTTGCGACGAGAAAGGCCTCGCCTTCAGCCGTTATGCGATTGAGCTTCTTGCCTGAATCGCCAGCTTCGGTGACGGTGTAGCCCATATCCTCAAGCCATGAGAGCGTTGGATAAATCACACCGGGGCTTGGCGTGTAGACGCCTTGCAACTGTTCGGAAATATCCTTGATCAGCTCATAACCGTGACGGGGCCGTTCGGCGATCATCGAGAGGACGAGCAAGCGCAAATCGCCATAATCGAAGATGCGCTCGCGACGGTGACCACCCCGGCCACCACGCCGTTCGCCTCGATCTTCGCCATGCTCTCCGAAAGGATGTTCAGCGTGGGGATGTTCGCCGCGATGACGGCCAGGCCCACCGAAGGGACCACCCCAGCGCCCGCCTCTATGTTCACCCCGATGTTCACCATGACGACCGTGACGGTGATGGGCTTCTTCTTGTTCCGGATGTTCTGGACGGCGATCCGGATCGCCATTTCTTGTGTTTGTCATGACCACAAGATAAATCTCGATATATCGAAAAACAAGATATATCGAAATAAATTTTTCGTAATGTTATTCTGCGGCCCATCAGGTGAACAAAAGATCGACCTGCGCCTCGAACATGGTTGCCGTGTCGATCAGGCTGTCCTGTCCGAGAAGGCCATTATGGACAATGCCCATCCATACGGGCGCGGTGAGCAGGTGCGGATAGGTTTTAAGGATCGTGCCTTTCAGCTCACCGCGTTCGGCGGCCACGTCGATCAGCCAGCGAATCCGTTCCAGAAATGGCTCGTAGACTTCGGTGCGATAAACTTCCGTGAGATAGGGAAAGGCATGGCCCTCGGCGAGCACCAGCCGCGCCACTGTGGCGCGCCCTTTGTTCTCAATGCTGCGCATCACCGGGATCATGGTTCGTTTGCAATAGTCGGAAACCCGCTCGTCCGGTCGGATCGGATAGTTTTCAATCTCATCAAGCGGGTTTGTCACGATATCGCGGACAATACCGGCGAAGAGGTCCTCTTTCGTGTCAAAATAGCGATAAGCCGTGCCTTTGGCGAGGCTCGCGCGCTCGGCGATACCGGCCATGGTTGCATTGGCATAGCCCTTGTCGAGAAATTCCCACATTGCCGACCGGATGATCAGTTCGCGGGTTCGTGCTGTTTTTTCGGGGCTGGGACCGCGTGTTCTGGGCGCCTTCGCGATTGTGCGAGGCTGGGCCTTTTGCGCTTCAGCACGATTGGTCTTCGGATCGTTGACCATGGCTGTTTTCCCTTCTTCGTCGTGTCGTCTTGTCAAAGCCGTGTGTTTAATGGTTCCCATTGATTGATGTTTCCGAGGTCATTCCATCTATCAGTTGTTACGCATTATCTCGCGCAGAACCATTGCAGTTTTTTGCTGGAAATACCTTATGAGCGCTTTTTCTGTATAAATTCAGTCTCTTGCAAACAGCGCTGATGTCACGCAGCGATGGATGATCAATCTTTGCAATCGGGCTTCGTTCCCGTTATCAACCGCAGGCAGAGATTAATCCCTGGTTTTAGACGTGAATTGGAAAGCAAGCATGGTGCGCAGCATCGGGATGTTGATCGTCGGGATCACGGCACTGGTGAACGGTATTCTCCGATTGGGAACACCGGCGCAAGCCATTGAAAAGTCCGGCTGGCTTTATGAACAGTTCGGCGATCAAGGCGTTGCCTATGGCACAATCGTGCTTGGCGTGGTCGCGCTTCTCATCGGCGCGATCATGTTCCGCAACAGCTGGTGGGTGGTGATCCAGCAAAGGCGCAATCGCGCCTGATTGCAGGAAACCGATTTAAGGCAGCGCGATCACGTAGAACTTCGAGTCCACGGCCATGACGGGAAAGCTTTCCGGCAGGGCGTTGCGCTCCACCTCCGTAAAACCGTTCTTCTCATAGAAGCGATGCGCACCGAGAAATTTGTCGGTCGTTCCAAGATAGATGCGGCGCATGCCGTTTTCTCTGGCGTGGGCGAGCAAGGCTGACAGCAGTTTGCTTGCAGTGCCGATACCCGAACCCCGATAGGGCGCGGCGACGAACATCTTCCGCAAGGCGGCTTCACTGTTGCCGATATCCTTCAGCGCGATTGTACCCACGACCTGACTGTCATGCTCGGCAACCCAGAATTCTCCGGCGCCGGGTCGATAGAAACTGTCGATGGCATTGAGGTCAGGCTGGTCCTGCGCCGTGATGGCGATGCCATATTCTTCCTGCTGGATTGGCAGAATGACGGAAAATACGCCTTCCAGATCACCCTGTTGAAAGGGGCGAACGGAGACGGAAACGGGTGTGGCTGTGTCTGTCATGGGGAACGATTCATCAAAGGGAGGGATAGCGGATTGTTATCCCAAAAGCTGCTGAGATCAATTGGTTCTGATCATATGCGCGAGGCAAAATGGCGTCACAATCTTCAGAACTTGCGATAGACGAAACTGTCCGGAATTGGGGCGGACGCGTTTTCCTGCGCTATGGCCGTGACCATGTCGCGGAGCGGGGAGCGCATGCAGACCGGGTCGGTCGCGCTCGCATCGCCGGCAAGCGCCATCGCCTGACAGCGGCAGCCGCCAAAGTCGATATCCTTGCGCTCACAACTGCGGCAGAGATCGGGCATCCAGTCATCACCCCGATAGGCATTGAAGGCCTCGCCGTCATACCAGATATCGGCCAGCCCCTTGTCGCGGACATTGTCGAAATGAAGCGACGGGATTGTTTCTGCGGCGTGGCAGGGCAGCACACGCCCGTCCGGCGTGACATTCAGGCCGACACGACCCCAGCCGCCCATACAGGCTTTCGGATAAGACGAATAATAATCGGCCGGCACGTAGTCGATCACCAGCCTGCCTTCGAGGCGCTTGCGCGCTGCGGCTACTGTCTGGTTGGCTTTGACAACCTGTTCGCGCGTCGGCAGCAGCGCGGCCTTGTTCTTCTCCGCCCAGCCATGAAACTGAACGGTTGCGATTTCGATGCGGCGCGCGCCAAGCGCCAGGGCAAGCTCCAGCATCGCGTCGAGCTGGTCCATATTCTGCTTGTGGCAGACTGCATTGACGGTCAGCGGAATGCCTGCTGTCGTGACCCAATTGGCCACGGCCATCTTGCGCTCGAACCCGCCTTTATATCCGCCGACCCGATCTGCCGATGCGGCATCGGTGCCCTGTATGGAAAGCTGCACATGGTCGAGACCGGCTTGCCCAAGCGCTTCCACACGTGCCTGCGTAAGGCCAACGCCGGAGGTAATCAGGTTGGTGTAAAGGCCAAGTTCGACGGCGGCCTTGGTCAGTTCAAGAAGGTCCCGCCGCGCCGCCGGTTCTCCGCCAGAGAGATGCAGATGCAGGACACCCATTTTCGCGGCCTGCCGAAAAACCTCTATCCATTCTTCCGTGGATAGTTCCTGCTTTGCGCCAATCAGTTCAAGCGGGTTGGAGCAATAAGGACAGGCAAGCGGGCAGCGATGCGTCAATTCGGCAAGCAAAGCCATTGGCGGCGGTGCCAGCCGCTTCAGCTTTGCTTCCTGAATTGCCAGATTCATCCCAGAACCTCGATCATGCGGCGGTTGGCGAGTTCCTGAACAAAGGCCAGCACATCGCTTCCGACCTGTTCGCGTGGCGCATTGAATTCCAACGCAAAAGCATCGCAGATTGCATCGACGCTGCGAACACCATCGAGCGCATTGACGATCAGGATCGCAATATCGTCCAGCGCCATGGCGCGCTCAGGCGCGAGAAGCACGGTTTGCCCGCGCACCTCATCAACACGCAGTCTCACGCCGCGCGCAAGCCTGACGATATCTGCGGCCTTGATGGTAACGCTGTCTGTCGCGCTCATGCGGAAACCTTCTTTTCTGCCAGAGCCTTGTCCCATCCGGCATTCACGCCCTGCTTGCCGTCCCATGCGCCAGTCGGGATCATACCGGGGTCCACATAGGCCGCATAAAGCGCATCAAGCTGCGCCCACAGCACATCGGTTTTGAAGGTCAGGGCAGCGGCGACGGCATCCTGCTTTTCAAGAGTGTCGGCGTGTTCCAGCACATAGGCAAGACCATATTCGACATCAACCGGTGCTTCATTGAGCCTTTGGCGGAAATAGGACAGCGCCTGTTCGTCGGCGAAGGCATAATGCTTCAACAGACCCGCGATGCGGTCCTTGTGGATTTTGGGTGCGAAAAGTTCGGTAAGCGACGACGCAACTGCGTCCAGAAGCGGCTTGTCGCGGACATAGTGCACATAAGCACCGACCGCAAAGCGCGTTCCCGCCAGAATGCCCTTGCCGGACGCCACATAGTCGGGATCAAGGCCAACGGCTTCGGCCAGCTTCAGCCAGCGCCGGATACCACCGCCTTCATGGATGCCGCCGTCGTGGTCTTCAATGCGCGAGCGCCAGGCGCGACGCATGTTGACATCCTCGCAACGCGAGAGAAACGCCGCATCCTTCATGGGAATGCTGCTTTGATAGCAATAGCGATTGATCACCCAGGCGCGCACTTGCGTGATGGTGCATTCGCCGCCATGCAGCCGGATATGGAACGGATGCTTGTCGTGATAGCGCTCATGCCCGATAGCCAGAAGGCGGGCGTGGAACGTCTCCTTGTCGGCAGCGTGTTTCATAGAGCGATCTCCTTGCCGTCAAAGGCGATTTCAAACCCGCTGTCCTCGACCAGCTTCCGTTCGGGACCATCACGCCAGACCGGGTTCGTATTATTGATATGGACGTATATTTTGCGATCCACCGCGACATCGGCAAGCGCTTTCAGGCTGCCGTCGTCGCCAGACATCGAAATATGTCCCATGCGACGGCCCGTCTTGATGCCGGTGCCCGATTGGATCATCTCGTCATCGGTGAAAAGCGTGCCGTCGAAATAGAGAATATCGGCACCGCTGATCCGTGCCTTGAGGTCGTCGCGCACCACCGCGCAGCCCGGAATGTAATAGACCCGGTGTCTGGCGGTGACGAGTTCTACGCCAACAGTCTGTTCGCCCTCGATGGCGGTGTCCGGATTTTCGCCTTCCATGAAAAGCGGCACTTTTCCCGGAACGGAAAATAAACGTGCTTCAATCCCCGGAGCCAGCATGAAGGGTTCATTCAGCGCCACGATTTCCTGTGTAACGAAAGCAGGATCAAGCGCGGTGAAAATCGGGTTTACAGCGAGGATATCGCGAATAGCGGCGGTCATCACCAGCCGGAACGCCTGCTTTTCCCGCAGCGTCAAAAGACCGGCAATGTGGTCGATATCGCCATTGGTCAGAAGAACGGTCTTGATCGGATTGTCGCGCAGCGCACGCGGGTGCAGCGCGGCTGTGTTGATCAGTTGCTGGCGTATATCGGGCGATGCGTTGAGCAACGCCCAGTTTTCACCATCCGATGTGACGGCCAGTGAGGATTGGGTCTGCGGTGCAATCCCGTCCGACGAACCCAATCGCGCCAGACGGCAGTTTTCGCAGCCGCAATTCCATTGAGGGAGACCGCCGCCAGCGGCGGCCCCGATCACGATCGCGCGGAACTCCGTCATGAAACTGTTCACGCGTCTTGGGAGGCGTGTCAGAACAGGATCGGTTCGTCACCGTCTGCTGGCGCATAGCGATTGATTTCCATGCCGCAGCTAACTTCGATGAACTTCGGTGCATGCCACGACACAGGCTTTTTCAGAGGCTTTGTCATAAGGCTTCTCCTTGGTTGGACGAATGATAACATTCTACCACCTATAAACTAGGAAGAGCCACAGCGTTTACCAGATCAGGCCAGTCGCTTTTTTGCGAGTGATCATTCGGTGCTGTCCGGCCCGCCTTTCTTGTCCTTGATGGGCGCGTTGCCGTGAATGAGTTCTCGCCCGGCATAAAGGCCGCCGGTGACTTCGATTGTAAGGCGGTCGCCGTCACGACGGCGAACATCTTCCATGACACGCTCGCGTTCCTCTTCATCGACGTCGAGCATTTCCAGTGCCTTTTCGCCAAGAGCCAGCGCCGATTCAAAGGTTTCGCGGATTTGATATTCCACACCGGCATGGATCAGTTCGATGGCATGTTCACGGTCGAACGAACGCGCCAATACGGGGACCAGCGGAAACTCCGCTTTCACCAGTTCGGCTATCTTCAGGCTCGCCTCGCGGTCATCGACGCCGATGATGATCAGTCTTGCGCGATTTGCGCCTGCGGCATGCAGAATGTCGAGGCGGGAACCATCGCCGAAATAAATTTTGAAGCCGAAATCCCGCGCATTGCGGATGGCGTCTGTGCTGGTTTCGATGATGGAAATTGAGCAGCTATTGCCGAGGAGCGGCTGGCTGACAATCTGCCCGAAACGCCCAAAGCCGATCAGCAACACACTGGCCGACAGATTGTCCGCAGCCTCGACGCCTTCCATCGATGGCGCGGGTTTTGGCATCAGCCTGTCGTGCAGGATGATCATGATCGGTGTGAGAGCCATGGAGACAATGATCGTCGCCGTCAGGATGGCATTGGCCTCTGCATCGATGATGTTGACCGAGGTCGCGGCGGCATAAAGGACGAAGGCGAATTCGCCGCCCTGCGCCATCAGCACGGCACGCTCGACAGCTTCGCGATTGCTGGCGCGAAACAGGCGGGCCACTGCGTAAATGCCGATCATTTTCAAGAGCATATAGGCAATGACGGCCACAATGATGAGTTGCCAGCTTGCAGCGATCACCGCAAGGTCGAGCGACATGCCGACACCGAGGAAGAACAGACCGAGAAGCACGCCGCGAAACGGTTCCACATCCGCTTCAAGCTGATGGCGGAACGAGGATTCCGACAGAAGCACGCCAGCGAGGAATGCACCCATCGCCATGGATAGCCCACCGAGCTGCATGGCCAGCGCCGCACCCAGCACGACAAAAAGCGCCGCCGCCGTCATGACTTCGCGGGCTTTTGCCTTGCCGAGTATGCGGAACAGGGGATCGAGCAGATAGCGACCGGCCAGAACCAGGCCGACAATGGATGCGAGGCCAATGGCAACACCGGTCAGACGGTCGGCAAGCGTCGTTTCTTCACCACCCGGCGCCAGAAAAGCAACGAGCGCCAGAAGCGGCACGATGGCAAGGTCTTCAAGCAGCAGGATCGCCACGATGCGGCGTCCTTTCGGCAGGCCCATGGCGCGCCGTTCCTCCAAAATTTGCATGACAATGGCGGTAGACGTTAGCACGAAGCCGGTGCCTGCAACGAAGCTCTGCGCGACCGGATAGCCAAGGGCAAGGCCGACGAAGGTGAGAAGGCCGATGCAAAGAGCAACCTGCGCCAGACCAAGCCCGAAGATTTCGCCGCGCATCGACCACAGGCGCGATGGCTGCATCTCCAGACCGATGATGAACAGGAACATGACGACGCCGAGTTCAGCCACGTGCAGAATCGCCTGCGGATCGGAAAACAATCCAAGCCCGAACGGTCCGATGACCAGTCCGGCTGCGAGATAGCCGAGCACCGAGCCGAGGCCGAGCCGTTTGAACAGGGGAACTGCAATAACGGCTGCGCCCAGAAGCACGACAATGGGAACAAGATCGAAGCCGCCGTGATGGGCAGCCTCGGCGGCATGGGTTGCAGTTTCAGCAGCGGCCATTGGCTATTTCCTTGCCGGTTGCCAGCATCAAGCGTGGCGAAAATGTGGGGGAGAGCAAAGATTACAAGAAGAATCGGATGTTCCGAAGCAAATGTACAGATTGCCGTTAGGATGAGCGAGTCTCGACCTGTTACGTTTAAAAGCAAACATTGCTGCGCTATTGTCTATTGAAATTGTTTTTTGCGATATCCATGTAGTTTGTGCCCGCTAGAGGAAGCGGGCAATGGGGAGGTCCGTCGCAAGGCGGCTTTGCATCTATATTGGGAGGACATATGCGTAGGTTTATTCTGGCCGTTACGTCGGTCGCTGCGTTGGCGCTCGCTGGCTCGGCTTCGGCGGAAGATTACAAGCTGCTTGCGCCTGCTGCGCCGGGCGGCGGTTGGGACCAGACAGCACGCACCATGCAGAGCGTGCTGCAAGACGAAAAGATTTCCGGTAGCGTACAGGTCATCAACGTACCGGGTGCCGGCGGCACCATCGGTCTTGCGCAGTTCGTCAATCAGAACAAGGGTGATGCCAGTCAGCTGATCGTCGGCGGCTATGTGATGGTCGGCGCAATCCTGACCAACAAGTCGCCGGTAACGCTCGAACAGGTAACGCCGATTGCGCGCCTCACCGGCGAATATGAAGCCATCGTGGTTCCTGCCGCATCCGATATCCAGAACCTCGGCGATCTCGTCGCCAAGCTGAAGGCCGATCCGGGCTCCGTATCCTGGGGTGGCGGCTCGGCAGGCGGCACCGACCATATCACGGCTGGCCTTTTCGCAAAGGCTGCCGGGGTCGATCCGACCAAGGTGAACTACATCGCGTTTTCGGGCGGTGGTGAAGCTCTCGCGGCAATTCTCGGCAATCAGGTAACGGTCGGCATTTCCGGTTACGGCGAGTTCGACTCGCAGATCAAGGCTGGCACACTGCGCATCATCGGTATTTCCAGCGATCATCGCGTGGACGGCATTGATGCACCAACCTTCAAGGAAGGCGGCGTGGACGTCTCCATTCAAAACTGGCGCATGGTTGCAGCCGCTCCGGATATTACCGCCGAGCAGGAAGCAGCGATCAATGCCGATGTCGAGAAGCTGGTAAAGTCAGAATCCTGGCAGAAGGCGCTTAAGGACAAGGGCTGGGCGGATACCTATCTCGCTGGTCCGGCCTTCAAGGAGCAACTCGCCAAGGATGTCGCGGCGACCGAAACGATCCTCAAGGAAATCGGCCTCGTCAAATGACAGGATCTCAACAGCAGGAAGAGCGTCGCCCTGAAGGGGCGACGCCGGATTTCGCCGCTCTTGTCATCGCTTTCATTCTCGGTGTCGTCGCCATTGCCATCGCGTGGTCCACAGCCTACGGCAACGATGTGATGAGTTATTCGCCGGTCGGCCCGAAGACTGTTCCTTATGTCGTTGCAGCCGGATTATTCGGTCTTGCAATCTGGACGGTGATCGAGGCGCTACGCGGTGATTTTCCCAAAAGAGAGCACCAGGAAATTGCCCCCATGGCATGGATCATCGGCGGTCTGGCTATCCAGATGCTGACGATGAAGACCGCCGGGTTTTCGCTCGCCACCGGATTGCTGTTTGCAGCAACCGCGCGCGGCTTTGGCTATCGCAAGTTCTGGATCAGCGTTCCCGCAGGCATCGTGTTTGCCTTCGTGATTTGGTTCATTTTCGCGCGTGGTCTTCAGTTGTCGCTGCCATCCGGTTGGCTTGAACGTTTCGTCTAGAGCGGGTTTTGATCTGATTGGATCAGAACGGCGCTCTAACTGTTTGTTTTAATGCACATCTTATCCGAAAACCGTTTCACACTTTTCGGGATGTGCTGTAACGGCCAGGGCATATCATGGATACTGTAGCACTTCTCGCCAACGGTTTGCTGGTGGCGCTGGAGCCGTCAAACCTTCTTTACGCGCTGATCGGCGTGACGCTTGGCACAGCGGTTGGCGTTCTGCCCGGCATCGGACCGGCGCTCACCGTGGCGCTTTTGCTGCCGGTGACCTACAAGCTGGACCCGTCCGGCTCGCTCATCATGTTTGCCGGTATTTATTACGGCGGCATGTATGGCGGCTCGACTACATCCATTCTACTCAATACGCCGGGTGAAAGCGCCTCCATCGTCACGGCGCTGGAAGGCAACAAAATGGCAAGGGCCGGGCGCGGCGGTCCCGCCTTGGCCACAGCGGCCATCGGCTCCTTTGTTGCCGGTCTCATTGCCACGCTGGCGCTCGCCTTCGTGGCGCCATGGGTGGTGAAATTCGCGCTGTCCTTCGGCCCATCCGAATATTTCGCGCTGATGCTCCTCGCCTTCATGACCGTCTCGGCAGCTTTCGGCGATTCAACCCTTCGCGGCCTCACATCGCTGTTCATCGGCCTTGCGCTCGGCCTGATCGGTATCGATCAGCTGACTGGACAGGCGCGCCTTGTCATGGGCACGCCGAACCTGCTCGACGGCATCAATGTTACGACGCTGGCCGTGGCGCTGTTTGCTATCGGCGAAACATTGGCAGTCGTGTCGAAGAAGCTTGGCCCAGACGATGAAGTCATCGCCGTCAAAGGCTCGGTCTGGATGACCAAAAGCGATTGGAAACGCTCGTGGATGCCGTGGTTGCGCGGCACCGCCATCGGCTTCCCGATTGGCGCCATGCCTGCGGGCGGCGCTGATGTGTCGAGCTTCCTGTCCTATTCGGCAGAGCGCCAGTTCTCCAAACATCCGGAAGAATTCGGCAAGGGTGCAATCGAAGGCGTGGCCGGGCCGGAAGCCGCCAACAATGCTTCAGCCGCCGGTACGCTTGTGCCACTTCTGACGCTTGGTCTGCCGACCACGGCGACGGCGGCCATCATGCTGGCCGGTTTCCAGCAGTTCGGCTTGCAGCCGGGGCCGCTTCTCTTCGTGACCAATGCCTCACTGGTCTGGGGACTGGTGGCGAGCTTGCTCGTTGCCAATCTGATGCTGCTCATCTTGAACCTGCCGCTGATCGGCTTGTGGGTGAAGATGCTCACCATCCCGCGCCATTGGCTTTATGCGGGTATTCTGGTGTTCGCGACGCTCGGCACGATTGGCGCCAATGCTTCAACGTCGATGTTGTTCGGGCTGCCGGTCTCGTTCGAACTGGGCCTGTTGCTGGCATTCGGCCTTCTCGGCTATGTGCTGCGGCGCTTTTCCTATCCGATTGCGCCTGTGGTCGTTGGCCTGATCCTCGGGCCGATGGCGGAAAAGAGCCTGCGTCAGGCGTTGCAGATCAGCCAGGGAAACCCGATGGCGCTCGTCCATTCCTGGGTGTCGGTTGTGCTGATCGCGCTTGCAATCGCCGCTGTCGTGGTGCCGATGATCATGCGTCAGCGCGGCAAGGGTGCTCTTCTGGCGCAGATGGCAACCGACGAAGACTGATGAAAACAAAACAGCCCCGGTTTTACCGGGGCTGTCCATAACGCGGATACTGATTACTCTTTACGCGAATATTATCCGTGGATTTCGCGGAACTGCTTTGCATTGATGCCAAGCGTCTCAAGGTCTTTCGCAGCAGGCTGATGACCAACCCGCAGAGCAGCAGAAGCGCGAACTGCGCTGCCGAATTGCGCGAATGCACGACCGAAACGATTGTTAAAACGGGCAAACATTTTCATCTCCATTACGAACAGTTTCTTCGTCCGTGATTGTTAGATGGCGATGGAAAGCCTCGTTTTGAATAGAATTCCTTGCATGCCTGCCATGCAGCAAGTGCATGTGACAGCCGCAGCCATCAGGCGATGGCTTTTTCCTGCCCGATATCGGCTTTCATGCGATTGCGGCCAATTGGTAGCATCATCGGTCGACCGGATGTGGGATCAGTGATGATGCGGCTTTCGAGGCCAAAAACATCCGCAACCGTCTTCTCGGTGAGCACATCTTGCGGCGCGCCGGACACATGCAGACGACCGTCGTTCATCGCAACCAGAAAATCGGCATAGCGGGCAGCAAGGTTGAGATCGTGCAGCACCATGACGATGGTCGTGCCGCGTTCGCGGTTAAGGTCGGTCAGAAGATCGAGAACCTCGACCTGATGAGCGATATCGAGAAAGGTTGTCGGCTCGTCGAGGAGCAGAATTTCCGTCTGCTGCGCCAATGCCATGGCGATCCAGACGCGCTGGCGCTGACCGCCGGAAAGTTCATCGACGGGTCTTTCTGCAAGCAATGCAGTCTGGGTCGCGTTTAGCGCGGCGGCGACAGCTTCGTCGTCTTCACGTGTCCAGCGCGCAAACATTTTTTGATGCGGATTGCGGCCACGGCTGACAAGGTCGGCAACCGTAATGCCCTCTGGCGCGATGGGCGATTGCGGGAGCAGACCCAGAGTTCGCGCCAGCTCGCGGGAAGGGATTTTGTGAATGGATTTTCCGTCGAGAAGCACCTGGCCTTTGCGCGGCGCAAGCAGCCGCGACATGGTGCGCAGCAGAGTGGACTTGCCACAGGCATTGGCGCCGACGATCACCGTGATCTTGCCGGATGGAACGTCGAGGTCGAGACCGTCGAGAATGAGTGTGTCGTCATAGCCCGACGAAAGCTGGCTGACGGTGAGTGTGTGGGTGGTCATAGCGAACCTCCGGTCCGGTTGACGCGTATGATGAGGAAGATCAGGTAAGGCGCGCCAAGTGCGCCGGTGACGACGCCCACCGGATATCGGCTCGGCAGCAGGAATTGCCCGCAATAGTCGCCAACCAGCACAAGCGTGGCCCCAACAAGTGCCGAGGGGATCAGCAGCGAGCCTTTATTGCCGATGATGCGCGCAGCAATTGGTCCCGACAAAAAAGCGACGAATGAAATCGGTCCCGTTACCGCCGTTGCGAAGGAAATCATACCAACGGCTGCGACGATGACGATGATGCGCGTCGTGGCAACACGTGTGCCAAGTGCTGCTGCTGTATCGTCGCCCAGCCTTAGCGCCTCCAGATCGCGGCTGCGGCTCAGCAACAGGCCACCGAAAACGCAAAGAGCCAGAAGTAGCGGCAGTGTCTGGTCCAGACGGGCACCGTTGACGCTACCTGTCAGCCAGCGCATCGCTTCCTGAAGGTTCCACGCTGGAGCGCTGGAGAGGATATAGGCGATGAAGCTTTCCAGCATTGCGGAAACGCCGATGCCGACAAGGATCAGCCGCGTGCCAGCAACACCGTTTCGAAACGACAGGCCATAGACCAGCAAGGCGACACCCAATCCAGCGACAACGGCGAAGATGGAAACAGCCGGGCCGCTCATTGAAAGCACGACGATGGCGAAAACCGCGGCAGCACTTGCCCCAGAACTGATGCCGATAATGTCAGGGCTCGCCAGCGGATTGCGCAGCATGATCTGAAAGGCGACACCCCCCAGCCCGAAACTCAATCCGGCCAGAACTGCCAGCACTGCGCGGGGCAGGCGTAGCTGACCGACTGTGAAGCTTGCGCCCTGAACGTGCTCGCCGAGGAGTACACGCACCACGTCGGATGGCGGCGTGAAGGACTGACCGAGCATTAGCGTCAGCGTGAAAAACGCGGCCAGCAGCACCAGCAATAGTGCAATGATGGCTGTTCGCTTGCGAGCACGAAGTCGGCGGTTCTGCGCAATGGTGGCTGCGGTGGGCGATAACATGGTCACAGCTCCCGCACCCGCTGACGCCGCACGATCCAGATGAAGAACGGCGCCCCGACAAAAGCCGTGACAATGCCGACATCGAGTTCAGCCGGTCGGGCAATAAGGCGACCAACCACATCTGCGCCAACCAGCAAGCATGCGCCGATCATGGCGGAAAAGGGCAGGAGCCAGCGGTGATCGACGCCGACAAGCAGACGGCAGAGATGCGGAACAATCAGGCCGACAAAGCCGATTGGGCCGCAAATGGCGGTTGTTGCGCCGCAAAGAAGGATGGCGCCGAGCGCCGCCATGGCGCGTGCGACGGCGACGTTTTCGCCAAGGCCAGCGGCAAGTTCGTCGCCGAGCGCCAGTGAATTCAGCTTGCGCGCCGATAGAAGGCTGATGAGAAAGCCGACAGCGAGAAAGGGCAGCACATGGGAAATTCGGTCGAATGTTGCTCCGCCGACCCCGCCGATCTGCCAGGAACGGATACCGCCTGCTATGTCGTTGCGGGGGAGTACGACGGCAATCACCATAGACGAGAAAGCGACGGACGTGGCGGCACCCGCAAGCGCGAGTTTGAGTGGTGTCGCGCCACCGCGACCGAGCGAGCCGATCGTATAAACGAAGGCGGCTGCGCAGCCTGCACCGAGAATGGCCGCCCAGATGAAGGCCTGCGACGAGGCGATGTTAAACCATGCAACACCAATGACCACGGCAAGCGATGCGCCCATGTTGACGCCCAGTATGCCCGGATCAGCCAGCGGATTGCGTGTCACGCCCTGCATGACGGCCCCGGCAAGTCCAAGCGCTGCGCCTGCCACCAGTGCAAGAAAGGTACGCGGAATTCGAAGCGACACCGCCGCCTGACCGATTGTATCAACCTGACCGCCGAGCGCCGTAACTATGTCTGCCCAACTCACGTTGCGGGTGCCAAGCGAAACCGACAGGAAACAGAGAAGCGCAAGGCAGGCGATCACGACCGCCAGCCACATTGCTCTTGTGCGATGCGTCTTGCCGAATTGCGGTGTGTAAGGGGCAGTCTGGCTGCTGTGGGCTGTCATTTCGTCTTGTCAGCCGCCTGCGCAAGCAAGGCGACATAATCCTTCAGCACCCACGAGATAGAGAGTGGCGTCGGGTTCGCAGCCGTGCCGAGCGGATTCCTGCCCAGCATGACGATGGCATTATGGGTGACCACCGGCATTTTGGCCATCAGCGGATTGCTCTTCATGGCGTTGTACAGTTCCTGACTGCCATAGGTTACTACGATGTCCACATCGTCGAAAGCATCGACATGTTCGGCACTGATCGAGCCAGAAAACTGGCCGGGCTTGGATGCATCGACAACGCTTTTGGGGGATTTCAATCCAAGATCGTTGAAGAACCGCACCCGCGTATCGTTGGTCGTATAGAATCTGATCGTGCTGAGATTTGTTGCGTCGAGATGGGTGACGAACATCGCCGACTTACCCTTCAGATGCGGATAGGCAGCCACGGCATCGGCAATTTCACCGTCGATTTTCTTGATGAGCGCTTCACCCTCGGCAGCCATGCCCATGCCTGCACTGTTAAGGCGGATCATGTCGCGCCAGTCTGTGGACCATGGCGCTTCCGGATAGGCCACGACGGGCGCGATCTGGCTAAGCGTATCGTAATCTGATTGTCTCAGGCCGGAATAGGAAGCGAGGATGACATCAGGCTTGGTTTCCGCCACGGCTTCGAAGTCGATCCCGTCGCCCTCATCGAACAGGACTGGCTTTTCCGCGCCCAGTTCTTTCAGCCGTTCGTCAACCCATGGCAATAAACCGTCACCATTGTCATCGCCGAAATTAGCGGCGGCAAAACCTACCGGCACCACGCCCAAAGCCAGCGGCACTTCATGGTTCGCCCAGGCGACGGTCGCTATCCGCTTTGGCTTTTCCTGAATGGTCGTTGTGCCGAAAGCATGTTTGATCACAATGGGATAGGTCTGGCTTTCGTCGGCGGATGCTGAGCCGGTCGCGGCTAATGCCACGCCCATTGCAAACAGCATCGATGCGACGAACATCAGCGGCGAACGAATGAACCACGACATGGGGCGCATTCTCCTTGCTTTCATGTGCTTTAAAAGTGGCCTTTCACTCTCAGGTTAAATATACGCAGTCAAGTGCGATGCCGGGGGCTTGGCCGGAGCTGTATGAAATATCCGTGGCTTTTTACAAAAAAGCAGATTTCTACAATACTGGACAACTACTCTCAAGTTAATGCGGTTTTGAGGGTATTGAGGTTTAGATTCCCGGTCGGCTGAATGGGGACGTTTTCAACGGTTCGGCCAGGCAGAGCGTCTGACAACATCCCAAAATCTAAGCATCGCTGTCGGCTTTAGCTGTCGACGATCATCGCATAACCGGATTCTGGAACGTGAGCATGAACATCGCAAAGACACTTGATAACAGCAGGCAAACCAGAATCCGTTACCGCAATGCCGCCTTGTTGGGCTGTACGGCGCTGGCGCTCATCCTGCCGGGCGTGGCTTCCGCTCAGGATGCGGCGGGGACGTCTGGCTCTACGACTGTGCTCCAGACCATTACCGTCGACGGCGCGGGCGGAAGCGACGACGATTCCAAGTCCATCGTTGCACGCAAGACGACAATCGGCGGCAAGATCCCGGCAGAAATTCTCGATACGCCAGCCTCGGTCTCGGTGATCACGGCGAAGGAGATTCAGGACCGCAACGCGCAGACTGTCGAGCAGGTGTTGCAATACACGTCTGGCGTCAATACCGACTTTTACGGTTCTGACGACCGCTTCGACTACTTCAAGATCCGTGGTTTCGACGCTTACACCTACCGTGATGGATTGGTGGTCGGCTCGCCTTTCGGCGGCATCCGCGAAGAACCATTCGCCTATGAGCGTGTGGAAGTTCTGAAGGGTTCGAACTCTTCAGGCTTCGGCGTTGCACAGCCCGGCGGCGCGGTGAACTATGTCACCAAGCGCCCGAAAAGCGAACGCTTCGGGGAAGCCTATATCACCGGCGGTTCCTACGAACATAAGGAAGTCGGCGTCGATTTTGGCGACAACATCACCAAGGACGACACGCTTTCCTATCGCTTTACCGGCAAGTTTCAGGATGCCAATGCCGAATATGACTATTCGCGCAATGACGATAAATTCGTCATGGGTGGACTGACCTGGCGGCCCGATGCAGCAACCAGCCTGACTGTAGTTTACGATCATCTCTACAAGAACGGCACCCCCGGCAGCGGCGGGCAACCCATTGGCACGGATTTCAGCCGAAGCCGCTTTTTTGGCGAGCCGGATTATAATTTCCGTGGAACGAAGCGGAATGCGCTCAGCGCCATGTTCGATCATGACTTCGGCAATGGTCTGAGCTTCAGCTCCAATGCACGCTACAGCAAGACGGACAGCGATTTCGGCTATGCTTATATCGGTGGAACGCCGACAAATGGTTCGACAATCGCGGATCGCTATTTCTTCGGCAATGAAAGCTCCAACGAGCAATTCATTATCGACTCGCATTTTCTTTATGAGGCCAATTTCGACAATGTCGAAACCCGCACCTTGGTTGGCCTTGAGTACAATAATTATAAGTCGACCAACGCCACGTCGTGGGGCGCGGCACCCGGCATAGACTGGACAAACCCCGTTTATACCGGTGGCCCACTTTCAACCGCGCCCTATACGAGCAAGCGAAACAAGCAGAAGACCACCGGCCTTTATCTCCAGCAGGATGTTGTCCTGTACGACAAGCTGATTTTCTCGGTGGGACTACGCAATGACTGGCTCGACCTCACCGAAGAAAACCGGCTCACGAGCGTTACCGATAAAGGTGATCACAGCGATTTCAGCAAGCGCTTCGGTCTGACATATCGCATAACCGATGAACTCGCGACCTATGCCAGCTATGCGGAATCTGTTGCGCCTGCCGATGTCGGTGTCGAACCCACGACCGGCAAGCAGTATGAAATCGGTGTTAAATATCAGCCTGATGCTTTCCCGGCATTGTTCAGCGCTGCAATCTACGATCTGACGAAGGAAAATTTCACTGTCTATGACAGCGTGACCTATCTGCCTTCCAGTGTCGAGAAAGTGCGGCATCGCGGCGTCGATCTTGAAGCGAAGGCGGAAGTTGCACGCAACATCAACGTGATCGCGGCCTATAGCTATATCGACTCCAAGATCGAAGAGCCGGGCGGTGTTTACGACGGCAATCGCCTCGCCATGGTTCCAAAACATATGGCGTCCATCTGGGGCACCTATACGCTGGAAGGCGAAGGCGCGCGAGGCGACATGACCTTCGGTGTGGGCGCGCGTTACATCAGCTCGTATTATCTGGGCAATGCGAATAATCCGACACCAAAAATCGGCATGGGCGAGTCCAGCGTCGTGGTTGATGCGTCGTTCAGTTATAATATCAAGGAAAACACCACGCTTCAGGTGAATGCGAGCAACCTGTTCGATGAAAAGCATGTCGCCAATGGCGGCTCCGGTGCCTATTTCTATAATCCGGGCCGCGAGATCACGGCAACGCTTCGTCAGACCTGGTAAAAATCAGGCCCCATCCGATGATATTCGGGTGGGGCTTTTCACAGTGCTGATATGGTTTCAGTCAGACCGGCGCTGCTGCAAACGACGCCATGCGGCGGGCGTTTCGCCGACAATTTGTCGAAAAGCCTTGGTGAGATGTGCCTGATCGGTAAAGCCAAGCTGGGCGGCAACGCCTGCGACTGTCACTTCGCCGTTGCCGATCAATAGATCCCGCGCCAGATCAATGCGTTTGCCGAGCTGCCATTGCAGCGGGGTCTTTCCGGTTGTCTGCTTGAAGACATTGGAAAACCAGCTTTCAGAGAGGCCCACAGTCGCCGCCATTTCGGCAACGCTGAGCCGCCCGTCACTGCATGCATTAAAACGGGCATGAAGCTTGTTCATCTGAGCTTGGGTCAAGCGGCCATAACCCTGGCTATTCTCGTCTCCCGAAATATCGAGGAGACTGGCCAGAATGCTGCCAACAAGACTTTCCGCGAAAAGTGCATGTTTCGAAGGGTTGGAGGTCTCATCCACCAGCAATCTGGCCAGTGTTTCGACGGCCCCGATATCCTGAATTTCTGCAGGACTTCGCAACGCCGCCATCGCAGCCGACGTGCCGACCGCCGGTGTCAGGAATTTGAGCAGCCGGTCTTTATGAAAATGCAAGTTCAGATGCGAGAAGCGATGCATCGAAACTGTCTTCGTCCAAAGCGGCAGTCCTGCGGGCAGATAGATCGCACGCATCATCGGACGAAAATGCTGTTTCAGCGTGCCTTGCGTGTTGGATATGCTGATGTTCGATGAAACATCGTTGAAAAAGATCATGATGCGGGGATCGTCTGACAGAAAGTAGCCGGTCGCGCCTGTCTGGCTTTCCGCTTCCCAAAACGCGCTGACCAGACCGTCGAACACGCGCCATTTGACCGGGGCGACCACCCGAATGCCTTCTGCGTGCCAGGTCATGGAATGCCAGAAGCTCAACCTCGGAACCGTCCTTTCGGGAAGATCAAAAGGGTATCCCGCAGGCAGGAACAGGCAGGTATATCCCCATTTAATATGAGGATAACTATCATGTTTTTAGATCATGGCAAGCCGATATTCAAACTTGCCATGATGGGTGCAAGCAGCGGCGGTCGCGAAATCCTTACTGCGCAGGGTTTTCTTCGACCAGAGCCGCAGTTGGATCGGAGGTCGCGACGGCTGGCGGTCCTTCCACGCCACGCTGGCGTTCGCGGATGAATGTGAACATGCCGGAGATGACAATCAGCACGATACCAATCAGCATCGCCATGTCGATATGATCATGGAAGACGAAATAACCGAAAAGGATCGCCCAGATCATCTGGCTATATTGCGGCGAGGCGATTGCGCTGGCGGGCGCGTGATTGGCGGCCAGCATCAGAAGGATATTGGCGAGTGCTGCGAGAAGGCCATATCCGGCAAGATAGACCCACTGCATCGTGTCGGGGGCCTGATAGGTCGGTAGCATCAGTGCGCCGCAAATCACGATGGGGCCGACAAGGCCGCTTGTATAAAGCGAGATGCGCTTTTCGTTTTTACCCATCACGCGGAAAATGATGATGCCGACCGCACCGCCCATGCCGCCGGCGAGGGCACCGAGATGGCCAATGGACAGTTCACGGAAACCGGGGCGCAGCACCACCAGCACACCGGCAAAGCCGATGGCAACTGCCAGCCAGCGTCGCCAGCCGACCTGCTCCTTGAGGAAAACGACCGACAATATGGTGACGAAAGCAGGCAGCAGGAAAATTAGCGCGAAGGCTTCAGCCATGGAAAGATGCGTGAAGGCTGTAACGCTGCCGACGACGCCCATGGTTGCCGTGACCGTGCGCAGAAGCCACATCTTCACATTTGTGGTTCGAAACATATCGAGCCAACTGTCACTGGCCTTTTTGGTAAAAGGTACAGCAAGGAGGCCAAGTACAGCGCCAAAAAAGGCAGTTTCATAAGGAGACAGCGAGCCGTCAATAAACTTGACGCAGGCATCGCTGATGGCGAATGCGGCATAGGAAGCAAACGCGAGGAAAATTCCGTAAAGCATGACAATGTCCGTAAAGACGGGTCCGAAAGCGCGGAGGCCGAAAGAGAGGGAGGAGGCTCTTTCCCGTTCCTCTAATCGATTGGTGGCGCGTTGGCAAAAGACATTTTAGTAAAAATCGACGTCGCGCCAGTATAAATTGAGAGGTGTGATTTCGCCTTTTTCAAGGCTTCGAGCCCTCGCGAAAACGCATGCCTCATTTGCAATCATATCCGTGGTGGAAATTTAGACAAACGCCTATTTGATAATCATCCAAACGAGGAGAGAGCAAATGAACATTCGTCAGAAATTCCAACAGTATGTATCCCGTCGCCGTGCAGTTCGTGAACTCGGTGCAATGGACGACCATCTTCTTGCCGACATCGGCGTTTCGCGTTCGCAGATCCAGAGCGCCGTATTCGGTCGATAAGTGCGTATGGAGCGTCTTTCCAAGGATCGCCCGTCAAGTACAATCGAAATAAAGTGACAAAGCGTCGGTCTCCAGTCCCGGCGCTTTTGCTTTTTTAGCTATACACAAAATAGTATTTTAGCTCTTTCTGGTACGTTCAGCGCGTTCTCGCTGGCAAACTTTTTCACCCTTCTATTGAAAAACTGGCATTTTCGGCGGGCGGCAGACATGTCGTGCCTTTGCCATTTCATTCTGCGAGCCGATCTATTTTCGTCGGTTTTTTCGGGATTCATTTGCATTTGGGACATTTCTGATCCCGTTATGAGACAACTTTGAATTGTTTCCTGCGCAGTCCTTCATATACTCAGTCTCGCGGGGGCTGATGATGAAGAGCATATCACGGTCGAGATGTTCAGGCTTTGAGTGTTCTTCATTGTCACTCTCTTTTTAGAGCAATGACTATTCAAGCGATTATTACAGCGGCTTTGCCGTAATATTGTGTGCAAACATCTATACTGAGACTGGCATCCTTGCGCATCGGGCGATCAGATTGCTAACTGATCGCCCGATGACATAAAGGCTCGCAAGATGATGGATCTTTTTTGGCGTGGTATCCTGATCGGGATCGGCGCGACTGTAGTGATGGATATTTGGGCAATCGTGCTGGCTGCCATGCCGGGGCAGTCGCTTCCGAACTGGGGGCGGGTTGGACGCTGGTTCTGGCATCTGCGCGAAGGTCAGATTTTCCATGATGACATCGGCAAGGCCACGCCCTACCGGCACGAAGTCGCGCTTGGCTGGATCGGGCATTATGTTGTTGGTATTCTCTACGGTGTAATTTTCGCATTTTACGGCGGGGCGGCGTGGTTTGAGAACCCCGTCTTTCTTCCGGCCTGGATTTTTGGCATACTGACTGTCGCGGCTGGCTGGTTTTTGTTGCAACCGGGGCTGGGAATCGGTTGGGCAGCATCCCGCCTGCCGAATGCACGACATGTCCGTATTATGAACCTTGTCGCGCACACATTTTTCGCGCTTGGCCTCTATGCGACCGCGCTGTTGCTGAAAAGCGCTTTCTAATCAATATATTGATCAATGCGCCCGCTGCCGAGGTGGGCGCTTTTTTTGAAGCACTTTCAAATATTTCCCGGCAAATGGGGAACTGGCGTCGGCGAGCAAGTCAGTCCACACTCCATCAAGTCAATAAATAGGCATTCTCAAGGCAGAATTGTGTACGGATCGCGGTAGGGAACTGTGCTTTGTCTGCAATGAGGTGTAAGGGGAACCAGTCCGTCCGCGCAAAATGCGGCGGCGTCTAACATTTTGGCAATCCCACAGGGTTTGCTCCATTCTGCATTCCGTGGCGGCACAGCAACTCTGTCCGTGGCGGAATTGGCGTGGGCACCCGAGAAACGGGCCTACTTGCCTCGGAGGAACGATGCTCGAAAAGCTGTTCAAGTTACAGGAACACGGCACCAACGCGCGGACGGAAATCATCGCCGGCGTGACGACCTTCCTGACGATGTCCTACATCATCTTTGTCAACCCGGATATCCTGTCCACCACGGGCATGGATAAAAGCGCGGTTTTCGTGGCGACCTGTCTCGCCGCTGCGCTCGGCTCGATCATCATGGCGCTTGTCGCCAACTGGCCGATCGGCATGGCGCCCGGCATGGGCCTCAACGCATTCTTCGCGTTCACGGTCGTTGGAGCCATGGGCTTCAGCTGGCAGCAGGCGCTCGGTGCGGTTTTCATTTCCGGCATCATCTTCCTTCTTCTGACGGTAACGGGTATCCGCCGCTGGCTGGTGGAAGGCATTCCGCATTCGCTTCGAAGCGCGATTGCAGCCGGTATCGGTATGTTCCTGGCGCTCATCGGCCTGAAAACTGCTGGCGTCGTGGTTGACAATGAAGCAACGCTCGTCGGCCTTGGCGATCTGACCAAGGCCGGTACGCTGCTCGCTATCGCAGGTTTCTTCATCATCGCTGTTCTGGATGCGCTCAAGGTGCGCGGCTCGATCCTGATCGGCATTCTGGTTGTGACGGTCGCATCAATTGCGCTTGGCATCAGCCAGTTCAATGGCGTGTTCTCCGCCCCGCCAAGCCTTGCGCCGACTTTCCTACAGCTCGACATCATGGGCGCGCTCCATACCGGCATTCTGCACGTGATCCTGGTCTTCGTGCTGGTGGAAGTGTTCGACGCCACGGGTACGCTGATCGGCGTCGCCAAGCGTGGTGGCCTGATTGAACCGGGCAAGCCGAACCGTCTCGGCCGCGCTCTCTTTGCTGACAGCACGGCTATTCTCGGCGGCTCGCTGCTGGGCACCTCGTCCACGACGGCTTATGTCGAAAGCGCTTCTGGCGTGCAGGCAGGCGGTCGCACCGGTCTTACGGCTCTGGTCGTCGCACTGCTGTTCCTGGCTGCCTTGTTCATTTCGCCGCTCGCCGGTTCGGTCCCTGCTTACGCAACCGCACCCGCACTGATCTATGTGGCTTGCCTCATGATGCGCGAACTGACTGAAATCGATTGGCACGACATTACGGAAGCAACCCCTGCTGCGCTTACCGCACTGGCTATTCCGCTGACCTATTCGATTGCCAATGGTCTTGCCTTCGGCTTCATCAGCTATGTCGTGCTCAAGGCCTTTACCGGCAAGGCACGCGAGGTTCACCTTGCAACTTGGCTGGTCGCGGCCCTGTTCGTGATCCGCTTCGCGTTCTTCGCAGAATAGTTTTGTAACGCCGGGCATTCGCGCCCGGCGTATTTCCTGATGAGAGATGAGGAGAGAGCCTTTGCAGTCGAATGATCTGAAGCTTCTGGAACGACTGATCGAAGTCCTTGAGAACAATATCATCCCGCTGACGGAAAAAGGCGTTGCCGCTGGCAACAAGATTTTCGGTGCAGCCCTGCTGCAAAAGTCCGATCTGTCGCTTGTTCTGGCGGAAACCAACAATGAGACGGAAAACCCGCTTTGGCACGGTGAAGTACACACGCTGAAGCGCTTTTATGAAATGCCTGAAAAGGGCAGGCCGAACACCAAGGATATGGTGTTCTTTTCAACCCATGAGCCATGCTCGATGTGCCTCTCGGCCATCACCTGGAGCGGTTTCGACAATTTCTATTATCTGTTCAGCCATGAAGATTCGCGCGATGCATTTTCCATTCCGCACGATCTGAAGATTTTGAAAGAAGTCTTCACGCTGGAACCGGGCGGCTATAATCGCGACAATGCCTTCTGGCATAGTCATTCCTTGCCCAAGCTGGTTGCGGCTTTGCCGGAACCGGATCGTTCGCGGCTTGAAAAGCGTCTTGATGCCATTCGTGCCAAATATGATGCGATGTCCGGCGCCTATCAGTCCCAGAAAGATGGCAACGCGATCCCGCTGAACTGAGAGCCTTTGCGCCAAGGCGGATTATTTTCCACGGAAGCTTGACAGGTCGACGGGTTACGCCGCACATCGCTGGTGTTGCGTGATCCGTTTAGTTTTTGCGAAGATTTTATGGCTTCGCATGCCGATGCCAGCGCATCGGCGAGCCTGTGAGGATATTGATGCTGCGTATGATTGTTATGGGCGTTTCGGGGTCCGGAAAGTCCACCGTCGGCGAGAAGATTGCTGCCGAATTGCAGTTACCCTTTCTGGAAGGGGATTCGCTACACCCAAAGGCCAATGTCGATAAAATGTCGGCGGGCATTCCGCTTCAGGATGAAGATCGCTGGCCCTGGCTGGACAAGATCGGCGAACACCTTGCCGCAGCAAGTGATGGCGTTGTTGTTTCCTGTTCGGCGCTGAAAGCAGTCTATCGTGACCGTTTGCGCGCCGCTGCCGGAGCGCCGGTTATGATCATCTTTCTCGACGGCACTTTCGAAGTTCTCCATGAGCATATGGGTCACCGTACAGGCCATTTCATGCCGGTCGCCATGCTCGAAAGCCAGATTGCGACGCTGGAAAGCCCGGTGGGTGAGCCGCTTGTTTTCCGCGCTGATGTGGCCGACCCGATTGAGAAGATCGTGGCGGAAAGCCTCATCTGGATCCGCGCCCAGAAGCTCTGATTACTTCAGTGGCCAGAAGAACATCAGTGTCGGCACAGTCACAATGGCGATGATGATGGAAAGCGGCAGTCCAAGGCGCGGATAGTCACTGAATTTGTAACCGCCCGGTCCCATGACCAGTGTGTTGCACTGGTGGCCGATAGGGGTGAGGAAATCACACCCCGCGCCGATGGCCACGGCCATCAAAAAAGCTTCCGGCTTGAAACCAAGGCCGGAGGCAAAGCTGGTCGCAATGGGCGCCATGACCAGAACTGTGGCGGCATTGTTGAGAAACGGCGTCACCATCATTGCAGCCACCAGGATCAGCGCCAGCGCGCCGGCGGGTGGCAGCTGGTGGCCTATGGTGGCGAGCGCTTCGGCGATCAGATCGGTGCCGCCTGTGGTTCGAAGCGCGTCCGACACCGGTATCAGCGCTGCCAGCATCACCAGAATAGGCCCATCAATCTCGTCATAGACTTCGTTGAGCGGGATGACCTTGAAAAGCAGCATCGCAACTGCGGCTGCGAAAAACGCTACTGCAACCGGTACAATGCTCAAAGCGGTCGCGCCAATGGCAACAATCAGAATTGCCAGCGGGATGAGGCTTTTGCGGACATTGCCGAGCATCAGCTTGCGCCGCGCCAAAGGCAAAAGTTCGAATTCAGGCAGGAAGGTCGAAAGGCTGGCCTGTCTGCCCTGAAGCACCAGAATGTCGCCGAAACGCAGGCGCACTTCGCTCAGGCGCTCTGTAATGCGTTCACCGGGGCGGCTGACGGCGAGAAGATTGACGTCATAGCGCGCATAAAGCTCCAGCCGCTGCGCCGAGAGATCGACCAGATGCGAGTTCTTGCCGATAACGGCCTCTACCACCTCAATGTCGGTCGAGCCACTTGTGTCTTTCGGATCGCGATTTTCGGACAGGGTCAGCTTTCCGGCGCTGACGACTGTGTCGAGTGCTTTCGGATCGCCTTCCAGCATGACGATATCGTCTTCGGCAAGAACCGTGTCCGGCAGCGGCGTGATGCGCCCTTCCTTGCGGATAATGGCCGTGACCATGGCTTCGCCTTCGGCTGGGCGGATGAGTTCTGATATTTGTTTGCCAACCAGCGGAGAGGATTTTGAAACGCGCGCTTCTGAAGCGTAGTTCTTGATCTTGATGGCTTCGTTGAGAGAAACGTTTTCACGGGTACGCTGCGGCACCAGCCAGTAGAAGCAAACGAGATAGACAAGACCGACAGCCGCAAGCACCGCGCCAACCGGCGTGAAGTCGAACATGGTGAAAGGTTCGCCGACCATTTCGCCACGAATGCGTGAAACAACGATATTGGGCGAGGTGCCAACCTGCGTCATCAATCCGCCGAGCAGCGCGCCGAAGGCCATCGGCATCAGAAATGTCGAGGGCGAGACATTGGAGCGGCGGGCAAACTGAAAGGCGACCGGGATCATGATCGCCAGCGCGCCAACATTTTTCACGAAGGCGGAAAGGACAGTCACGATGGCCACGAGGACGGCAAGCTGCAATCGAACGCTGTTCATTTCCGGCAGGAATCGCTGCACGGCGAGCTGCATCAAGCCAGAGCGCGCAACACCTGCACTGACCACCAGTGCGCTGCCGACGATGATCACAATGTCGTCGCTAAAGCCAGTAAACGCTTTATCGAAGGGAACAACACCAACCGCGATACCGAGCAAAAGCGCGCAAAGCGCCACGACGTCGTATCGAAACTTGCCCCAGATAAATGCCCCCATCATAAGTACGATCACAGCGAAGGATAGTATTTGTTGATGAGTCATTCAGTACGCGTTCCCAGAAATGAGAAAATTATTCCTTTTCTGTGTAACGCATAAAATTTCAAACGGAAATTGATTATTCGGGCGCCGTGAATGATGCGCGCTGCAAAAGCGAGAGTGCCTTGCGCTCCGGTTGTAGAGCGCAAGGTTGTTTCAATCAGTCGCCGATACGGCGACCTTCCGCGTCGAAAAGATGGACGTTCTGCGCCGAAGCGCCAACCTTCACAACTTCATCGATTGTGTGGCTGGAACGACCGGCCACGCGGAAGACCAGAGGCTTGCCATCGGACAGCGAGCCATGGATGAAGCTTTCCGCGCCGACCAGTTCGATTGCATCGATGCGCACATCGGCATTGAAACCGTCGGCTGCCGGTTCTCCGGCTTCGAGAATGCGCATGTCTTCCGGACGCACACCGAGCGTAAACTTGCCCGACGGGGCTTTGATGGCGCTCCCCGGCTGCCAGACTGTACTTGCGCCGCCTTCCAGCAGGTTCATCGACGGAGAGCCGATGAAGGTCGCAACGAAGGTCGAGGCAGGCTTCTCGTAAAGCTCGATAGGCGTGCCGACCTGCTCGATATTTCCGGCATTCAGCACCACGAGACGATCAGCCATGGTCATGGCTTCCATCTGGTCGTGGGTCACGTAAACACTGGTCGTGCCAAGCGAACGCTGCAAACGCTTGATCTCGACGCGCATCTGCACGCGCAGCTTGGCATCGAGATTGGAAAGCGGCTCATCGAAAAGGAATGCCGCTGGTTCGCGCACAATGGCGCGGCCCATGGCGACACGCTGGCGCTGGCCGCCCGAAAGCTGGCGCGGCTTGCGGTCGAGGAATTGTTCGATCTCCAGCGCCTTGGCGGCTTTGCCAATACGACGTTCGATCTCGTCCTTCGGTGTTTTGCGGTTCTTCAGGCCATAAGCGAGGTTGTCGCGCACTGTCATATGCGGGTAAAGCGCATAGTTCTGGAACACCATGGCGATGTCGCGCTCGGCTGGCTCGACATCGTTGACCACACGATCGCCAATGGCAATCGTGCCGCCGGTGATGCCTTCCAGACCGGCGATCATGCGCAGCAGCGTGGACTTGCCGCAGCCCGATGGGCCGACGAGAACGACGAATTCGCCATCCTGAATATCCAGTGAAACGCCTTTGATGACTTCGATGCCGCCGCCATAGCTCTTGCGGACATTATCAAGAACGATCTTGCTCATTATTTTTCCGTTTCCACGAGACCTTTGACGAACCAGCGCTGCATCAGCACGACAACGAGGATCGGCGGGATGATGGCCAGAATTGCCGTTACCATGACATAGTTCCACGGGGTGGAAGCGTCGGCCCAATCAACCATGCGGCGCAGGCCGATGATGATGGTGTTCATTTTCGCGTCATTGGTAACGAGCAGGGGCCAGAGATACTGGGTCCATCCGTAAATGAAGAGAATGACGAAGAGCGCCGCGATATTCGTCTTCGACAGGGGCAGGAGGATGTCGCGCATGAAGCGGAACGGTCCTGCATTATCGATACGTGCGGCTTCGACCAGTTCTCCCGGAATGGTGAGGAAGAACTGCCGGAACAGGAATGTCGCGGTCGCCGATGCCATCAGGGGCAGTGTCAGCCCCGCATAGGTATCGATCAGGCCGAGATCGACGATGACCTTGTAGGTCGGCAAAATGCGCACTTCGACCGGCAGCATCAGCGTCACAAAAATCATCCAGAAGAAGAACATGCGCAGCGGAAAGCGGAAGAAGACAATCGCGAAAGCCGACATGAACGAGATGATGATCTTGCCGATGGCAATCGCCATCGCGACGACGAACGAGTTCCACAGCAGCCTTTCAAGGCTGACGCCGACAACGCGCTCCACGCCGCCGAATATGGCTTCGTTATAGTTCTCGACAAGGTGATTGCCGGGCAGGAGTGAGATTGGCGGACGGATGATTTCCGAAGAACTCATCGTCGAGGCGACGAAGGTGTAATAAATCGGAAAGGCAACGATGATGATCCCGATGATCAGGATCAGATGGCCGATCAGATTGGAGATGGGGCGTTTTTCGATCATGGCCGCCTCGCTCACGAATAATGCACGCGCTTCTCAACGAAGCGGAACTGGAAAGCAGTCAGGGCGATGACGATGGCCATCAGAATGACCGACTGGGCAGACGACGAGCCGAGGTTCAGATTGACGAAGCCGTCATTGTAAACCTTGTAGACCAGCGTTTCCGTGGCCTTGGCAGGGCCGCCGCCGGTGACGGCGTGGATGATGCCGAACGTGTCGAAGAAGGCATAGGTCGTGTTGACCACCAGCAGGAAGAATGAAGTTGGGGCCAGCAGCGGAAACACGATGGTCCAGAAGCGCCGCGCACCGCGCGCACCGTCAATGGCCGCCGCTTCGATTAACGACTTAGGAATTGCCTGCAAGCCTGCGACAAAAAACAGGAAATTGTAGGAAATCTGTTTCCATGCGGCTGCAAAAACGACCAGGCCCATGGCCTGATTGCCGTCGAGAAGCGGATCCCAGGCAACGCCGTTGCGGCGCAGGATATAGGCCAGCGTGCCCATGGCCGGGTTGAACATGAACAGCCAGAGCATACCGGCGACGGCAGGCGCCACCGCATAGGGCCAGATCAACAGTGTGCGATAGAGGGTCTTGCCGCGTATAACGCGGTCAGCCGCAGTCGCCAACAACAGGGCTGCGCCCATAGCGAGAAGCGCGGTCAGGACGTTGAAGACAATCGTGACCCTGAAGGAATGCAGATAGTTCGGGTCCGAAAGAACCGTGCTGAAATTTGCCAGTCCCACGAAAGTGGATTTCAGGCCGAATGCGTCTTCACGCATGAAGGACTGATAAATGGCCTGACTGGCTGGCCAGAAGAAGAACACCAGCGTCAACGCAATCTGCGGCGCCAGCAGGAAATAGGGTAAGATCTTGTTGGGAAACGTGACTTTCTGCACGGGCGATTTCCTTGCAGGAAACAAAGCCGCCCACTCGGTTTTGAGCAGGCGGCATTGCTTGATTTAAAACTTATTGCGCGGCTGCGATCGCGTCATTCGCACGCTTGACGGCGTTTTCAAGCGCAGTCTTGGCGTCCTGCTTGCCACCGAGCATGGATTCGAACTCTTCGTTCAGAATGTCACGTACCTGCGGCAGGTTGACGAGGCGCACGCCCTTGGAGTTTTCGGTCGGCTCCTTGCCCATCATCTGAAGGATCGGCGTTTCGCGACCCGGATTCTTTTCATAGAAATCCGACTTCTTGGTTTCCTCGTAAGCGGCCAGCGTTACCGGCAGATAGCCGGACTTCTCGTGCAGCTTAACCTGAATCTTGGTCTGCGACAGGAAGTTGAAGAACTGCGCAATGCCCTTGTACTGATCGTCGCTGAGACCAGCGAATACCCAGAGAGCCGCACCGCCGGGGATGGTGTTCTGCGGGCCGTGACCTTCATAATAAGGCAACTGGCCAATACCGTAATTAATGCCGGATTTGACCACATCGCCGAGACCGCCCGACGATTCCGTCAGCATCGCGCATTCACCGGACGTGAAGAGCTGCTTTGCTTCCGAGGTGCGTCCGCCGTAACGGAATGCGCCATCCTTGGCGAGATCGGCAATCGACTGGAAGTGCTGGATGTAAAGCGGAGAGTTGATTTCCAGCTTCACATCGGTGCCGCCGAGGCCGTTTTCGTTGGTGCCATAAGGAACGTTGTTCCAGGCTGCGAAATTTTCGGTCTGAATCCAGGTCAGCCAGGTCGAGGTGAAGCCGCAAGGGGCAGCACCGCTCGTCTTGATCTTCTTGGCGGCTTCAAAGACTTCCGGCCAGGTCTTTGGCGGGTTGTTTTCGTCCAGGCCAGCCTTCTTGAAGGCATCCTTGTTGTAATAGAGGATCGGCGACGAGGAATTATACGGGAAGGACAGCATGGTGCCGTCCGGCTTGGAATAATAAGCAACGATACCCGGCAGATATTGCGACTTGTCGAACTTGAATCCGCCCTTTTCCAGCACTTCGGCTGCCGGAACCACGGCGCCTTCTGCGCCCATCATCACGCCGCTGCCAGCGTCGAAGACCTGAAGGATTGCCGGCGGCTGCTTGGAACGGAACGCAGCGATGCCCGCATTCAACGTTTCAGGATAGCTGCCCTTATAGACCGGAACGATCTTGTAATCGCTCTGGCTTTCATTGAACTCCTTGGTGAGTTCGTTGATCATTTCGTTATTGGCGCCGGTCATGCCGTGCCACCAGGATAATTCGGTCTGGGCAAATGCCTGCGAACCGATGGAAAGAGCAAGAACGCCTGTGAGCGCGGAAGTCGTGATCAGACGGGTAAGCATGTTTCCTCCTCATGCTGAGTGGCTGCATTCAGGCTTAGCCGATCCCGGCGTGTCCGCTTTGCGCAACCATTTTTTATGTAGCGCTTATATGAATGCAATTTTTTGTGAAGGATCAACCTTCGATTTTCCCAATGCCAGAGTAAACTCGAAAATAGTAGCTCTAAAAAAGAAAAAAATCGAAAGCCACGCGAAAAATTGTGAAGGGCTGTGGATTATTTCGAAGGTTCGACACAGAAGACGAGCCAGTCAGGCAACAGTAGCGAAAGCAGCATCCGCTGTCTTGAACGAAAAAAGGAGGCCCTGAAAGGCCTCCTCGGTATCCTGTCGATATATGTTGTACAGTTCAGCGGCTTATTTGCCCCAGGTGCGTTCAAGCACATCAATCCAGTTTCCATGGGCGAGTTTCACGATGGAAGCATCGTCATAGCCGTGCTTGCGGAAGGTCTCGATCACGCGCTGAAGGTCGGCAACACTGTGCAGGCTGTTCGAGATTGTCGTGCCGTCAAAATCCGAACCCAGCGCAAGGTGATCAATACCGATGCGGTTGACGATATAATCCGCATGACGCACCAGTTCGTTCAGATCGGTATTCGGGTCGCGCCGCCCATCCTCGCGCAGGAAGCCGACACCGAAATTCAGACCGACGAGGCCGCCGGTATCGCGAATGGCGTCGAGCTGCCGGTCGGTCAGATTGCGGCTCTGCTGGCAAAGCGCATGGGCATTGGAATGCGACGCGACGAGCGGGGCATCGGACAGCGCTGCGATATCCCAGAACCCTTTTTCATTCATATGAGAAAGATCGACCATGACCTTCAATTCGTTGCAGGCGCGGATGAGCGCCTTGCCGTGATCGGTCAGGCCCGGTCCGATATCCGGCGATGACGGAAAGCGGAAGGGAATGCCATGTGCAAAAATATTGGGGCGGCTCCACACCGGGCCGAGTGTTCTCAGGCCCGCGGCATGCAACACATAAAGCGCGTCGAGGCTTTCATCGAAAGCTTCCACCCCTTCAATATGAAAGACAGAAGCAAAGATGCCGTTGGCGAATGCATCGCGAATGTCTGCGGCGGTCCGGCAGATGCGCACCTGTCCCATCGATTTGCGTTCGATATTTTGCAGGATTGCCGCCATGCCCAGTGTCGCCTTCATGGCGTCCTGCTGGCTCGGCGTCGGCAGATTGCCATCGGCATCCAGCTCGCGGGCAGGGGACGGAACATACACCGCGCATAGTCCGCCGCCCAACCCGCCTTTGCGGGCACGGGGCAGGTCGATATGTCCAACGTCCTCGCCTTCAAGGAACCGCTTTTCGGGCGCGGGCTTGTTGGAAGACCACAACCGCAGCAGAACGTCATTGTGCCCGTCGAATACCGGAATCAGTTGTTCTGTCGCCATCTTGGGAGTTTTCCTTCACGCTGATCGTTCGGTTTATGGGGGTAGTGGACCCGCAGAAAGCAAATTGCAAACGAGTTTTCTGCAACATGTGTCGCACGTGACGCTGTCTGGCGGTCTTGCATGGACAAGAGAATCCGCTTTATCTGCGATCCGGCCACAATCGCTTGGCATGCCGCCCCCGATGTTTCTTGAAAAAGCATACATCCGGCATCCTGGATCGTGGAACAGCTCGGCGGCGGGGGAATTGCGCACGCAGAGAGCGTTGAAATGCAAGAGCTGTCTGACGGAGATTTTATGTCAATGCATGCAGACTGGAACGCTGCCTCACAGGCCGCGAAGGTCTATTCGAGAAGCTGGGCGAAAGACGAGCCTGGTGGTGTGATTATCGGTTTTGATCTGGACGGGGTCAAATTCGCTTATGCGGGCGGGCTGGAAAGCCTCGCAACGGGTGTTCCGTTTACGGCCAATACGGTCGTGCGCTATGCCTCGATCACCAAGCATTTATTCTGCGCCATGGTTTTGCGCCATAGCGATGTCATCAGCCTTGATGATCGCCTTGGCGATCATCTGCCAGAACTGCAAAGCCCGCTGGCCGATGTAACTGTCGGTCGGGCGCTAGACATGACTGGCGGCCTGCCTGATGCGCGCGAATGCCTGACACTGCTTGGTCTTTCCGTCTACACGCAGACTGAAGCAAACCAGCTTCTGGATTTTCTAGCATCGCTGACGCGGCTCAATTTTGAAACAGGCAGCGAAATTTCCTATTCCAATACCGGCTATCGACTGGTGGAAACCGCGCTGGAGCGCAAGGGTTTCCACTTCCGCGATTTCATCCAGTCCGAAGTTTCGGCTCCGCTTGGTCTTTCAATCGACGCGCCCGATCTCTGGAACGATCCCATCAAGGGATTGGCACCTGGTTACTGGAAGTCGGGCGATAAATGGCAATTGAGCGCTGCCGGGCTGCACCTTTCCGCTTCTGGCTGTCTGGTCGGCAGCGGCATGGCATTGACCATATGGGCGCAAGCGCTGCTGGAGGGTGAGGGCGCCTATAGGGGATTGCTCGCCAGTCTGTCAGCCGAGCGCAACCTGTCGAACGGACGCCCGACAGGCTATGGTCTTGGCCTGCGCTGGAACGGGGTGGACGGCAAGGCATTTGTCGGGCATGGCGGTTCGCATCCCGGCTACAAAAGCTATTTTCTGCTCGATCCGCAGGAGAAAAGCGGCATGGTCGTCGTCTCCAATCGGGAAGATGCTAACACTTACCAGATCGCACGAGACTGCATGGCCGCTCTGTACGGCTTACAGCTACCCGATACAGGCTGCACTATTCCTGATGGGCTTTACGTTGCCGAAACCGGCCCGTTATGGCTCGAGATGCGCAATGGCGTCGCAAACTGCCTCGATGCGGAAGACACGCTTTACAATGTCGGCGATGGCTGGTGCTCATCGCTCTCGGCGTCGTCGCCTGTCAAGCTGCGCTGGACGGGCGAGGCGCTGGAAGGCGAAATCGGCTATGCGCCGTGTCGCCTGAAACCGGCATCGGTGACGCCTGCCGGAAGAGAACTGGATGGCCATTGGCAGGCATCGGCCTATGGCGCCAGTTTCGACATCAAGGACGGGCATGTGATTTCGGGCATAGGCCCCACGCGCCGCGCCATGCCATTGGAAGATATTGGCAATGGCCGGGCGCTCTTCACATTGCAGGATGGTCCGTGGACGCGGCGCGTATGTTTGCACCAACTCGACGATCATCGTCTCGAACTGGTTTTGAGCCGCAGCCGCATGATGGAATATAGCCGGTAACAGACAGTATGGCTTTTGGCGAAGACGCGGCGGAAGGGCGACCTTACCGCCGCGTCTTGCATTATGATAACCTCTTTGAATTGATTCAGTTGTGAACGGAGTAAGCGATGCTGGAACGGATGATCGATCAGGGCGTGGGCCGCGAGCCTGCCGATATCGTGCTGAAGGGTGGCCGCTTCTTCGATCTGGTAACCGGCGAACTCGTGGAAAGCGATATTGCGATCTGTGACGATCGCATTGTCGGCACGTTCGGAACCTATCAAGGCAAGCAGGAAATCGACATTACAGGACGCATTGTTGTTCCGGGCTTTATCGATACGCATCTGCATATCGAATCCTCGCATATCACACCGCATGAATTCGATCGCTGCGTGTTGCCGCAAGGCGTGACGACGGTGATCTGCGACCCGCATGAAATCGCCAATGTACTGGGCGCGGAAGGTATCAAATACTTCCTCGACAGCGCGCTGGAAACCGTGATGGACATTCGCGTTCAACTGTCGAGCTGTGTGCCGGCCACCCATATGGAAACGGCGGGCGCGGAATTGCTGATCGGCGATCTTCTGCCCTTTGCGGATCATCCGAAGGTGATCGGCCTGGCGGAGTTCATGAATTTTCCAGGCGTTCTGGCCAAGGACCCCGAATGCATGGCCAAGCTTCAGGCGTTTCAAGGGAGACACATCGACGGTCATGCGCCGCTGCTGCGCGGCAAGGACCTGAACGGTTACATTTCTGTTGGAATTCGAACCGAGCACGAGGCGACAAGCGCGGAAGAAGCGCTGGAGAAGATGCGCAAGGGTATGCATGTTCTGGTTCGCGAAGGCTCGGTCTCCAAGGACCTCAAGGCGCTGATGCCGATCATCACGGAACGTCATGCGCAGTTTCTGGCGCTTTGCACCGACGACCGCAATCCGCTGGATATCGCCGATCAGGGCCATCTCGATTATCTGATCCGCACCGCCATTGCGGGTGGCGTGTCGCCTTTGGCTATCTATCGCGCGGCCAGCGTATCGGCAGCCCGTGCTTTCGGCCTGTTCGACCGTGGGCTGGTGGCGCCGGGACAGCGCGCCGATCTTGTTGTCGTGGACAGTCTGGAAGGTTGCCACGCCGAGATCGTCCTTTCCGCAGGACGTGTGGTGTCGGAAGACCTGTTTGCCCAGCGCAAGACAATCGCCGAAGTGGGGCGTAACAGCGTGAAGGCGCAGCGCGTCGGTGCCGCCAATTTCCGTTCGCATTCCAACAGCGGCAAGACGCGCGCCATCGGCATCATCCCCGGCAAGATCATCACAGAAAGCCTCGAATTCGAGCTGAAAGTCGGTCCGACGGGCGTTGAACCAGATCTTGAACAGGATGTTGTGAAAATCGCGGTGGTCGAGCGTCATGGCAAGAACGGCAATATCGCCACGGGTTTCGTGCACGGTTTTGGGCTGAAAGCTGGAGCGATTGCTTCTACCGTCAGCCATGACAGCCACAATATCTGTGTCGTTGGCACATCGGATGAAGATATCGCCGTCGCGGCCAATCGGCTTGGCGAAATCGAAGGCGGCTTCGTTGTCGTTCGGGATGGCAAGGTGTTGGCAGAGCTGCCTTTGCCGATTGCCGGGCTTATGAGCGACCAGCCTTATGAGGTTGTGCGCGAGGAGTTGCGCAAGCTGCGCCATGCAGCCGAAGAGCTGGGCTCTGTTCTCGAAGAACCGTTCCTGCAACTGGCTTTTGTCGCACTGCCGGTGATTCCACATTTGAAGATTACGGATCGCGGTCTGGTGGACGTGGACAAGTTCGAATTTGTCGGCAACTGAGCGCAAGCTCAGTTTTGCTGGCGGATTGTTGAGTTTGTTTTGAAAAATAGGCCCAGGAAAGCAAAAATCCCGGACGAAGCCGGGATTTTGATAGTGCCTGCTGGAAACTGGAGCGGGCGAAGGGATTCGAACCCTCGACCCCAACCTTGGCAAGGTTGTGCTCTACCCCTGAGCTACACCCGCTCGCGCCAGTTTCGACCTGAAAACGTTTCCGAAGGAAGTCGTTTCCGTCAGGCAGGCGCTATATGGACTAAGGCTTTTGGGAATGCAACAGGGAAATTACAATAAAATGTCTATTTTCGGAGATTGTCCAAAGTTCCATTCGGATGGTTACAGCTATCGGGCGCTTGGTCTATAAGCCTCTACGGAACAATTTGAATATCGAATAGAAATGGGTGGAATCATGGCTTTGTCGCCGAAGGAGCTTCTCGATCATCTGCAAAACCTCGGCATCGAGGTGACGACCGTTGAGCACCCGCCTTTGTTCACGGTTGCGGATTCGCAAGGGTTGCGCGGCGAAATTCCCGGCGGACACACGAAAAACCTGTTCCTGAAAGACAAGAAGGACAATTTCTTCCTCGTGACCGTGGAAGAGGATGCGGTGGTCGATCTGAAGTCGATCCATCAGGTGGTCGGTGCCGCAAGCCGCGTTTCGTTCGGTAAACCGGAGAAGCTGCTGGAATATCTGGGCGTCATTCCGGGATCGGTGACCGTCTTCGGCGCAATCAATGACCGCGATCACAATGTTCAGGTTATTATCGATGCAGATTTGATGAAATATGATGTCATCAACGGGCATCCGCTGACCAATGAAGCAACCACCTCAATCCGCCGTGAAGACCTGATCACTTTTCTGAAATCGACCGGCCACGAACCGCGTATCCTTGCAGTATCAGAAGGTGCGAAGGCAGACGCAACGGTATAGACTACGCGTCTTGAAATCCGCCGGAACAGATACAAATTGATTGGCACGAACTGAAAGATCGACACCGGCTGTGATGCGGGGTGCATGAACGGGCCGGAAGATATGAGGAATATTCCATGACCAGCCAGAACAATCCTTACGCCAATGCGGGCGGCCAGATGACGGCAAATGTTTCTTTCGGTTCGGCGTCCGCGCCAGCAGGCGGATCGGACCTGATCAAGGATACGACGACTGCGGCATTCCAGACCGACGTTTTGGCCGAATCGCGCCAGCAGCCGGTTCTGGTCGATTTCTGGGCCCCTTGGTGCGGACCCTGCAAGCAGCTCACGCCGGTCATCGAAAAGGCTGTCAAGGAAGCAGGCGGTGCGGTCAAGCTGGTCAAGATGAACATTGACGATCATCCGTCCATTCCGGGCCAGCTCGGCATTCAGTCCATTCCGGCGGTCATCGCCTTCGTCAATGGCCAGCCGGTCGATGGTTTCATGGGCGCATTGCCGGAATCGAAGGTGAAGGAATTCATCGCCAAGATCGGTGGCCCGAGCGATCAGGAAAACGCGATTGCCGAGGCGATTACTGCCGCACAGGAACTGCTTGAGTCTGGCGATTACGTGCAGGCCGGCGACATTTTCAATTCGATCCTTCAGGCTGCACCCGACAATGTCGATGCGATTGTCGGTCTGGCGTCCTGTGTTCTGGAATCAGGTGATGCGGAGCAGGCACGCGAAATTCTCGCAACCATTCCTGCCGACATGCAGAATGTGGCATCGGTGCGCGCGCTTGATGCCAAGCTGGCGCTTGCCGATCAGGTCAAGCTGATTGGTGATCCGGTTGCATTGGAAAAACGCCTTCAGGCCGATCCGCAGGATTATCAGGCGCGTTTTGATCTGGCGCAGGTGCGCAATGCGCAGGGCCGTCGCGAAGATGCCGCCAACGAGTTGCTGACCATCATGAAGGCTGATCGCAGCTGGAACGAAGACGGCGCGCGTATGCAACTGCTCCAATTCTTCGAAGCATGGGGCAATACGGACCCGGCGACGCTTTCGGCACGCCGGAAATTGTCTTCGCTGCTGTTTTCGTAAGCGAGCCTAGCGGCGGGAAACAGGACTGTCGGGATGCTGCGCGCAACAATTGCGCGAAGCATTCCAAAGGAGGTTGCAATGCAAGTGGGTAATGCCCGTTACAGAACGGGTTCCGACATACCGGATCTGGTTCCGGTATTTCCGCTGAAAGGTGCACTGCTTTTGCCCGGCGGCCAGCTTCCGTTGAACATATTCGAGCCGCGTTATCTGGCGATGATTGAAAGTGCACTCGCCGGCAAGCGGATCATCGGTATGATCCAGCCACAAATCGATGATGAAGACGACGAGACCGTCAACGAACTGGATGAAAGTCTGCGTCCGCCACTGAGCAGTATTGGCTGCCTCGGTCGCATAACGACCTATGCGGAGACTGGCGATGGTCGACTGCTGATCACGTTGCAGGGCATCTGTCGCTTCCGTGTGAAGGAAGAGGTCAATTGCCGCCAGCCATATCGCCAGTGCCGCATCATGCCGTTTCTGACCGATCTGGAAGAGGTGCGCGATACGGCGGATATTGACCGCGAAGCTTTGCTGCGCGCCTTCCGGGATTATCTCGAAGCGCATAATCTGGAAGCCGACTGGGAGAGCATCGCCCGCGCCGGAAACGAGACGCTCGTCAATGCGCTGTCGATCATGTCGCCCTTTGGCCCTGCGGAAAAACAGGCGCTGCTGGAGGCCCCGGACCTCAAGACACGCGCTGCGACGCTGATCGCCATTACGGAAATGGTGCTGGCGAGAGTGAAAGACGACGATTACGGATCGCGCCTGCAATGATCCGGAGGATATGAAATGGTGAATGAAACGACCGATACCGGCAGCATTGATGTGCGCCTTCTTGAGCTGCTTGTCTGCCCGCTGACCAAGGGTCCGCTGGAATATGATGCGGAGCATAGCGAGCTGATTTCGCGCAAGGCAAAGCTTGCCTATCCGGTGCGTGGCGGCATTCCGATCATGCTGCCATCCGAAGCACGAACACTGGTGGACTGACCGTCCCATCGGTTATTTAATTTCTGCACAAGCCCTGATCTTTTTCATAAGTTTCATGCCTGCTGATTGTTGCCTGCCACGCAACAGGGCTCTATAACCCTCCCGGAACTTTGAAAAACAATTTCGGAAGACGCCCGGTTTTTCGTGATTGTGCATTGAAAAACAGAGGCTTGGCATTATGGCAACCAGAAAACTTCTTCTCCTGCCCGGCGATGGCATCGGTCCCGAGGCCATGGCGGAAGTCCGCAAGATCATCGCTTACCTCAATTCGGACCTCAAGCTCGGCTTTGAAACCGAGGAAGGTCTGGTTGGCGGCTGCGCTTATGACGCGCATGGTCAGGCGATTTCGGATGCCGATATGGAGAAGGCGCTGGCTGCTGACGCCACGCTGTTCGGCGCTGTTGGCGGCCCGAAGTGGGATAGCGTACCTTATGAAGTGCGCCCAGAAGCTGGTCTTCTGCGTCTGCGCAAGGACATGCAGCTTTACGCAAACTTGCGTCCGGCCATTTGCTACCCGGCGCTCGCACATTCCTCTTCGCTGAAGCCGGAAGTGATCGAAGGCCTCGACATCCTGATTCTGCGCGAACTGACCGGCGGCGTTTACTTCGGTGAGCCGAAGGAAATCATCGATCTCGGTAATGGTCAGAAGCGCGGCATCGACACGCAGGTTTATGACACCTACGAAATCGAACGCATCACTGATGTGGCTTTCGAGCTGGCGCGCACGCGCCGCAATAAGGTCACCTCGATGGAAAAGCGCAATGTGATGAAGTCGGGCGTGCTCTGGAATCAGGTCGTCACTGCGCGTCACAAGGAAAAGCATTCTGACGTGGAACTGGAGCATATGCTGGCCGATGCTGGCGGCATGCAGCTCGTCCGCTGGCCGAAGCAGTTCGACGTCATCGTGACCGACAATCTGTTTGGCGACATGCTGTCCGACGTCGCTGCCATGCTGACCGGTTCGCTCGGCATGCTGCCATCGGCTTCGCTCGGCGCAGTCGATGCCAAGACCGGCAAGCGCAAGGCGCTTTACGAGCCGGTACACGGTTCGGCACCGGATATCGCTGGCAAGGGCATTGCAAATCCGATCGCCATGATCGCTTCGCTTGCCATGTGCCTGCGCTATTCGTTCAATCTGGTTGCCGAAGCGGATCGTCTGGAAGCTGCGATTGCCGGTGTTCTCGACGATGGTATCCGCACGGCGGACATCTGGTCGGAAGGCACGACCAAGGTTGGCACCACCGAAATGGGTGATGCGATCCTCGCCAAGTTCAAGGCGCTTTCGGCTTAATCATCCTGCTGAAAAATTGCGAATCTGAAAAGCCCGCTGGATAATACCAGCGGGTTTTTGCTCACCTCGACTTGGACATGCGTCAGGTTTGCGTTGGATCTAAAATATCTACTGAAATCAGGAGGTAGATTGCCATGAAAAACTACGCGATACCCTTGACATTTGGCATTGTACTTTTGGGTCCGATGGTAGCTTACGCTGCTCCAAACTCCCCGCCCATAAGTACTGCTGTGGGTTTATTACACATACGGCCCCCGCAGAAATTTCTGAAGGTGGCCAATGAGGCTAAACACCACGACGACAATCCATGGTGTGGATATAAGGATTTAACTGATTGTATGGTCGATTGCGAAATTACTTTTCCCTTACCTAGAGGAATCTGTGTCCACTGTGAGCACTTTCCCCAGTTTTACGATTGTAAATATTTCTTAGGTCGATAAGTGAGCAATTGGGATCGTCTCTTTGCTCCGAAAATAGATGCCCGATTTGAGGCTGTAATTTCCGGATAGACGGATAAGAATGCGTGTCATGTTGTTCACGCTCCCAAACCAAGACAAACTTTACGACGCGTTGTTGGCCCGCGATGCCTCTTATGAGGGCAGGGCCTATGTCGGCGTCGTTTCGACCGGCATTTTCTGCCGCCTGACGTGCCCTGCGCGGAAGCCGCGCCGGGAAAACTGCCGCTTTTTCGCTACGGTTGCCGAATGCATGGCGGATGGCTTTCGCGCCTGTAAAAGGTGCCATCCGTTGCAGCCCGCAGCAGAAGCGGAGCCTTCCATCAAAAGGCTGCTTGACGCTTTGGAGGCCGATCCCGAACGCCGCTGGAGCGAAGACGATGTCGCACGGATGGGCCTTGATCTCTCCACCGTACGGCGCAGCTTTCGGCGGCATTTCGGTATGACATTTCTGGAAATGGCGCGACAGGAACGCCTGCGCCATGGCTTTCAGGCCTTGGCCGATGGAGGCCGGGTGATCGACGCCCAGATTGATGCGGGTTTTGAATCGCCGGAAGCGTTTCGTAGCGCCTTTGCCCGCATCCTTGGTCTTCCACCAGCGAAATTACGGGGTGACGGCCTCTTGCGTGCTGATTGGATCAAGTCGCCGCTTGGTACGATGATTGCCATTTGCGATGCGAAAAATCTGCATCTGCTGGAATTTGCCGACCGCAAGGCGCTCTCTACCGAGTTGAAGATACTTTATGCCACCTGTCGCGGCGATATCGGCATTGGTCGCTTCGGCACGCATGATCTGGTCGAGCGACAGCTGAACGCCTTCTTTGAGGGTCGGTCGCCGACCTTCGATCTGCCGATGGTCTTGCATGGCAGCGCCTTCACGCAGGCCGTGTGGCGTGAGCTTCAGATGATTGGGGCAGGGGAAACGCGCAGCTATAGCGAGCTTGCGCAGGCTATCGACAAGCCGCTCGCCGTCAGGGCGGTTGCGCGTGCCAATGGGGCGAACCAGATTGCCATTATCATTCCATGTCATCGGGTGATTGGTGCCGACGGGTCGTTGACCGGTTATGGCGGGGGTCTTTGGCGCAAGCAGAAACTGATCGAGATCGAAGCGCAATATCGCTGAAATTCCGTATGCCGACGCAAAAGCGCCGCCCCGAAAGGGCGGCGTTTCGCATTGTTGTTGAGGCAGGATTAGTCGAGCTTGTGCAGGTCGACGCCCTTGGTTTCCTTCACGAAGATCATGCCGATCACGAAGGTGATGGAAGCGATGACAATCGGGTACCAGAGGCCATAGTAGATGTCGCCCTTGGCCGCGCTGAGTGCAAACACACCAGCCGGAAGCAGACCGCCGAACCAGCCGTTGCCGATATGATAAGGCAGCGACATGCCGGTGTAGCGGATGCGGGTCGGGAACATCTCCACCAGGATTGCAGCAATCGGGCCGTAGACCATCGTCACATAGATGACGAGGATGGTCAGGATCGCAATCGTCATGACCCAGTTCACCTTGGCCGGATCTGCCACCATCTTGAATGCGCCTGCATTCGGGATGGTGTAGACGGCCTGATCGGTGCTGACGCCGAGGCCTTCGGCTTCAGTCTGGGTCAGGAGCTTCTGCTTGACCAGATCGGCAGCAGGAACCATTGCCTTGTCGCCGGCACGAACCGCTTCGGCGTTGAGCTGGAGTTCCGGATTGGCAGTCAGGAAAGCATCAAGCTTGCTGTCCGGCACCTTTGCAGGATCGCGCACCAGCGGGAAGCCCGCCTTCTGGAGAGCAAGGTTCACGCCATGGGCCAGTTCAGCCTGCTTGGCGGCAGCACCTGCACCAGCCTGAATGGCGTCGAAGGACGTGATCGTTGCATCGCCGATGGTGACGGTTGCAGGCGTGCCAGCCGCAGCGGTCTGAACGACCTCATAAGGCACCGAGCTTTTTGCGAGGAAGCTGGTCGCGACATCGCAGGAGCTGGTGAACTTGGACGTGCCCGTGGCGTTGAACTGGAAGTTACAATCGCCGGGCGCCGCAGTGACAGTTGCCTTGATGGTCTGTTCAGCCTGTGCCAGAGCCGGATTGGCGGCATTGGTCAGCGCCTTGAACAGCGGGAAGTAGGTCACGGCAGCCAGAAGCAGACCGGCCATGATGATCGGCTTGCGGCCGATCTTGTCCGACAGCCAGCCAAAGAAGACGAAACCGCCGGTGCCGAGCAGAAGGGCGATGGCCACCATGATATTGGCCGACTGGTTTTCCACCTTCAGAACGTTCTGAAGGAAGAACAGCGCGTAGAACTGGCCGCAATACCAGACCACGGCCTGACCGGCAGTGAGGCCGAACAGTGCGATAAGCGCGATCTTGGCATTCTTCCACTGACCGAAAGCTTCGGACAACGGTGCCTTCGAGGTCTTGCCTTCTTCCTTCATGCGCTTGAACGCCGGCGACTCGCTCATCTGCATGCGAATCCAGACGGAAATGCCGAGCAGAAGGATCGAGACGAGGAAAGGAATACGCCAGCCCCAGGCTGCGAAAGCTTCCTTGCTCATGACCGTCTGGATGCCGAGGATGACCAACAGCGACAGGAACAGGCCGAGCGTTGCAGTGGTCTGAATCCACGAGGTGAAGAAGCCGCGACGATTATTCGGCGCGTGTTCCGCGACATACGTTGCCGCACCGCCATATTCGCCGCCAAGCGCGAGACCCTGCAGCATACGCAGCGCAATCAGAACAATCGGAGCCAGAATGCCGAGCGTGGAAGAGCCGGGCAGAAGGCCGACCAGAAAGGTCGATGCGCCCATGATGACGATGGTCACGAGAAATGTATATTTGCGGCCGACGAGATCGCCAAGGCGACCAAAGACGAGCGCACCGAACGGACGCACCAGAAAGCCCGCTGCAAAAGCCAGCAGGACGAAGATGTTGCGCGTTGCTTCTGGATATTCGTTGAAAAAGGCTGCGCCGATAAAGGAAGCGAGCGTTCCGTAAAGATAAAAGTCGTACCATTCAAAAACGGTACCAAGCGACGATGCAAAGATGACTTTGCGTTCTTCGCCCGTCATTTTCTGTGTGCCGACGTCGGCACTTGACGAGACTGCCATTAATCTGTCCTCCCAAACAGAGCCCATGATGGGTAATGCAAGACTGCGCTTCATTCGCTGTACAAATGGAACCAGTCTGATGCGCCAACTTGTCTCCCAACAAGAGGGCGCTCTCCTCACAAAATTATGATGAACCTAAAAAGGAGATTCGGGCAGTAGTCTTTAGTATGAGACAAAAACGACAGCTTGACGCCGCTCGTGGTTACTTGCAGCGCAAAAAAATACAGGGCGGGAGCGGTGGAGAATTGACTCCATTCATAAAGCGCGTAAAAGCAATCCCGAACGAAGGAGAACTCGCGTGGATCGCGTTTACGTAGCGTCAGTTTCGTCTGGAACTGCCGGCATCATTGCCGGGGCAGCGCGCATGCCTTCGATTACCAAAAAACTCACGGCCATCACTAAAACGACCACGAAAACGGTCTGATTCCCTTGGCCTGCTCGCCCTCTCCCCGGGTCTGGCCCGGGGACGGATAACCCGCGTGGCCTGCGGGGTTCCGGATCTGGAAGCGGAGAGGGACAGGAGACGAAAAATGGGTTTCAAGGTAGCAGTTGTCGGCGCCACCGGTAATGTCGGGCGCGAAATGCTCAATATTCTCGAAGAACGCGGTTTCCCGGCTGATGAAGTTGTTGCGCTCGCATCGCGCCGCAGCCAGGGCACGGAAGTGTCCTATGGCGACAAGACGCTGAAGGTTCGCGCGCTCGACACTTACGATTTCTCCGATACGGACATCTGCCTGATGTCGGCTGGCGGCACGATTTCGCAGGAATGGTCGCCAAAGATCGGCAAGCAGGGCTGCGTCGTCATCGATAATTCGTCGGCCTGGCGTTACGACATGGACGTGCCGCTGATCGTACCGGAAGTCAATCCGGACGCCATCACGGGCTTTACCAAGAAGAACATCATTGCCAACCCGAACTGCTCGACCGCGCAGCTCGTCGTTGCTCTGAAGCCGCTGCATGACGCTGCCAAGATCAAGCGCGTCGTCGTTTCGACCTACCAGTCGGTTTCCGGCGCGGGCAAGGAAGGCATGGACGAACTGTTCGAACAGTCTCGCGCTGTTTTCGTGGCCGATCCTGTCACGGCAAAGAAGTTCACCAAGCGTATCGCTTTCAACGTGATCCCGCATATCGATGTCTTCATGGAAGACGGCTACACCAAGGAAGAATGGAAGATGGTGGCCGAAACCAAGAAGATGCTTGATCCGAAGATCAAGCTGACGGCAACTGCAGTTCGCGTTCCGGTCTTCATTGGTCATTCGGAAGCCGTGAATATCGAATTCGAAAACCCGCTTTCGCCGGAAGAAGCCCGCGAAATCCTGCGCGAAGCGCCGGGTTGCCAGGTTATCGATAAGCGCGAAGACGGTGGCTACATCACGCCATATGAATCCGCTGGCGAAGACGCGACCTATATCAGCCGTATCCGTGAAGACATCACTGTCGAAAACGGTCTGGCCATGTGGATTGTCTCGGACAATCTGCGCAAGGGCGCAGCGCTCAACACGATCCAGATCGCAGAGCTGCTGGTTGCTCGCGACCTGATCAAGCCGAAGGCACTTGCTGCCTGATAGGCCTTGCTATCTTGTGAAATGCGAAAGCGCCGGGAAACCGGCGCTTTTCTTTTAAGGTGATTTGTTAGCGCTCCACGCTGTCGGCCAGATTGCTGCGAATGTCGAGCAGGCGGCTGCGCAACTCCTTCAGATCATCGACCGGCTGACCGAGCGCACAGAAAATCTGATCCGGCACAGTCTCCGCCGCGTCGCGCAGTTTGAGGCCTTCGTCGGTGAGTGTGATACGCACTTGCCGTTCGTCCTGTGGGTCGCGGCGGCGCGTGATGCGGCCTGCCGTTTCCAGCCTTTTCAGAAGCGGCGTCAGTGTGCCAGAGTCGAGATTGAGCTTCGCGCCGATTTCGGAAACGGTCTGGTCGTTCTTTTCCCACAGCACCAGCATTACCAGAAACTGCGGATAGGTCAGGTCCAGCTTGCTCAGGATTGGCTGGTAGGCGCGCGTCAGGGCGTTCGCGGTCGAATAGATCGCAAAGCAGACCATGTTCGAGAGTTTCAGAAATGAGTCCTGTGTCATGCGCCAATTCCTTCAAGCGCCGTTTTCGCGCTTAGCTTTCTTATCATAAGTCATGCGCAATTGCATTGTGCATCACATAATTGTGAGAAATTCTTTCGCAAAATTAGATTGCGCGCAATTTAATTTTCGATAGCTTGTGTTTGAAGATGAATTCAACTGAAGGAGAAACCGAATGCCTATTCTGTACACCACCCAGTCGACAGCAACCGGCGGACGTACCGGCAGCGCCAAGACCGCAGATGGACGCCTCAGTGTCGTGCTCGACACGCCGAAGGAGCTTGGCGGTCAGGGCGGCGAGGGCACCAATCCTGAGCAGCTTTTCGCATCTGGTTATGCAGCATGCTTTCTTGGCGCGTTGAAGTTTGTGGCTTCCAAGGAGAAGGTTGCGATTGCAGCCGACAGCACGGTCACAGCCACTGTCGGTATCGGTCCGCGTGAAGACGGCACTGGTTTCGGCCTTGATGTTGCGCTGGAAGTGGCGCTTCCCGGTGTCGAAAAGGCCAAAGCGGAAGAGCTGGTGCAGGCCGCTCACATTGTTTGTCCCTATTCGCATGCCACGCGCGGCAATATCGACGTGCGTTTGAGCGTCGCCTGACCTCAAACAAAAAGGCGCCCGATCAGGGCGCCTTTTTCAATTGATATCCACCGAGCATTATTCCGCCTGAGCTTCGATTGCTTCCATGTCGTCGTCCGACAGGCCGAAGTGATGGCCAATCTCGTGAATAAGCACATGGGTGATGATATCGCCCAGCGTTTCCTCGTTTTCAGACCAGTAATCGAGAATGGCGCGCCGATAGAGCGTGATGCGGTTCGGACCTTCGCCAGTTTGCAGGCTGAAACGCTCACCTATGCCCCGACCTTCAAAAAGGCCCAGCAGGTCGAACGGCGTATCCAGCCCCATATCTTCAATGATCTGGTCTTCAGGAAAATCGGCGATCTGAATGACAATGTCGCCACACAACGCACGAAACTCCTGCGGCAGATGCGCAAGAGCTTCGATCGCGATGGATTCAACTTCGTCCAGCGAGGGCGAGAAACGTCCCGCCCAGTCGCCGCTTTGATCTTCTCGGGCCATTCCAGCCAATCGTGTCCTATTCAATTGCTCAGGCCACCGGGCATAAAGGCCGCGTAAAACGCAGTGTGTGTCATCAGGCCCAGGGACGCAGTTCGGCGCGCTTGGCTTCGAACGTGTCGATGCTCTTCGCCTTTTCCATGGTCAGGCCGATATCGTCCAGACCGTTGAGCAGGCAGTGGCGCTTGAAATCGTCAAGATCGAAGGAAATGGTGCCGCCGTCTGGGCCATGGATTTCCTTTGCGTCGAGATCGACGGTGAGGGTGGCATTGGCGCCGCGCGAGGCGTCGTCCATCAGCTTGTCGAGATCTTCCTGGCTGACCTTGATCGGCAGAATGCCGTTCTTGAAGCAGTTATTGTAGAAGATGTCGGCGAAGGAGGTCGAGATCACGCAACGGATACCGAAATCGAGCAGAGCCCAAGGGGCGTGCTCGCGCGAGGAACCGCAGCCGAAATTATCGCCAGCGACCAGGATCTGGGCGTTGCGATAGCCGGGCTTGTTCAGAACGAAATCAGGGTTTTCGGAACCGTCTTCGTTGAAGCGCATTTCCGCAAACAGACCCTTGCTCAGGCCCGTGCGCTTGATCGTCTTCAGGTAATCCTTCGGAATGATCATATCCGTGTCGATGTTGACGATCGGCAGGGGAGCGGCGACGCCGGTGAGCTTGGTGAACTTATCCATGTCCTGAACCTGTCGGTTGGCTATTAGCTATATTGCGAACTGGTTTACATCAGCATTGCCGAGAGTCAACGTTTCAGGCCAAAACTGCCCAATAGGTCGCAACCTGCGGCGGATTTATCGAACCATCCAGACCGTTTCAAGGCGGTGCAGATGGTTCGACTGTTGATTGATGCGCATAATCCTGTCGGAAAAGCGCGTCAACCTTTCTGAATCATGCGCTGCAAATGCCGCATCCGCAATTATTGGACGTTCAATACCACGCCGCCACTCTCGCTGCCGGTCAAGCGGCGGGATTTTCCGTCGCTGCCGACAACAATCGTAAAGCGTCTGCGGCGCATCGACATGTTCGGGGAAACGGCGATATCGATCGCCGGGTCGAACTGCAATGTGATCCGCCACAGATCGGGCTTTATGGTTTCCTCGACGCCGATAATGCGAGCGTCGAAGGGCGTGGTGTGAAACATGCCAGAGGTGCGCTGGCCGACACGATAGGGTGCAGTGTCGTCCTGCACGGCAACCGGCGCGGCTTCAGCCTTGCTGCCGGCGGCGGCAAGTGTATTCCAGTCACGCGTGCCCGACTGGCGGGCCACGAGATCGAGCGCCTTGCCGTGGCTTATGGTAATACCTTCCTCGCTCAAAGCTTGCCGCAAGCGGCGAGCCTGATGCTTGAAGTCAATAGTGGTGTGCCCAGCGGTTATAGCTGTGGTCATTGTTTTCGCTCCTGATTGTGAGCGGCGTTTTCATGAACGGGTGCCCGCATTGCCGTTTCTGCCGTCACTGGACAGGAACGTGTAGTCTGAATGCTTAACCGTGGCTTGAAACCTGCGGGCGGCTGGCGCATTCAACCGAAGGCTGGAAAATAGGCGGGCAGGGACCGGATTTCAAGCCCCTGCTTTGGAGGGGTGTTTAACCGGTGTCGGAGGCTTGCACCGTAGCGCGGTTCCGTGCACAAATCGGCCATGAAAACAATCGCTCGTCCCCGTCGTTCCGTTCTGTTTGTCCCGGCTGCCAATCCGCGCGCGCTGGAAAAATCGCTGACGCTCGCAGCCGATTGTGTGATCTACGATCTGGAAGATTCCGTTGCACCAGAGGCAAAGCAGTCTGCGCGCGAGGCATTGGCTGCGCATTTTGCAGCCCATCCGAAACCGGCCTTTGAGCGGATCATTCGCGTCAATTCCGGCGAGACGCCTTGGGGCAAGGATGATGTTGCCGCTGCCGCTGACATGGGCGTCGACGCCATTCTTCTGCCGAAAGTGGAGCGTCCGCAGGACATTATCGACGCGGCCAACCGGCTGGATCGCAAGGATGCCGATCCATCTGTCGGCGTTTGGGCGATGATCGAAACCCCACGCGGTATTCTGAATGCGGATGAGATTGCCATGCTGGGCCATCGCTCCGCAGTGCGGCTCGCCTGTTTCGTTGTCGGCCCAAACGATATTGCGCGCGCAACCGGCGTTCGCCCGCAGGCCGGGCGTCCCTATCTCGTGCCCTGGCTCATGCAGATCATTCTCGCGGCGCGGGCGGGCGGGTTTACCGTTCTCGACGGTGTCTTCAACGATTTCCGCGATCAGGTTGGGTTCGAAGCCGAGTGTTTGCAGGGTGCCGCAATGGGCTTCGACGGCAAGACGCTGATTCATCCGGGCCAGATCGAGGCTGCCAATCGCGCCTTCTCGCCAACGGATGAGGAAGTAGCGCATGCGCGAGCTGTCGTGGAGCTGTTTGCACAACCTGAAAATGCGGATAAGGGCGTTGTGTCACTCGATGGCCAGATGATCGAACGCCTGCATCTGGAAATGGCCGAAAGGCTGCTCGCGAAAGCAGTTCCAGCAAAAGCGTGAAACGGCTTTGCGTTTGGAAATGCGTGATACCCAAGAACTCAAGCGGGTCTAAAAATTAACAAAGGAAGACTGACCATGAAGCTCTATCGTTTCATCACCGGACCGGATGATTCCGCATTTTGTCATCGCGTTACGGCGGCGCTCAACAAGGGTTGGCAGCTCTATGGCTCGCCGACCTATGCATTCAACGCGGCAACTGGCGTGATGCAGTGCGGTCAGCCGGTCGTGAAGGAAGTCGACGGCGTTGACTACACGCCGGATATCAAGCTCGGCGAATACTGATGGCTGTCCGCCGCATCGTCGCCAATATCGCCACGGATGACCCGGCTGCGGCCAAGCGGTTCTATGGCGAGGTTCTGGGCCTCGATGTGGTGATGGATCACGGCTGGATTGTTACCTATGCAGCCGATGCGCAGGCGCGCGTGCAGATCTCTTTCGCGACCGAAGGCGGATCGGGGACGCCGGTGCCCGAACTCTCTATTGAGGTGGACGATGTGGACGCCACGCTGGAGCGTTGCGTTAAGGCCGGGTTTGCAATCGAATATGGTCCGGCTGATGAGGAATGGGGCGTGCGCCGTTTCTTCGTCCGCGATCCCTATGGACGGCTGGTCAATATTCTCAGCCATAGGCAATAAAAAAGGCCGGTTTCCCGGCCTTTTTCTTTAGTTCAATCCGCGCTTTTCAATCATCGCATCCGGTGTCGGCATCTTGCCGCGAAAAGCCTTGTACAGATCTTCCGGGTCGCGACTGCCGCCAGCGGCATAGATGTGCTGCTTCAGCTTGGCTGCAAGTTCCGGATTGAAGGCGTCGCCGGTTTCCTCGAAGGCCGAGAACGCATCCGCATCCAGCACTTCCGACCACATGTAGGAATAGTAACCGGCGGAGTAGCCGTCGCCGGAGAACACATGCGTGAAATGCGGCGTGCGGTGGCGCATGATGATCGCATCCGGCATGGACAGCTTTTCGAGCGTCTTTGCCTCGAAGGAAAGCGGGTCGGCGATCTTCTCATTGCCAGTATGGAAAGCCATATCGACCAGAGCTGACGCGGTGAATTCAACCGTGTTGAAACCGGCATTGAACGAACGCGCCGCCAACACCTTGTCGAGCAGGGCCTTGGGCATTGCTTCGCCAGTGCGGTAATGCACGGCATATTTTTCCAGAACGGCAGGCACGGTCAGCCAGTGTTCGTAAAGCTGGGATGGCAGTTCCACGAAGTCGCGTGATACGGCGGTGCCGGAAACGGCGGGCCATGTCACATCCGACAGGAGACCGTGCAGCGCATGGCCGAACTCGTGGAACAGTGTGCGGGCATCGTCGAGCGACAGCAAAGCGGGTTCGCCTGCCTTGGGCTTGGCGAAATTCATCACATTGTAGATGATTGGCTTCTGACCGCCGTCGAGCTTGTGGCTGGATTGCAGCGCGCTCATCCACGCGCCGGAACGCTTCGATGTCCGGGCGAAATAATCGCCGAGGAACAGACCGCGCTCGCTGCCATCCGGGTTAAAAACCTGAAACACGCGCACGTCGGGATGCCAGGCGGCAATGCCTTTCTTTTCTTCGAAGCGAACGCCGAACAGACGGGTGGCGACATCGAAGCAGGCCTCAATGATCTTTTCCAGTTGCAGATAAGGCTTCAATTCGGCCTCATCGAAGGCAAAGCGTTCGGCACGCAGCTTTTCTGCATAGAAACGCCAGTCCCATGGCGCGACCTTGTGATTGCCGCCATCGGCGGCGATCAGGCGTTCAAGCTCGGCCTGTTCTTCCGCAGCCTTTGCGCGCGCCTTGTCCCAAACCGGTTCCAGCAGGTCCATAACCGCCTTTGGCGTTTTGGCCATGGTGTCATCCAGCTTGTAGGCTGCGAAATTGGCATAGCCGAGCAGATGGGCCTTGCGCTCGCGCAGTTCGACCATCTCGCGCACGATCTCGCGATTATCGGACTCGTTGCCGTTTTCGCCACGCTTGGCCCAGGCGTTGAAGGCCTGCTCACGCAAGGCACGGTTTTGCGAGAAGGTGAGGAATGGTTCAACAATGGAGCGCGACAGCGTGACGGCATAAGCATCCGGCTTGCCGCGTTCACTTGCGGCGCTCTGCATTGCGTTTTTCAGAAAATCCGGCAGTCCTGCAAGATCGGCTTCATCGGTGATGAACAGCGCCCAGCTCGACTCGTCTTTCAGCACATTCTGGCCGAAGCGCGCCCCGAGACCGGCCAGCTTTTCATTGATGCCAGCCAGTTCAGCCTTGCCTGCATCATCGAGCTTTGCGCCGGAACGGACAAAACCCTTCCAGGTCTTTTCCAGAACGCGTTTGGTTTCTGTGTCGAGATCCAGCATATCGCGATTGTCGTAGAGCGCGTCGATGCGGGCGAACAAAGCCGGGTCCATCATGATGCGCGAATAATGGCGCGACATTTTCGGCGCAATTTCGCGCTCCAGCGCCTGAATTGCGTCGTTGCTATGGGCGCCAGCACGCATCCAGAAAATGGCCGACACGTGGTCGAGCGCCTTGCCCGTCAACTGCAAGGCTTTCAGCGTGTTTTCAATCGACGCTTCGCCCGTGGCTTTAGCGATGGCTTCCACTTCGGCAAGGTCGGATGCAAGCGTTGCATCGAAAGCGGGCGCGAAATCTTCGTCCTTGAATGCGGTGAAATCCGGCAGGCCCAGCGGTCCGTTCCAGTCTGTGAGCGCGTGATTATAGGTGGACTTGTCGGACATCATGTAACTCCGGATCAAATTGAATTCGATCATCCAGACTTAAGGTCTCGCTGCCGGGCGGGCAAGGGTGTTCGACCGGCTTTTACGGTTCAGGCGGGAGATGACAACGTTTGTCGCTTTGCCTGCAAAAACCTTTCGACTTCGCCTGAGTGGGGCTTGACTTTAGGGGCGACCAAGCGCACATCACGCTGGCTGTCCGCAATCTCTTTACGGCAGCAATCTTCAACCGGAGTTTTATTCTCTTATGCCCAGCGACAGTCACAGTCGATTGTGTCAGCCGTCAAGGTAGCCGTGTACTGATCGCTTGAGGTCAGCTTGCACGATCTGCCTTTGACGGCGGATCGACGGAAAGGCAAGCTTATGACCGACAACAACTTCTCTCCGGAAGTGCTCGATGTCGCCGACCTCCCGGCGGCTGCAATTGCTGCACGTATCGCCGATATGCATACGGGCGATGCCGTTGAGCTATTGAACGAGCTCGAAGATGATGACGCAATCTCCGTCTTCGGACAGCTCACCCATGAAGATGCCATCCGCCTGCTTGATCAGCCGGAACTGCATCGTACTGCCGAAATCGTAGCAGCGCTTGCGCCGGGGCTTGCGAGCCTCCTTTTGGACGGCATGTCAGCCGACCGCTCGACGGACGTGTTTCAGGAACTCGACGAGAGTGACCGTGCGCGGCTGTTCGCCATTCTGGCCCCGGAAACCAAGACCAATCTGAAAAAACTCATGGGCTACCCGCCGAATACGGCCGGTTCGCTCATGACGACCGAATTCATCGCGGTGCCGTCGAACTGGAATGTGGCCGAGACGCTCGATCATATTCGCAAGGTCGAACGCACGCGCGAAACCGTCTACGCGATCTATGTTGTCGATCCCAAGACGCGCGCTTTGGAAGGCGTGGTCAGCTTGCGCCGCCTGATCATTCGTCAGCCGGAAGAGCCGATTCTGTCGATTGTCCGCGACGAAGAGCCGATCACCATTTCCCCGCTCACCAGCCGCGAAGATGTCGCGCGTCTGTTCCGCAAGCACGACCTTCTGGCCGTGCCTGTCGTGGATGAAAGCCGCCATATCATCGGCATCGTGACCGTTGACGACGTGCTCGACGCCATCACCGAAGATGCCAGCGAAGACGCCTATCGTTTCGGTGGTATGGAGGCGCTGGACAAGCCCTATATGCGCATCGGCTTTGGCGAAATGCTGAAGAAGCGCGCTGGCTGGCTGGGTGTTCTGTTTCTGGGCGAAATGCTGACGGCAAGCGCCATGCAGCATTTCGAAATGGAACTGGAAAAGGCGCTCGTTTTGACGCTGTTCATACCGCTCATCATGTCGTCAGGCGGCAATTCCGGTTCGCAGGCAACCTCGCTGATCATCCGTGCGCTTGCGTTGCAGGAAGTGAAGCTCAAGGATTGGTGGCGCGTTGCGCTGCGCGAACTGCCTACGGGCCTCGCTCTCGGCAGTTTCCTCGGCTTCATCGGCATTGTCCGCATCGCCGTCTGGCAGATGATTGGCATTTATGATTACGGCGAACACTGGATGCTGGTCGCTCTGACCGTTGGCATGGCGCTTGTCTGTATCGTTATGTTTGGTTCTTTGACCGGTTCAATGCTGCCCTTTGCGCTAAAACGGCTTGGATTCGATCCGGCCAGCGCGTCAGCGCCTTTCGTGGCGACATTGGTCGATGTGACGGGTCTGGTCATCTATTTCAGCGTTGCCATCGTCATTCTTTCCGGCACTTTGTTGTAACGCCCAGCGCCGACATGGCGCTGATACTGACAAAAAACTGACAGAATGACGGTGTAAAAACGCCGCTAAACAACGGTTTTTCGCGAGAAATAAGGGGCAGTGTCGCGCTGCCCCTTTCTAAAACGCAAAAAAACCTGTAAGAGCGCCGCATTGATTTTCCGCGCGGGTCTGTTGGCGCGGCTCCCAACTCATATAGAAGTGATCTCCATATGGAATTGCGTAATATCGCTATTATCGCACACGTCGATCATGGCAAAACAACACTGGTCGATGAACTCCTGAAGCAGTCTGGCTCGTTCCGCGACAACCAGCGCGTTGCAGAACGCATGATGGACTCCAACGACATCGAAAAGGAACGCGGGATCACCATTCTCGCCAAGGCGACCTCGGTTGTCTGGAAGAATACCCGTATCAACATCGTCGACACGCCAGGCCACGCCGACTTCGGCGGTGAAGTTGAGCGTATCCTCTCGATGGTGGACGGCGCTATCGTTCTCGTTGACGCCGCTGAAGGCCCGATGCCGCAGACGAAGTTCGTCGTTGGCAAGGCGCTGAAGGTTGGTCTGCGTCCGATCGTAGCGATCAACAAGATCGACCGTCCGGATGGCCGCCATGAAGAAGTCATCAACGAAGTCTTCGACCTTTTCGCCAATCTCGACGCAACCGACGAACAGCTTGACTTCCCGATCCTGTACGGCTCTGGCCGTAACGGCTGGATGGCGCTGAACCCGGAAGGCCCGAAGGACGAAGGTCTGGCTCCGCTATTCGATCTCGTGCTCAAGCACGTTCCGGCGCCGAAGGTTGCCGAAGGCCCGTTCCGTATGATCGGTACGATCCTCGAAGCCGATCCGTTCCTGGGCCGCATCATCACCGGTCGTATTCATTCCGGCTCGATCAAGTCGAACCAGGCCGTCAAGGTTCTGGGTCAGGACGGTTCGCTGCTCGAAACCGGTCGTATCTCCAAGATTCTCGCATTCCGCGGCATCGAGCGTCAGCCGATTGACGAAGCACAGGCAGGCGACATCGTAGCGATCGCCGGTCTTTCCAAGGGCACCGTCGCCGACACGTTCTGCGATCCTTCGGTCAGCGAGCCTCTCGCTGCTCAGCCAATCGATCCGCCAACCGTGACCATGTCCTTCATCGTCAACGACAGCCCTTATGCGGGCACCGAAGGCGACAAGGTGACGAGCCGCGTCATTCGCGACCGTCTGCTCAAGGAAGCTGAAGGCAACGTCGCTCTCAAGATCGAAGAATCGAACGAAAAAGATTCGTTCTTCGTTTCCGGTCGCGGTGAATTGCAGCTCGCAGTTCTGATCGAAAACATGCGTCGTGAAGGCTTCGAGCTTGGCGTTTCGCGTCCGCGCGTCGTCATGAAAGACGGCGAAAACGGCGAAAAGCTTGAGCCGGTTGAAGAAGTCGTCATCGACGTTGATGAAGAATATTCGGGCACCGTTGTTCAGAAGATGTCCGAGCGCAAGGCCGAAATGGTCGAGCTGCGCCCTTCGGGCGGCAACCGCGTTCGTATGGTGTTCTACGCTCCGACCCGTGGCCTGATCGGCTACCAGTCGGAACTGCTGACCGATACGCGCGGCACGGCGATCATGAACCGTCTGTTCCACGATTATCAGCCATATAAGGGCGAAATCTCTGGCCGTAACAACGGCGTTCTGATTTCCAACGACCAGGGTGAAGCAGTTGCTTACGCACTGTTCAATCTGGAAGATCGCGGCCCGATGATCATCGACGCTGGCGTCAAAGTTTATCAGGGCATGTTGATCGGCATCCATAGCCGCGACAACGATCTGGAAGTCAACGTGCTCAAGGGCAAGAAGCTCACCAACATCCGCGCCGCTGGCAAGGATGAAGCCGTGAAGCTCACCCCGCCGATCAAGATGACTCTGGAACGCGCTCTGTCGTGGATTCAGGACGACGAGCTGGTTGAAGTGACGCCGAAGTCGATCCGTCTTCGCAAGCTCTATCTCGACCCGAATGAGCGCAAGCGCTTCGAGAAGAGCGGTAAGGCAAGCGTTGCCTGATTGCTCTCGATATTAAGTTGAAAACGGCGCCTTCGGGCGCCGTTTTTGTTTGCACGCTTAACGTGAATTTCAGCTCTGTCGTCGATCATGCCGTCTGATTGGGGGCGCTGATGGTATTCTCGCGTTATGAGCGTTTTGTTCTGACCGTCGTTGCGGCTCTTGGCGCAATCGACCTCATACTCATTGCGGCAAAGGGTATTCGCGTGGACTGGTCGGGTTACGGGATGCTCAGCATGATCGGTCTTGGCACGATCATGCTGGGCCTGTTCTACCGCCATGTCAGGCGCGATGCGCGTATTTCGGAAACGCTCATTTTGACGGCGGGTTTCATACTGTTCACACTGGTTGGCTCGGTCTTCAACTATATGTTGCTGCCGATCCATTTCCCGCGAATTGACGATTTCTGGGTGAGTGTTGACCAGCTGATGGGCTATCACTGGCCAAGTCTGGTCCTGTTCTTTTCCGAACGGCCCGGTATCTCGGCGCTTCTGAAAATCGTCTATTTCTCGTCTCTGCCACAACTCGTGGTCGTGGTGCTTCTGCTCGGCTTCACCGGACAATCCCGCAAGCTCGCGCATTTTCTCCTCACCGGGATGATTGGCGCGCTGCTTTGCATGGTGGTATGGGCGTTATTCCCGTCATTCGGGGCATCCGCCGTCTCGACGCTGCCCGCAAATGTCGAGGCAAAGCTTGGTCTTCCCGTTGGCCCGACCTACGCCGCAGAACTCGTTCGTTTGTCGAAAGACGGCGTCGACTATCTATCGCCAGCCAATGTGCTCGGCCTCATAGGCTTTCCATCATTCCATACCGTAATGGCGGTCATGTCGGTGTTTTTCACATGGCAGATCGTGTGGCTGCGCTTGCCCGTACTGGCCCTGAATATGCTGATGGCGCCCGCTTTGCTTTTGCACGGCGGACACCATTTGAGCGACTTTCTCGGCGGGCTGGCCGTATTCGCCGTTGCCTGCCTTGCCGCCCGTTATGTGATCAACGCTCTCCGCGACGATAAGGCTGCATCAGCGCCTGCGGAACACGTGCGCGTCGCGCCATGACGATCAGCGCGATAATCGACATGATGTAAGGGATCATGAGGAAAAGCTGGTAGGGCACAGCCTTGCCATAAACCGTTTGCAGGCGAAGCTGAAACGCATCGAACAGCGCGAACAGCAATGCGCCCAGCAGCGCGCGAGCAGGCTTCCACGATGCGAAGACGACAAGCGCGATACAGACCCAGCCGCGTCCCTGCATCATGGTCGGGAAGAACGAGTTGAAGGCCGAAAGCGTCAGAAACGCTCCGCCCACCGCCATCAAGGCGCTGCCGAACATGATCGTGAAAATGCGCACGCGGATCGGGTTGATGCCCTGCGCTTCGGCAGCATGGGGGTTCTCGCCCGTCATGCGGATGGCAAGGCCAAGCGGCGTACGGAAAAGAACATAGCCAAGCAGCAAAGCGAGCGGAATGGCGAGCCACGTCAGTGCAGTCTGTGTGCCCAACACCTGCCCGAGGAAAGGCACATCGGCGAGGAAAGATGGATTCACCGGCTGGAATGGCGTGATTGTCGGCGGCGTTGAAGAAAGCGGCACCAGCAGGCGGAACAGGAAATAGCTGAGGCTGGAGGCAAACAGCGTGATGCCAAGACCGACCACGTGCTGCGACAGGCCGAGCGGGACGGTGAGGGCCGCGTGCAGCAGGCCGAACAATGCGCCGGAAGCGGCAGCCGCAAGAACGCCCACCCAGAGGTCCGCACCGTTAAAGACGGTCAGCCAGCCGATCATCGCGCCGAAGGTCATGATGCCTTCGATGCCGAGATTAAGCACACCTGCACGTTCGCAATAAAGCGCGCCCAGCGTACCGAAGATCAGCGGCGTTGCAATACGCAGGACCGAGACCCAGAGGCCTGCGGAGAGCAGGATATCCATCAACTCGTTCATCGGGCGATCCTGTATTGGGTGAAGAACAAAGCGACGAGCATCGTCAGGAGTGACAGCGCCACAGTCACATCGGCAATAAAGCTCGGAATGCCGATAGCGCGGCTCATGCCGTCTGCCCCAACGAACATGGCGGCGGCAAAGAGCGCCGAGAAGATCGCGCCGATCGGGTTCAGATTGGCAAGCATGGCGACGATAATGCCGGAATAGCCGAAGCCGGGTGAAAGGTCGGTCGTGACATAGCCTTTCACGCCCATGACCTGAATAGCGCCCGCAAGGCCTGCCAGTCCGCCGGAGATGCAGGCAACCTTAATGAGTGTGCGACCGAGCGGAACGCCTGCAAAGCGTGCCGCACCCGGATTGATACCGGCGGCCTTGGTTTCAAGACCGAACACGGTGCGCTTCTGCACATAGGCGATGATCAGCGCCAGCGCGATGGCAATCAGGATGCCGATATGCAGCCGCATACCCGTCATGATTTTCGGTAGCACGGCGGCATCCGGCACCGGTTCCGACTGCGGCCAGCCAAAGGCCAGCGGGTCTTTCATCGGACCTTCGATCATCATGGAAACGAACAGCACTGCGACAAAGTTGAGAAGCAGGGTTGTCACCACTTCATCAACGCCGAAGCGCAGGCGAAGGCCGAGCGGAATGAGCAGGAAAATCATGCCCGCAATCGCGCCGACAATCAGCAGCAGCGGAATGAGGAGAGGAGCTGGCAGTTGCAATTGCGTGCCCATGGCCACCACCGCCAGCGCGCCCATATAGAACTGCCCTTCGGCGCCGATGTTCCAGAGCTTGGAGCGAAAGGCGACGGCTGCGGCAAGGCCGGTCAGCATCAACGGCGTGGCGCGTGTCAGCGTTTCGCTGATCGAAAGCTTGTTGCCAAATGCGCCGATGGCGATCTGGCGGAAGGATTCGAGAACCGGTGCGCCAGCGGCGGCAATCAACAGGCCTGCCAGCACGAATGCAGTCAGAACCGCAATGACCGGAGCGGTCGCGACCAATGCGATGGGCCGTGTTTCGCGTCGTTCAATACGCATCAATTCAGCCCCTTCGTGGTATTTGTCTGCCATTCGCCGGCCATCATGAGGCCCAGTCTCTGCGCATTGGCTTCTTCTGCGTCGATAGGCGGGGAGAGGCGGCCTTTAACAATCGCTTGAACACGATCCGCCAAACCGATGATTTCATCCAGATCTTCAGAAATTAGCAGAACGGCAGCACCCTTGGCGCGCGCTTCCAGAATGCGGGTGTGGATTGCCGCGACAGCACCTTCATCCAGTCCGCGTGTCGGTTGCGCGGCGATGAGAATGCGTGGTGCTGTCTCCAGATTGCGGCCCAGAATGAGCTTCTGCATATTGCCGCCGGAAAGCAGGCGAATACGGCTGTCCGGCGTGCCGCCGCGCACATCGAAATCCTTGATGATACGATCAGTGAATTCGCGGGCCGCAGTGCGATTGACGAGAAGGCCGCTCGAGAATTTTGGATCGCGCACGCGCTCCAAAATGGCATTTTCCCACAAGGTCAGGTCGCCAATCGCGCCTTCGGCATTTCGGTCTTCCGGTATGCGCCCGACACCTTCCGCCACAAAGCGGCGGGGATCGAATTTGGTGACGGTTTGCCCGAACATGACAAGCGCGCCGCTTGCAGGCTGGCTCAGACCGGAAACGAGCCGTCCGAGCGCTGCTTGCCCATTGCCGGACACACCGATGATGCCGAGCGTTTCACCGGCGCGAACCTGAAAATTCAGTTCTGACAGGCGAGCAATTCCGTCTTCCACAACTGTGACATTTGTGGCTTCCAGCAATGTCTTGCCGGGTGTCGCTGCGGCACGGGCAGGGCGCGAGACGCGCCGCCCCACCATCAGCTCTGCCAGTTCTTCCTTGGAAGTTTCGGAAGCCTTGCGTTCGGCGACAAGCTTGCCACCGCGCAACACGATCACTCGGTCGGCAGCCGACATAACCTCATGCAGTTTGTGCGAAATGAAGATCAGCGACAGACCTTGCCGCGCCATTTCCTTGTGCGTCGCGAACAGGCCTTCGGCTTCCTGCGTCGTTAGAACGGCGGTCGGTTCGTCGAGGATCAACACATCCGCATCGTTATAGAGCGCTTTCAGAATTTCCACGCGCTGCTGTTCGCCGACTGAAAGATCGCCAAGCCGCACATCCGGATCGACCTTGAGGCCGAAACGCTCTGCAATCTGCGCGATCTTGGCCCGTGCTGCGCCATGCGAGGATTTGAGCTTCCACAGGCTTTCGGTGCCGGTGATGATGTTCTCCAGAACCGTGAGGTTGGGCGCGAGCGTGAAATGCTGGTGCACCATGCCAACGCCCGCATCAATGGCCGCACGCGGCTTGCCTTGCGGGATTTCAACGCCTTTCACGAAGACGCGCCCCTCATCCGGCACATAATGGCCGAACAGGATGTTCATCAATGTGGTCTTGCCCGCGCCATTCTCGCCCAGAAACGCGAGAATTTCGCCGCGCTCCAGCTTCAGCGAAATATCGTCATTGGCGGTCAGTGCACCAAAGCGCTTGGTGATGTTTTGCAGTTCAAGAACTGTTGTCGTCGTCATTGGTTCAACCCCGCAACAGGAAACTTATGCCGCCAGCGACCATCTTCCTCAAGCCGCTGACCGGTGTTCAGAAGAAGCCGGTCAGCGCCCATCGGCGCGATCAGTTGCACGGCGACCGGCATCCCGTCTGCATCTTCTCCGAATGGCAGAGAAAGCGCCGGGAAACCGGAAATATTGGCAAGCGCCGCATAGGGCGCAAACTCGTTCATCTTCCGCCATTGCATGTCCACATCGCTATGGTTCATCGGAAACGAGCCCAATGGCAAGGGTGCTCTGGACAGCATCGGGGTTATCAGCACATCAATATCGCGGAAAATCTGCCAGAGCATATGCGAAGCGCTGACAGCACCGTTCATCGCACGATAGAGCGCGGTTGCGTCTAGCCCGCGTCCTCGCTCTGCAACGGCGCGGGTCAAAGGTTCCAGCTTCTCCTGATCGATCGCCAGAAAGTCGATTGCGGCGGCAAGATTGACGGAAATGATGCGGTCGAAAGCGCGTGCGCTTGAGGCAACATGCGGGCTTAAGTCCTGTGCTGGGATTTCGCGGATTGCATGGCCTTGCGCCTCCAGAAAACGGGCGGCGTCGGTCACAACCTGCATACGTTCCGCGGTAACGGGATAGGTAGCAAGGTCTTCGGTGACAAAGCCGATGCGCAGGCGCTCTGGCATTTCCCCGGTGCCCATTACCGGATCAGGCAGGAAGCCTTCGGTTTTGCCTTCAACGAGCGGAAGCAGCGTCTTGGCATCGCGGATCGAGCGGCACAGTGCGAACTCGCTGGCAATGCCCGCGAGATAATTGCCGAAATGCGGCCCCGCAGGCATAGCGCCACGGCTCGGTTTCAGGCCGACCAGACCGCAGGTAGCGGCTGGCACGCGAATGGAGCCGCCTGCATCGGTCGCATGTGCAATGCCGACAATCCCGGCTGCGACGGCTGCGGCCGCACCACCGGATGAGCCAGCAGGCGAAAGCGCTTCATCGAATGGGTGGCGGGCCTGTGGACCGCTTGCCGGTTCGCTGGCGAGCGCAAGGCCAAATTCCGGCACAGTGGTGGTGCCGAAGAAGTTGAGACCAGCTTTGCGCAGGCGGCTACCCAGTTCGGAATCCATTTGCGGCGACGCGTTTTCGAAAGCGCGCGAGCCAAGCCGGATTGGCAGACCGGCACAGGGGCCGCCCAGATCCTTGAACAGCGACGGGACGCCTGCAAAAGGCGCTTTGTCCGCATCAGCGTCAATGGTTGCGGCATTGGTGCGGCCAAGTTCAGGGTCGAGATATGCGATGGCGCCCAGAGGGCGCCATTTTTCTGCGGCTTCAAGGGCGGCATCCATGGCCTCTCGTGCGCTTAAAACGCCTCCGGCAATCGCCTGCGCGAGTGCTGTTGCGTCCTGTTGCTTGCTATCGAATGCCACTTTATGCCGCCCTGTTATGCTGCCGTCTTACTTTGGTTCAGCCGGGTTCGGCTCGACCTTGAAGGTGCCAGCCTTGATCTCGGCGCGGCGCGCTTCCATCTTGGCTTCGGCTTCTGCCGGTGCAACGCCCTTGACGTAGACGATGTCGTTGCCGCCTTCCTTCATCAGGCTGAACGGCGTGTAGTCCTTGCCGGTCGGCTGCGCAGCCTTCACATCTGCAATCGCTGCATTAAGGATCGGGCGGAAGTACCACATTGCATTGGCAAAAACCGTATCCGGGTAACGCGGCGTATAGTCGATCAGCGAGCCGATTGCCTTGATGCCGCGTTCCTTGGCGGCGTCGGCGGTGCCGATGCGTTCGCCGAACAGAATGTCCGCGCCGGAATCGATGGCTGCGAGACCTGCTTCACGGGCCTTCGGCGGATCGAAGAAGGTGCCGATGAAGGATGTGATGAATTTCGCATCCGGGCGGGTTTCCTTCACGCCTTCCTGGAAAGCGTTGATCAGCATGTTCACTTCCGGGATCGGCACAGCGCCGACCGAGCCGAAGGTGCCCGACTTGCTCATCGAGCCAGCCAGCATACCTGCAAGATAGGCTGCTTCGAAGTTCCAGGTGCCGAACACGCCGAAATTATCGCCCTGCGGCTTGCCAGAGGAACCCATGATGAAGGTCGTCTGCGGATAATCGCCCGCAACCTGACGCGCTTCGCGTTCGACGGCATAGGATTCGCCGACAATGAGCTTGATGCCCTGTTCGGCATATTCACGCATGGCGCGGGGATAGTCGCTGGCCGAAACGCCTTCGGAGAAGACATATTCGATGACGCCTTCGTCATTGGCCTGCTTCAGTGCTTCGTGCAGGCGCGAGTTCCAGGCATTTTCAACCGGCGAGGCGTGAATGCCCGCAACCTTCAGCTTTTCGTCGGCTGCGAAAACACGGGTGGAAATCGCAGTTGCGCCGAGAGCCGCAGACATTGCAAGAATGTCGCGGCGGGTAAAGTTCGATAGTTTGGCCATTTGGACCCCTCATTAAGGTGGTGTTTGTGCGTGCTTTCCATGCGCGACGGATTGCCCTGCGCCCTGATCAGGAGGAGCATGAGCAATGTCTCGTATTTCCGACTAATCTGCCTTTAATTCAAGCGCTTTTATCGGTCGCTTGAAAAACAGGCACCGGTTTGTCGTTGCTTCGTGTTTAATCAGCCGAGCGGTGCGTAATCGGCGCCATCGACCGAAGACGGACGGCCTGCAAGATTGAGCGCGCTGACACGCTGCGGCGTTTCCGCAATGATCTTGCCGCGCTTCACGACGGTCAGACGGTTTGCCTTGAGGCGCAGCGCTTCCAGCGGGTCGCGCGCCTGCAGGACGACGAAGTCTGCATTGCAGCCCTTTTCAAGACCGTAACCTTCCAGACCAAGCGCCTTGGCCGAATTGACGGTGAGTGCGTTGAAGACTTGGCGTTTGCCTTCAATGGAGGTCATCTGCGCAACATGAACCGCCATATGTCCCACTTCCAGCATGTCGCCGGAACCCATCGAGTACCACGGGTCCATAACGCAATCATGACCGAAGGCGACGTTGACGCCAGCAGCCATCAGCTCCGGCACACGGGTCATGCCGCGACGCTTCGGATAGGTGTCGGCACGGCCCTGCAACGTGATGTTGATGAGCGGGTTCGGTATTGCGTTCATCTGCGCTTCCGCGATCAGCGGAATGAGTTTGGAAACGTAGTAATTGTCCATGGAATGCATGGATGTGAGATGCGAACCGGAGACGCGACCCTGAAGGCCGAAACGCACGGTCTGGGCGGCCAGTGTTTCCACATGACGCGACATTGGATCGTCGGTTTCGTCGCAGTGAATATCGACCGGCAGGCCGCGCTCGGCGGCAATGCGGCAAAGCTCCTCCAGCGAAGCGGCACCGTCTGCCATAGTCCGCTCGAAATGCGGAATGCCGCCGACGATATCGAGGCCCATATCGAGCGAGCGGTTGACAAGATCGACCGCGCCCGGAGAGCGATAATAGCCGTCCTGCGGAAAGGCGACGAGTTGCAGGTCGATGTAAGGCTTTACCTTCTCGCGAACCTCGATCATCGCCTCAGCAGTGAGAAGACGCGGATCGCTGACATCGACATGGCTGCGAATTGCCAGCAGGCCCTGGCTGACGGCCAGGTCGCAATAGCGCAAGGCGCGCTCGACCATGGCTTCAACGGTCAGCATCGGCTTCAGCTCGCCCCAAAGTGCAATCCCTTCCAGAAGCGTGCCGGAACGGTTGAGACGCGGCAGACCGAGCGACAGGGTTGCATCCATGTGGAAATGCGGGTCGACGAAAGGCGGCGTCACGAGACGGTTGGAAGCGTCGATTTCCTTGGTTGCCTGATGCTCGCCCTTTGACGGTACGATATCGGCAATCTTGCCGTCCTTGACCAGAATGTCCTGCTTCTCGCGACCATCAGGGAGATTAGCGTTTCTCACAATCAAATCGAACATCGGCAGGCCTCTTAAGTCATTGCGGGAAGATCAAGGCTGTTAAAAAAACAGCACATTTCTAAAATGCCTTATACCCTCCGCGCTGTGGGCGCAATGGTGAGCAACGCGTAAGGGGTCGTCATCTACACAGGAACATGATAGGCCGCAAAATCATAGTTGCAGGATTGCCATGTTCACGATCAGTCGCGTCGAAACCTATAGTCAGGAAATCAAGAAAAGTCGGTTTCTGGCCATTGCTGCGCCTGTTGCAAGCGAGCAGGCGGCGAAGGATTTTCTGAGCGAGCATTCGGACCTTGCAGCCAACCATAATTGCTGGGCATGGCGTATCGGGCAGAACTATCGTTTCAGCGATGATGGCGAGCCGAGCGGCACGGCAGGCAAGCCGATCCTGCAAGCGATTGACGGCCAGCAGCTCGACAATATTGCGGTGGTGGTGACGCGTTGGTTCGGTGGCATTCTGCTTGGCAGCGGCGGCTTGATGCGTGCATATGGCGGCACTGCCGCAACCTGTCTGCGACAGGCGGAAAAGACCGAGGTGATCCCGATGATCGGCTTTGCCTTCGCCTGCGATTTTTCCGACCATGCGCTTTTGAAAGCACGTCTGACTGTTGTGGACCATGTCGCGATTGCGCATGAAAATTTCACGGCCAACGGCGTGGAAATAACGGGCGCAATGCCCATTGCCGCACAGGATGATCTGTCGCGGCTTGTAACGGATCTGACGCGCGGTAAATCCGTGATCAAATTCGACGATTAAAAAGGCAAAATGGCCGATCAGAGGATCGGCCATTTTGTTGTTGTTGTTAAAGCAATCCGCCCTTGGACGAATATTGCTGGCGCTTGTTCTCATACATCAGAAGATCGGCGCGCTTGGCAACGGCTTCGAGCGTTTCGCCCGGCGTGGTGGTTGCTGTACCGATGGATAGGTTGAGCTGCAGCTGCGAATAATACTGGTTGTTGATTTCGACCAGTCGCTTGATGTCTTCCACCATGGCTTCCGCGCCGCGCTCGTCCACATAGGGCAGCACGATTGCGAACTCGTCGCCGCCGATACGTGCGGCATGCCCGGGCAGCTTGACGGCTTCGTTCAGCACTTCGCCAATACGGCGCAGCAATCCGTCACCCGACGCATGTCCCCACAGATCATTGGCAGACTTGAGGCCGTTCAGATCGATGATGATGATGGAGACGGGCAGATGGCCCTTGCGTTCCAGCCGGTTGAGTTCATCCACGTAGAAGGCGCGGTTGTGCAGCTTGGTCAGCACGTCGTGCTTGCCGAGATACTCCAGATAGGCTTCCGCCTTTTTGCGCGCGGTGATATCCGTCAGCGCGACCTGTACCAGTGACCAGTCGTTTTCGTGACCGGGCAGGACCGAGAACTGCAACAGAACATGGCGTTCGGTGCCATCCAGCGCGTAGTTGATCACCTCACGACGCTGGAACAGGATGCCGTTCCACAGGTCTATGAGCTGTTCGCGGAAATGCGCTTCCATTTCTCCGCGCAGAATCTGCGGCAGCGATTGCAGCAGTGTCGGCTTGTCGGGTGCCAGGAAAAGCTCAAGCGTTTCATTGTTGATTTCCAGCACGCGAATTTCGCTCATGCACTGACGCACGAATTCGGGGTGAACATCGGTGAAGACACGGAAATCGACAATGCCGCGCTGGCGCACATCGTCCATCAGTTCCTTGATGCGGCTGAAATCTTCAACCCACAGTGAAACCGGCGAATGCTCGAACAGACCTTGCGCATGGCGCTTGTGACGATCCTGCTCGCGCATTGCATTTTCGCGGGTTGTCACATCTTCAATCGACAGCAGGACACGATCCCAGCTGTGCTCATGACCGGGCAGAATGCGGCCTTTGAGCTGGATATCGATGCGCCGGCCTGCCAGCGAATAGTTGATCGTGTTGCTGTAGAACGTATCGGAACCGTTCCAGAGCTGCACCATCTCATCGATATGCGGCTCCAGCATATCCTCACGGAACACCCGTTCCAGATTGCCGACCAGATGGTCAATGTCGTTCGCCTCGAAGAGCGCGAGGGTTTTGCGATTGACCGCCAGAACCCGGATATGGCTTGTGCAGATGCGAAGACGGCTGGTGTCTTCCGTCAGAAAAGCCTTGAGGTCAGTAATGCCTTCTGACCGCCATGTGTCGAACTGCTTGCGAAGACCGCTATAGTCTTCAAGCCAAAGGGAAATAGGAGCCAGATCGAAGATGCTGGCTTTGTCGTTCACGGCGGTCTCGATATTCATTAGGTTCCCGCTTTTAACGCCACGCTTTTGAGTGAGGCGGCAATAAAATATCAGGGGCGCCTTATATTATGAAAGAGTTGTCTAGACCAGCGGCTTTCAAGACACAGCGAAGCAATATTTATGACATCAAATAAGAAAATGCCGTTCCTTTGTGAATGCAGGCGGTTTTGTCTTCTGGCTGTCTTTTCGATGGGAAGAGCGCCGTCTGCTTAAAAGACGCGCGGTTTGTGCATTGGCACTTATTGAAATTCGTTGTCGTCATCACCATTCTGGCTTTTGCGCATTATTCCACGCCAAGCGTGGCCAATATCCTTGGTGGCAAGCAAAATTTTTATGAGGTGTCTTGAATGAAGACCTGGAAACGGATCCATGAAACGCATTGAATTGATCATTGAGAACATCATTCTGGCCTCGCGCTGGCTGTTGGTGGTTTTCTATCTGGGCCTTGCCATTGCGCTGGCGATTTATGCTGTATCCTTTGCGGGTAAGCTGTTCGACTTCGCCACCAAAGTCACGTCGCTGAATGACACCGATACGATCCTGAAAATACTGGGGCTGATCGATGCGGCGCTGATTGCCAGCCTTTTGGTGATGGTGGTCATCTCCGGCTATGAGAATTTTGTCAGCCGCTTTGATCAGGCAGGCGACGAGGTGCACTGGCTGGGCACAATCGATGCCGGTTCGCTGAAGATTAAGGTCGCATCGACAATCGTGGCCATCTCGTCGATCCATCTGTTGCAGATATTCCTGAATGCCACGACCTATACGTCGAACCAGCTGATGTGGTTCACGATCATCCATCTGGCCTTCGTCGTATCGGCGCTGTTTCTTGCCTATATCGACAAGCTCACCGCCAAGGATAAGAACAAGGGCGATGCCAAAGGCCAGATCGAACCCAATATCTGACCAGTCCTTGCGGTTATCAAAGAATTCAAAAAGCCCGGCATTGCCGGGCTTTTTATTTTTCTTTGCTCTAATAATGGGAATTTGATCCCAATCAATGAAATCAAGCCGCTGGCATGGGTTGATAGCGCCGGGACGTGTTCCATATCGCCATTGGGATGCGTTGCATTGCCATTCATCAATCACTCAGGAAAGGATGAATCATGTCGGCTAACACCAAGGTTGCGCTCGTTACCGGTGCGGCACAGGGCATCGGTCGGGGTATTGCCCTTCGGCTGGCCAAGGATGGTTTCGATATCGCTCTGGTAGACCTCAAGGCGGACAAGCTCGCCGCTGTCAAAAAAGAGGTCGAAGCCTTGGGCCGCAAGGCGTCCACATTCTCAGCCGATGTCAGCAAGCGCGACGATGTTTACGCCGCTATCGATCATGCGGAAAAGGAACTGGGCGGCTTTGACGTGATCGTCAACAATGCCGGTATCGCGCAGGTTCAGCCGATTGCGGATGTGAAGCCCGAAGAAGTTGAGCGTATTTTCCGCATCAATGTCGACGGTGTGCTCTGGGGTATTCAGGCGGCTGCCGCCAAGTTCAAGGCGCGCAAGCAGAAGGGCAAGATCATCAACGCCTCGTCCATTGCTGGTCACGACGGCTTCGCCATGCTCGGCGTTTATTCCGCGACGAAATTCGCCGTGCGTGCGCTGACGCAGGCTGCGGCCAAGGAATATGCAAGTGCGGGCATTACCGTGAACGCTTATTGCCCCGGCATCGTCGGCACCGATATGTGGGTGGAAATCGACGAGCGGTTCTCCGAAATTACCGGCGCGCCGAAAGGTGAAACCTACAAGAAATATGTCGACGGCATTGCGCTTGGTCGCGCCCAGACGCCGGACGATGTAGCATCCCTCGTTTCCTTCCTGGCGAGCGCGGATTCCGATTACATCACGGGCCAGGCCATCCTGACGGACGGCGGTATCGTTTACCGCTGATCACAACGATCGAGGATACCCCGCGCTTGTCGGCGTGGGGTATCTGTCATTTACCAGAATGCCGCCTGTGTTAGACTGATCGTCCTTAAAGGAAAGGGCTGACCATGACACGTCTGACGGCAAAGGACTTCCCGCAGGAATTGCTCGAACTTTACGATTACTACGCGCATGGCAAGATCAGCAAACGCGAGTTTCTTGACCGGGCCGCAAAGTTCGCCATCGGTACGATGACGGCAGCCGCCATTCTGGCATCGCTTAGCCCCGACTACGCCATGGCGCAGCAGGTCGAGTTTACCGATCCTGATATTCTGGCTGAATATATCACCTATCCCTCGCCAGACGGGAACGGCAATGTACGCGCCTATCTCGTGCGTCCGGCCAAGGTGCAGGGCAAGGTTCCCGCAGTTGTGGTGGTGCATGAGAATCGTGGTCTCAACCCCTATATCGAGGATGTGGCGCGCCGCGTTGCCAAGGCGGGCTTCATTGCCCTCGCGCCGGATGGTCTCACATCGGTCGGCGGTTATCCCGGCAATGATGAAAAGGGCCGCGAGTTACAACAGCAGGTTGACCCGACTAGGCTGATGAATGACTTTTTCGCTGCCGTCGATTTCATGATGAAAAGCGATCTGACCACCGGCAAGGTCGGCATCACGGGCTTCTGCTATGGTGGTGGCGTTGCGAATGCGGCTGCGGTCGCGTTTCCGGAACTGGCCGCCGCCGTGCCGTTCTATGGTCGCCAGCCGCCGGTCAGCGAGGTTCCGCGCATCAAGGCGCCGCTTCTGCTTCATTATGCAGAGCTGGATAAGGGGATCAATGAAGGTTGGCCCGCCTATGAAGAAGCGTTGAAAAAGAACGGCAAGACCTACGAGGCCTATATCTATCCGGGCGTCAATCACGGCTTCCACAATGATTCCACGCCGCGTTACGACGAAGCGGCTGCCAAGCTTGCCTGGGACAGAACAATCGACTGGTTCAAGCGCTATCTGGCGTGATCAGGATTTGGACCTGATTGCCTTGACGGTATGGACGATGCCGACAATGACGATCCCGATCAGAATGGCAAGCACGGCCTGCAGGAAAGAGGTCGCGATCCATTCGAGCACACCGGCAAAGCTGCTGCCTTCGGTTGGCAGATGGGTGACGATGTTTTGGATGAATTCCTCGACGCTGTGAACGCCGATTGATGCCAGTCCGTGCACGATAATGCTGCCGCCAACCCAGAGCATGGCGACAGTACCAACGGTGCTGAGTACCTTGAGCACGACTGGCATGCCCGCAACCAGCCCTTTGCCAAGCCGCTTGCCGAAACCGGTATGGGCATTGCGGGCAAGCGCTACACCCATATCATCGATTTTAACGATAAAGCCGACAACGCCATAGACGGCGAAGGTGATCAGGACAGCGACACAGGCAAGGATTGCTGCTTGTGTATAGATATTGGATGGCGGCAGACCGGCGAGCGTGAGGGCCATGATTTCGGCTGACAGGATGAAGTCCGTCCTGATTGCGCCGCTCACAGTCGTTGCTTCAATTTCCTTCGGTGTGGAGGCCTTGGTCTCCACATTCTCCTCATCCTTGTGGGGAATGAAGAACTCGACCAGCTTTTCAGTGCCTTCGAAAGCAAGATAGGCACCGCCGATCATCAGAAGCGGCATGATGAGGCCGGGTGCGAAATAGCTGAGGATCAGCGCCAGTGGCAGCAGAAAAATCAGCTTGTTGCGCAGCGATCCCTTGGTGATTTTCCAGATCACCGGCAATTCCCGTTCCGGCTTCAGTCCGACAACATATTTCGGCGTCACCGCCGTATCGTCGATCACAATGCCTGCGGCCTTTGCGCTGGCCTTGGCGGTTTGTCCTGCCACATCATCCAAAGAAGCCGCCGCCATTTTTGCGATTGCTGCCACGTCATCGAGAAGTGCAAACAAGCCGGACGCCATGGAAGGCCTTTCTTTGTCATTGCGATAGGGACTGGAGCGGTTCCGGTTAAAACGGAATCGTGAAACCGGTCGATTTATTCATTTTACGCATTGTCCCACGCAAAACCGCTGCGCACTTTTGCTGGAAATGCTTTAGCTAAACTTTCTGATGGCCCGGCGTCCATACCCTAATAGTAGGGTCAGCCCATTGTATTCTATCTGGAAACAATCTGTGTATGATTGTCAATATATCCAGATGCATTTCGATCATTATATCTTGCTGCAACACAACAGGAGAGATCGCCATGCTTAATCAGATCAAAGGCCTCCATCACGTCACGTCGCTGGCAGCAGATGCCCGTTCCAACAACAAGTTCTTTACGGATGTGCTGGGACTGCGCCGCGTCAAGAAGACCGTGAACTTCGATGATCCGAGTGTCTATCACCTTTATTACGGCGATGAAGTCGGCACGCCCGGTACGGTCATGACCTATTTCCCGTTCCCCGGAATCCAGCGTGGTCGCGATGGTACGGGTGAGGTGGGCACGACTGTGTTCGCTGTACCGCAAGGTTCGCTTGGCTTCTGGAAGGATCGCTTCGCTCAATCAGCCGTTAAGGTCGAGTCGGAAGATGAAGCTTTTGGCGAAAAGCGCGTCTTCTTCCACGGCCCAGACGGTGACAGTTTCGCTCTGGTCGAGGTGAAGGACGATCCGCGTGAGCCTTGGGCGCATGAAGGCATCGATGCCGACCACGCCATTCGCGGCTTTCATTCGGTTTCGATGCGTTTGCGTGACGAGGGTGCGACGTCGGAACTGCTCAAATATATGGGCTATCAGAAACTCGATGCGAAGGACGGCATCACCCGCCTTATCATGCCGGAAGGCAACGGGGCTGGCGTGATCGATCTTCAGACCTTGCCTTCTGTCGGACGCAACCAGCAAGGAGCAGGTTCGGTTCATCACGTCGCCTTCGCGGTCGAAAACCGCGAAAAGCAGCTCGAAGTCCGCAAGGCGCTGATGGATACCGGCTATAATGTAACGCCGGTAATCGACCGCGATTATTTCTGGGCGATCTACTTCCGGACCCCGGGCGGTGTTTTGTTCGAAGTGGCAACCAACGAACCCGGCTTTGATCGCGACGAGGATACCGCGCATCTGGGCGAAGCCCTGAAACTGCCGTCGCAGCACCAGCATCTTCGTGCTTATCTCGAAGAACATCTCGACAAGATCTAAGCACGCTTGAGGAGACCAATAATGACCAATCAAACCTACGTGCACCGGCTGAAGGCCGGTGCGGTCGGAGCGCCGCTGTTCATTGTCTTTCATGGCACGGGCGGCGATGAAAACCAGTTTTTCGGTTTGGCTGAACAGCTTTTGCCGGAGGCGACAATCGTTTCGCCGCGCGGTGACGTGTCGGAATTTGGTGCGGCCCGCTTTTTCCGTCGGACGGGCGAGGGCGTCTACGATATGCAGGATCTTGCCCGCGCCACGGACAAGATGGCCGGGTATATTGCCGCTCTGGTCGAAGAATATAAGCCGTCGGAAGTGATTGCATTGGGCTATTCCAACGGGGCCAATATCATGGCCAATCTCCTGATCGAGAAGGGTAGGATATTTGACAAGGCGGTGCTTCTGCATCCGCTGATCCCGTTCAAACCGGCGGATAATCCGGGCTTGGAAGGCACGCAAATCCTGATAACGGCTGGCCGTATGGACCCTATCTGCCCGCCGGATTTCACAGAGGCGCTGGCGCGCTATTTTGAAAGCCAGAAGGCAGGCGTCAATCTTGTCTGGCATCCCGGCGGACATGAATTGCGCCAGACTGAACTGACCGCCGTTCAGGAATTCCTCGGCTGAAAGATCAATCACCGCCATTCGTCAGGATGGCGGTGATTTTTGCATTCAGGCAACTCCAGATGCTGCACTTGATTTTATCAATATACATTATATGTAAGTGTATATTGATTTTGGAGTTGTCTGATGAATATGGTCACGGACACCAGTTCCGACATGTCGCGCCAGCAGATGGAAGATCGCGCAGGCGAAGTCGCGGAATTGCTGCGCACCCTGTCGCATCCGGCCCGTCTGATGCTGGCCTGTGCGCTGGCGGAAAAAGAGTATTCGGTCGGTGAACTGGAACAGGGGCTGGGTATTCGTCAACCAACATTGTCGCAGCAACTCGGTGTGCTGCGCGAATCCGGCATCGTCGAGACCCGGCGTGAAGCCAAGCAAATTTTCTATCGCCTGACGGAAACCAAGGCGGCGCAGCTCATCGAGGCTCTCTACAGCATCTTCTGTAATGACGCGCCGAAGGGAGATTTGTCATGATGACCTATCTCCAGTCGCTGGCGGGCGGCATGCTTCTCGGTGCAGCTGCAATTTTCCTTTTGATTTTCAATGGCCGTATCGCTGGTATCAGTGGCATTGTGGGCCGATTGCTGAACGGAAGCCAAGCCGCGCTCAATGCAGCTTTCGTTCTTGGCCTCATTCTTGGGCCTGTGGTCTATGCCGCCTTTTTCGGAAGCTTTCCTGCCACAACCATTGCGGCTTCATGGCCGGTCATCCTCGTGGCGGGGCTTCTGGTCGGTGTCGGAACGCGTATGGGCTCCGGCTGTACATCCGGTCACGGTATTCTCGGCATGGCGCGCTTTTCCAAACGCTCTATCGCCGCGACGATCACGTTCCTAATTACAGGTGTGGCGGCGGCAACCCTCGCGGGAGTTCTGCTATGAACAGGTTTGCTTATTACCGTCTCGCGGCAGCACTTTTTGCAGGCGCGCTGTTCGGGTTCGGATTGTCCCTTTCGGGCATGATCGACCCGTCACGGGTGCAGGGCTTTTTGAACATAGCGAGCGGTCACTGGGACCCCAGCCTTGCATTCGTGCTTGGCGGCGCGCTTCTGGTCGCCATTCCGGGGGTAATGCTTCAGCGTAAGCTGGCAAAGCCGGTGCTGGACGACAGTTTTCACCTGCCTGAAAAGACGCAGATCGACCGGCCTCTGCTGGTTGGTTCGGCGTTGTTCGGTCTTGGCTGGGGATTGGCGGGGTTCTGCCCCGGACCTGCGGTCTCGGCCTTGTCTATCGGCCTGCCGCAGGTCTGGTTATTTGTGGCTGCCATGGCGGCAGGCATGATCATTCACGACAAGGTATTGAAGAGCTAAAGCCCGCGCGCGATCACCAGCCGCTGAACCTCGCTCGTGCCTTCATAAATCTGGCAAACGCGCACATCGCGATAGATGCGTTCAACCGGATAGTCGGCAAGGTAGCCATAGCCGCCGTGAATCTGGATTGCAGCGGAGCAGACTTCCTCCGCCATTTCCGACGCCACAAGCTTGGCCATGGATGCTTCTGTCAGGCACGGTTTGCCCGCTTCGCGCAAGGCTGCGGCGTGCAGAACCATCTGGCGCACTGTTTCAATCTTTGTCGCCATATCGGCAAGGCGGAACGCAATGGCCTGATGCTCGGCAATCGGCTTGCCGAAGGTGATGCGCTCCTTGGCATAATCGCGGGCTGTTTCAAAAGCGGCGCGCGCCATGCCGACTGCCTGCGCGGCAATGCCGATGCGACCGCCTTCAAGATTGGCAAGTGCAATTTTATAGCCTTCGCCTTCCGCACCCAGTCTGTTTTCCAGGGGCACCCGCATATTGGTGAACGCCAGCGCGCAGGTATCGGACGAATGCTGGCCGAGCTTGTGTTCGACCGTCATGACCTCGTAGCCCGGCGTATCGGTTGGCACGATAAAGGCTGAAATGCCCTTTTTGCCCGCCGCCGGGTCGGTAACCGCAAAAACGATCACCACGCCGCCATTCTTGCCGGAGGTGATGAATTGCTTGGAGCCGTCGATCACATAGTGATCGCCATCAAGCCGTGCGCGGGTTTTCAAGGCCGACGCATCGGAGCCGGCCTGCGGCTCCGTCAATGCAAAACCGCCGATCCATTCACCCGATGCCATTTTGGGCAGGAAGCGTCGCTTCTGGTCTTCCGTTCCGAAACGCAGGATTGGCGCGCAGCCGACCGAGGAATGCACCGAAACGATGGTCGAGCAGGCGCCGTCGCCTGCGGCGATTTCTTCCAGAGCCAGCGCATAGGCCACCATGCCGAGGTCGGAGCCGCCCCATTCTTCCGGCACCAGCATGCCGAGAAAGCCAAGTTCGCCCATTTCGGTCAGTTCCGCGCGCGGGAAAGCATGTTCCCGGTCACGCTGGGCAGCACCCGGTGCCAGACGCTCCTGCGCGAAATCGCGGACGGCGTCACGGATCTGCTCCTGCGTATCGGTCAGAAGCATCACACGATCCTTTCAATGCCGATGGAAGTGGCTTCGCCGCCGCCAAGGCAGATGCCAGCCACGCCGCGCTTCAGACCATGCGTTTCCAGTGCGGCAAGCAGCGTCACCAGAATGCGCGCGCCGGAAGCGCCGATGGGGTGGCCGAGCGCGCAAGCGCCGCCATGGATATTGACCTTGTCATGCGGCAGGTCGAGATCGCGCATGGCCGCCATGGCGACCACGGCAAAAGCCTCGTTAATCTCGAACAGATCGACATCCTTGAGGTTCCAGCCGATCTTTTCCGAAAGCTTGTTGATTGCACCAATAGGCGCAGTGGCAAAAAGGTTCGGCTTGTCGGCATAGGTCGCATGGCCAACCAGCACCGCGCGTGGGGTCAGGCCGCGTTTTTCCGCTTCCGATGCGCGCATCAGCACAAGTGCTGCAGCGCCATCGGAAATCGATGAGGAATTGGCCGCCGTTACCGTGCCGCCGTCGCGGAAGGCAGGGCGCAGCGAGGGGATCTTGTCGAGCTTCGCCTTGCCGGGCTGTTCGTCAATTGAAACCTGCACCTCGGCGCGACCGGATTTCACCGTGACGGGGGTGATCTCTGCCGCAAACAGACCGTCCTTGATAGCCTTCTGGGCACGGGTCAGCGAGGCAATGGCGAATTCGTCCTGCGCTTCGCGGGTGAACTGATAGGCTTCCGCGCAATCTTCCGCAAAAGTGCCCATCAGGCGGCCCTTGTCATAGGCATCCTCAAGCCCGTCGAGGAACATATGATCGAGTATCTGGCCGTGACCCATGCGATAGCCGCCACGAGCCTTGGGCAGCAGATATGGCGCATTGGTCATGCTTTCCATGCCGCCCGAAACGATCACATCTGCCGAACCAGCCAGCAGAAGATCATGCGCCAGCATGGTGGCCTTCATGCCCGAGCCGCACATTTTGTTGACGGTGGTGGCGCCTGTTGAAAGGGGCAGACCGGCCTTGATTGAAGCCTGACGCGCCGGGGCTTGTCCCTGACCGGCAGGCAGGACACAACCCATGAACACTTCTTCGACGGCTTCCGCGGCGAGACCGGCACCGGCCAGCGCACCGCTGATGGCGGCAGCGCCGAGATCGGTCGCCTGCGCACCGGAAAAGTCGCCTTGAAAGCCGCCCATCGGCGTGCGGGTTGCGCCGACAATGACAATAGGATCGCTGTTGGACATGATCGTTCCTCGCTTCCTGATGATGTGTTTACTTCGCAGCCATGCGCAGCGCACCGTCGAGACGGATGACTTCGCCGTTGAGCATCTGGTTTTCCGCAATGTGGCGCACAAGTGCTGCATATTCCGCCGGACGTCCAAGACGCGACGGGAACGGCACTGATGCGCCGAGCGCGTCCTGCACTTCCTGCGGCATGCCTGCCATCATCGGCGTTTCGAAGATGCCGGGCGCAATTGTCATGACACGAATACCGTGGCGCGCCAGCTCGCGTGCGACGGGCAGGGTCATCGCTGCAACGCCACCTTTCGAGGCGGAATAGGCCGCTTGTCCGATCTGGCCATCAAAGGCGGCAACCGAGGCGGTGTTGATGATCAACCCGCGTTCACCGCCGTCGCCCGGCTCATTCTTCGCCATGGCTTCAGCGGCCAGGCGCAGCATGTTGAACGTGCCGATCAGATTGATCGAAATGGTGCGCGCGAAACTGTCGAATTTGTGCGGACCTTCGCGGCCCAGCACCTTTTCGCCTGGTGCAACGCCTGCGCAATTGACGAGCGCATCGATACGGCCAAAGGCCTTGAACGCGGCGGCGATGGCTGCCTGTCCATCCGCTTCGCTCGTAACGTCGGTGCGCTGGAAAAGTGCAGATGCGCCAAGCGCTTTCGCTGCCGCTTCACCGGCCTGCGCATTGACATCGAGAAGTGCGACCTTGCCGCCAGCTTCGACAACCATCTTGGCCACAGCAGCGCCGAGGCCGGAACCTGCGCCGGTGATCAGAAATACCCGATCTTGAATCTGCATAATTTTACCTCAGGCTTTTGTCTGTTGCTGTTTGTCAATTTCCGCCTTGCGCAGCAGAAAGCGCTGGATTTTCCCGCTTGGCGTTTTCGGCAGTTCGCTGACGAAATCGATCTCGCGCGGATAGGCATGGGCGGAAAGCCGCTTCTTCACATGTTGCGCCAGCTCTTCGGCAAGCGCGGGCGTGCCTTCATGGCCGGGGGCGAGAATGACGAATGCCTTGACGATTTCCGTGCGCTGCGGATCGGGAACACCGACGACCGCTGCCTCGTTGACCGCCGGGTGTTCAAGCAGGGCGCTTTCCACGTCGAACGGTCCGATGCGATAACCGGATGAGGTGATGACATCGTCGGCACGGCCAATGAAGCTGACGGAACCGTCGTCTTCGAATTCCACGGTATCGCCGGTGCGATAATAGCCGCCCGCAATGGCGGGCGTTTCCTGTTTGTAATAGCCGGAAAACCAGAGCAGCGGCGATTTTGCGATATCGATGGACAGGATACCCGGCTGGTTGGGGCCGAGTTCATTTCCGGCTTCATCCAGAACAGCGACGCGATAGCCCGGCATGGCATAACCCGCCGAACCCTGACGCACCGAATGTTCAAGGCCGTGATGGTTGTTGACCACCATGCCGAGTTCGGTCTGGCCGTAATGGTCGTGGATAGGCGCGCCGAGATTGGCGTCAAACCAGCGGATCACTTCCGGATTAAGTGGCTCGCCTGCACTCGAAACCACGCGCAGACGCCCCTTGATGCGGGCGGCCGCTTCCGGGCCTGCTGCCATCAGCAGGCGAAATGCGGTTGGCGAACCGGCCAGACTGGTCACGCCCAGACGTTCGATAATGTCGTAGGTGCTTTCGGCGTTAAAGCCGCCTTCGTAAAGCGTGGTGGCAATGCCAAGTTGCAGCGGTCCTGTCACGGCATAATAAAGCCCGTAAGCCCAGCCCGGATCGGCGATGTTCCAGAAGATATCGTCGGACCGCAGACCTACGGCTTCGCGCATATAAGCACCAAAGGCGAGCAGGGCGAAGAGCGGAACCGGCACACCTTTTGGCAGGCCTGCCGTCCCGGAGGTCGACATCATCATAAACAGGTCATCGCCCTTGCGCATCACGGGCGGGCAATCGGTGGATGCGGCAGCAAGGGCTGCGCGGAAATCAATATCGCCTGCAGGAGCCGTTTCGCCGGGCGCGAGTATTGTCGCGACCTGCGGGCAGTTTTCAACTTCATCCAGTTTGCTGCGATTGGCGAGATTGGTGACGACCAGTTTCGCGTCGCTTGTCTTGAGACGATGGTCGATGGCCTTGGGACCGAATGCGGTGAAGAGCGGCTGATAAACGGCACCGATGCGCCATGCGCCGAGAATGGTTGCAACCAGTTCCGGTGTGCGATGCAGCAGCCCGGCAACGACATCGCCTGCGCCGATACCTGCGTCCTTCAGGACATTGCCGACCTTTGCCGAGAGATCGCGCAGTTCTTCAAAGGTGAGTTCGGTCAACTGGCCATCGGCGGAAATCGCGCGCAGCGCTATGCGGTTTTCACCGACATAACGGTCGCAGCATTCAACGCAGCCATTAAGGCCGGTGTCGGGATTGCCCACGAGCTGTGTGATGGCTTGGTCGAGTTCAAACTTTGCCACGGCGTCATCATAACGCATACGCTGCGTGACAGCAGACGCTTCAGTCATTCCGGTATTCCTCCCAGACTTCTCACCGCAACGCCAACTCCTCTTGAAACGCTGCGATGGAGAGGTTAATCGCTCAATCATTGCAAACAATGACATTAGAGGTCTTAATTGCTGATCGTTTTTGCAATATAGATCAGTTCATGGAACGCCATAATATCACACCCGGCTTCGTTGAGGACGCTCTGGAAAGCGTGCGCCAGCGAGGCATCGATACAGCGCCATTGATGGCGGCAGTCGGTTTACCGGACAGGTTGACCGAGCCGGTCACGAATATCCAATATGGTCGCCTGTGGTGGCTGATTGCCGAGACCATCGATGATGAGTTTTTCGGGTTGGCAGCGCGTCCGATGCGGCCCGGTAGTTTCAACCTGCTCTGCCATGCCGTTCTGCATGCGGGCACTCTGGAGCGCGCTTTGCGCCGCGCTTTGCAGTTTTTGAATGTCGTGCTGGATGATCCGCGCGGCGAATTGCGCATACGCGACGGCATGGCGCATGTGGTGCTGACGGATGCAGGCCCGCCGCGACCGGCCTTCGCCTATCGCGCTTACTGGCTGATCCTGATGGGCGTAGCCTGCTGGCTGGTGGGGCGGCGCATCCCGTTGCGAACGCTCGACTTCGCCTGTCCGGCGCCCGAGGACCGGCAGGATTATCGGAAATTCTTTGGCGCACCGGTGCTTTTTGATCAGCCGACAACGCGGCTGGTTTTCGATTCATCCTATCTCGCTCTGCCGATCATCCGCAGCGACGTGGCGCTGGACAGTTTCCTACGCGAGGCTCCGGCCAATATCCTGATCCGCTATCGTCACGACCACGATATCTCGTCGCGGGTTAGGGCGCAGCTGAGTCACATTCCCGCTCAGGAATGGCCTTCATTCGAGGAAATGGCTGTTCAATTGAAAATGTCCGCCCCGACGCTACGGCGCAGGCTGAAAGCTGAAGGCCAGAGCTTCGGGACGATCAAGGACGAGTTGCGCTTCGTGACGGCACAGCAGCTTTTGAGCGAGGACAGGCTGACCGTGGCGGAGGTGGCTGCTGAACTCGGCTACAGCGAACCCAGCGCATTCTACCGTGCGTTTCAGAAATGGATGGGACGCAGCCCCGGCACATTCCGGAAAATCGAGCCCTCCGAATAAAAATGCCGGGCCAATGGCCCGGCATTTTTCATGCTTGGGAGGTAACAGGGTTAGTCTTCCTTGATCATGCTGTCCTTGCTCGTATCCCGCATGCGGAGATAGACGATCAGGGAAATGCCGATCATGACCGTGACGTACCAGTAGAAGCCGCGTTCCCAGCCGCCATTCTTGAAGCTCAGCGCGACATATTCCGCAGTGCCGCCAAACAGCGTATTGGCGAGAGCATAGGGAAGGGCCACGCCGAGCGCACGGATATGCGCCGGGAAAAGTTCTGCCTTCACCACCGCGTTGATCGAGGTGTAGCCGGTCACGATAATCAACGCCGCCATGACGAGGAACCCGGCAGTCCATGCATCACGGGTCTGTTCCAGCGTGGTGAAAATCGGATAGGTGAACAGCACGCCCGCCGCACCGAAGGCGATCATCAGAGGCTTGCGACCGATCTTGTCCGAAAGCGCACCGGCTATTGGCTGAAGGCACATGAAGACGAACAGCGTGACAGCATTGATCTGGCTTGCAACTTCACGGCTGAAGCCAGATGTGTTGACCAGAAATTTCTGCATGTAGATCGAGTAGGCATAGAAGGCGAGCGTACCACCAGCGGTCAGCAGCATGACCAGAGCGGTTTCCTTCGGATGATACTTGATCAGGGTCCAGAAGCCCGACTTCGGCGCATCATTCGCCTTGGCGTTCTTGAAGCTCTCGGTTTCGGCCAAGCCGCGACGCAGCCAGAAAACGACGACGGCAAGCAGGGCACCGATGAAGAACGGAATACGCCAGCCCCAGGCTTCCAACGCCGAGGTTTCCATGGTCGATTGCAGAACGATCAGGAGGAGGATGGCCAGAAGCTGGCCGGAGATGAGGGTGACATACTGGAACGACGAGAAGAAGCCGCGACGGTCCTTTCCGGCCATTTCGGACAGATAGGTGGCGCTTGCGCCATACTCGCCGCCGACTGACAGGCCCTGCATCAGACGTGCAAGGACAAGAAGGGCAGGCGCGAGAATGCCAATGGTCTCATATCCGGGGGTGAGTGCGATGATCAGCGAGCCGGCGCACATCAGCGTAACGGAAAGTGCCAGACCGGCCTTGCGACCCTTACGGTCGGCATAGATGCCCATGATCCACGCACCGATCGGGCGCATCACGAAGCCGACCGCAAAGACGGCTGCGGCGCTCAAGAGCTGCGCGGTCTGGCTGTCGGACGGGAAGAAATGCGGTGCAAAATAGAGCGTGAAGGCAGCATAGACATACCAGTCGAACCACTCGACCAGATTGCCGGTCGAACCGCCGATGATCGATTTAAGCCGGCTGTTGGTGCTCGGCGCATCACTCCGTTCGGATGTTATTGAGGCCATTATTGTTCCTTCACATGTCTCGATATCTGAGGTGCAACCCGTTGCTGAAGCGCGGCTTCGTTGCGCTGACTGTCGGGTGCTGTTTTGTTTCGGGTTTCCAATGGGCATGGTGCCGGACGGCATGAAACCCGAAACCGAATTTTCCAAAATTGCGAAAAGAGGGTCAGCAGCGAACCGGGCTTTGCCACAAAACGGCCATTGGCTTTCGGGAAACTGAAATCCCGATATGGCCAGCCTGAGACGGGCATTGATGTTGCTGCATTGGTGAACTCCTCCTGACGAAACTCCCATTTTCGTGGTGGCGATAAGATGCGGGACGCGGTTTTCAATCGCCAGCGACCGGCGTTAAAAAGTTTAATTCGTTGAAATTCATTGAAAAAACAGTCGAGATGCGGCGCAAGTCTGCGTGGTTTGTGCAAAAATCTGCGTGACTTTCATTGAGCGATTGCATAATCCTGCACAAATGAGGATGTCGCGAAACGCGGTGAAACTCCTGCTTCTCGTGCTGGCTATTGTGTTGGCAGCGGGTTTCTGGACGGCTGCAAAACTATGGACGGAGCAGGGCGCTACCGAGCGGTTGCGTCAGAGCGCGACGCTTGTTGCGCGTCAGCAAACACGTCTGATCGACAGTGAACTGGCCAAATTTCGTCTCCTGCCGGTCGCCTTGAAAGAATATAGCGACCTGCGGGATGTGCTGGCTGGCGGATCGCAGGATGCCGTTGCGCGCTTGAATGCCAATCTCGGTTTTCTGGCACACGAGATCGGCTCGCCGATCATCTATGTCATCGCCCGTGACGGCGTAGTGATTGCCTCGTCGAATGCGGGCACGCCGGAGAGCTTTGTCGGACGCAACTATAGCTACCGCCCCTATTTTCAGGGCGCCATGGCTGCTGGTGCCGCTGAATATTATGCCATCGGCGATCTGAGCGGACGTTTCGGTCTATTCCTTTCCAAGCGCATTGGCGACGAGGCCAATCCGGTCGGCGTGGTGGTGGTGAAATTCGAGTTTCACCGGCTCGTCGGCACATGGGCGAACGATCCGGGCCAGACCTTCGTGATTGATCCGCGCGGGATCATTCTGGCGTCGACCGATACGCCGGAAGACCTGCGGTCTTTCCAGCCAATTACCACTACCGAACGGGCGAAAATCATCCAGAGCGGGCAGTTTCATGCCGCCGATCTTCAGCCGAGCCATTATGCGTTTGAGCCCGGTGGGTTGATGCGCGGACCGTCCGGCGCTCCGTTCATTGTCGTTGAAGAACCCATTGCCGGGACCGAGCTGAAACTTGTCCATATCGAGCCGACCGCACCATCCATGCGGGCGGCACATGATCTGGCGCGACTGATCACGGTTGCGGCGATGCTGGTGGTGCTGTTACTTGCTGCGGCTGTCTATTGGCGTATGACGCGTGCTGCCCGCGCAGCCGCCGACCGCGCGGCACTCGAAACGGCTGTTGCCGAACGCACGGCGGAACTGAGTGCCGAGATGATCGAGCGCGAGCGTGCCGACAAGCGCTTTCGCGATGCACGCGAGGAACTGGCGCAGGCAAACAGGCTGGCCTCGCTTGGCTCGATCACCGCAGGCCTTGTGCACGAGATCAACCAGCCGGTTGCGACCATTCGTACGCTGACCGAGAATGCTCAGCACTATCTGTCCAGGGGCAAGCTCGACAAGGTTGCCGCAAATCTCGAGACCTCTGTTGACCTGACTGCGCGCATTGGTTCCATCACGCAGGAGATGCGCCGCTTTGCCCGTCGGCGCGGCAGCGTGGCGCGTCCGATAAGGCTCGATGAATTGATCGATGGCACGATGGTGCTCATGGGCGACCGTTTTCGCAATGCCAATGTTCCGCTGGATATGCCGGAACGCTCCGATCTGATGGTATTCGCTTGCCGTATCCGCTCGGAACAGGTGCTCGTCAATTTGTTGCAAAATGCGCTGGATGCGGTGACGGCGCATTCCGATCCGCATGTCGCAATCATCATCGAACAAGACGAAGAGCAAGTATCGTTGGTTGTTGCAGATAACGGCCCCGGCATTGATCCGGAACTGGCCGACGAAATTTTCAGCCCCTTTGTCACCGGTAAGCCGGAGGGGCTTGGTCTGGGGCTTGGTATCGCGCGCGATCTGATGACGGAACTGGAGGGAACGCTGCGGGTCGTTCCTTCGCCACTGGGTGGCGCAGCTTTCGCCGCGACCTGGAAACGGGCGCATGAGGACGGAGAGCATGACGGAAAGTGAACCCTTGCGCGTGATGCTGGTTGATGACGATGCGCCGTTTCGCACGGCCCTTGCGGATTCGTTCGAGATTGCCGGGATCGATATTGAAACTCATGGCGATGGCCAGTCGGCGCTTGCCAGTCTGACCGCCGATTTTCCCGGTATCGTCGTCACCGATATACGTATGCCGCGTATCGATGGTCATGCCGTTATGGAAGCACTGCTGGCGCGCGATCCGGAACTGCCGGTTATCCTGATGACCGGGCATGGCGATATCGGCATGGCTGTCACGGCGCTCAAGAAGGGCGCTTTCGATTTTATTGCAAAGCCGTTTGCAGCCGATCATCTCATCTCCAGTGTGCGCAGAGCGCTCGAGATGCGCCGTCTTGTGCTGGAAAACCGGCGTCTGCGTCGTGCTGCTGCCGAGGCCGAGCAGGACTATCCATTGTTAGGCGAAACGCCGGTCATGGTGCGGCTGCGCGACACGATCCGGCAATTGGCGAGCGTCGATGTCGACGTGCTGATCGAAGGGGAAACGGGGACGGGCAAGGAACTTGTCGCCCGTCTGCTGCATCGGTGGAGTGCGCGCCATGCGCGTGGCTTTGTTGCGATTGATTGCGCCGCACTTCCAGATGCGGTGGCGGACGAAGTTTTGTTCGGCAACCGTATCCAGCGCGGCAGGATTGCCGATGCAGATCGGGGCACGCTGTTTCTCGACGAGATCGACAGCATGTCGGCAAGTCTGCAAGGCAAGTTGCTGCGGGTTGTCGAAGAGCGAGAGCTGCCCTCTCTGACTGGCGAGCCGCGCGCCGTCAATCTGCGGGTGATTGCCGCCGCGAAAGGCGACCTGGACAGCGCCGTTGCAGCGGGACGTTTCCGTTCCGATCTTTTCTACAGGCTCGAAACGGTGCGGCTGCGCATCCCGCCTTTGCGCGAGCGCCGTAAGGATATCGGTCTGCTTTTTGCCTATTTCCTGGATGAAGCCGCCAGCCAGTTCGGGCAGCCACGTCCCGCAATCGATGCAGCAATCGAGTCGCGGCTCCATTCCGACGACTGGCCGGGCAATGTGCGCGAGTTGCGCAATTATGCCAAGCAGGTGGTGCTGGGCTTGCGGCATGATCCCGCGCATGAACCGAGCATATTGCCACTATCCGAGCAGATGGATCGGTTCGAGGAGGGCGTCATTCGCGCCACGCTCGAACGTTGCAATGGCGATGTGGGCGCTGCCGCCGAAGTGCTGCAACTGCCGCGCCGCAGTCTTTACGCAAGACTGCAAAGGCACGACATCGATGCGTCGTCGTTTCGGCGTCGCGATTGACCTATTCGTCCATCTGCCGCGACATTTCCGCAACAAGGCTAGCCGATCCGTAAAATGTGACCGTAAAACCTCATATTTGATGGCGGGCAGGGTCGTTAATATCTGTACCCGGCGGTTCTCCGGTGTTAAAGCACCCGCGCAACAAGAACTGGCGGCCTCCCACCGCGCAAGCAGCTGACGTGCGTGAAAATATCGTATTGACGACAGATTTCGCTTCATTCATGTCGTAATCCGACCGTTTGCTGTTCCAGCCTGGAAACCCTGACAATGACCGAACGTCTTTCTTTCGCCCGTGATCGCATCAATGTTCTTCTTCTGGAAGGCATCAACCAGACCGCCGTCGAGTATTTCAAATCCTCCGGCTATACCAATGTCACGCACCTGCCCAAAGCGCTGGACAAAGCCGATCTGATCGAAGCGATTTCGCACGCGCATATTATCGGTATCCGCTCGCGCACGCAGCTGACCGAAGAGATCTTTGCTGCGGCGAACCGTCTGGTGGCTGTCGGCTGCTTTTCCGTCGGCACCAATCAGGTCGATCTGAAAGCCGCCCGCAAGCGCGGTATCCCGGTTTTCAACGCGCCGTTCTCCAACACGCGCTCGGTTGCAGAACTGGTGATCGGCGAGATCATCATGCTGATGCGCCGCATTTTCCCGCGTTCCGTATCGGCCCATGCCGGTGGTTGGGACAAAACCGCGACGGGTAGCCGCGAAGTGCGCGGCAAGACGCTCGGCATCATCGGTTATGGCAATATCGGCTCGCAGGTCGGCAATCTGGCCGAAAGCCTCGGCATGACCGTTCGCTATTACGACACGTCCGACAAGCTGCAATATGGCAATGTGAAGCCAACGGCGAGCCTTGATGAGCTGCTGAAGATTTCCGATGTCGTCAGCCTGCATGTTCCGTCGAACAAGTCCACGTCCAAGCTGATCACCGAAGCCAAGCTGCGCAAGATGAAGAAGGGTGCCTTCCTCATCAACAATGCGCGCGGTACGGTTGTCGATCTGGATGCTCTGGCCAAGGTTCTTCAGGAAGGGCACCTTGCTGGCGCGGCCATCGACGTTTTCCCGGTCGAGCCTGCTTCGAACAATGACAAGTTCGTTTCGCCGATTCAGAATATCGAAAATGTCATTCTGACGCCGCATATCGGCGGTTCGACAGAAGAAGCGCAGGAGCGTATTGGCATCGAAGTCACGCGCAAGCTGATTGAATATTCCGATGTTGGCTCGACGCTCGGCGCTGTGAACTTCCCGCAGGTTCAGCTTCCGCCGCGTCCGACTGGCACGCGCTTCATGCACGTGCATGAAAACCGTCCGGGTATTCTCAACAGCCTGATGAATATTTTCTCCACGCACGGTATCAACATCGCCAGCCAGTTTCTTCAGACGGACGGCGAAGTGGGTTACCTTGTGATGGAAGCTGACGGCGTGGGCGAAGCCAGCGATGACATTCTGAATGCGATGCGCGAAATCCCCGGAACGATCCGCGCGCGCCTGCTGTACTAACCGTTCAGACAGGTGTTTAAATTCAATGACGGCACACTCCGGTGTGCCGTCATATTCGTTTCAAGGAACTGTTATATATGCCCGGCAAATAAGGACTTTTTGCCATGCAGTTTTTGAAGACATTTGAGCTTTTTCCCTTTTTCGACACGGTCATCAGCCTGACGGCGGCATTCATTTTTGGCACGCTGATCGGTGCCGAGCGACAGTATCGTCAGCGCACCGCCGGTCTGCGCACCAATGCTCTGGTGGCGCTCGGCGCTGCCGCTTTCGTCGATCTCGCGGTTCGGATTGCCGGTGCGCCCGAGGCTACGCGCGTCATTTCTTATGTTGTGTCGGGTGTCGGTTTTCTGGGCGCGGGCGTCATCATGAAGGAGGGCATGAATGTGCGCGGTCTCAACACTGCGGCGACGCTCTGGTGTTCGGCAGCGGTGGGCGCATTTGCGGGAACCGACATGGTCGCCGAAGCCGCATTGCTCACGGCCTTTATCCTGTTTGGAAATACGCTTCTGCGTCACCTCGTCAATCTCATCAGCCGTATCCCGATCCATGAGCGGGCGTTGGAACAGACCTACGAAGTGCGCGTCATCGCTTCGCAGGAGGGGATGGAGGAGATACGCGAATTGCTGGTCGAAAAGCTGGAAGACGCGAAATATCCTGTCAGCGATGTGGAAATAACCGATCGCAATGCGAAAACGGTCGAGATTCTGGCAACATTGGTCAGCACCTCCATCGAGCCTCAAGAAGTTGAGGCGGTGACCGCTTTCATGGAAAAGCAGAACGGCGTTTTCTATGCCGGATGGGAAGGCAGCTCGAAGGACTGACCGAGGCCGAAGGCAGCTTACCGGTCGATACGCGTGGAAAGCACGATGGACGACATGGTGCGTTCCACGCCTTCCAGCGCGCCGATCCTGTCGAGAACCGCATCCAGTTCCTGAATGGACGGTGCTTCCACCACGACAATCATGTCGAAATGACCGCTGACGGAGTGCAGCGTCCGCACCGTCATCATGCCGCGCAACACAGTTTCAACCTTTGGTGCGAGTTTGGGTAGCGCCGTTACCAGCACATGTGCACGCACGAGATCGCGCTCGAATTCCGGTGCGATTCGAACGGTGTAGCCCTCGATCACGCCCTGCTTTTCCAGCTTTTCTATGCGGCTTTGCACGGTCGTTCGCGAGACGCCAAGGCGTCTTGCAAGCTCGGCTGTAGAGGCGCGGGCGTTTTCACGGAGAAGGGCGATGAGATTCAGGTCTGCATTTGTCGGCATAGTGCATAATTATTACGGCATAATGTGCAAATAAACAACGTCATATCGTCGGTTCATACGCTTCTTTTTGCGCGAGACTATGCGATTCTTGTTCATCGAATTGCATTCCAGTGGAACCAGAAAGGCCAAGGGGAAAACATATGAAACAGATCGTTGTCGTCGGCGCAGGTAAAATCGGTGCAACCATTGCCGATCTTCTGGCTTCCACAGGCGAATATGACGTCACCGTTGTCGATCGTTCGCAGGCACAGCTCGATGCGCTAGAATCCGGCGCTGCGGTCAAGACGCAGGCGCTCGACATTGAAGACGCAAAGGCGCTTGAAGCTGCCCTTACCGGCAAGTTCGCCGTGCTCAGCGCCGCTCCTTTCCATTTGACCACCCGTATTGCTGAAGCCGCTGCCAAGGCGGGCGTTCATTATCTCGACCTGACCGAAGACGTTGCCAGCACGCGCCGCGTGAAGGAACTGGCCGAGGGTGCCAAGACGGCTTTCATCCCGCAGTGCGGTCTGGCTCCGGGCTTCATCTCCATCGTTGCCTACGATCTGGCCAAGCGTTTCGACAAGCTGGACAGCGTTCGCATGCGCGTTGGCGCTCTGCCGCAGTATCCGTCCAATGCTCTCAACTATAACCTGACCTGGAGCACCGACGGCGTCATCAATGAATATATCGAGCCTTGCGAAGCCATCGTAAATGGCGAGCTGTCGGAAGTTCCGGCTCTGGAAGAACGCGAAGAATTCTCGCTCGATGGCGTGACCTATGAAGCGTTCAACACCTCCGGCGGTCTTGGCACGCTGTGCGAAACGCTCGAAGGCAAGGTGCGCACGCTCAACTACCGCACCATCCGCTATCCGGGCCACGTTGCGCTCATGAAGGCGCTTCTGAACGATCTCGGCCTGCGTCATCGCCGCGAAGTTCTCAAGGACATCTTCGAAAACGCGCTGCCGACCACGCTTCAGGACGTTGTCGTGATCTTCGTGACCGTTTCCGGCACCAAGAATGGCCGTCTGGTTCAAGAAACCTACGCAAACAAGGTCTATGCTGCACAGGTCGGCAAGATCGTTCGTTCCGGCATCCAGATCACCACGGCTTCGGCCATTTGCGCGGTGCTCGACATGCTGGCCAAGGGCGATCTGCCGCAGAAAGGCTTCATTCGTCAGGAAGACATCACGCTGGAAGCATTCCTCGCGAACCGCTTCGGCAAGGCCTATGCGCAGGACGACCATTCCACGCGTCTGGTTGCCTGATCTTCTAGGCTGACAAATTAGGGCCTGTCGCGTTTTGGCGTGACGGGCCCTTTCGTGCATCTGGCCTATGGGGGCTTGCCACCAGGGCTTTGAGAAACGGGCGAGAACTCGCCTCATGCAACGGCACTCCGGTCAACAGCCGGAATTGCACAGGACTATGAAACAGGGAAATCATGTTGAAATCAGTTTTGCTGGCCGGTCTGGCCACCGTCGTTATCGCCTTGCCGGTTCAGGCCAAGGAATGGAAGGAAATCCGCATCGCCAGTGAGGGCGCCTATCCTCCATTCAATTACATGTCGCCTGAAGGCAAGCTCGTCGGCTTCGATCTCGATATCGCCAATGCTCTGTGCGAAGCCATGGAAGCCAAGTGCACGGTCGTCGCCAATGATTGGGATGGTATGATCCCCGGTTTGCAGGCCAACAAGTTCGACGCCGTGATCGCGTCCATGGCCATCACACCGGAACGCGAACAGCAGGTTGCCTTCACCGAGCGCTATTACACGACCCCGCTTGCAGTCGTCGTGCCGAAGGATTCGGATCTCACCTCGCTGGAACCGTCGGCATTTGATGGCAAGACCGTTGGTGCGCAGGCTGGCACCACGCAGGGCAATTATGCCGATGACGTTTATGGCAAGGCTGGCGCTGACGTGAAGCTCTACCCGACAGCCGACGAAGCCAATGCCGATCTTGAAAGCGGTCGCGTGGATGCGATTGCAGCGGACAAGTTTCTCGCCGCTGACTGGCTGAAGAAGCAGGGTGCCGATTGCTGCAAGTTCCTCGGCGATATTCCGGGTTCTGAAACGAAAATCGCCGTGGCGCTGCGCAAGGGCGATGACGATCTGCGTGAGCAGTTCAATGCCGCGATCAAGAAGATTCGCGAAAACGGCACCTACGATACGATCCGTCAGAAGTATTTCGATTTCGACATCTATTGATCGCAAAATATCATCGGACGCCGTCAAAACGCCACTTGATGTTGGCGGCGTCCGGTGCTTCAGTCAAACTGAAGCGGATGGGGTTCGTGCGCTGCACTAAATTGCGGATTCCCGCCGGGGCTAATTAAAGCAGTCAACAAAAATAAGCATTTAAGGGGAAACCACCATGCTGAAATCGATCCTTGCCGCTGGCCTTTTTGCCGGTCTTTCCACTGTCGTCGCTGTTCTGCCAGCGCAGGCGAAGGAATGGAAGGAAATCCGCATCGCCACGGAAGGCGCATATCCGCCCTTCAACTTCGTCGCCGCTGACGGCTCTCTTCAGGGGCTGGATGTTGAGATTGGAAACGCGCTCTGCGCCGCCATGCAAGCCAAGTGCACAATCGTTGCCAATGACTGGGACGGCATGATCCCCGGCCTGAAGGCGAACAAGTTCGACGCGGTTCTCGCTTCCATGAGCATCACCGAAGAGCGCAAGAAGCAGGTTGCGTTTACGGACAAATATTATTCGACGCCGCTCGCAGTCGCCGTTCCGAAGGATAGCCCGATCAAGTCCGTCGACGTTGAAGCCATGAAGGGCAAAACGCTTGGCGCGCAGGGCTCCACGACGCAGGCGACCTATGCCGAAGACGTTTATGCCAAGGGCGGTGCCGAAGCCAAGCTTTACCCGACAGCCGACGAAGCCAATGCCGACCTCAAGAGCGGTCGTCTGGATGCGGTTGTGTCGGACAAGTTCCCGCTCGTTGATTGGCTGAAGGCCGATGGTGCCGATTGCTGCAAGCTGCTCGGCGATATTCCGGGAACGGAAACCGCAGCAGGCATTGCTGTCCGTCAGGAAGACAACGATCTGCGTGAACAGCTCAATGCAGCGATCAAGAAAATCCGCGATGACGGCACTTATGCCACCATCGTGAAGAAGTATTTCGACTTCGATATCTATTGATCCCTAAACGCCGCTAGAGCGGTTTCTATTGTAACGGAATCGTCGGAACCGCTCTATCATTAGTATTCACGCATTATCCTACGCAAAACCGCTTCGCACTTTTGCTGGAAATGCTTAAGTGTTGCTACAAGCAGAAACGCGCCGGCCCAGGGTCGGCGCGTATTGCAATTTGAATGCCGGAAATACCGATGCAAAATCAGGATGTTATCGTTCTAGGCGCTGGCGTTGTCGGCGTGTCCGCAGCTCTTCATTTGCAGGCGCGCGGGCGTTCCGTCTGTCTGGTCGACAAGGCAGAGCCAGGGCAGGGAACGAGTTTCGGCAATGCGGGCCTGATCGAACGCTCCAGCGTTATTCCCTATTCCTTCCCGCAGGGATTTGTGAAGCTTCTGCGTTACGCCACAAACCTTCGCACAGATGTTCGCTATTCTCCGCTTTATGTTCCGCGTATAGCGCGCTGGCTTTTCCGCTATTGGCGGGAATCATCGCCTGAACGTCTGGAAATTGCCACGCGGGCCATGTTGCCGCTCGTCGAAGCGAGCGTGAATGAGCATGATGCACTGGTGGCCGAAGCGGGATGCGAAAAGCTCATTCGCAAACAGGGCTGGATGCAGGTTTATCGCAACCAGTCCGCTTTTGATGCCGCGGTGCGTCGTCTGCCCAATTTGCAGCGCTTCAATCTTGCCTATGACATTCTGGATGCCGGCGCCTTGCGCACGCGTGAAACTGCATTGGGCGAAGTGGCCGGCGGTATTCATTGGCTCGACCCGAAATCCGTCGTCAATCCGGCTGGGCTTGTGCAGGCTTATGCCGATCTGTTCCTTCAGCGCGGTGGCAGATTTGCGCATGGCGACGCCGCAACGCTGACCCAGAACGGCGATAGCTGGCAGGTCACGACGCAGGAAGGGCCGGTCAGCGCGCGTGAAGTTGTTGTAGCGCTTGGACCGCAGTCGGCACTCATTTTCCGGCGATTTGGTTATCCTATACCCCTTGGCATTAAACGCGGCCATCACCTGCATTTCGCAATGCGCAACAACACGCGGCTGGGCCATACGGTGGTGGACGAGGAAGCGGGTTACGTATTGGCGCCGATGGTGCAAGGCGTGCGGCTGACCACCGGGATCGAATTCGCATCACCTTTGGCTGCGGCCAATCGCATCCAGCTTGGAAAAACGGAGAAGATCGCGCGGCGTCTGGTGCCGCAGCTCGGTGAGCCGGTGGATAGCGCGCCGTGGCTCGGTCTACGCCCATGCCTGCCGGACATGCGACCGGTGATCGGCCCGGCACCACGCCACAAGGGGCTCTGGTTCGATTTCGGTCACGCCCATCACGGTTTGACGCTGGGGCCAGCAAGCGGACGCCTCATTGCGGAAATGATGACAGGAGAACAAACCTATATCGATCCGACGCCATATTCGGCGGAGCGTTTCCTGTAATCGTTGAATATTTTGTGACAGGGTTGTCAGGAGTGGTGAAGCGGGGCTATCACTTCACCCCTCACATTATTCCGCATTTCTGCGGACCAATTGATCCGGAAAATCCTCGTGAAAAAGAAGTCCTTGGGCCGTACAGGCCTCTCTGTCACCGAAATTTGCCTCGGAACCATGACCTGGGGTGTGCAGAACACCGAAGCTGATGCCCATGAGCAGCTGGATATTGCTGTCGATGCTGGCATCAACTTCATCGACACCGCGGAAGGCTATGCCATTCCGATGAGCGCCGAAAGTTACGGCAAGACCGAGACCTATATCGGGAACTGGTTCAAGGCTTCAGGCAAGCGTGACAAGGTCATTCTCGCCAGCAAGATTGCAGGCGGCGGTCGTCAGGAGTGGATTCGCGGTGGTGCCCGCCCAAGCCGCGCCAGCGTGCGCGAAGCGGTTGAGAACAGCCTGAAACGCCTCCAGACCGATCATATCGATCTTTACCAGATTCATTGGCCGATGCGTTCGCATTACCATTTTGGACAGGGCTGGAATTTCGATTTCAGCAAAAACGATGCGAAGTCGGAATTGCAGCACATGCACGACACTTTGCTCGGCCTCGACGATATGGTTCGCGAAGGCAAGATCCGGCATGTCGGTCTTTCCAACGAAACCGCCTGGGGAACGATGCGCTGGCTGCGTATGGCCGAAGAAGAAGGCCTGCCGCGTATGGCGTCGATCCAGAACGAATATGGGCTTTTACAGCGCCAGTTCGATTTCGACATGGCTGAAGTGTCGCTCGCGGAAGATGTCGGCCTGCTCGCCTATTCGACGCTGGCCGCAGGCGTGCTGACCGGTAAATATCTCGGTGGCACTGTTCCGGCTGGTTCGCGCGCAGCAGTGACTGACGGTGGCCTGTGGCGCGACAATTCCCATTCGGAACCGGTCGTTCGCGCCTATATCGACGTTGCGAAGAAACACGGCCTCGATATTGCGCAGATGGGCATTGCCTTCTCGCTGACCCGTCCGTTCATGACCTCGGTAATTATCGGGGCCACGACTGTCGACCAGCTGAAGACGGATATTGCCGCCCATGAGCTGAAACTGTCGGACGAGGTGCTGGCTGATATTGCGGATGTTTATCGCAACAATCCGCGCCCGCTCTGATCGCATTCAATACTGCTGAATGTGAAAAGCCCGCCATTCAATGGCGGGCTTTTCCATGAGTTCAACCAGCCAGATAAATCTCGTTCTTGACGATCCACTGGTCGATCGGGGTCATGCTGGAAGAGCTGACGATCACCATACGGTCGAAACGCAGGCTGCGACCGGAAAGTGCCTCTGAAAGCCGTTTCATCTCGTCGTGCTTTTCGGGCGTATCCGGAACACCATAGGCGAGAGACACATGTGGGACGAAACTCGCCAGGTCGTCCATGCCCGAAATGCCGATAGTGTCCCGCTTCAAATCCATCAGCGGTGATGTTTTCTCCAGCGCCGCGTAGAACGAACGAAAATAGGATTCCGTTGCCGCTATGCCTTCGATCCTGACATCCAGCGGCTTGCGCCCCATTGCAAGGCTGAGGATCAAGGGCTGCAACTCTTCAGCCGAACGCTGCATATCGGGGATCAATGTTGCATGCGGTTCGAAAACCGGGGTGTTGAAACGAAGTGCCAGATCGCGAACTATCGTTTCGAGGAACTGCAGGTCGCCCCGCGCCGGGCGCAGCCAGACGGAATGAAATGTCATGTGGTCAGGCACCCTTTGCACCCTTGGCATTGTCTGTCTTCAGTGGCCGCACACTGCTGCGCAAAATGAGCGGCATATCCAGCACAACCGTCTGTGGCGGCTCGTTGGGTGCATTTTCCCGTTCATCGAGCAGACGAACAATCTCCGCCGACAGGCGTTCCGCATTCTGGTCGAATGTCGTCAGCCGATACGCACCCCAGCGCGCCTCGGCCACATTGTCGAAGCCGATGATCGAAAGATCATCGGGAATGCTGAGATTGTAGACATCGCGCGCGCAGTCCATCAGGCCAAACGCCATCAGATCATTGACACACAACACGGCTTCGACACGGTCCTTGTCGCCAAGCAGCAAGGAACCGGCGGCGAACCCGCTGTCATAATCGGTCAGTTCACCACGCTGGATGACTACCGGCAGACCGAGACTGTTTGCCTTTGCCACAAAGGCCTGCTCGCGTTCCACGAGGCTGTAGCTGCCGACATTGGATGTGATCAGGCCGAGTTTTTTGAAGCCGCGCGCCGCGAAAACATCGACGGCGGTTTCCGCCGCAAGCTTGTTATTGGCGTGGACGTGGTCTGCTCCGGCCTCTGTTCTGCCGACGAGAATGAGCGGCTGGCCGTTACGTTGTGCCAGCTCGACAAAGGAGGAGGACGGCATGCCCGACAGGACCACCGTCGCTTCCGCCCGATAACGCAACAGCGCCTCGTGGGCCGCAGAAAGGTTTTCCCCGTGCTGGCCGGTGGGGATCAGCACCGGCACATTGCCGCGCGCAGCAAGGCGCCGGGAAAGGGTTGCGATCTGGCGCGCTCGAAAGGGGCTGTCGGGATCAGCGGCGATCATGCCGACGATGCGGCTGCGATGGGCAAGAAGGCCGCGAGCCAGGTCATTGACCTGATAGCCAAGTTTTTCGGCGGCTTTGAGAACTTTCTCGCGGGTTGCAGCCGAAACGCTCGCGCCCGGCGTGAAAGTGCGGGAAACGGCAGACCTCGATACGCCAGCCTCCTGCGCCACTTCATGGGCACTGATGAAGCGTGGGCCACCATTGGCATCGTTATCTTGCTGAGCCATTTCTAGCGTCCCACTTTCGAAAGAACATCGGCGCGGAGGAACCGCTCGACAACGAACATGAATGCAATCGACGGTACAAGCAGTATCAGAGCGCTGATTGATGCAATCTGATAATTACCGCCGGAACTTGCCGTATAGAGCAAGAGCGGCAGAGTGGAAATGTCCGGTGCGCCCACGAAATACGTGCCGGTAAACTCGTCCAGCGATTCCAGGAAAACGAAGATCGCGCTTGCCAGCAGTCCCGGTGCAGCAATTGGCAATGTGATGTCGAAGAAGGTTTTCAGTGCCGATGCGCCCATGGAACGCGCCGCTTCTTCAAGTTCGCTGTCGATGGCTGAGAAGGCAGCGGTTGCGATCCAGACCGCATAGACAAGCCCATGCGTGACATGCACCAACACAACGCCAATGATCGTGCCGTTGAGGCCGAAGGAGTAGAACATCTGTGCGATGTTCACATAGACCGGCAGGTTCGGAAAGGCCTGCGGGATCAGAAGCGTCAGCAGGATCAGGCCGCGAAATGGCAGTTTCAGCCGTGCCAGCGCATAGCCAGCCGGAATGGCCAGACCAAGCGAGACGATCACGGTCAGGATCGCGATGAGGACGCTGGTTCCAAGCGAAGACAGTGCATTGCCGCGCGGCGAGAACACATTGGCCCAGAAGGAGAAACCATATTGCAGCGGCAGCGTGTGGGGAAAATACCAGCGTTCCGCGACGGCCCACAGGAGGAGGTTGGCCAGCGGGCCAAAGATTGCGAAGGCCAGAAGGCCGAGGACGATGCCGCGCGGAATCCAGCGCCAGTCGAAGGTGGTGCTCATTTACCGTGCTCCTTCATGGTCTGGCGCAGATAGATCCACGCCACCAGACTGGTCATCAGCAGCGAAATCGTGCCGAGCGCGTTGGCGACCCCGTAATCGCCATAGGCGTTGATACGGAAGGCCATATTGGCGGTGATCATTGTGGGCGATTGCGCATTGATCATCAGCGGTACGGACAATACCGACATCATGGTCACGAAGCTTAGAATAAGGCCCACGAGCAGCGTCTGGCGCACTTGCGGCAAAACGATCTCAATCAGGATGCGAAGGCGTCCTGCACCCAGATTGCGGGCGGATTCGATGGTGCTCCTGTCGAGTGACGCCATGGCGCCTGCCAGAAGCAGGGTGACGAAGGGTGTCTGTTTCCAGACGAACGCGATGGTAATGCCGCGCCAGTCAAGAAAGCTCATCGCCTGTAACGGCGTCAGTATGCCGGTTTCGATCAGCAGGCTGTTCATCAGACCGTTCTTGGCGAGGAAGGTTCGTAATATCTGGCCGACGACGATAAACGGAATGAACAACGGCCAGCGATAGAGCCAGCGAAGCACAGCGACTGCTCGTGGATTGGAGCCAAGCGTCAGGTAACCACCAATCGCGATAGAAAACAGCGCGATCAGCACTGAAGACAGCACGACGATCAGCAGCGTGAACAGGATGTCGCTTGAATAAAGCTCGAATGTCTTGGTGAAATTGCCGAAGCCCCATTCGCCGGAAACATAGAATGCACCGGTCAGGGCACCGAACAGCGGCACGATGAACAATACCACGACGATCGCCAATGCAGGAGCGACCAGCAGTAAACCCGTCAGTCTTGGCGACATTCGAGACCTCATGAAAACGATGGAATACCGGATGCACCAGAGATGGCGCATCCGGCACTGCGGTTATCAGTTGCCAACCTGACGTTCATAGGCTTCGAGAATCGCGGTGTTGTAAGGAGCAATCGGGAAGGACTTGCCGAACTTCGCCAGATCGTCAGCCGAGATATCGGTGAAAAGCTTGGCCCAGGTGTCGGCGTCGAGTTCCGACTTGACGTTGTCGGCGTCGATACCCGGATACCAGTTGAAGCGCTTCACGATACCTTCTGCCTGAACCTTGGGGCTGGTCGCCAGCGCAACGAACTTTTCGGCCAGTTCTTTATTCGCGCTCTTTTCCGGGATCACATAGTGCATCGGCTGGCCCGGCATGCCCGGTTCCGGCAGAACAAGCTTCATTTCCGGTGGCAGCTGGCCATTGGCTTTCCACGAATAGAACATATCGACCCAGACCGGACCCATGGCGATTTCACCACGGCTCAGCATGTCGAGCGTTCCGGCATTGCCCGGCGTCAGTGTCGCGTTCTTGGTGAATTCCTTCAGCGATGCAAAAGCCTTATCCCAGTTCTTGGCTTCGCCTTCTTCGAACGGTCCCTGCTGAAGCTTGTTCGCATCGCCGCCATAGGCATAGATCCAGCCCATCACGAAACTGACGCCCGAAGCGCCGCCCTTGATGCCGTTATAGCCGAACTGCTTCGGGTTTTCCTTGGCCCAGGCGACCAGTTCGTCGTAGCTCTTCGGCGGGTTTGGGACGAGCGCCGGATTATAGGCAAGCGCGGTCTGGCTGTTGAACATCGGCATGACATAGCCGTCAACATTGGTACCGAGCGCCATCTTGGCATTGTCGCGGGTTACCAGCTTGCCGGTTTCGATCTTGCCACGATAATTTTCGAGGAACTTGCCGGTGACCATCGGTCCGGCAAATTTCTCATGGATGACGGCAACATCCGTATCCCACTTTTCGACGCCAGCCTTGGACTGGGCCTCGAAACGTTCGAGAATCTTCTGCGAACCCGCATCACCCGGACCGGTGCCGACAACGCGCACGGTCGTGCCCGGATTTTCCTTCTCGAACAAAGGTCCGAGATACTGGTTGACGTAGTCGACCATGTTCTGGTCGCCGGCGGTGAGTACCGTCAGTTCGCCGGCAGACGCAGGGGCAACGGTAAGGCCGAGCACCACTGCTGCTTTCAGGACCGTTCTCATGAAAAACTCCTGTTAAATCCGGATGGACCGGTTTTGTTGATTGCGATTGGGATGCCATGCATCCTGTTGTTTCATCGGGAATTTCAGGCGGCTGCGGGCCATTTGAAGCCCGCAGTACTCACAATGGCCGAGCCGCAATGCCGCCCGGCAAAGCTGTTACGGGACTACTTGTCGAAGAGAAAAAGTGCTTGTTCGGGTATATGGATTTCAACCTCTGATCCCGGTTGATGGCTCTCCTGCGCATCTACCATAATGTGGCGGTCACCAATACGAACCATGTGCCGCCAGAGACCACCGGGATAGCTGGTCTGCTCTACCGTGCCTGCAAGAACGAGTGCGGGTTCGTTGCGGTTAGGCGCGGTGCCCGGGTTGGCGAGTTGTGCCGCTTCACTACGGAAACGCGCGGAGGCGATGCCATCGGAAAGGTTTCTTCTCCCGGCTGGAATGGTGCTCGGCTTGTTATGTGTGCCCGCCGCGATTTCAATCTTGTCCGCTTTGACGGAGACCGGCAGTTCGATCAGGTTTTCCGCGCCCATGAAGGCGGCAACAAAATCGGAGGCTGGGTGATTATAAACCTCCTCCGGCGCGCCAGCCTGGGCAATCTCGCCATTGTTGAGAATGACGATCCTGTCGGCCATCACCATGGCCTCTTCACGATCATGGGTAACGTGCACGGCCGTAATGCCCAAGCGGCGTTGCAGGGCGCTAATCTCATGGCGTACCGACAGGCGAATACGCGCGTCGAGATTGGAGAGTGGTTCGTCGAGAAGCAGGATATCCGGCTGTATGGCCAGTGCGCGGCCAAGCGCAACACGCTGGCGCTGGCCGCCGGAAAGCGCCGTGGGCTTTCTTTCCAGCAGCGCATCAAGGCCAAGCAGGCGGGCAACGTCCTGCACCTTCTGCTTGATTGTGTCTTTTGCGATGCCACGAATGCGCAAGCCATAACCGATATTTTGCGCAACCGTCATGTGAGGCCATAGCGCGTAGGACTGGAACACGAGTGCCATGCCGCGCTTGTCTGGTGGCAACCGGGTTACATCCGCACCATTGACCTTGATTGCGCCGCTGCTCGGTGTATTGAAACCTGCGATTGCACGAAGCAAGGTTGTTTTTCCACACCCCGAAGATCCGAGCAAGGCAACGAATTCGCCCTTGCGGACCGACAGATCAACCCCTTTGAGAACCTCATTATTGCCGTAACGAACGCGCGCGCTCGCAACCTCCAGAAAAGCTGGCATAGGCGTCTCCTCCCCAGGATCGCCGGCTGTTTTTATTCTTTCTGCACAGCCGTGCAATTCAGATTGAAACATCTTTGTGAGACCTCGACAAGCGGCAAATTGGTTCGACTGGAGAAACAGGTACGATGCGCTGCCCCAACATCATGGATGGTTGTTTAATGGGGATTTATTACAGCGGTGTGACGCAGGGCAGCCATTGTGGACAGCTTTGCATTCAATTCGGACAGGTCAGGTCCATTGTTTAAGATCGATGATGGAGCCGTCGCGGGAAGCTGACCCGCGCTGCATTTCTGTTTCCGACGGAAGCAAAAATGCAATGGCGTGCAATAGCCCCTATATCCGCCTGATTCACATGAGACGTTGCTAATAAGAGCAAAGGGAGGGTGCAAAAACGCGGCCTTACTTCGGGTCACAACACGATTTGCGCGGCTTCAACAATTCGGTTGCATAAACTTTCAATTGCAACTAATGATTGATTTGCGGCATTCACACGGTTTTTGAGGGAAGGCCGTTTTGATTTTCTGAAACGCAGGGGGAATACAGGTTTTGAGTCCATTCATTTGAACCCGTGGTGCTCCCAATATTTATTCTTTTTTCCGGTTTGATGATTGAGGATAGTATGAGCATAGTCATGAAGAATAATTCAATGAATTTATCGACTTATGATCCATCGCCTGTAATCAATTCAATGCAGCTGGCGTCGCTGGGTGGCGGTGACAAGCAGAATATAGATTATGGCTTTTCAGACATTGGTGAGAGGACCTATCAGTCACTCGAAACCATAGCCATCATCGTGCTTGAAATGGTGCGTGGGCTGAAATGGAAACCCTTCGAGGGGGCTGAGGAAATCATAAACTGTCCAGCGGGGATGACGTTCATCATTCCCGCTCATATGAGCTGTGCAATCGTATGGCCCAAAAACACCGCACATCTGACGGTTACGCTCGATGATTCCTTCTTCTCGGCGGAAGAGGGTGATGAGGCTTCTCACAATTGGACGCCACTGCATTTTTCCAACAGGCAATGCCTGCAACTGGCGCAAATTTTGTGGGGCGAGCTGCAAGTCTCACCGCATGTGAGTGGGGCCTACATGGATGCTTTCCGCACCGTGCTGACGGGTGTGCTGGTGCGCAACGCATCAATCGCTAGGGGCAGCAACAAGCAGCAGTTCGGGCTCAGCAACTATGCCTGTCGCCAGATCGAGAACTATCTTAAGGAACATTATCGCCAGCAGGTGTCTGTGCCCGACATGGCGTCATTGATCGGTATTTCAGCGGGCCATTTTGCAACCTGCTTTCGCGCGAGCTTCGGTCTCACGCCGCATCAATACCTCATGCGGCTGCGGCTGGACGAAGCTGAACGCTGTCTTCGTGAAACCGATATCTCCTTGAGCGAGCTTGCCGCCACGCTGGGCTTTTCCAGCCAGAGCCACATGACGACCGCGCTGCGCAAATACCGCCATCTGACACCGGGAGAAGTCCGTCGGCGTAGTTATGCGCAACGGCGGAAGAACCTGTCCTGAAACACCAACTGACGACAGACTCAGGATGGCCCGGCTTCTCGCTGGGCCATATCGCTTTTCTGGAGCTGATTCTGGATGTTGCTGGAAGTTGTTAACGAGGGGGAGGCGCGTCAGCTCCCCGCACTGCCGTTTGCATTTGACGACGCGTTGCGCCGAACCCATTTCCGCCAGATGTATATTTCGCTGCGCCGGCGAATGCGGCGAACGCGATGAGAATCGTGAGAAAGTACGATCAATCCAAGCGGCAGCATCCAGAAACCGAGCACCGGCAAGAAGCCAAGTGCGCCCCCAGCCACCAGAGAACCACCCAAAACGCGCCGCATCATCACCGATTGAGGAATCGGGATTCGCCGACCGAGAATCAAAATGACCTTGCGAGGCGCTTTTGGGTTCGTTTCTTCGTTCACTGGACCAAGTCTCTCCATTGCTGCTCGATATTTTTTACGTCTGAATGTCCCAGAGAATATAGGGTTTCGTGAGGCAGATGCAAAAAGTTGGAAAAAATTCAATTTTGCCCTTTGCAAACCCGAAATCCTTTTGCTATACGCCACCTCGCTGACGCAACGAGCACCTGTTCCCCGGTAGCTCAGTGGTAGAGCAACCGGCTGTTAACCGGTTGGTCGCTGGTTCGAATCCGGCCCGGGGAGCCACTTCAACTTTTGAAGTCGCTAATATCTCAATAGCTTACATAACGCAGATCAAGTTTTGCTTTAACAGCAGAATAAGACACATTCGTGCTGCGTCCATTCTGGTTTGCCAAATTCATCCGTCTTCAGATTGTCATGTGCAGAGCGCGAATCGCTCTCATGTGGTGATGCATTTGAGCGCAACGCTGATGTTGTTCGTTCGTTGCGAAATAAATGGCTCAGGACGCGCACAGGCGCGTGATCAGTCAATTTCCCATATGGCCCGCCAAAATCATCATTCACGATCCAGCGGGCTGTGTCGGGGCTGGAGAATGCCGTTGTGCGGAGAAGAGCAGGTCTGGCTTGAGGTCCCCCATGCCGACATAAGGATTGGCGTGGTTTGCTAGAATCCAGAGGCTGATCGTGCCCGTCAGTACATAAAGGACCAGAGCGCGCTTTCCGGCGAGCGGACGGTCAGCATGGACAGCGGCAATTGTGATCGCCGTCAGCAAGGTCAGGAACAGGACGAGATACCACTTGGATTCGTCAATCGACGAGCTGGCGACGGCCAGCCGCTCGTTACGGGCATCCTGAAGCTCATCAAAATCATTGACGAGCTGCGAAACTATCGGGCCGGGCAGGCCAGAAAGTGCAATCTTTTGGACGATTGCGCGAATTCCCAGAATCGCGTGGTCCACGTCCAATGTGGAAACCGTATTGTTCTGCTGACCCCATTCGTCGTCGATGACGATGGTGCGATAGTTCAGCACCGCAGTTTTCAATTCCGCGTTGTCGAGAACGATGGGGCTCGCTGTGTCCAGCAACCGATGGATGGCAGAGCGTTCCTTGCTGACGGAAAAATCGGCGCGGGAATTGAGCGACCAGGCGTCAGCAGCCACAAAGCCCATTGAAAGCGCCCATGCCGTTGCAATCGTGCCGAGAAAAGCGGGAGCGGGTATGGAAAAGATATCGTGCTTCGCGTGCCTGCTGAGATATCGCAGTGCACCATAACCGGCGCTATACAGTATAATCGCAAAGGCGATGAAAAATAAAAATACAGCGTAGGTGGGAAGTTCTATAAGTGTAGTGAGCATTGTTTATTCCTCCGCCATACCCCAAAATAGTGGGAACAATAATAACTGCTGGTTTGGCGCTGGCAATCGAGTGTAAAAACAATGAACAGAAAGGTCGTTGCAGACGACCATTACAAAAAATCTCCGGGGAGGGAGCTTCGATGATTTATCCAGTGCAGGACAGCTATGGTAATCGCATTGGCACCATTATCCCCGAAGATTCCGATAACCCCGGGGAACGTTGGGTCGCCTATGCGATCCACGATCAGCGCAAGGCTTTTGGGAGCTGGCAGGCCGCGCGCGACTGGATTGAACAAAGAGCCACAAGCAGCGATCAGAAATAAGCAATATCAGCCGCAATTTTCTCGGCTTTTCGGCGGTTAACCTATATTAGCTGTTTAAGATGCATTGCGAACAGGAAAGACTATAGTTTTATGAAAGGGTCTTTTGCGCTTGGGAGAGTTTGAATGCTACGGATTACCGCTCTGAGTGTTTCTTTGTTTTTTCTTTCACTGCCGGCAACAGCGGCTTCCAATAAATGCGCCAATGCGCAAGACCAAGCCACAATGACCCAGTGTGCAGGCGATGATTTTTCTGCTGCAGACACGAAGCTGAATGCCAGCTTCAAGGAAATCCAGAAGCGTCTCGCCGATGATGCGGACGGCAAGAAGCTGTTTGTCAAAGCTCAGCGTGCCTGGATTGCATTCCGCGATGCTGAATGTGATTTCACGACCGCGGATTCATCGGGAGGCACCATCCATTCGATGCTCGTTGCCTCTTGCAAAACCGATCTGACCAAGCAGCGCAACGAACAGTTCCAGAAATATCTGAGCTGTGAAGAAGGCGATATGAGCTGTCCGGTTCCTGCCGCGAACTGATGCTGCGCCATATTTCAGGCGGTAACCGGGCGCACAATTCTCCTTGGAAGGAACAGGCAAAGTTATAACGATCATAAGCCTGTCTTCCGAATCCAAGGAGGATATGCCGTGAAAACGATGTTTCTAGCACTCGGATTGGTCGCGCTGTCGACCGCTGGCGCATTTGCTGCCGAACCTGCCAAAATGATGGACAGCCCGTCCGGCAAAATGCTGGTCACGCCGAAAGGCATGACGCTCTACACCTTCGACAAGGATATGGGCGGTAAATCGTCATGCGATGCCCAATGTCTGAAAATGTGGCCTGCATTTCATGCAGAAAAGGCCTCGAAAGCGGACACAGATTTCTCGGTCGTCAAGGCCATGGATGGTAAGGACATGTGGGCCTATAAAGGCATGCCGCTTTATCGTTACCACGAAGACATGAAGAAGGGCGACGCCAAGGGTGATGGCAAGGGCGGCGTGTGGCACGTCGTTAAGTAACGAAGGGCGCTACGGCGCCCTTTTCGGGGCCGATGGACCTCATAAAGATCGTCAGTGGATGACGACGGCATAGAGTAAGGCCACAAAATTGACGAGCATGAAGCCCGTTCCCATATAGGGCATGGCTTTTGTGAAAAAGAGCTGTAGCTTGACCATAAACCATCTCCGCAATTGAATGATGGCAGCATCTCTAAAAGCTATTTAAATCGACGATCCGGCGGCAAGGTTTCCCGTTGTTGCAATTTGTAACAACAAATTGCTCCACAGCTCAGTTATCCGCGCTGAAACCAAACTGTTCCATTTATCGCAGAGTCTGACGGGATCAGTTGCCGGTGGGGGCTGTGCCTCCAGAAACGCCCTTATCTGGAACTGGCGCCCTGTTGCCATCCGGATTGGTCACCATGGTCAAGGCCGCCAATGCGAGCAGAATAGGGGCGGCGAGCACTGCCACTCTCAACACGACGCAAACGGCGTGTTTAACGCGTCTCCATGGTGAGGCTTGTCTCATGTGCTATTGTTGCACAGCCTGTTCTTTCCAACGAGTTAACAGATCGCAAGGTTCTAATATTCTCGCGATCACATTTGACTCGTGCCAATTTGCAACGGATTGTCAGCATTCCGGCGTTCATTCGCATGGCAATGGAAAACACCAAGGAATTTTTACACAAAGGTCTCGAATCGCTTGACGAAGCGGGCGGGGATCAATATTGGAACTGCGCAGAGCACAACCAATTGATTTGGAAACGCTCTCAGGAAGGCCTCGTGGCGGAGTGGTTACGCAGAGGACTGCAAATCCTTGCACCCCGGTTCGATTCCGGGCGAGGCCTCCATCTCTTTCCCGCAATCGCTGTAAGTGTTTGGCACTCAATGATTAATTTCTTGAGTGTGGCAATCTGTTCACTCTGCACCCTCTCCGGTACCGTTGGTTTCTGTCTGAACCGCTGTGCGTGCGAAGCCAGCTGTTAGCGCGATGCTGGTCGGAATACAGGTGCAAGCCTATTGTTGCTGTGCTTGCGGCTGGGGTTCATTCGTTTGCGGCTGAGGCGTCTGTGTGGGAGCGGGGGCAGGTTCTTCTGAAAGAACTTCGTTTGTCTTGGCCTTGATTTCTTCGGCCGTCTGTTGGCTGATCAACCCTTGCGATGCGGCGAAGCCTACGACAATTGCAACGATTGCGCCGACAAGCGCGGCTTTGAGCTTCGGTGACATAAGGTGGCTCTCCTGCCAATATGGTTCATGTCCCGCCCAGACTTCTATTATCGATCTTATGCTACAGCCATGTAAAGATTCAATATTGTTGATCGCATCCAAATAGCCTTCTCGTATCGAAATACGACAAGTGCCGTATAGCGCCGAAGCCAATTCTAGCGTTTGCTCAACCTGGATTGTGTGACAACGCCGGCATGATCTCATTGTATTTCGGCGTCATGCTGGCAAGACCAGCAGAGGAGGAATGATGAAGGCCATAGCTTTGATAGCCATTGGTGCATTCATGGTAACGGGAACTGCATTTGCCGCCGCACCAGCGAACGGAAACGTAGACACTCAGACAGTAAAATCCGCAAAGTCTACCGCGACTATCGTCGCGGCTGGCAAGAACAGGGCGGGATTCCCGACAGGCTCGGGGTCCGGCCTAGCCGGTGGACGGACCATTTTGGGCGGTTGAGTGATTTGCCCCGTTTACGCGGGGCAGGCGCTCATTTGCGCCTTGCTGCCATGATTCCCATTGCATTGCGCATTTGTCGTACCAACGGCTCTTTGCGGGGCCACACGAGCGGTGTGTCAGGTCACGTCATCCTGAGCGATGATGCCGCCTTCACCTTCAAGGATAGCTATGCGTTTGGCTTCCGAGGCGGTGAATTTCAACCGAACGCCAACTCCGCGCTCGTCCTCCGGGATAAAGACCGCGCCCAGGTCTTCTAAAGCAACTTGCAGCTTGTTGATGACTTCGGCCGAAGGCTTATCGATTTTGCGTTCGAAGTCTTCGATAATCGATGCATCCACTTTTGACAGCTTCGCAAGATTATCGCGCGAAATTTCAACGAGTGCGCGGCCCGCTCGACATAGTGGTCCTGTGAGCATTCTACCCTCCGTGTCTATATCCACCGAGATTGAACCGTAAGTCTCGCGGCGAAACAAGTTGGTTTAGTCGCTTAACAGAGCGGTTTGGATGCCCTCAGGCAGCACACCACTCAATCCTCATCGTCGCGGTCTGATGGTGTCTGCGTGCGTGCGAGGTTGCCTTTCGAGAAGGTATAACCCGTTTCCACTGCATTCAGCCCGAACTTGTTGCGCAGGCGATCAATGGCGGTTTCGGCGACGGCGCGCTTTGTAGCTTGCGTGTCAACGAGGTCGGGCGGATCGGCGCGGTCGTTTGAGGATAGTTCGCTGACGCCAATCCCAAGCAGTCGGAATTTGGTGCCGTCCAGCTCCTTTTCCAGAAGCTGCAATCCATGGCGGAAAATGCGGTCGGCCAGCTGGGTCGGGTCGGAAAGCTGGCGATTGCGGGTACGCAGCTTGAAATCCTGTGTTTTAAGCTTGAGCACGACCGTGCGTCCGGCAATTTCGCCCGCTTTCAGGCGACGCGATACTTTTTCGGCAAGCGCACGCAGAACCGGAACCAGATCGGCAGCGGTCGAGAGATCGGTGTTGAAGGTCGTTTCCGCCGAAATACTTTTCATGTCGTGATCAGGTTCGACCCGCCGGCTGTCCTGTCCACGTGACAGGCGATACAAACGCTGGCCCATTGTGCCATAGGCCTTCATCAGCGCGCCTTCGTCCATCGTCTGAAGCTGACCGATGTCGCGGATGCCATCGCTTTGCAGCTTGGCCGCAAATGCCTTGCCGACGCCCCAGATCATGCTCACCGGCTTGTCGCGCAGAAAATCGAGCGCTTCTGCTTCTCCGATGACGGAAAATCCGCGCGGCTTTTCAAGATCGGAAGCCACCTTGGCGAGATATTTGCAATAGGACAGGCCGATGGACGCGCTGATTCCGATTTCGCTTTCAACACGTTTGGAAAAGCGCGCCAGAACAACGGCGGGCGGTGCCTTGTGCAATCGTTCGGTGCCGCTGAGATCGAGAAACGCTTCGTCGATGGAAAGCGGTTCGACCAAAGGGGTGAGATCGCGCATCAGCTGCCGCACCTCGCGCCCGACGCGGGCATATTTCTCCATATTGGGTTTGATGACGACGGCTTCCGGACAGGCGTCAAGCGCCTTGTACATCGGCATGGCCGAGCGCACGCCGTGAATACGGGCGAGATAACAAGCGGTGGAAACGACGCCGCGCTTACCGCCGCCGATAATGAGCGGCTTGTCGCGCAGTTCAGGATTGTCCCGCTTTTCCACCGACGCGTAAAAAGCATCGCAGTCGATATGGGCAAGCGTCAGCCTGTAAAGTTCCGGGTGTCGTATCAGGCGCGGACTGCCGCAGGAGTAACAGCGGCGCACGGAAGCGCTCTTTTGCAACGACAGACAGTCGCGGCATAAGCCTTGCTCAGAACTGTTTCCGGCGAAATTCTCAACCATCGTGAACATGCACAGCATTATCGGCGGGCCAGATATCATCGGAATGTAGCTGGCCTGACGAACATAAAAGGAACATACCTTCTATATCATCAATCCTGCCCAGCGCCACTGGCAGAGCCGAGCCTAACCGCCATGCTCTTGACATTGGCAGCGATATCACCAAGTTTAGTGTCATGAACAACCATTTCGCCGCCATACTCCATCGGGTTCAACCGATCGCGGGATAAAGGCCCTCGAGCCCTGCCTAGCGCAGATGGGCTCCGGGGGATGGTTCGTCGCTTGTCTCAAGCGAACTCGATAAGCGCTTTCACAAAAACATCCCAATCATCCGCTTCGAGCCAAGGCGCTCGGAGATATTTATCTTTATAACAGTGAGCTATCGCCATGAGCGTCAAGAATCGCAAGAAGCCTAATATTGTCGTCAGTGACGTTGACTACGAGCGCCTGATGGGGCTGGCCAACAGCGTCTCCGAGCAGCACGAGGAAATCGCCGACGAGTTGATGGCCGAACTTGACCGCGCCAAGGTCGTGCCCGCCAAGCGCCTGCCGCAGAACGTCGTGCATATGGGCTCGGTGGTTGAATTCCGTTCCAATGACGGGCATGAGCGCCGTGTGACGCTTGTTTATCCTGGCGAGGCGGACATTGCTCAGGGCAAGGTTTCGATTCTGACCCCGATTGGCACGGCATTGATCGGCCTTGCGCCCGGCCAGTCGATTTCATGGACCGCACGCGACGGGCGAGCACATGAGTTGAACGTTATCAGCGTTTCAACAGCGGAAGAGGTTGTTACCGGTCCAACTGCTGCCTGAAATCAGGTTTGAAACAGAACGGCGTCTTCGAATCAGTCGGCGCCGCTCTGCAAATGCTGGCCTGCACCGCCGGGCAAAAACGAGGCCGCTTTCTCGATGATAGCTGGGTCACGCCCGGTTTCCTCGCAGAAGCGCATCAGTGTCGGTTCGTGGCTCAGGAAAAACTGGAGCACACCGGCCAGAAAACCCGGTTCACGCGCAGCCTGACGAATGGATGAGGCTTCGATGCCCGTCAGTGCCAGAAAGCGGGGCAACAAATCCTTATCCTGCGCGAGCCATGCCAAAGCTTCAATGGCGAGGCCTTGCGCTTCTGTTTCGTTCATAAGCGTTTTCACCGTCACTCTCCATTTCAAGCAATTCAAACAGCCGCCGCTAAGGCCTGCTATTGTTTTCATATAAGATGCATGCCCTTGTAGCGACAACGGAATTATTTGCCTTTCGTCAATGAAATGAGGTTAAATCAAAGAGTGCACCGAGGGGAATGTCGGCGCGCACTGTCTGGTGTCAGCCAATGCCAGTGGATGAATGAAAAATCGGGCCGGGGAATTGCCCCAGGGAAGTTTCGATGACGAAAAGCGTAATGATCGTCGAAGACAACGAATTGAATATGAAGTTGTTTCGCGATCTTATCGAAGCCAGCGGATACGAAACGATCCGGACACGAAACGGTCTCGAGGCGCTTGATCTCGCACGCGAACACCGGCCAGATCTCATTCTCATGGATATCCAGCTTCCGGAAGTCTCAGGTCTGGAAGTGACCAAGTGGCTGAAAGACGATGAAGAACTGCGCCATATTCCGGTGATCGCCGTCACGGCTTTCGCCATGAAAGGCGATGAGGAGCGCATCCGGCAGGGCGGATGTGAGGCCTATATTTCGAAGCCTATTTCTGTTCCAAGATTTATAGAAACGATAAAGTCTTATCTGGGCGACGCTTAGGCTCGACCAGGCGAGGGGGATCATGACTGCCAGAATTCTCGTCGTCGATGATGTGGCTTCCAATGTGAAGCTCCTGGAAGCAAGGCTGCTTGCTGAATATTATGAAGTTGTCAGCGCCTATAACGGGGTTGATGCCTTCGAGATTTGTCTTGGCGGCCAGATTGATGTCGTCCTGCTCGATGTTCTCATGCCCGGCATGGATGGCTTCGAGGTCTGCCGCAAGCTGAAGGACGACCCGCGCACCTCCAACATTCCTGTCGTCATGGTGACGTCGCTTGACCGCCCGGAAGATAAGATTCGCGGATTGGAGGCGGGCGCAGACGATTTCCTGTCCAAGCCGGTCAACGATCTTCACTTGATGTCCCGCGTGAAGAGCCTCGCCCGGCTGAAGCTGGTGTCGGACGAACTGTTCCAGCGCAGCAACAGCGTGGCTGATGCAGAAGTTGAAGCGCTGCTTTTAGCCAAGGTTTCCGGTTCGGGCCCGAACCGGCAGGACGCCGCCCGTATTCTCATTGTGGACGAAGATGAAACGGCAGCAGCGCGTTTGCGCCTGATTTTGAGCGAAACCTACCGCGTCGATATCGCCAATGATGCCAATACCGCTCTGATCAAGGCCATCGAGGCGGATTATGACAGCATCGTCGTTTCGGCAGCGTTTACCTATTACGATCCGCTGCGTCTGTGTTCGCAATTACGCACCATCGAGCGCACCCGACTGGTGCCCATTATCCTCATTGTGCGGGAAGATGAAGGCGCGCTTGTCGTTCGCGCGCTGGAACTCGGCGTCAACGACTATCTGATGCGCCCGCTGGAGAAGCTGGAGCTTTTTGCGCGGCTGCGCACGCAGATCAAGCGCAAGTGCTACAACGATCTGCTGCGGCAGAGCCTGAACCGCTCCATCACCATGGCCGTCACCGACGACCTCACAGGCCTGCACAATCGCCGCTATCTCGATACGCATATGCCGGTGCTGTATAGCCGCGCAACGGGTCGGGAGCGCCCGCTGACGGTCATCATGATCGACTTCGATTATTTCAAGCGCATCAACGACCAGTACGGGCATGATGCGGGTGACGACGTTCTGCGTGAATTCGCCTCGCGCCTGCGCAAGAATATCCGTGGCATGGACCTGATGTGCCGCTATGGCGGCGAGGAGTTCATCGTCGTGCTGCCGGATACGGATTTGCAGGCCGGAGCGGCTGTTGCAGAGCGTATCCGCACCTCCGTGGAGGCTGTGCCCTTTTCGGTCGCCAGCGGGCGTCACAAGGTCAATATGACGATCAGTGTCGGTCTGGCAGGCTTGCGCCTGATGGGTGACAGCGTTGAAGCGTTGTTCGACAGAACCGATGCCGCGCTTTATCTCGCAAAAAAGAACGGGCGCAATCGGGTGGTCGCTTCGGCAGCCTGACTGTTTTGATAAACATCAGATCAAAAACAAAAAGCCGTCTCGTGAGAAACGGCTTTTTTGATTCCGGTTGCCGCAAGGGCAACGCAGGAAACGAATTACTTGATCTTCGTTTCCTTGAAGTCGACGTGCTTGCGCGCAATCGGGTCGTACTTGGTCTTTGTCATCTTTTCCGTCATCGTGCGGCTGTTCTTCTTCGTAACGTAGAAGAAGCCGGTGTCAGCGGTCGACAAAAGCTTGATCTTGATCGTCGTAGCCTTGGCCATATCGAAATACCTGCTCTTTAACTTTGCCGGAGCATCACCTTTTCGGAAACCGGACCCGCTTATCGGGTTCCCATTCTCCGGGGTCATACTCTATGGATGGTAACCGCCAGCGATTCCGGCAATTCACCCGGCAGCGGAAATTCGCCGCATAACTACGGATTGGGGCCGAAAAGTCAAGACCGCTTCTTTCTGAAAAGCAGTCTTCCTGCTGCAAAGATCGCATATGCGGCAAAAAATACCCCAAGCGTCCACGAAAAACCTGCCGGGCCGAAAGCATCCATGCCGACACCGACGGCCTGCGGGCCTGCCAGCATGCCAATTGCATAACAAAACACGAAGGCAGCATTGGCGGAGGCCAGTTCGCGGCCAGTCAGTTCCGAGCCGAGATGGGCAAGGCCTACCGTATAAAGACCAGCCACGACGCCGCCCCATAAAAACAAGACGCCCGCCATCAGATACCACTGGTTCATCAGATAGGGCAGCGCGATCATGCCGATGAGACCCGTGACTGCGCAAAACAGCAGAAGTTTACGCCGATCCGGAATCTTGTCGCTGATAATCCCGAGCGGAATTTGCAGCAGCACATTGCCAAGACCGATCATTGTCAGCAGAAGCGCTGCATCTGCTTCCGGATAACCGATCCGCGCACCGAAGACCGGGAAGAGCGCAAAGCCGCCCGTTTCCACGGCGCCAAAGACGAAGACCGCCATGGTTGCGGTCGGTACCGCGAAAATGAACGGAAGGAAGGGAACATGTTCGCCTTCCTCAAAATCGGGGCTGTCGCGCCAGGCAATCGTCACGGGGATGAGCGCAACCATGATGATCGCGAATCCGACGAAGAACGGCAGGCCGCCGGCACTGCCGATTTTCGAGAAAAGCCACGGCCCCAGCGCGAAACCGAGCGAAAGCGATGTGGAGTAGATGCCAAGCACCAGCCCCCGTTTTTCAGGCGGCGCAGAGGCATTGATCCAATATTCAGACAGGACGAACAGTACCGTCAGTGCGAAATGCAGCACGATGCGCAGCGCAAACCACGCCCAGAGCGGCTGGAAGAAATGAAAGCCGAGGAAGGCAACGCCGCCGATGATGAGCATCAGGAAAATGGCCTTGACCACGCCAAGCCTTGCGGCGATTGGGGCGGCGAGCGGGGCCGCAGCGATGGAGGCAAGGCCTGCAACTGCCGTATTGGCGCCGATGAGGCTTGCCGAATGACCACGGCTTTCCAGCAGCACGCTGAGAAGCGGAATGCCCAGCCCGATAGCAGCGCCCACCGCACTGATGGTCGCAATGGCAGCTGCAAGCGAACGCCAGTGCATCTGGCCTTCTTGCGGAGGAGCGCCTTTTACACCTGCCGCGCTCGTTTTGTTAGAAGCACGGTCGGTTGCTGGAATTTCTTTATTCATCAGTTCAGATCACTTCACGGACAAAGCGGCCGTGCCGCATACGGTATTGCACCACCGGGAGGGCAGCAGGCAAATCAAGGCGTGTTTCAGCCAGAAGGTTTTTGGCTTCCTTCAATATGATCTGGGTGATGAGCGCGACGTCGAGCTTGGTCACATCATCAATCGATACCCAGTCGAGATTCTCCAGTTCGCCACTTGGTGCGAGCTGTTGCTTGCCGAATTCTGGCAGGCTGTCGCAAAACGCGATGAAAAAGCGGGTATCGAATCGACGGACATGTTCTGGCGGGGTCACGGCACGGGCGAAATATCGCAGGCTCGACAGTGCAGGCAGAGCGCCCTGACCGAGAAAAGCCCGCCAGTCCTGATGATTGGCCGGAAGGCCGTGCGGTGGTTCAGCGGAAGAATCATCGGCGACCGGATAGGCTACACGCAGTCCGGTTTCTTCGAATGTCTCGCGGATGGCGCATAGTCCGAGCGCGCGGGCGCGGCGCATGGATGGGCGAGAGCCCATGCCATCCAAAAGTTTCAGTGTGTCATCGTGGCTGAGTTCGTTTGCGGCTGCAATTGCGCCGTCAATCGAATCGGCGCGACCGCCTGGGAAAACGAATTTTCCCGGCATGAAGGCGAGGCTGTGATGACGCTTGCCCATCAGCACGCGCGGCGTGCCTGCCGAGCGGTCAATCAGAAGCAACGAGGCTGCATCGCGCGGGCGCAGCACCTTCTTCTTCTGTTCAGCCAAGGGAGTGGAAACTGTCGCTGTCATGATAGACGGATCAGGTCACGTCGCCGTAGTCGCCTTCGCCCTTACCCCCGAAACCATGCATGTACAGCGCCCATTGCAGGCCGATGGTTGCCCCTTTGAGCGGCTGAAGCAGGATCAGCGACAAAATGATCGTCAGCGGTCCCCAGATCGCCATATGTGCCCATAGCGGCAGATTGGTCGTTGCTTCCACGCCCATGAAGGCACCGACAACGATATGGCCGACAATCAGGATCGTCAGATAGGCCGGAAGATCGTCAGCGCGCTGTTCGGTATAATCCTCGTCGCATACGGAACATTTGGCGACCGGCTTGACGAAGGCGCAGAAAAGCTGGCCTTCGCCGCAATGCGGGCAGCGGCAGCGGAAACCGCGCCACATGGCTTCACCAAGCGGACGCTTGGGATGCGCTTTACTGCTGGCTTCGCCACCGAAAACCTGAATGTTCTGCGCGGAATTGGCCTCAAGCGTGCTCATTACCGACCTCTCTTCTTGTGACGCGGGATGCCCGAAGGCTTGCCCTTTCGGCCACGCACCGTCCTGCTTGCCTTGTGATGCGAGCGCGTCGACATCGGCAGGGGATGCGGTTCCGATACCATCTCAAAACGAAGCGCGCCCGCAACGGGGAGCGCCTCGACCAGCCTGACCGTGACCGTATCACCGAGGCGGAAGCCTTTTCCGCTTCGTTCACCGGCAATCGCATGGTTGGCTTCGTCATATAAATAGTATTCATGACCCAAAGTTGAAATGGGCACCAGCCCATCCGCGCCATATGTCGCAAGGTTCACGAAAAGACCGGCCCGGGTAACGCCCGTTACGCGGCCTTCATACTCGTCACCGAGATGCGAAGCGAGGAAGTGGGCGATCAACCGGTCGACCGTTTCACGTTCGGCCAGCATGGCGCGGCGCTCGGTGGAAGAAATCAGCGCAGAAATCTCGTCAAGGCGCGCTTCCTCGTCGGTGGTGATGCCATCCTTGCCAAGCCGCAGCGCCTTGATAAGCGCGCGATGCACGATAAGGTCGGCATAACGGCGGATCGGCGACGTGAAATGCGCGTAGCGGCGCAGATGCAGCCCGAAATGTCCAATATTTTCGGGGCTGTAAATGGCCTGGCTCTGGGTGCGCAGCACGACCTGATTGACCAGATCCTGATGATCTGTGTCGTCGACAGCCGCCAGAATACGGTTGAACTGCGACGGTTGCAGCGGCCCGCCCTTGGCGAGGTTGAGATCAAGCGTGCGCAGAAACTCGCGCAGGCTCTCCTGCTTGGCCAGCGCCGGCTCATCATGAATACGGAAGATCAATGGCTGGCGATGATCTTCCAGCGTTTCAGCTGCCGCGACATTCGCCTGAATCATGAACTCTTCGATGAGCTTATGCGCATCAAGCCGTTCAGGCACGATCACCTTGTCCACCTTGCCATCCGGCGTCAGCAGGATTTTCTTTTCAGGCAGATCGAGTTCCAGCGGCTCGCGTGCATCGCGACCGCGCTTCAAGACCGCGTAAGCGGCCCAAAGCGGCTTCAATACACTGTCGAGGATTGGTGCCGTCTTATCGTCCGTCGCGCCGTCGATAGCGGCTTGAGCCTGACCATAGGCAAGCTTGGCCGCAGAGCGCATCATGATGCGATGGAACTTGTGCGATTTCTTCCGACCGTCGGCGGCAAAGATCATACGCACAGCCAGCGCCGGGCGGTCTTCCAGTTCGCGCAGCGAACAGAGATTGTTGGATATGCGCTCCGGCAGCATTGGCACAACGCGATCCGGGAAATAGACTGAATTGCCGCGCTTCAAAGCTTCGCGGTCCAGTGCCGAACCGGGCCGGATATAGGCCGCCACGTCGGCAATCGCCACGATGACAATCTGGCCGCCGGGGTTTTCCGGATCACTATCCGGCTCCGCATAGACCGCGTCGTCGTGATCCTTGGCGTCCGCCGGATCGATGGTGAGAAGGGGCACAGCGCGCCAGTCTTCCCGACCGTCCAAGGTGGCGGGTTTCGCGTCTTCGGATTCGCGAATGACTTCATCCGGGAAAACATGCGGGATTTCGTGCTCATGAATGGCGATCATCGACAGCGCCTTTTCGCTATCGATGGAACCGACCACCTGCCGGACCTTACCGCGCGGCAATCCCTGACGGCGCGACGAGATCAGCTCGACTTCCACCAGATCGCCGCTTTCGGCATTTTCCAGTTGAGCGGGATCAAGCTGCACCTCGGCCTGCTTGCGGTCCACAGGCTCCAGCCGCCATTCGCCATTGCCAAGCTTGCGCACGACACCCAGCACCGCATTGGCGCGGTGTTCCAGCCGCTTCATCACGCGGGCAGTATAATCCGGGCCGTCGCGGTCTTCGTTGCGGAAAATCTTTGCCAGAACGCGGTCGCCGACACCGACTGCCGGGCCACCTTCCGATGCCTTGTTGAGCCGTGTGCGGCGCACCAGCATCACCGGCGGCTTGCCATAGGCGGCTTCGTCCCATTCGGTTGGACGGGCCAGCAGCCCGCCATCGTCGTCGCGTCCCGTTACATCCAGTACCGTGACGCTTGGCAGCGATCCAGGACGGGACAGCTTGCGTGCACGTTTTTCGACCAGACCGTCATCGGCCAGTTCGCGCAGCAGGTCTTTCAGATAAACCCGCGCATCGCCCTTGATATTGAATGCCTTGGCCAGCTCGCGCTTTCCGGCGCGGTCAGGATTTTCCTCGATATATTTGAGGACTTCCTCACGCGTTGGCAAAAACGCATGCGGGTCGCCCGCATGCGCCTCCGATTTCGCCTGTGCTGCACGCCGTTCGGTCCGTGCGGATCGACCGGAATCGGGTTTGGAAAAACGACGTGCCAATTGTTACTCCTCTGCCGCTGCGGCCTTCTTAGCCTTCGATGGGGCTTTTGCCTTTGCGGGAGCTTTCTTTGCTGCCGGCTTCTTGGCAGCGGCTTTCTTTTCAGTGCTGGCCGCGGATTTGCGGGCAGGGGCTTTCTTGCCCTTGGACGAGCCGGCCTTTTCGGTGATCAGCGCCAGCGCTTCTTCCAGCGTGACACTTGCCGGGTCCTTGCCCTTCGGCAAAGTCGCATTGACCTTGCCCCAGTTCACATAAGGACCATAGCGTCCGTCACGCACGGTGATGGAACCACCATCCGGATGATCACCAAGCGTTGCCAGTGCTGCCGGGGTAGAACGACCGCGACCGCCCTTGGACTGCTTGTCCGCAAGCACCGAAACGGCACGGTTGAGACCGACCGAGAAAACCTCTTCGGCATTTTCCAGATTGGCAAATGTGCCGTCATGGCTGACATAAGGTCCATAACGGCCGATACCCGCCGAAATCATCTTGCCGGTTTCCGGATGCTGGCCGACGTCACGCGGTAGTGACAGCAGTGCCACAGCCTTTTCATGGTCGACCGTATCCAGCGTCCAGCCTTTTGGCAGGCTGGCGCGCTTGGCTTCCTTACCATCGCCGCGCTGGATATAGGGACCGAAACGGCCCGTCCGCGCAGTGATTTCCTCACCTGTGAACGGATCCTTGCCGAGCGACTTCGGTTCGTCGGCTGCTGCGGCCTCACCATTGGCTTCGCCGCCGAGCTGACGGGTAAATTTGCACTCCGGATAGTTGGAGCAACCAACAAACGCGCCATACTTGCCGAGTTTCAGCGACAAGACGCCGGTGCCACAGGTCGGGCACGACCGTGGATCGCTGCCGTCTTCGCGGGCCGGGAAAGCCAGCGGAGCCAGTTCTTCATTCAGCGCATCGAGAACATTAGTAACGCGCAGTTCCTTGATGTCATCGACCGAGCCAGAGAAATCGCGCCAGAAATCACGCAGCACGTCCTTCCACGACAGCTTGCCGTCGGAGATGAGATCGAGCTTTTCTTCAAGGCTCGCCGTGAAGTCATATTCGACATAACGGTCGAAGAAGCTTTCAAGGAATGCCGTGACCAGACGGCCCTTCGGCTCCGGGATAAGCTTGCGCTTGTCCATGCTGATATATTCGCGGTCGCGCAGCGTGGCGAGCGTGGCGGCATAGGTCGAAGGACGACCGATGCCCAGCTCTTCCATTTTCTTGATGAGCGAGGCTTCCGAATAACGCGGCGGCGGTTCGGTCGAGTGCTGGGTCGCATCGATCTTTTCGCGTGCCAGTGCTTCGCCGCTGCGAATCTCCGGCAGCTTTGCGCTATCCTCGTCGTCTTCCTCTTCCTCGCGGTGATCCATATAGGCTGCAAGGAAACCGTCGAACTTCGTCACCGAGCCATTGGCGCGCAGCATTGCCGAGCGCGAGCCGTTGACGGCTTCGATATCCGCCGTTGTACGCTCGATGTCGGCAGCCTGCATCTGGCTGGCGATCGCGCGCTTCCAGATCAGTTCATAAAGCCGCGCCTGATCTTCATCGAGATAACGGCGCACTTCCTTCGGATGACGCGAAAAGTCAGTCGGACGAATGGCTTCGTGCGCTTCCTGCGCGTTCTTGGCCTTGCTGGAATAATAGCGCGGCTTCTCCGGCACATATTTCGCGCCGAATGTTTCGCCAATGGCTTGACGTGCGGCAGTGATCGCTTCCGGCGCCATCTGCACACCGTCGGTACGCATATAGGTGATGAGACCGGCAGTCTCGCCACCGATATCCACGCCTTCATAAAGACGCTGCGCGACCTGCATGGTGCGCGATGCCGAGAAACCGAGCTGGCCTGAAGCGGCCTGCTGCAAGGTCGAGGTCGTGAAAGGCGGCCCCGGATTGCGCTTGGTCGGCTTGGCTTCGACCGAAATGGCCTTGAAGCTTGCGCCTTCCAGCATGGTGCGGATGCCGGTTGCCTGTTCGCCATTTTTGATGTCGAGCTTGCCAAGCTTCTTGCCGTCCACGGCGGTCAGGCGCGCGGTGAAGCTGTCACTGCGCGGCGTCTTCAAAAGAGCGGCAATGTTCCAGTATTCTTCGCGAATGAACCGCTCGATTTCCGACTCACGGTCAGCGACGAGGCGCAGAGCGACCGACTGCACGCGACCAGCCGAACGTGCGCCGGGCAGTTTGCGCCACAGAACTGGCGACAGTGTGAAACCGAAGAGATAGTCGAGCGCACGACGCGCAAGATAGGCATCCACCAGCGGCTCATCGATATCGCGCGGATTGGCGATGGCGTCGAGCACGGCCTTCTTGGTGATGGCGTTGAACGCCACGCGCTTGACGGTCTTACCCTTCAGCGCCTTTTTCTGATTGAGCACTTCCAGCACGTGCCAGGAAATGGCTTCACCTTCGCGATCAGGGTCGGTTGCGAGAATGAGGCCGTCACTGTCTTTCAGCGCTTTGACGATATCTGAAAGTCGCTTGGATGAATTGCCATCCACTTCCCACGACATGGCAAAATCTTCGTCTGGACGCACCGAGCCATCCTTGGCTGGCAAGTCTCGCACGTGACCAAAAGAAGCCAGAACCTTATAGTTCGAGCCCAGATACTTATTGATAGTTTTCGCCTTCGCAGGCGATTCGACAACCACGACGTTCATTTAAAACAGCCCAGATTCGCGCCCCGCAGAGGCATTTTGCCTCCCAACCGCGTCACAATAGTTGCCTTCCACATGAACAGAGGGCGGCGTTTGGTCAAGAGGACGAGACAAAAAATCGCTAAATACAACCATAAATAGTGATTGCCAGATATGTAACTTTTGGTAGATTTGCAGCCAAAAATGATTGGAGCGTTCATTCATTTGCATAGCGATTTTCTAATTAAGGTACTTGCTTATTTGTTGGGGGGCAGCATGAAGCAACGTCGTGAAGATAATCCTGAAACACTTATTTATATAGAACAGATGCTCGGGGAACTTGGGAAACTGGCGAAGAAGACCGACAATCCCTTATTGGCTTACATGATCCAGATGGCGTCGGAAGAGGCGAAGGATTTGATTGAGGGAAGGCGGAATCATTAAGAGCCTGTTCCAAAAGTCGCCCTATGTGGCTGCAAATGGCAATTTTCTGCATTCCGGTGCTCACGTACCAATAGTACGCTCCGCTCCGGCATTCGAAAATCACCATTCTCGCACACACATGCCGCCTTTTTGATTCAGGCTCTAAGTTCATCGAATGTGTTACAGATCATCCTTCGGGGAGAAGGGCGATCTGGTTGCCGGGATAGCGTACTAGGCGTCCAGCCAGATCGAGTTCCAGCAAAATGAGCTGGACCTGGCTGGCGCCGATGCCGGTATGGCGCACAAGGCTATCAATATCGACAGGGCTTGGACCGAGAACATCCACGATGCGGTAACGTTCTTCATCCGTCATGAGCGCTGGCATTTCGTCCAGAGGTTCTTCCATTCGGTTGAGATCGTCAACCGACGGAAGATCGACAGCAAAGAGGTCTTTCGGTCGCATGATTGGATTGAGCGCTTCAATGACATCGTCTACGCTCGTGACCAGTGTTGCACCTTGTTTCAGAAGTGCATTGGTGCCGCGAGCACGCGGGTCAAGCGGTGAGCCGGGCACGGCAAAGACCGTGCGGCCCATTTCGCCCGCCATGCGCGCGCTGATGAGTGAACCGGAGCGTTCCGCCGCTTCCACGACGATGAGGCCGAGCGAAAGCCCGGCAATGATGCGGTTGCGGCGTGGAAAATCGCGGGATCGCGGTTCTGCACCCATCGGCATTTCCGTAATCAGGGCGCCGTCATGTTCCGGAATTGCGCGATAGAGCGGCAGATTTTCAGGCGGGTAGGGGCGATCCAGTCCTCCAGCCAGCACAGCGACCGTGCCACTTGTCATGCTGGCCTTGTGCGCGGCGGCGTCAATGCCACGCGCCAAGCCGGAAATCACGGAAAAGCCCGCGTCACCAAGATCGCGAGCCAGCTTTTCTGTAAAGCGCGCACCGGCAACGGAAGCATTGCGCGAACCGACGATGGCAACCGGCGGCTTGCGGAACACGCTTTCGCCGCCCTTGATGATCACCAAAGGCGGTGGCGCTTCGCAATTTTTCAGTTGCTGCGGATAATCAGGTTCGCCCATGCCGACGAGGCGCGCGCCGTGGCGCTCGATTGCCTCCAGCTCACGCTCGGCATCTTCCATCGGCGTAATGCGCAGCGGTCTGGTGCTGCCGCCCCGAATATTGAGGTCGGGCAACCGCTCCAGTGCATTGGCGGCAGAGCCGCAAAACAGGATAAGATCGCGAAACGTGACCGCACCGATATTGTCGGTGCGAATAAGGCGCAGCCAGTTCAATCTCTGGCGATCTGATAGGCGAATTCCGGTTTTCGAATTCGCGCCCTCCATCACCCCTTGGCTCCGATACGGCTTTCAGTACCGTTCAGAAGCCGCTTTATATTGGCGTGATGCTTGAAGAAGATGATCACCGTCAGCACGGCGAACAGGCCTGCAATCGCGTGGTCACCTTTGAAATAAAGGCTGATCGGCACGATGATACTGGCAAGAAGGGCGGACAGCGACGAGTAGCGCGTGACGATTGCCGTCACGATCCAGACAGCGGCAAAAATCAATGCGCCGGGCCAGGCCAGGCCAATCAGAATGCCGAGATAGGTGGCGACACCTTTGCCACCCTTGAAGCCGATCCAAACAGGAAAGAGGTGGCCGATAAACGCGCCGAAACCGGCAGCAATCGCGGCTGCTTCGCCATAGCGCGACGCAATCAGCACCGCAAAGGTGCCTTTCAGCACATCGAGAATGAGCGTTGCGGCGGCGAGTTTCTTGTTGCCGGTGCGCAGCACATTGGTCGCGCCAATATTGCCCGAGCCGATGGAACGCACATCGCCCAAGCCAGCCAGTCGGGTCAGGATGAGCCCGAAAGGAATGGAACCAAGGAGATAGCCGAAAATAAGTGTCGCGACGAGCACGAGATTAAAGAAACCGGTTTCGGCCATATAGATTCCCTCTGGCTTTTATTGTCGTCCATGGTCCCGAGAGAATTCCCCTTTCGGGACCATGGATTCTTATGCCGAATACACGGTCTTGCCGGCGACTATAGTGCGGACCACGCGACCCTGGAAGCGGGCGCTTTCAAAACAGCTGTTCTTCGAAAGCGAATGCAGGTCTTCCTCGCGCACGATCCACGGCTCGTCGAGATCAACGATAGCAAGATCAGCCGAAGCGCCGGGCTTGAGTGTGCCTGCATCCAGACCGAAAATCTTTGCCGGGGCGGTAGACAGCACTTCAACCAGACGCAGCAGTGGAATGCTGTCATTGTGGTAGAGGCGAAGCGCAGCACCCAGAAGCGTTTCCAGACCGATGGCCCCAGCTTCTGCATCCGAGAAGGGCAGGCGCTTGGTGTCGACATCCTGCGGATCATGCGCGGAGACGACAATATCGATCGTGCCGTTCTTGACCGCCTCGACCATGGCTAGCCGGTCCTGTTCGCTCCGCAGCGGCGGTGACAGGCGGAAGAAAGTGCGGAACTCGCCAATGTCGTTCTCATTGAGCGACAGGTGATTGATCGACACGCCAGCCGTCACCTTTGAACCGAGATCCTTGGCGCGGCGCATGGCGTCGGCGGACATGGCGCAGGAAAGCTGCGCCGCGTGATACTTGCTGTTGGTCAGCGCGGCGAGGCGCAGATCACGCTCAAGCGGGATGACTTCGGCTTCACGCGGGCTGCCGGACAGGCCGAGCCAGCTCGCGAACAGGCCTTCATTCATCACGCCGGTAGCGCCGAGATGAGGATCGCGGGTTTCGCAGGCGATGACCGCGTTGAAATCACGGGCATAGGTCAGCGCACGGCGCATCAGCTGCGTATTGGCAATGGTCTGGCGACCTTCGGTGAAGGCGACAGCGCCTGCATCGCGCAGCAGGCCGATTTCTGTCATTTCTTCGCCGTGCAGACCTTTGGTGATGGCTGCAGCCGGATGCACATTGACGACGGCTGTATCGCGCGCAGTCCGCTTGACGAATTCCACCAGTGCAACATCGTCGATAACCGGATCAGTATCCGGCATCATGATGATCGACGTCACGCCACCGGCGGCGGCAGCGCGACTGGCAGAAGCGATGGTTTCGCGGTGCTCTGCGCCCGGCTCGCCGATAAATACCCGCGAATCGACCAGACCGGGGAGAATGGCCTTACCCTCCAGATCGATGATCTCCGCACCTTCCGGTGCGCCCTGATTGCGGGCACCCGCTCCGGCGGCAACAATCTTGCCGTCTTGGATCATCACACTGCCGACCTCATCGAGACCGCGCGATGGATCAACGATGCGCGCATTTTCAAACAGAACCGCGCTCATGCTGCTTCTCCGTTGCTGGGATTACGGCGCGGATCGAGCAGTGCTTCCATCACGGCCATGCGCACGGCGACGCCCATTTCCACCTGTTGCTGGATCACGCTCTGTGGGCCATCGGCGACATCGGAGGCGATTTCAACGCCGCGGTTCATTGGGCCCGGATGCATGACGAGCGCATCAGGCTTGGCGTGCTTCAGCTTTTCCTTATCGAGGCCGTAGAAGCGGAAATATTCGCGTACCGAAGGCACGAATGACCCGGCCATGCGCTCACGCTGCAAGCGCAGCATCATGACCACATCGGCGTCTTTCAGCCCTTCTTCCATCGAGTTGAACACTTCGACGCTCATATCGGCCATGCCGGAAGGCAGAAGCGTGGATGGTGCAACGACGCGAACGCGCGCGCCGAGTGCATTGAGAAGCAGAATGTTGGAGCGTGCCACGCGGGAGTGGAGCACATCGCCGCAAATGGCGACAATCAGGTTTTCGATCTGGCCTTTGGCGCGACGGATCGTCAGCGCATCGAGCAGGGCCTGTGTGGGGTGTTCATGTGCACCATCGCCCGCATTGACGACCGAGCAGCCGACTTTCTGGGCGAGCAGGGCGGCAGCACCGGCTGACGCATGGCGGATGACCAGAATATCCGGTTGCATCGCGTTCAGCGTCATCGCCGTATCGATGAGCGTTTCGCCCTTCTTGACCGACGAATTGCCGACCGACATGTTCATCACGTCGGCACCGAGCCGTTTACCGGCCAGTTCGAACGACGATTGCGTTCGCGTCGATGCTTCGAAGAAAAGATTGATTTGCGTGCGACCGCGCAGCACGGACTTTTTCTTCTCTGGCTGCCGGGATACGGCGATTTCCTGATCTGCAAGATCGAGGAGGCAGAGAATGTCCAGGGGCGATAGCCCCTTGATGCCAAGCAGGTGGCGGTGAGGGAAAAGCGGAGAGACCGGTTCTTTTATCATGGCAAGTCACCCGTATAGGACCATACGGCAGGTTCCGCAACTGTCCTTAGTGTCTGATCCAAAAGTCACCATGCCTGTCTGCAAATGGCAATTTCTGCGCTTCCGGTGCTCACGTACCTAAAAGTACGCTGCGCTCCGGTTCTCGAAATCACCATTTTCGCCACGGCCTGCCGCTTTTTTTATTCAGACACTTATAACGGCACGTGCCGATTCCCCAAGAAAAACCTGTGCCGTCCCGGCAAGAAATTCGGGAAAGGAAGGCAAATTCTTAGCAAATTGGATGCAAGAGGACTAAGTTACCCCCAAACGAACAGCACGGAATGAGCCTTTGAAAACGCACGAAGTCACGAACCAGACGCCATCCATGGCAGGCACCAATGCATATCTGGCCGATCCGCTTCTGATGCAGATTGCGGCTCGTTTTCCAACAGAGCTTCATAATGAGCTGGAGCAGACAGGGCGTTTTGTGTTGTCGGCAGAAGCGCAGGATCTGGCGCGGCTGGCCAATACGGAACTGCCAAAACTGCGTACGCATGACCGGCAGGGCAATCGTATCGACTTTGTCGAATATCATCCCGCCTATCACGCGCTCATGCGTCGTTCGATTGCGCACGGCCTGCATTGCTCAATCTGGGAGGATAATCCGGCCGAAACTGGTCGTCGCCATCAAGCCCGCGCTGCGCGTTTCTACCTGACGGCACAACTTGAGGCAGGACACCTTTGCCCACTCACCATGACAAGTGCCTCCCTTGCGGCAGTGATGGGCGCGCCAGATATCTACAAGGAATGGTCGCCTGCGGTCATGTCGCGGAAATACGACCTTTCGCAAAAGCCCGCGCTGAGCAAAAACGGTGTCACGCTCGGCATGGGCATGACGGAAAAGCAGGGTGGTACGGATGTGCGTACCAACACCACCCGCGCGGCAGTCAATGAGGATGGCACCTATACAATCACCGGGCATAAATGGTTTATGTCCGCACCAATGTCGGATGCATTTCTGGTTCTGGCGCAGGTCGATGAGCAGCTTTCCTGCTTTCTGGTTCCGCGCCTCACAGCGGAAGGTAAAGGCAACGGCTTTGCCTTCCAGCGCCTCAAGGACAAGCTCGGCAACAAGTCCAACGCCTCTTCGGAAGTCGAATTCGATGGCGCTATCGGCCACCTGATCGGCAATCCGGGCGAGGGCGTGAAAACCATCATGGACATGGTGACGCTGACGCGGCTCGATTGTGCAGTTGCATCGGCAGGCCTGATGCGCTCCGGTCTGGCAGAAGCCGTGCACCATTGCCGGCATCGCGAGGTTTTCGGCAAACCGCTGATCGAACAGCCTTTGATGAGCCGTGTTCTGGCCGATATGGCGCTGGATGTTGCTGGGGCCACGGCACTTTCCATGCGTCTTGCCCGTGCCTTCGATATGGCAGCTAGCGACCGAGCCGAAGCGGCTTTTGCCCGCTGCATGACGCCGGTGGTCAAATATTGGGTATGCAAGATCGCGCCTGCGCTGCTTTACGAAGCCATGGAGTGCCTTGGCGGCAATGGCTATATCGAAGAGGGCAATCTGGCGCGCGCCTATCGCGAAGCGCCCGTCAATGCGATCTGGGAAGGCTCCGGCAACGTCATGGCGCTGGATGTGGCGCGCGTGCTGTCGCGTGCGCCGGGCCTGTTCGACGAAGTGCTGGAATGGATCGGCGGTCAGCTTGGCCAGCGCGGGCAGGGCACCATCGACGTTCTGCGCGCAGCTCTACAGCTCACGGAAACCGATCAGGGCGTCGCGCGTCTTCTGACGGAACAGCTTGCCTATGCGGCAGCGGCGGCAGAGTTGCGCCAGCTTGGCGCAGACGATATTGCCGACGCATTTATTGAAACGCGCCTTGGCGGTCAGTGGCGCAGCACCTATGGCATGCTCGATGCGCGCCATGATGCGATGCGTATTCTCGATCAGCTTTATCCGGCCCAACCCTGACCGACTTAATCGTCGTCTGCTTCTGACCGCCTGATCAGATGCAGGCGGTCAAGCGCGCCCTGCAAGATAAAAGCGGCGGCTGCCGAATCGATGCGTTCGGCCCGTTTGCCGCGTGAAACGTCCATGCCGATCAAAGCGCGTTCGGCGGCAACGGTGGATAGCCGTTCGTCCCAAAATACGAAGGGCAGGTCGGTGAGCGGCTGCATGGTGCGCACGAAAGCGCGGGTCGCCTGAACACGGGGACCGGAGGTGCCGTCCATATTCATGGGCAAGCCGATCACGATCACGCCGACTTTATCCGCCTCCAGCGCTTTCAAAAGCGCCTGCGCATCCAGCGTGAATTTCACGCGCTTGATGACCGGGCGCGGATTCGCAAAGGAAAAACCCAAGTCCGAAACGGCAAGCCCGATGGTCTTGGTCCCAAGATCCAATCCGGCAATCGTATGACCAGGCTTGAGCAGCGCCGGAACTTCCTCGATTTCAACGATAGCCATAAGTCCTCATCGGAATTTGAAGTCTCTTCATATTGCTTTCAACTTTATGGGCGTCATATCTGTTCTCAACCCGGAAATCGAGATCGAAGGAGAATCTTCATGAAACTGACCTGGCTCGGCCACGCCGCCTTCCGTATTGAAACTGCACAAGCCGTCATCCTCATCGATCCGTTCCTGAACGGAAATCCCGGTGCAAAAGGCATCGACTTCAAGGAAGCGACCAAGGGCGTCACCCATATTGCGTTGACCCACGGTCATGGCGATCATATCGGCGACACCGTTACCATCGCCAAGGATCATGGCGCGACCGTCATCGCCAATGCCGATCTGGCAAGCTGGCTCGGTACGCAAGGCGTTGAAAAGCTGGAGATGGGCAATACTGGTGGCACACAGACGCATGACAGTTTCTCGGTCACTTTTGTCAACGCGCTGCATTCCTCCGCTTATCTGACCCAAAACGGTGTTTCGCAGGCGCTCGGCAACCCGAATGGTCTGGTGTTCCATTTCGAAAATGACCCGACACTTTATCATATGGGCGATACGGATATTTTTTCCGACATGGCGCTCATCAACGAGTTGCATCAGCCGGAAATCGGCATCGTGCCGGTTGGTGACCGCTTCACCATGGGCGGCGCGGTGGCGGCCCTGGCTTGCCAGCGCTACTTTAACTTCAAGGCCGTATTGCCGTGCCATTACGGTTCCTTCCCGATCATCGACCAGACGGCGGACAAGTTTATTGCTGGTATGGCCGATCATCCGGGCACGAAGGTTCTGGCGGATCCGGCAGGCACCGTTCACAGTTTCTAAACCCCGTAGAAGCGCAAGAAATGTTGCGCTTCAACAATCGCGCCGTTATAGCCGTAGCAAAGAACCTTCAGGGTGGCGGTTCGCCGCCCTGATCTAGCATTTGCGGAGAACAGAATGTCCGTCGATATTTCCACCGTCAAACGCGTCGCGCATCTCGCGCGTATCGCCGTCAGTGAAGACGATGCCGAGCGCATGACCGGTGAACTCAATGCAATTCTGGGCTTTGTCGAGCAATTGAACGAAGTCAATGTTGATGGCGTCGAGCCAATGACCTCGGTGACGCCGATGAATATGCGTCTGCGCGACGACAAAGTGACCGATGGCGGCATTGCTGATGCCGTAGTCGCCAATGCACCGGTCACGGAAGACAATTTCTTCGTCGTTCCCAAGGTCGTGGAGTAAGTCATGACCATTCGGGTTTCGATCGAGACCCCGTTGCAAGACGATGTGCGCGAGCTGGTGGAACACCTGAACGCGCATATGCTGCCGCTGTCACCACTGGAATTCCAGTTCAAGATGACGGTCGAGCAGATGGCGGAGCCGGACACGACGGTTTTCGTGGCGCGCGATGAAGACGGCAAGGCCGTCGGTTGCGGCGCCTTGAAGCTGCACGAAGATGGCACTGGTGAACTGAAGCGCATGTTTACCCGCCCGGAAGTGCGCGGCAAACGCGTGGGTTCCGCTCTCGTTGATGCGATTGTCGGGTTGGCCAATGCGAAGAATGTTTCGCGCCTTGTGCTTGAAACCGGGACTGGCCCCGGTTTTGCCGGTGCCTGGCGGCTTTATGAGAATTCGGGTTTTACGCGCTGCGGTGTGGTTCTGGACTATCCGGACTCCGAATACAGCGCCTTTTTTGAAAAGCGTCTCTCCGAGGCGCACTGACAGGATTTGACGATGAGCGAACTGACCGCACTGACCATTGCCGAAGCGCGCGACAAGCTGAAGGCCAAGGCCATCACCGCGACCGAGCTGACCGATGCCTATCTAGCCGCTATCGACACCGCCAATGAAGCCATCAATGCCTATGTGACGGTTACGCATGATCAGGCGCGTTCCATGGCCAAGGCCTCGGATGAACGCATTGCCAAGGGCGATGCGGGCGCGCTGGAAGGCATTCCGCTCGGTGTGAAGGACCTGTTCGCGACCAAGGGCGTGCATACGCAGGCGTGCTCGCATATTCTCGATGGCTTCAAGCCGGAATATGAATCGACCGTCACCGCCAATCTGTGGGCCGACGGCGCGGTCATGCTGGGCAAGCTTAACATGGACGAATTCGCCATGGGCTCGTCCAACGAAACTTCCTTTTACGGCTCGGTGAAAAACCCGTGGCGCGCCAAGGGCTCCAATGCCGATCTCGTGCCGGGCGGTTCGTCCGGTGGTTCGGCTGCTGCCGTCGCCGCGCAGCTTTGCGCTGGCGCAACTGCAACGGATACGGGCGGTTCGATCCGTCAGCCTGCCGCGTTCACCGGTACGGTCGGTATCAAGCCGACCTATGGCCGCGTGTCACGTTGGGGCACGGTCGCCTTCGCCTCGTCTCTCGATCAGGCTGGCCCGATTGCACGCGACGTGCGAGACGCCGCTATCCTGCTGAAGTCCATGGCCTCGCTCGACCTCAAGGACACCACCTCGGTCGATCTGCCGGTGCCGGATTACGAAGCAGCCATCGGCAAGTCGCTGAAGGGCATCAAGATTGGTATTCCTCGGGAATATCGCGTCGATGGCATGCCGGGCGAGATCGAAGAACTGTGGCAGAAGGGCATTCAGTATCTGAAGGATGCCGGTGCTGAAATCGTCGATATTTCGCTGCCGCATACGAAATATGCGCTGCCAGCTTACTACATCGTCGCTCCGGCAGAAGCTTCATCCAACCTCGCGCGTTATGACGGCGTGCGCTATGGCCTGCGCGTGCCCGGCAAGGACATTGCCGACATGTACGAGCAGACCCGCGCAGCTGGCTTCGGCAAGGAAGTGAAGCGCCGTATCGTCATTGGCACTTATGTGCTTTCGGCTGGCTATTACGACGCCTATTATCTACGCGCCCAGAAAGTCCGTACACTGATCAAGAAGGACTTTGAGGATGTTTTCGCCAAGGGCGTGCACGCTATCCTCACGCCTGCGACGCCGTCGGCTGCATTCGGTCTTGCTGATGAAGACCTCGCTAACGATCCGGTCAAGATGTACCTCAATGACATCTTCACCGTGACGGTGAACATGGCCGGTCTTCCGGGCATCGCCGTACCTGCTGGTATTAACGAGCACGGTCTGCCGCTCGGCCTTCAGCTGATCGGTCGCCCGTTCGAGGAAGAGACGCTGTTTCAGGCAGCCCATGCCATTGAGCAGGCTGCCGGGCGCTTCACCCCGGCCAAATGGTGGTAAATTTGGATATCTTAATTCGCCGGGGCTTCCCCGGCGAATTTGTTTCCATGGTAGCTCTTGCGGTCAGGGCATGGGAAATTCCGGCCAAGACAGGTCCGTTATGCGATCAGCGTCGCGTGGAGCTGGAAGCGAATTTCCTCGGTTATCTGCATGAAAATGCCGATGGCGTTCTGGTGGCGGAAGCAAACGGGAAAATCCTCGGCTGGGGCGCACGAGTTCCCAGCAGCAACTATATTGCCGATCTCTGGATCGATCCGCCTTTTCATGGGCAGGGCATCGGTGGGCGCATTCTCGATGCGCTGATGGCGCAAATTCTGCTCGACGGTTTCGATACCGCAACAATCGGCACGCATGCCGATAATCTTCCCGCCATTGGTCTCTACGAGAAAATGGGCTTCCGCATTGAGTGGCAAGGCGAAGAAGCTTCTGCCAGCATGGGTCGCGTTGTTGAAAAAGTGCGCATGCGTGCAACGCTTTAAACCATCCTCGGTTGCCGAACAGTCCCGCGCGCCTATCCTTCTAAAGAGAACCAGATTTTAGTGGAGGATGGCTATCATGTGGATCATGCTGACGGATGTGAGCGGCGAAAAACTCGCAATCAATTTCAACCACGTTCTGTCTTACAATGCCTATGGCACCGGCACCCGCATTCTGACGATGAGTGCCGATCAGACATTCTTCGTCAAAGAATCGCTGGAGGATATCGAGTCGCGACTGGGTATCGACGCGAAAGCATAAACATCAGTCTTTTCAAATCATTGGAATATCAGGCTCAGATATGAAAAGAGCGGCGGCTGGCCGGAACCAGCGTGCCGCTCTATCCGTGTTGAGCGTCGTCTAGATGTCGAGTTCTTCCACGAAAGCGGCGCGATCCGTAATGAAGCGGAAGCGGGCTTCAGGCTTGGTTCCCATCAGCTCATCGACGGTATTGCGGGTTTCATCGACATAGTCTTCATCCACCTGCACCCGCAGCAGCGTACGCTTCTTCGGGTCCATTGTGGTTTCCTTCAACTGCTCGGCGCGCATTTCACCGAGGCCTTTGAAGCGACCGATTTCAACCTTGCCGCGCCCGGTAAACATGGTGCGCATCAACTCGTCTTTATGAGCTTCGTCGCGCGCATAAGCCGTCTTGCCGCCCTGACTCAGGCGGTAAAGCGGCGGTACGGCCAGATAAAGATGGCCGTTGCGGATCAGTTCCGGCATTTCCTGATAGAAGAAGGTGATCAGCAGCGATGCGATATGCGCGCCGTCCACGTCAGCATCGGTCATGATGATTACGCGGTCATAGCGCAGATCATCTTCGCGATAATTCTTCCGCGTGCCGCTGCCCAGCGCCTGAATGAGATCGGCAATCTGCTGGTTGGCGGTCAGCTTCTCGCGGCCCGCACTGGCCACGTTGAGAATCTTTCCGCGCAGCGGCAGGATCGCCTGCGTGGCACGGTTACGCGCCTGCTTGGCCGATCCGCCTGCCGAGTCACCTTCGACGATGAACAATTCCGCGCCCGCTGCCGCATTCTGCGTGCAATCGGCCAGCTTGCCGGGCAGGCGCAGCTTGCGTGTCGCGCTTTTGCGAACAGTTTCCTTTTCCTGACGACGGCGCAGGCGTTCTTCCGCCCGATCCACGACCCAGTCGAGCAGGCGCGAGGCCTCCTGCGGCGAGGCGGCAAGCCAATGGTCGAACGGATCGCGGATTGCATTTTCCACGATGCGCTGCGCTTCCACCGTCGCAAGCTTGTCCTTGGTCTGACCGACGAATTCCGGCTCGCGGATAAACACCGACAACATGCCCGCTGCCGACACCATCACGTCATCCGTCGTGATGATCGAAGCGCGCTTGTTATTGGTCAGCTCCGCATAGGCCTTGAGACCGCGCGTCAGCGCGATGCGCAGGCCAGCTTCGTGCGTGCCGCCGTCGGCGGTCGGAATCGTATTACAATAGGAATGAACAAAGCCGTCACCGCCGAACCACGTGACCGCCCATTCGACCGCGCCATGTCCGCCCTGCTTTTCGGTCTTGCCAGCAAAAAGCTCGCGGGTGACCTGATGCTCCTTGCCGAGCGACGCCTGAAGATAATCCTTCAGACCGCCGGGGAAGTGGAACACTGCCTTTTCAGGCGTTTCCTTTTTCGGGTCGAGCAGCGATGGATCACAGTTCCAGCGGATTTCAACGCCGCCGAACAGATAGGCCTTCGACCGCGCCATGCGATAAAGCCGGTGCGGATCGAAATGAGCCGCTTTGCCGAAAATATCCGGGTCCGGATGAAAGCGAACACGCGTGCCGCGGCGATTGTGTACTTCGCCTGCATCTTCCAGCCCGCCCTGCGGAATGCCGCGAGAAAAGCGCTGGCGATAGAGGCGACGGTTGCGCGCAACTTCCACTTCCAGCACGTCGGATAGTGCATTGACCACGGAGACACCAACGCCGTGCAGGCCGCCCGATGTTTCATAGGCCTTGCCGTCGAACTTGCCGCCAGCATGCAGCTTGGTCATGATGACTTCGAGCGTGGATTTTCCTGGCACCTGTGGGTGCTCGTCAACCGGAATGCCGCGCCCATTATCAGAAACGGTGATGAAACCTTCGGCATCGAGGCTGACTTCGATGAAGTTTGCATGACCCGCAACGGCTTCGTCCATCGAGTTATCGATGACTTCCGCGAACAGGTGATGCAGCGCCTTTTCATCGGTGCCGCCGATATACATGCCGGGGCGCAGACGTACCGGCTCCAGCCCTTCGAGAACGCGAATGGACGAGGCGTTATAATCATCGCCGCCGGATGACACTGGCGGGGCCTTGGTCGCGACGGGCTTTGCAGCCTGCGGAGCAGGCGTGGAAGGCAACGGCGTCGCCACCGGCGGCGCGACGGGTTGAGGCGCGGCGCTCTTTTCAGTACGCCGTTCCACCTGCCGCTCCCGGGCATTGTTCACCACTCTTGAAAAGAGATCGTTGCTGTCGTCCATCTTTGCCCGATAAGCTCTCTGTCAGAATTTCAGGAAGGACCATGCGGCTTGGCGGCTCGACATGGACCGAAAATATACTGTCTGCGAATCATCTGAATGATGCCATGCGCAGCCATGAAAGGCGAATGAAGTTCGCCTTACGTTCCACTTTCGCATGGCTTTATCAAAGGTTTTCGTGTGATCTCCCGTCGGTTTGCACCAGAAACACGGCGAAAGTCAAACAAGCGGCGGTTCATTCGACAAATAAGGTGGATTAGCAGGGGTCATTCGCATAGAGCGGATGAACAAGCATCCATAGAAAATGAGTGAGTGGGGAAATGCAGGGCAGCGCGGCAGGCGGCGTAGAAGCGCATGTAAAAGGCATGGCCATTATGGTCGTCTCGGTGCTGATGCTGCCGCTGATGGACGCCATCGGCAAATGGCTGGCCATGATGGACAACATGCCCCCGGCAACCGTCACTTTCATGCGCTTTTTCGTACAAAGCTTGCTGATGTTTCTCATTCTGCTTGCAGCAGGCGGTGGCGTGGCAGCACTTCGCACGCACCATTTGACCGGAAACCTCATACGCGGCGTGCTGATGGGATTCGGCGGCCTGTGCTTCTTCACAGCGGTTAAATATATGCCGTTGGCCGACGCCATGGCCGTGTTCTTCGCAGAGCCGCTCATCCTCACGCTGCTTTCGGCTATCTTCCTTAAGGAGAAAGTCGGCTGGCGGCGGTTCAGCGCGGTCGGCATCGGCCTCATCGGGACGATGATCGTCATTCAGCCAAGCTTCGAGATTTTCGGCGCAGTCTCGCTGCTGCCGCTGGCGACGGCAGTGACATTCGCGATCTATCTGATCCTGAACCGCAAACTTGGCGCGAAGGAAAGCCCGCTTGTCATGCAGTTTTATGCTGGCATCGGCGGTTGGGTGTTTGCAGGATTCGCCATGCTTGTCGGTCCGTCGATGGGGTTCGCGGACCTCAGCTTCGGTCTGCCGCACAGTCTCCAGCCATGGCTGCTATTGCTGATTCTGGGCACGATCGGCACGGTCAGCCATCTGATGGTCGTGCACGCTTTCAAGCTGGCGCCAGCCTCGATGCTGGCCCCGTTTCAATATCTTGAAATCGTGAATGCAGTTCTAGTCGGGCTGATCGTCTTCGGTGATTTTCCGACGCCGTCCAAATGGTTCGGCATCGCGATCATTATCGGCTCAGGATTCTATGTGTTCATGCGTGAGCGCAAGCTGAAGGTCGAAGCCTGACGCTTACTTTATTGCGCGTGGCCCGAACACATTTTCGAAGGCCTTGCCAAGCGCCACGTCCATATCGCCCAATGTCACCGGCAAGCCGAGATCGACAAGGCTTGTGACACCGTGTTCTGAAATACCGCATGGTACGATGCCGCCGTAATGGCCGAGATCAGGCTCGACATTGATGGCGATGCCGTGAAAGCTGACCCAGCGACGCAGACGAATGCCGATGGCCGCAATCTTGTCCTCGCACATATCGCTATTGGCAAGGCGCGGCTTTTCAGGGCGCATCACCCAGACTCCGACGCGATCTTCGCGGCGCTCGCCCTTCACATTGAATTCGGCGAGGCTTTCAATAATCCATTGTTCCAATGCCGCCACGAAAGCACGCACATCTTCGCGTCGGCGCTTCAGATCCAGCATCACATAGGCCACACGCTGGCCGGGACCATGATAGGTATATTCGCCACCGCGTCCGGTGTTGAACACGGGCAGGCTGTCGGGCGTCAGCAGATCTTCCGCCCGCGCGCTCGTACCAGCCGTATAAAGGGGAGGGTGCTCTACCAGCCAGACAAGTTCATTCGCCGTGCCTTCACGAATGGCCTGCACCCGCGCTTCCATGAAGGCGAGGGCGTCTTCGTAATCGGTAAGGCCGTCCGCCACCAGCCATTCCACCGGCGGCGCATCGGCGTCCACAGGCAGAAACTGCACATTGAGCGTGTCGCGTTGCGACTTGGATGAACTATCCATGAGTGGAGCAGTGTTGGTCATGATGGCAGCATATGGCGGTTTTCAGTGCGCGTTTCCAGATGTCAAAATGCCTCTGCTCTTCACTGAACCGCGAGCGGCACTTCGGTTTCGCACCGGTTGCGGCCAGACTGTTTGGCCCGATAAAGCGCCTGATCGGCGGCATCGACCAGATGCGTATAATCTGGATGGCCGTTGAAAGTCGCAATGCCGATGGAAAGTGTTACTGTATCCACCGCACCATTGGTCAGGTTGAACTTCTGTTGCTGCACCAGCTCGCGCAGCTCTTCACCGATTGCAAAGGCTCTGTGTTCATCGGTTTCGACAAGCGCGACGAGAAATTCTTCGCCGCCATAACGGAAGACAAAATCTCCCGGGCGGCAATGCGCCAGTATAGTTTCCGCGACCTGCTGCAATATGGCGTCGCCACCGCCATGCCCATGCGTGTCGTTGATGCGCTTGAAGTGATCAATGTCGATCATGAGAATGCTGAGATCGAGGCCCTTCTGCGAAGCCATGCGAATTTCGCGCGTCAAAATGGGCGGCAGGAAACGGCGGTTCAGGGCGCGTGTCAGCGGGTCGCGCCCAGTTTCCATGGTTGCCGCCGCCTGAAACAGTTCCGCCAGCAGAAACTTTGCTTCACCAATCCTGGTCTGGAACTCGGCCATGATCGCCGCCAGCCCGGCGGGATCATTTTTGCGGGCCGTATTCAGGTTGGGCAACAATTCATAATCTATCTGATTGACGGTCTGGCGCAGACGCTCAAGTGTCGTCGAGCCGGAAAACAGCATGTCAGCCTTGTGCTGCAGCCAAAGACCGAAATCCGAGCTGCCGAGCGAGAGCAGGGGGCTGTCGCTGTTCCCATAAAGGTTGAACAGCAAGGACTGGCTCCACTCCATCAGGGCAGCGCGCTGTGATTCCCGTTCGAGCGGAATGTCGTGGCTCAGTGTGAAGGCGCGATAAGCTTCGTCTGTCTGGGCGCTTTTGCGCGCATCTTTCACGAAGGCCTGACTCATGATTTCAATAGCAATATCGACCGCATTGCTGACATGCACGATCAATCGCGCCAGCGCATCACGCTCCAGAACGCTGCCTTTCAACTGCCGGATGATTTCATTCTTCAGCAATCGCGCGCCTTGCATGACGATGTGGATCGGCACCTGAATGCGGGCGTGAACCTCGCCGATCTTGCGTTGTTCCTGAACGAAAGCCGCGACATCGGTAGGACGGCTTACCAGGAGGTGTACAAGCCAGTCACTCAGCGAATGTTGCAGGCGGTCATGAACGATGGTCTGTGACAAAAAGGCTGCGGCTTCGCGGTTTTGCATCAGGCGGCTGTAGAAAATTTCCACGAAGCTCTGCTTGTGCTGCTCAACCAGCTCCGACAAAAGCCGGGATTGGTCGTCGGAAAGATTGGATACCAGCTCTACCCATTCCTCTTCCGTCGCACCAAGGCCTGTTTGAGAACCCCACCGCGTTGCATCATTCAACAAGGCCGCACCACCCATATCCAAAATCTCGCAATATGCTGCATATTTCCAGCAACCATCGATAACCGGCCAGAGACCGATTAAAATTGGGGGCAAGATTCAGCAGCTTTCCCTAGGCTCTATAAGGTGTGTCGAGCGGAACTCAATGCTTTATGTGGTCGCTAAGCCAATTTTGGAATCCGAGGCAATTTCGGCATCTGTTGGTGTGATTCTGACCTATGGGTACGGGAGAAGCCATGGCTTGATTGTTGTTGCGCTTAAAATTAGCAGGATTCCCTGTTCCGTATTTCATTGCAACTTACTGAAATATAATAATATATTTTTGTCAGACTTGAAATGTATCCCTGTTGGGAACCATATTCAGGGTGCATTCATGTGGGAGACTTCATGATGCATGCACCTGAAAAGGAGAAGCATAATGAAGAGCAACTTCACAAGTTTTTGGTCTGGCAAGGCCTTGCTGGCCGGAACGATTGGCGCGACATTTCTGATCGGCGCGATCGCACCCGCATCCGCTGCACCGATGATGCCTTCGGCACCGGCTGCGGCCAACGAAAACATCCAGCAGGTCCGCGACCATCGCTGGAGAGGCCACGGCGGACATTGGAACGGATACCGTCCGGGACCGCGTCCGGGCTGGCATGGCGGTGGTTATCGTCCGGGGCCCGGCTATTGGAACGGCCATCGCGGTTATCATGGCTATCGCCACGGCTATCGCCGTCACAGCGATGGCTGGTGGTATCCGCTGGCGGCGTTTGGCGCAGGCGCGATCATTGGCGGCGCTATTGCTGCCCCACCACCACCGCCTCCGCCAGTCTATCGCGCACCGGTCTATAATAGCGGCTCACATATTCAATGGTGCTATGACCGCTACCGGTCTTACCGCAGCTCGGACAATACGTTCCAGCCTTATAACGGTCCGCGCCAGCAGTGCTATTCGCCGTATCGTTGATAGATTCGGCCTGATTGAACAGAAAGCCGCCTTTCGAGGCGGCTTTTCTTTTGCAAAAAGGGGCTAAAAACCATCAGCTTGCGCTGATTGATACCCCTCTCATTTCTCTATGGTGCTGGATTATGTGCAGTTGACATGATTTTTTGAATTTATGTTGGAGAAACGTGATTTTATGGTGTTGACCATTCGAAAACTCGCCCTTATGTTCCGCCGCACTTCCAGGGACGATTTGTTCCTCAGGGAGCGCGTAGCTCAGCCGGTAGAGCAACTGACTTTTAATCAGTAGGTCCAGGGTTCGAATCCCTGCGCGCTCACCAAAAAAGTACAGCAATATTAGATATTTACGATTGATGTGGCTTAATTGACCGTGTGCCGTAGATGTTCAGGAATTTCCAAGAAAATCAGGCATTTTCAGGATTGTGCGGGGAATCGACGGCACATGATTTGACACATGGCACACAGTCTACGCTGCGTGCTCCGCCTCCAAGCCTTCCATCCATTTTTTGAGACTGGACCTGCGAGCAGCGACTGTGCCGCCTAGTTTGAAGCTGGGCATAATTTTATCGTAGATCAGCCGATAAGCTTGGCGCCTGGTGACGCCCAGATACTTGGCGATTGGCTCGACGCCCATTAACAGATCTGCTTCGTTGTCGTTTTCGTGGTGCATGTTGATTCCCTCGTTTTTTGATTTATTCATCCTCACTCCCTTTCCCGCAGTGCGGCGCGCTCATCGATGCGGTATTCGCGTTCTTCTCGACAAATGCGCTCGATCCATTTCCAGAACCGAAACCAAAAGCCACCCTGCGTAGCGAAATCGGCCAGCATCGCGGCTTCGCGCTCGATCTCACCGTACTCATAGATTTCGCCGCTAAGCTTGCGTTCTTCTGGCGTCAGCATCACTCCCCGCCTTTCTCGCGCAGTGCGGCGCGGCGTTTTTCGTATTGAATGAGTGCTCCGTGACCACCTTTGACCCAGATCGACATAGACCACTCGCAGCCAGATGCCAAACCGACGCCGTTGCACATTCCGATATGGGTTTCTCGGCCTTTGCATCCGCAGTGGCATTTCCGGCGTGATTTGCGCGGCTCCATGTAACGGGTCTGCGTTTCAGAATTCCCGTGCTGGCCCCAAGATTGGGTGCCATCCGTCATCGCAGCTTTCAAAGCCTGTGGCGTGAGTTTCGACAGATCAGTCATTCGGAACCGCCTTTCAGGGCTTGGCGACCGGCCTCGGTAATGCCCAGGCGCTCTTTGTTGTAGTCGCCTGTGTAATATCGGCGGATAAATCCAGCTCGATGCAGCTTTCTATCGGTGAAATACCAAAAGATGCTTGCTACTTCAGCGCCAGAAGCGATGCGGCGCAACCGTTTGAAGTCACGCGAGGTCATAGGCTGGCCTCCTTTGCGCGCAAGAGGGCGATGGACTTGGCCCGTCGCTCTGGCGTGAGCGTGTAGTCATAGGCCCGGCATGTTTCGCGCTTCCCGTTAGTTCTGGTGAAAATCACCTTTGTCCCGGCCTCGTTTGCGCGGGCTGATTTATAGTTCTCGTCTGGCTTGAAGAACGCCAATTCGATCAAAACGTCAGTCCGGTTGCACGGTGCGTCTAGCTTGGAGAGGCGGTTAACGAGGTCAGAAGTCATTTCAACGTTCTCCCCAGATAGAGGCCGAGGGCAAAGAAAAAAGAGATCACACCGGTAGTTACAAGAAGGGCGCTCATGACGGCTTCCCTCCCAGCGCGGCGCGGGCTTCGAAGAAGTCCTTCCCCTTAAGCTCAAGCACTCCACCGTCAGATGCTGAAATCTCGAAAATGACATCGGTGTTATTGAAGTTGCGTTCAAACACCGCGCCAGCGAACTTGCTGAACGGCTCCAGCGCCTTTTCAGCCACCGCCAGCTTGGCTTCGAGTTCCTTGTTACGTTGCTGATGATCTTCGCGCAGTTCCGTCTCTGCCTTAACCCGCGCACCCTTCGCCGCGTTGTCGGTTTGTAGATCATCTATGACCAATGACGCAGATTGAAGTTGTTCCGCTTGATCGCTGATAAGCCGATCCTTCGCCGCCAATAGCTCCTCAGCCTGCGAGCGGGTGACATATTTACCTGCACTAGAGCGTTTCATACGTGCCGTTTCATAATAGTCATCGCTGGAACATGCGGTTTCTATGTATGGTTCATACGTCACCAGTCCCGTATCTGTAGCGGCAGGCGCGGGGCGGGTGTCAGCCGCCGCAAGCACCGCCGTCATGACCCGCTTTTGCCAAGTGCTATCGCAGTTCGCGAATGTAATGTCCTGTTTCGCCATTTCGGCAATAGCTGCATTCAGACGTTCACTTGTCATGGCCGTCACCCCGCCGTTGAATGGACGTTTGAGGGAAAGAGGATGCTGTCTAAGCCAGCGTCAAGCTCATATACCGCAGTACAAAAATCCTTCCCGGTGCCCACTATCTCCTCAATCTTTGCGTCGAAACTCTTGTCATAGACAAACACGTCGTCGTCGCCGATTGTGTAAAAACCCAGACGTTCGGACGGGCATTCGCGCAAGGCTTTTTTGAGCCGTTTCAGCCACTTGCTTTCTGCGTCAGTGAGTTCACTCGCCATGGCGGTCGCCTCCTGATGGGTGGGAGGCGTCGGGACGGCGCGAATACCAATGGGTTTCAGTCGGCGCGACGATGGAAAA
>NZ_VCPE01000039.1 GCF_005938105.1 Brucella haematophila | reverse complement strand
TTCTCGACATTTCGCGCACTTTATCACCCTCCAAAATGATGTTCTGCAACCTTACCAAATTGGCGTGGTAATGTGACCCGAAATCTGCATGAAGGATGTTAGAAGTTTTCGCTTCAGATTGAAGCGAACTGGTTGATATAACTATATCTCTTTGTTGCATGGCGTACGCCGCAATCTGACGATCGCCGCTCGCCATTGCTACTTTCTCCCATCCCTGTGTTACCTTTACGGTATATTCACGGCTTCGGATGCTTCGAGCCATGCTACGCCGACCTGAGCGCTTTGCGTCATAGCGCGACTGAGCCGCCTCACTTGTTCCCTCATGTTCCGTTCGTCCATCGCGACTAACCGGCCGCACCTGATTGCGCGTGTAGGCTGGAGCACTTGCAAACTCGCGCCTGTCAGTCATTTCCATAGCGATACCGTGCTCGCGCGCCTTTTCAGCCATAAGTTCGCGCCACTGACGAAAAACCTGTGGCGAGGTTTCCACCCGATCACCGGCATACGAACGCATAGCGATAATGGCATGAGCATGTATATGCGGTCGCTTTCCGCCCTGCCCCATCTCCTTCGGGTCGCTGAACGGATCATGCATCGCAAATATGTAGCGATGCCCTTCGAACTGCGCGGCCAGAAAATCCCGAACAGCACTTTCAAAAGCCTGAACGTTGGTGCCAGCTTTGGCAGACATGATGACATGCATCACATCCCTGCCCTTGCGGCTGTGCAACTCCCGACGCCACTGCTTTTGCACCAGGTCGCCGGCGGAACGCGCATCTGAGACAACGCGCCCCTTATCATCACGAACGTCGCCCTTATGATCCTCTACCAGATTTCTCAACTTGGCAGCGCCATATCCCACGCCATTACCATACCCGGTAAAACGGAACCGCGCCCTCCCGAGCTCGGACGCTGCGCTTTCGTTGTAACGCCTCTGAATAATGTCCGCCGCCTTCGGGTCGCCGGTCAACCGTTCCCCTTCCATGCTGCGCAACACCACCACACCGTCAACTTTTAAAACGCCATGTGATGGTTGCGAAACGGCATAAGCAAAGCTGCGATTACCGAATGCGCTAGTCAAACTATCGCGCACGTGCTGGTGCAAAGCTTCTTCTGTTGCGAACCCGGCAGCTTCGATCGTCACCCGGAAAGTTCCAATATCCCTGCTCTCGGCCCGATTTTGAAACAATGGCTCCCAATGACCGCGCAACCGTGCCAGCTCCTCGCGACCCTTAAGGCGTTCACCGTTTTCCTTTTCGACGCAAATTTCCCCGCTGCGCGATACGTAATTGACCATCGCGCCGAACCGCGCACCGCCACCATACGACGCCATTTTGACTACAGCCGGTTGACTACCTGCTGCCACTGCGGCCAAACGTGTTTCCATCGGCCTCGCGATAGCAACCTGTTTGTTTGACGCACTGCCTGCGCTTGTCAGCGCTCTTGAGGATGGCCTGCGCATTTTAGGCACTGAACCACCACCTGCTGCAGCGGCGCCACCTGCGATCTGTAATTCACGCAATCTCCGGCGCATTTCTTCCTCGGCGCTGCTTGCAGCACTCGAACCAAGTGAAAGCTCATGCAGCAACGCCGCACGGCGCTGCTCCCATTCGCTCTCAAAGGCCCCGAGAAAGAATTCCATGGTCGCTATTCCTTGCTGCGGTGTCTGTATCCTGACCGCTTGGTGACGCGCCTCAATTCACTCAGAACCGCAACCTGCATCTTTTGTACGTCACCCACCACCATGCGGATTTCGCCATCTGAAACCAATTTGCCGCTATTCAGCGCTCGAGCAACCTGATTGAGATTGATGCCAATCATGCGCATATCCTCAAGCATGAGAGACAAAAGCGCCCTGTCTTCGTCATTGAAGATCGGCTTTGTCCCCGCCCCTTGCAGCAAAACGGCCTTGAAAAATGCACTCATCGTCATGTCAACGGCCTTCGCGGCGTCGTCGATCGCATCATATTCGTCCGCCGAAACACGGCTATGAATGGTTTGCGGCTTAGATTTTACAGCCCCCATGTCCTCTGAAATTGCTTCATTCATAGCCGTTGTTAGCTCCAGTTCAGCGCAGCAATCGACAATCGCGGACCTGTTTCGCGATTGCTTAGCAAAAATGTAGCACATTTTTCCGTATCCTGCCTAACCATTTACAAGGGGAGCCATCCAATATTCGTCTAACTTGGCCCCGCTCCGCTTACCTTACGCCGGGGCGCAGCCTCGGCGCTGCAAAGAAATTACACTCACCAAGGTTCACCACCAGAACGCTTTATTCGCCTTTGTGTACCCCTCTCGTACTCGTCAGCAAGGGACGCTTCGCTCTTCGCCCTTGCCGGACTGCGAGCGGGCGGCAAGGACGGCTTTTGCGCGGCTCCGGGGTTCACACTCGATTGGGAGAAACATGTTCCCAAACTCCAGTTATCGAGTGATGTGATTATTTGATGTGAACACATGTTGTGTCACATGCTACAAACTGAGTTGTCACATCATGTGAAACTACCTTATCTTCACATGCATTCTCGCGCCCTGTTGGCAGCATTGTCGGCGCTTCAGGCAATAATCGACACCAAGAAAACCAGCATATCCAGGTACAGGAGGGCCATCGTGACACTTCGAATATCTTCGGTAAGCGGCAAAGGTGGAGCCGGGAAGACGACCGCGGTCATTTTGACTGCAGGTGAACTCGCACTCAAAAATCGACGGGTATTGCTCATTGATGCCGATCCACGACAGAACTTAGCCGAGTGGTGGAAGCGGTGCGAAGCAAAGGACAACGTACCGGCATCGATCTCGCTCGCGACCGCACTTCGTCAGAATAATATAGAGAAATTAATGGCGTCACAGGAGGGCAACTATGACGCCATACTGATCGACGCGCCGGGCGTCGATAGTGTTGTGATGGATACGATAATCGACCATTCAGATATCGTCATCACACCCATTCAGCCCGCCCAAGACGAGATTAAAGCAGTTGGTGAGGCCGCGGAGGCGATTGCGACACGAACGGACGTTCTTGATCGTAGTATTCCTCAAGCAGTTCTGCGAACACGTATCACGATCGTCAATCGGCATCTGGAAGAATACCGGATCATTCGCCCTTTCGTCCAAAATCTGAGCGAACACGGCTATAATTCCGTGTTGCTCGATACAGAGTTGATCGAGCGCAACTGCTATCGCGAAATCCGCAGCGGTCTTGGCACGCTACAAATGCTCGAACCGAGTGAACCGGTTCTTAAGGCCAGAGCTGAGGTTAATGCGTTCGTCGAGGAGTTGGAGCAACTTAAAATGGCGCAGCAAAGGGAGACTATCAATGGCTAAGGGAAAAATCTCTCTTTCTGACTTCCCTGTCGCGGAACGTCGAAAACGTTCTGCAGATATGGATAAGCTCACTGCTTCTTCCCCGCCGATTTCGCACACGCACGACGAAGACGCTGCAAGAATTGGAAATGAATCGGCGCCAGCGACATCAAGACAGAAAAAGCAGTATACGCCTCTTGAGACAACACCGGAACAGCACCGGGCAAGTGCTATTGAAACTGCGAACCGTCGGGAAGACTCCCGTAATCGACTGCGTGAGCTTCGCAAGTCTCGTGAGCGTGAAAGCAAGCATTTCGTCAACGTTTCGCTTGATTATGAAACCAAGCGTCGACTTGAGAAAGCAGCACACGACAACGGTCTCAAGATGACCGTCATACTTCGAGACGCAATTGATCAGTATCTCAAAGATAACGGATACTGATCATGCTTGGTCGAAGTTTTCTCATCGGCATTGCGGTCGGAATTGCCGTTGGGATCTATATCGCTCCATCGCTGCGCACCAATCTGGATCTTCATACCGACGAACGGAAGGTCGCTAGTCTGGCAAAGCAAAGCTACGATGCCATTTGGCCTGATGACGAAACAGCCAGGACGGAGTTATTTCGATTGTCGAACTGGAATTACGCCGATTACGGCCGTTCTTCCAAAGTGTCGGTCCTGCGTTGTATTCCAATCAAAGAGCAGACTGTTGCATGCGAATTGTCTGCATCGCTAAGCTGGTTGAATGAGCCCAAAGCTATCGAAGCCGTCTTCGAGGGGGTGGCCAATGATTGGCGCCTTGTGGCGGTGAAATCCAGATAACCGATGTGACGACAATCGGCATTGGAATCCCAAACGCTAGCGCCGAATGCGCCCTCCTCCTTCATTTCAATATAAACGCGCGCTGAAAACAGGCGAACACGAACTCTGAAGTGCTGCTATTTCTGAAAAATATGGTAATGATCGCCGTTGTGGCACGGCAGGTAAAAGGGGTTCCAGCGTGAGTAGTGAGTCATTGGATTTCGCAAATGAGCATTCTTTGGAAAGGACCAATGATCCTGAGATCGATAAGCCAGTCTTTAGGCGTTCAGGTTTTAACGGAATAAGCACGTTTGAAGAAATAGATCAGCGACTTGCAAAATACCTGCGCGAAGCACGAGAACAAGCGGGCCTGAAACAAGCTGATTTTGCGCCCTTGATGGGGCTTTCAACACCAGTGTACGGTCGATATGAGCGCGCATTTTCAAAGCTCCATGTCACACGTATGATCCATATCTGCGAAGTGCTTGGCTTGATGCCAATTGACATGCTCTACGAGGCAGCACCTCATTTGTGGGGGAAAAGCGAGGAAGAAGCCAAGGATCGCGTGGAACTTGCGAAACTCGTGGCAAATCTCCCGCATAGCACGACGCGCGACTTGCTTTCGTTGGTTAAAAAAATGGCAGACTTACAAAGCCAGGTCGACGCCAAACCGCAAAGCACGGATCCTGTTAAATAGTCGAAGTTGACATGGCAATTGCGAACAGCCGACAATTGCTCGAATTGCGCAATCTGAATTGCAATCATGGATTGTCGGGTTCGGTATTGTACTTCCATACTTAATATGGTACTATTTATCACACCAAATTGGATACGGAATTTGTTATGCAACGTGTGGAAGCAAATATAGCAGTTAGTGTTTCGGACCTCAAAAAAAGTCCGTCCGCGGTAATGGACGAGGCTAAGGGCGAGGCTGTCGCCGTTCTTAATCACAATCGAATTATGGCTTATATGGTTCCCGCAGATGTCTACGAAGCCATGCTCGAGCAGCTGGACGATATTCGCCTGACTGAGATAATCCGGAAACGAGCCGACGAAAAAGGCATTTCGGTCGATTTCGATGCCTTATAAGCTTGAATTCCTGCCCTCAGCACTTAAAGAATGGAATAAACTTGGCTCAACAATCCGAGAGCAATTAAAGAAAAAATTGCGTGAACGTTTGGAAACGCCGCGGGTCGTTAGCGCCTCACTTCACGGTATGCCTGACCATTACAAGATAAAACTACGTCAATTAGGCTATCGGCTGGTTTATTCCGTCAACGACGACACCGTGACGGTGTTGGTCGTGGCAGTTGGAAAACGTGAGCGTGGCGATGTTTACAATACCGCTCGCACCAGAACACAGTAATATCTCATCCGTCAGACCCGATGCAGCGCAAAGAGACCTGCTGGACTGTCAATCGGCGTTTAAACGGAACCCCTTATCGGCGTCCAAAAAGTACCCCTCCTTTAGGTTGCAACGTTTAGCGTGCGCGGGCCCGGAACTTTCAATTTAGTGCAGGGTTTGCGCGCGCGGATCACTAGCGTTCTTCGGCTTTAGCTTTGAGAGCGGTTTTTGAAGCGCCACGATTCATTTCCCGTTTCAACGATCTCGCAATGATGGGTAAGCCGGTCGAGCAGAGCGGCGGTCATTTTTGCGTCGCCGAAGACAGTCGGCCATTCGCCGAACGTCAGGTTTGTGGTGACGATGATTGAAGTTCGCTCGTAGAGCCTGCTGATGAGGTGGAACAGCAACTGTCCGCCCGCTTGGGCGAACGGAAGATAGCCAAGCTCGTCCATAATGACGAAATCGAGCCTGGAGATAAAGTCGGCAAGACGCCCCTGCTTACCATTACGCGCTTCCGTTTCAAGACGATTGACGAGATCGACGACGTTGTAGAAGCGCCCGCGCGCGCCGTTGCGGATCAAGGCACGGGCAAGTGCGATGGACAAATGGGATTTTCCAGTGCCAGTTCCTCCAACGAGAACGACATTGTGCTGCTCGGCAAGGAAAGCTCCGCTCGCGAGCTGGCGCACCAGTCCTTCATTGACCGGCGTGTCGGTAAAGTCGAAGTCGTCGATGTCCTTGGCCAGCGGCAGCTTTGCGACGGTGATCTGGTATTTAATCGAGCGCGCCTGTTTCTCGGCGATCTCCGACTGCAACAGGTCGCCGACAATGCGCGGTGGTTCGTGCTGGCGTTTGATGCCAGAGGCCATGATCTCGTCATAGGCGCTGCGCATGCCGTAAAGCTTCAGCGTGCTCATCATGTCGAAGATTTGAGATCGTTCCATATCAGCTTGCCCTCCTGAGGCTGTCATAACGTGCGCAGTCTGCCACAGGCTCATGGGTCAGGCGCAGCGCATCGGGGATGGAAAGAATGGCGGCGGGCTGTGGATCACGCTTGCGAGCCAGAATGTTGATAATCACAGCGGCGGAGAATACGCCTTGATCAAGCGCCTCCTGCGTCCGTCCGTTTCCTTCTCGAAACGGGTGCACATAATTCAACTCTGCCAACACTTTACCGGCGATCTCGGCGAACCGTTCGACCGACGATCCGCGCAAAATTTCGGGATTCCGGATCGGTCTAAAGGCTTCATCCAAGCCCATCTCGATACGCGAGCCGTGTAGGAACGAGGTTCCGCCTTTCGACAGATTGCCAATTGGTTCCACTCTCTGGCCGTCGACAACGGGGCTTTCATTGCGCGTATGACCGGCCCATTCATAAATATCCTGGAAAATATGACCATGAATGGCCTTCAGATGTTGCGCGTCGAAAGCGCCTTTTGGTCCGTCACCTTCAGTAATTTCAGCCAATCGGAAAGCTGTCGCGCGATATTCTTCGACGCGCAGTTCCTTATGGGACTGGATTCCGAGTTTGTTGCGCAGCACGTCCCTGCGGTCGGGATCGTCTGATATATTCGGATAGGTATAGGAGCCTTTGGGTCCCGTTTCAGCCATGACGAAGATCAACAAAAAGCCGCCAGCCCAAGGCAGGCGGTCTCATGTCCCAAAATGTTGAAGGGGAATTACTGAGGTTTGCGAACAACGCGCGCTTTGTATTCGTCGCGCGAGATCTCGCCAGCGACATAGGCCTCGGTTGCCGCCTCCAACAATGGATCGTGGACATAACCCTGTCGCATATTTGCGGCGCGCGCCTGATCTGTAGCCTTTTTACGCTTGGCAACAGCTTCTGCTGATCGATCCGGACGGGGGGCATGAAAGTTCATCTTCAAAACTCCTGTTGTTGTCTACACTAGCATCAAAAGCGGTGAAAATCCAGAAAACAAAGGGATTTTACGGCACTACTGTGAATTGCGCCCGGCATTTGACCGGGCGCTGTTGGGCTATCAATTGCGCGGTTCCCATTCGAGAACGGCCTGAAGGCTTGGGTCGTCCTGTCCGCCGAAGCGGCCCAGATTGGCGTTGTAGTTCAGGCGACGGATCGAGAGATTGCGCTTAAAACCTTCGCCATCGGCCTTTGCCTTTTTCCAGATGCCGCCAACCTCGATATTAAAGCCACGCGGTGACTTGGCGAAAACGCGATGCGTAGGAGCGTCCGGGTTTTCCGAGTTGAAGGGCACGACCTCGATGTCGATATCGTCGGTCAGGGTCGAGATGCGGCCTTTGCCGGATGCAGTGTCGAGGTCTTCGCTGTCGAACTGGATGAAATTGGTGATTTCGTTGGCCATGGTATTCACTCCTCTATGTGGTTGCGATGATCGTTCACTGGCACGGCGGTAAGCGGTGTTGCACCCTTGGTCCGGAGCGCAGCGGAGGAAGCCGAGGCCGAAAAATTTGTCGCGCGAGGAGCCGCAGGCGGGGAAATTTTTCAGGCTTCCGGCTTTGCGGCAACCGCGTCGACGTGCGAACGAGCGTCAAAAGCAACCG
>NZ_VCPE01000038.1 GCF_005938105.1 Brucella haematophila | reverse complement strand
TCGATCGCCGGGCATGGGAAGCGAACTTGCTTGAAGAACGGGATCGGACCGACGAGAAAGTTGAAGGTTCCAAACAACTCGATAATCGGGCTAGTATGGAAACAAAGGCCGTCGTTCGGGACGGAGAGACTGCCCGTACAGATCCTCCGCAACAACAGGTTGCACGATTGCAGGAACTAGAGCAAGAGCAACAGGAAAAGAAGGACCGCGACGAACACGAGCGTTAGATGACCATGCGACCCGATTACATTTATAATTCACCCCCCGATCCGAAGGCTGACGATGCTTTTGCAAAATTCTTTGCGGTTCTGTTCTGGCTCGTCCTTGGTTTGGTTGCGATCGTGTACGTAGCTACTGTCCTAAGAAGCTGGTTCAATGCAGCCATCGCGTGGATAACCGATATGATCAGTTTCCTTGGAGGATTTCTGCCGTTTTGACGGCAAAGAATATTTAATCAGACGGGTACTTTTGCTGCTCGGAATGTTTGAAGTGGGATTGAGATTTAAGCGGGTCTGGGGTCAGTTACAGGAGCAAACTACATTATGGGGCGGGAATAAACGTGCTAAGTCGAATCCGATGCCCGAGTGTAAAACTCAATGTCTTTAATATATCTAATGCATAAATGCCGACCCTATAGCCGGCCGTTGTAGGCGGTGGACTGTGGAGCTCCCCTAGCGTTCCTGACGTGGCCTCAACTCGATCGTTAAAGGGTCGATCTCTTTCATAGTCAGGAGGGCATTCACCCGCCGCGCCGCGTCGCCAGCGCGAAACCACTTGGATGCTGCGTCAATATTGAAGCGTGGGCGCCGACGGCCCTCCTGGGGCTTAGATGCTTCTGTCACAACCTTAACGATCTCATCGATCCGGTAGAGTCCGCCTGCGACAGGAAGAGGCATTTTTCGTTGCTGGAGCGCCTGCCGCTGCACTTCAAGCTTCTCAGCGACGTCAGCCAGGCTTACCAGGTCAGGTCGAACCTCGTGAAGGGTCGTGCCTTCGGGAAGCGCTTTGATCAGCGCCCGTGCTGCATTAAGAATTACGTTCTCAGCGTCATCGCCTTCCGCTTCTAACTCGACACCGAGCAAGCCGGGCGTACCAGTGCCCACCAGGGCGTCCCCGAAGCCAGCTTCGAAGATGGCGTCGGACAACACAAATGGATCGTGTTCCCCGTCAGGGAGCGCGAAAACTAACTCGAATTCGAATTCCTCAGCCATCGACATTTCCTTCGTCATTTTTCTTTAGTTGCACGCAAGCAAGGGCTTTCTGGCGGAGCTTCTTAGCGTGTTGCTGAGGGTTTTTGGGTGTCGACCAGACCGACATCTGGCAAAACTCGCCACAGCGACAATCCTGATCATTGGCAGGGCAACGCAGGATACCCCAACAATGCCCTTTTCCCTCGATCAGCTTCCACCCGAGCTTTTCGAGCTCCTGGAGGACGCCTTCTATTTCCTTCGACGTGTGCCTCTTTCTAGGCAAAATATATACTCCGCCATATTAAATTGTCAATTGACAAGTTAGAACGCCGCATAGTTTTACCCATAAGAATGAGTATGATGCCATGTCATCCTTCCTCGCGTGTGACTTGGTAAGTTATAGTGGTACACAATTACAAGCGAGAAGTTCAAAGGTCAGATCGCTGTCGCATATCGACGTAGGCTCTAGACGGTCACGGAAAACGCATGGACCGGCCAAAGTCGAGCGACATTCTCTAATTCTGCAATTTCACCACGTTTAGAATGAGTGCTTTCGACCCTCTAGAGGTCGTTTCGAAGGGCTCCGTTCCCACCCGCAACCTGCCGTTCATTCTGGATGAGATGCACGACGGAGTCGGGGCCGCAAGCCGCCATGGGCGGTCAAGATATATTGGGCTGTGGCGTAGAAACGGCGGTTTGCTATCTCATCCGATGTAATGCGGTGATCGGCGGCATTATCGCACTATAGAGGGCAATCGGCGGTGTTTGGCGGAGGGGATGGGTCTGACGTCCAACCTTCTCCACCTTAAGGGATTGATTTCATTATACAAGATCCCAACAGCTCTCGCTTCAGATCACGAACACCGGCGCGAACCCACCCCCTAGCGTCCTGAAATTTGTGGTCTGGCCTTGATAAAGGCGCGCGGCCACCAGAAGCACCTGCCCATCATAGGTATACAGTCGCACGTCCATTTTGCGCCTCTGGGGTGTCTCGTCGATCTTGATCATGCGCTCGCTGGGGCGGACCAGCGTCTGGGCAACGTATCCGCCTCCCGCGATCTCCGCCCAGACTCCTTTCGTCAGCTTGTCGCTACGATATACCGCCTTGCCACCATGTCCTCCTGTCGGCTTGAAGAACAGGTCCTTGCGGGATTTCCAAAGTGCATCAGCGTTGTCGGGATTGACCAAAACGGTGCGTGGAACGGCAGCAAGCCCGGCCCGAATCCCCGGGTCGACTCCCCATGCCTCAAGTGTCGCGGAATTCGAAAGAAGCGAAAGGTTGCGCTTGTCGGCAAGGAGCGCGTGGTTGTGCGGATTCGGCGTTACGACAACCGCGCCATCACGGTAGGATTCCTGCAATGCCTTGTGCTCGGGCTGATCAAAGGCGAAATCGGTGACCCGATTGTAAACGAGATCGATCGTCTTTCCGTCGACGCTGAGCCGACCATCGTCGTAGCTAAGGTGACCGGCGTCGGCGATGACCGCGTCTACCCCTCGTGCCGCCAAAACTTGCCGCGCGAGCACGAACTCGGGATAAAGGTACTGTTCCGGCGGATTGTCATCGATGATGGCGATGCGTTGTGGCGTGCCCGTTCCCCGCTGCCGAATCCATTCGTTCTGGAACATGCGAAACGCCGCGTCCTCGAACGATGGCAGCGCCGGGGGGATATCCATTTCGGCGCAGCACGCGCGCTGCGCTCGTGCAAGAAAGGCATTGAGAAACGCGCCGCCGGCGTTGGTGTTGATTTCGATCAACCGGGGGCCGTCTTCGCCGAGATGAAAGTCGTAGCCCATCAATGCCCCGAGCGGGCCGTGATCCCCCCACGCGATTTCCGGCGCCCAGGAGAGGACCGCGGTCTTGTATGCCTCGAGTTGGGCGGTGGTCTCCACAGCCACTGCGATCGCGCGCATCTCATTGACGGTGGTGGCCGAAAGGAACACCGGCACGTGCGAGAACAGGTGGGTCTTGGGGCCGATGAACGTCTCGAAGAACGCCGGCTCACCTGCCTCCTGCTCCAGCGCCTCGCGCAGCGATGGAAGGTCCAGTGTAACGCAGAAGCAGTTCTTGTTGAGCCGCTCCGTGCGGTCTTGAACCCGCTTCGATGAACTGGAGCCGGGATTGTTCATTGAGGGAAAACCCGACGCTGCGCCATGATCGGGCGCGCTTCAAAGGCCAAGTAATCCATGAATAATCCCACGAACATCGCTCCCAAAGGTGTCGCCATCGGGTTGATCCAAATATGCCGCTTCTGTCCGGCAGCCACAACTGTCACCGGGTGGGCCTCGGAAAACTGAGCAGCCGGTCGCACGGGCAGCTCCGGCCTGCAGCGAAGCTCCATCCCGAAGGTGCCATCAGCGCTCAGCGTGCTTGCGACACATTCTCCTGGTAGGTCCGCTCGCGCTCCGGCCAGGTGCTCTTGATATAGGCGAGCGCAGCCTGGATCTCTGCGTCGCTGAGGACGGCAAAGCCCGGCATGTCGCTCTTATAGCCGCCCCCGACGATGGCGGCCGTGCCCTCCTTGACGATCCGGAACAGGATGTCATCGGGATGGTGCCACGTGTGGTCGTCGGCATCGTGTGGTGGCGCCGGGAGACGCCCGGACGGAAGGGGCGTCTTCCAGTCCGGCTGCCCCTCGAGCTGCGCACCGTGGCAGGACGCACATTGGTCCGCATAGATCTGCCGGCCCTGTTCGATGACTTCTGCAGATGACGCGGCGTTGGATGCGGTCTGGGCATAGTGCCTGCCAGCGAAGACCGCCATGACCAGGCCTCCGACGAGCAACCCGGGCCACAAGATATTACGGAGTTCTTTTCGCATGAGTTGCATGATTGGTGGCGAGGAATTTCTATTGGCTACATGCCGAGGATGAATTTCTGCCAGAGGCGCGACGCCGGAGGCAATTGACATTCCCGTGACCAGCGCCTATCTTTCCGGCATGTTCTCGCGCCTCGTCACTATGCTTGCCGTACTCGCGATCGCCGTCATGACGACGGTGACCTCCGCGCATGCGGCGCGCTTGAGCGCAGAGCCGGATCACTCGATGCATGTCGGCGAGATGATGCAGGTTGCGGCCGGCAGCGAACATTCCTGTGATGGCGAACAGCACTGCGGATCGATCGACACCGGAAGCTGTGAGCTGCTTTGCGCCGGTCTTTCGGTCTTCCTGACCTCCCCGAGCGACAGCTCTGGCAGCGATTACGCGCCTGCCAGCCATGACCTGCCCACCGGTGCAGTGCTTGCCGGTCGGGCACCTGGACTGAACGAACGACCTCCCAAGCACCGTCTCCTCTGATCGCGCGTCCGGGCCGAGGCCCGCGGCGTCCTGTCGGTTTTGATGAACGGGACGAGCTGTCCCGAGGAGACGACCATGAATACCCTTTCACGACGCGGCTTTCTTGCCGCTGGCGCCGCCATGCTGGCCTATGCGCATCTGCCCCGGATCGCGGCAGCGCAGGGCGCCGCCCCGCTGTCGCTGCACGCCGCCACCCGGACGCTCGACATCGACGGTCGCGCCGCCACCGTCTGGGGTCTTGCCGGGCCAGCCGGACAGGGGCTGACACTCGATCCCGGCGCGCGGTTCCGGGTGGATCTGCGCAACGATCTCGATACTGACACGCTGATCCACTGGCACGGCCAGATCCCGCCCAACGCACAGGATGGCGTGCCCGACATGCCTTTGCCGATGCTCGCCCCCGGCGAGACTCGCGCCTATGACTTCGCGCCGCTGCCCGGCACCTACTGGATGCACGCGCATGTGCCGCTGCATGAGATGCGCCTTCTGGCCGCGCCGCTGATCGTGCGCAGCGCCGAGGATGTCGCCGCCGACCGGCAGGAGGTGGTGCTGTTCCTGCATGATTTCTCGTTCAAGGCACCCGAGGAGGTGATGGCCGAGATCCTTGGCGGCCACGGGACCGCCGGCGGTCATGGAGGCGGCCACGGCGCGGTCATGGGCGGCATGGCGGCCATGGACCACGGCGCGATGGGGAACATGCCGATGGGTGGCATGGATCACGGCGCCATGGGTGGCATGACGGGAATGGGCGCCATGGACGGCATGGCGATGGACCTCAACGACTACGACTGGGACGCCTATCTTGCCAACGACCGCACGCTTTCGGATCCCGAGGTGGTGCAGGTTGAGCGCGGCGGGCGCATCCGCCTGCGGGTGATCAACGCCGCCGCGGCAACGGTGTTCTGGATCGAGACTGGCGAAGCGCAGGCCCGGCTCGTCGCGGTCGATGGCCATGCCGTTCAGCCCGTCCCCGGCACGCGGTTCGGCTTGGCCATGGGCCAACGGCTCGACCTCGAGATCGACCTGCCGCAGGAGGGCGGCGCCTGGCCGATCCTCGCGCTGCGGGAAGGCGCGCGAGAGCGGACCGGGCTGATCCTTGCCACGCAGGGCGCCGAAATACGGCGCATCGACACCATGGCGGAGGCCGAAGCGCCTGCCTTCGACAGCGACCTTGCGCAGGAGACGCGTCTGATCGCCGCGGGCGCTTTGCCGGAACGGCCGGTGGACCGCAGCCACATGGTGATGCTGGGCGGCTCGATGCAGCCCTATGTGTGGACGATCAACGGCGCCGTCTGGGGCCAGCATCGCCCGGTGACCGCGCAGAGCGGTGAGCGGATCGTGCTGTCATTCCACAACATGTCGATGATGGGCCACCCGATGCATTTGCACGGGCATGTGTTCCAGGTCGTCGGACTGAACGGACGTGCAGTCCGGGGCGCGCTGCGCGACACGGTATATGTGCCGCCGATGTCGATGGTCGATATCGCGCTCGACGCCGGCGAGGCCGCGCGCTGGATGCTGCATTGCCACCACATGCCGCATCTTGAGACCGGCATGATGACCGAATTCGCGGTCAGCGCATAGGCCAGGCAGAGGACGTCGGATGCCGGCGTTCTCCCTCAGCAACAAGGAGGCGGACTCATGTCGATGTCTCACGGCGGCCATGCCGGTCACATGCCCGCGGGCGGCGATCGCAAGGCGCTTGTCATCTCGGGCTGGCTCACCGGCCTTTACTTTGTAGTCGAGCTGGGAATCGGCATCTGGACGGGCTCCGTCGCTGTCATCTCCGATGCCTTCCACACCTTCTCTGCCGTGGGCGGCGTGCTCATCGCACTGGTCGCGCTTCGCTTGACTGAACGGAAATCCAGCCCGGCACGTACCTTCGGTTATGTCCGGGCCGAGATCCTCGGCGCCCTTTTCAACGGCCTGTTTCTCGTCGCGATGGCTCTTTTCGTGCTGTGGATGGGCGCGATGCGTCTCATGGAGCCGATCGAACTGGCCACGACACCGATGCTGTTTGCCGCTGCCGGCGGGATCGCCACCGAGCTTGTCGCGCTCTGGCTGCTGTACGAACGCCAGAAGGGCAACCTGAACATGCGCGGCGCCTACTGGCACATCCTCCAGACCTTCGTCGGAAGCTTCCTCATCATCATCTCGGCGCTGGTGATCCGATTTACGGGCTTCCTCGCCATTGATCCCCTGCTTGGCATGGCCTTCGGGCTCGTCCTGCTCTGGGCTTCCTGGGGCATTCTGCGTGAGGCATTGCACATCCTGCTTCAGGGCACGCCGGAAGACCTGGATCTGGAGGCCGCAATCACGGCCATCCGGCAATTGGAGGGGGTGACGGATGTGCATCACGTCCATGCCTGGAGCCTGACATCCGGGCGCAATGTCTTCTCGAGCCACATCTGCGTTCGGAACTGGAAAGACGGCGAGCGGGTGCTGCGGCAGGCGAACCATCTCCTGCGCGAGCGATTCAACATCTACTTCTCGACGTTGCAGGTGGAGGAATACTGCCTCGATGGCGAGGAGACTGCAGCCGACATTGACATCATGCGGTCACATGCCGCGCCAGAACAGACCAACGTTCGAAATTTCCATGGGAATCACTAAACGGCGATACTTTTCCAGCTTCCAGTCACCTCTTGACCGTCTAGCGATTGGAAAGCGCAGAACGGCGAACGCAAGGCCGAGGACGAGACGCCGAGGAGGCGTAAAAATGACCAACAATACTGAACACGATCATCAGCACCACGATCATGCGGCCCACGGCCATGAGCAGGGGCACGCGGCTGTCGCAGCGGACAGTGCCCACAAGGTCAAGGACCCGGTCTGCGGCATGATGGTCGATCCCCACAAGACCGCGCACAAGGCCGAGCACGCGGGTCGGCCCTATTACTTCTGCTCGGCCGGGTGCCGGGAGAAGTTCCTGGCCGACCCGGAACGCTATCTCGACCCTGCCGCCGCGACGGAACGGGCCGAGCCGGTGCCCGAGGGGACGATCTACACCTGCCCGATGCATCCCGAGATCCGGCAGGTCGGCCCCGGCTCCTGCCCGATCTGCGGCATGGCGCTGGAGCCGGTGCTGGTCAGCCTGGAGGCCGGGCCGAACGAGGAACTGATCGACATGACGCGCCGGTTCTGGATCGGCTTGGTGCTGACGCTGCCGGTGTTCGTGCTGGAGATGGGCGGCCATCTTCTTGGTCTGGACCACCTCATCAGCCAGCGGACCTCGAACTGGATCCAGATGCTGCTGGCGACGCCTGTGGTGCTGTGGGCCGGTTGGCCATTCTTCCAGCGTGGCTGGCAATCGCTCGTCAACCGCAGCCTCAACATGTTCACGCTGATCGCGATGGGCACCGGAGCTGCCTGGATCTACAGCATGGTGGCGACGCTCGCGCCCGGCATCTTTCCTGACTGTTGATTGCCGCTGAGAAGTGACCCGGTTTGGGGTGATATTTCCATTTAGAATTGACCCATGTTTGAACCTTCCCTCGTTTGTTTTTCAG
>NZ_VCPE01000037.1 GCF_005938105.1 Brucella haematophila | reverse complement strand
TTGCATTATGGCGTGACTACACGACCGAAATGACCGCTTGATAAACACAGGCGAAAGCTGCTCAAAGCCCTATTCAAACAACTTGGCAATGCCATCGACACGCCTCGCATAGGTCATGTGGACGATGGTCCACATGGCAGCCGAGGTCAGGCGGTCGGCCGCTGCGAGCAGTCGGTAGAGCCGATCAGGTTCGATCCGTCCCGACATGGCCAGCGTTTGAATGCGCTCGATGGTTTCGTCGCTATGTCGGATCTGGCCATAGCCGTCGCGCCATGCCTTGAAGAGTTCGGGAGTCGCTGCGGCCATGCTTTCGGGATCCTTTTTTGACTGCTTGTTGAGTGCGATCTATCGACAGCGCTACCGATGTCCCCCCAACCATGGCGGTGGATCGCTGGCGGGGAATGAGTCGATGCCCGCGCGCTCCACCGCATCGAGCGGCTCCGGAGGACGGCGGTGGCGGATCTGATCCGACCCTGCCGCCGTGTCCGTCCGGAGATGCGCGGCAATAAGCGGCGCAAGCTCAATACGGTTGCTGGCGTGGACAACGGAGTCGGTCGAAACGATGCGACCGCAGAGCGGGGCAAGCTGTTGATACGAATCGCCCGCGAAGATGCCATGCACGACAGCGACGTCAGGCGGAGCCAGACCTTGCAGTCGCAACTTCCTCGCCGCTTCGATAAGAGTATGGCCTGATGAGGCGATGTCATCCACGAGTACAGGCTGACGATCGTGCCAGGCGGAGAGATCGGGAAGTTCGATTTCGACGTCGCGATCGCCGTGTCGGACTTTCCTCAGGACCGCATGTGGCGCATCGATGCGCTTCGCAATGGCCGAGACCCACTGCTCGCTTTCCTCATCAGGGCCGATAAGCAGTGGGGCCTTGACCTCCGACCCTATCCAGTCGGCAAGGAGCGGGGCCGCATGAAGCGTCGCTGTCGGAATGGAATAGATCGCCGAAAGTGTTGGATGGCGATGCAAGTGCGGGTCGACGGTAATCAGGCGATCGAAGGTTGCCGATACGAGTCTTGCGAATGTGCGGGACGTGACCGCCTCGCCCGGTCGAAAGCGCCGATCTTGCCGCATATAGGCGAGGTACGGGGCGATCAGCGTTACCTCTCTGGCGCCCAGTGATCGTACGGCGTCGGCGGCGAAGACCAGCCGCAGAAAGCCTTCATCGGGGTGAGACAGGGTGCTGACCAAAATGACCGCTTTGTCGGTCACGTCGCACAGGATGCGGAGATAGCTTTCGCCGTCGGGGAAATTCCGGGTTTCGAGGTTGCCGAGCGGCCAACCGCCCTCGCTGGCGAGGCGCTGGGCAAAGGCGTCGTTTCCCGGAAGGGGAAGGATCACATGGCTCGAAGCGTGGTTCGTCGTATCCATGTGGGTCATCCGTTCCTGCGGTAGCGGCGCAGGAACTGCGCGTTGATGGCGACGATGATGGTGCTGGCCGACATGAAGACCGCAGCTACGGCCGGCGTCATCAGGAAGCCGGTCCCGAAGGTGATGCCGGCGGCCATGGGGATCGCCACGGTATTGTAGGCAGTCGCCCAGATCAGATTCTGGACCATCTTACGGTAGGTCGCGCGCGAGAGACCGAGAATGGCCGCCACATCGCGCGGATCGCTTTTGACGAGGACCACATCGGCGGATTCCACGGCGACATCCGTACCAGCGCCGATGGCGACGCCGAGATCGGCCTGGACAAGAGCTGGCGCATCGTTGACGCCATCGCCCACCATCGCCACCGAAAGGCCACGCGATTGCAATTCCTTGATCTTGTCCGACTTCTGATCGGGAAGCACCTCGGCGAAATATTCGGAGATGCCGAGTTCCCTGGATACCGATTCCGCAACGCCCTTCGCATCGCCCGTCAGCATCACCGACTTTATGCCAAGGCGATTCAGTTCGGCGATGGCTTCTCTCGATTCGCTACGCACGATGTCGGCAAGCGCGAAGAGCGCGCGCGGCGCGCCATCGCGGACAAGTACAACCACCGTCTTGCCGTCTGCTTCCAGCTCCTTGAGCTTCGGATGATCGATCGGGCTGCCTTGCCGAGCGAGATGGCCGGGGCTGACGATCCGAAGCTCCTCGCCGTCAACCTTGGCGGTAATGCCTTCGCCGGTGATATTGCTGACCTCGGTGGCCTTGGGGATCGCGATGCCGCGCTTCTTGGCTTCAGCGACGATGCCATGTGCAATTGGGTGTTCCGACTGACTCTCCGCTGCGGCGGCGAACGCCAATTCCTGGCTTTCGTCGCCAGCGGACAGAAGGACAATATCGCTGACGCCGAAACGTCCTTCCGTCAGCGTCCCTGTCTTGTCGAAGACCGTTGCATCAAGATTGCGCGCGCGCTCGAAAGCGGCCCGGTCGCGGATCAACAGACCGTTGCTCGCGCTCAGCGATGTGCTGACGGCCACCACCAGGGGCACGGCGAGGCCGAGTGCATGCGGGCAGGCCACGACCATGACCGTCACCATGCGCTCCAGAGCGAACTCCAGGGGCGATCCGAGAACGATCCACCAGACGAAAAGCGTCCCGAAGCCGACGACGAGGGCGATATAGGTGAGCCAGGCGGCTGCCCGGTTGGCGAGGTCCTGGGTCTTGGAACGGGTCGCCTGCGCCTTCTTTACGAGGTCGATGACCTGAGACAGATAGGTCGCGTCCCCCGTCGCCGTCACCTTGATCGTCACGGCATTGGCGCCGTTGATCGCCCCGCCGATGGCTGGCGCGCCGACGGTCTTGGAAACAGGCCGCGATTCGCCTGTCAGCATCGCCTCGTTGAAGGCGGACGATCCCTCGATGATCTCGCCATCGACCGGCACCTTCGCGCCCGGCCGGACGATGACGCGGTCGCCGGGCTGGAGGGCGGAGATCGCTACTTCATGCGTCGAGCCGTCCGCATCGATCCGCGTCGCGCTGTCTGGAAGCAGGCGCACCAGTTCCTCCAGCGCGCGGGAAGCCCCCATGACGGAACGCATCTCCACCCAGTGGCCGAGCAGCATGATGGCGATGAGCGTCACCAATTCCCAATAGAAGGCTTCGCCGGGGAACCCGAAGGTGACCGCCGCCGAGAAGAAATACGCGGCCGAGATCGCGAGCGCGATCAGCGTCATCATGCCGGGCTGGCCCTTGCGCAGCTCCGAGGTGAAGCCGGTCAGGAACGGCCAGCCGCCATAGACGTAGGCGATGGTCGAGAGGACGAAGAGCACGAGACCGTCGCCCGGAAACGACAATAGCTCGGTCAGGCCGAGCCAATGGCGGATCATCGGAGACAGAAGCAGGACGGGCGGCGTGAGAATGAGCGAAACCCAGAAGCGGCGGCGAAAGTCGGCGACCATCTCCGCATGATCGTGTCCGCCGTGCCCGGTATGTTCGGCATGGGTTGAGCCGGCTGCCGAGACGATGCTTGCGGCCGCGTGGTCGTGGTGCGGACCGTTGGCAGCCGTCCGATGATGTGCGTGGTGGTTGCCGTGTTGGCTATGCGATGAGCTCATTCGATGTTGTCCTTCACTGGCCATTGGCGATAACTCGGAATGCAGGCCATTCTTGTTCCGTGACACTGGCCAGTTATCGGCAGGGCAGAATCTTCGGTGCAAAGGTCTTCGGTCCGACGTTCCGAATCTTTGATCCAGATTAAGTTCTTGCGGCTCGGCTGAGGCGATGGGGCCGCGCCGCCGACCGTTCTTCCCGCTTGTTCGGAAACAGGGCGCTGTGGCGAAACGCCTCTCACCCCGATGATTCAGGAGTGTCTGCCGGGTAACCTGCTTCTTCGAGAACGGCGACAAGGGCTGCCCTGTCGGCGCTCGTCTCGATCAGGACCTCGCGTTTGTCAGGATCAGTCTCGATCCGGGCCATCCCGTCGACGCTCAAAAGCGCCTTGGTCACTGATTTTGCGCAGCCGCCGCATGTCATGTTCGGGACCTGGAAGCGAAGCATAGGGACCTCCTCTGTTGTTCGCGTCCAAGGAGATTGGGGCTTCCAACGATGGTAAGGTCAACCCTTAATAAATCTTCTTGACCCTGCCATCGTTGGAAACCGCAAGCTGGATGAAGAACTGTCAAATCGAAAGGAGACGACAGATGAAGCATTCCAGCACAAACAGCGTCATCATCTATACGACACCCACTTGCCCGGACTGCCGGGCGCTCAAGACCTGGCTCAAAGAACAAGACATCACGTTCCAGGAGCGCGATCTGACCGATCCATCAGTGATGGAGGAAGCGAAAGCGCGAACCGGGGTGCGGGTCGCACCGATAACCATCGTCGGGTCGCAGATCTTCTACGGGACGTTTGCGAGCCAGAAGCCCGGACTCATGGCCGCCCTCGACTTGTCGACGCCCGCATGAGTGATATGGTCATGAACAGCAAACGAGTGGACCTGCCGCAGGCTGGAGCCAGCATCGAAGTCGCGCTAGGCCAGACGATACTCGAGGCCGCGCTTGCAAGCGGCATCGCCTATCCGCACGGCTGCCGATCCGGACGCTGCGGGTCATGTAAATCCCGCCTCAACTCCGGCGAGGTCGACCTTCGGGAGCATTCGCGTTTCGCGCTCTCCGTCGAGGAGAAAGCTGAGGGGCTGATACTCGCCTGCCGGGCAATCCCCAAAACCGACGCCACCGTTACATGGCTGGGTGGTGCGGACGAGCTGGCCGACCATCCACGTCGACGCCTCCAGTGTAGCGTTGTTGGCATTGAGGATGTCACCCACGATATCAAAATTGTCCGGGTTCGCCCGAAAGACGGTCGGCCTGCCTCCTTTACGGCCGGCCAGTTCGCGCGCGTGACATTTCCGGCCACGCCGACACGAGATTATTCGATGGCGAACCCGCCGGGCGCCGACGAGCTGGAATTTCACATTCGTCGCGTGCCGGATGGCGTGGCCTCTAACCTCATTCATTCAGTGCTCGATCTCGGGGACCCGGTCATGGTCGAGGGGCCTTTCGGCTCGTCCTTTCTGCGCGAGAAGCATGCCGGCCCAATTCTCTGTGTGGCGGGCGGATCGGGCCTCGCCCCGATCAAGTCGATCGTTGAAACCGCGCTGGCACGGGGGATGAGACAACCCATTCACGTCTATTTCGGGGTGCGGACGGAAAACGATCTGTATCTCGTCGACCACTTTGAGGGTCTCGCGTCCATCCACGGAAATCTGGCATTTACCCCTGTTCTGTCCGACCAGGCGTCGGGCACGGCTTTGCGAACCGGTTATGTCGATGCTGTGGTCGCAAAGGATCTGCCAGATCTCGACGGCTGGAAGGCATATATCGCCGGGCCGCCACCGATGGTGGAGGCCGTCATGGTGGTTGCCACCAACCGGAGGCTCCGCGTCGAGGATATGCACGCCGACGTATTCTTCACGCCCGATGAGCCGCTCGCAAGCGCTGCGGCAGGGTGAAGAACGACCGGCGTTCGGGATCGCTACAGACGATTTCCGGCGGACCGGCGGCTTGTGCGCATGAGATCGAGCGGAAGACGCCCGCCTTCAGGCGGTAACCAATGCCGGACCATCGGCCCTTGCTCCAGTATTCACCTGTCGGTCGGGATTGGTCACCGCGATAACGCGCATCCGGCTGTCGCATGGCGGACCGGCCTATGTGGTCCGCCTTCGATCATCTGATCGCGAAGAGTTTTGATCGAGCCACGCCTTCGCGATCTCCACATCCACTCCCGCGACCTCGATCAACTTATCCGGATTGAGGATTCGAAGACGCCGGTATTGAAATTGAACGATTCCCTCCTTCCGCAGGGAACTGAGGACACGGTTGACATGAACGAATGTCAGGCCCGTCTCATCGCCGATCTGTTCTTGAGTTAGGGGAAGCGCCATCTCTTCGATGCGGTTGCCGGGCCATTGCGCCCGATATCGCGTGAACAGCTCCAGCAGGAGATGGGCGACGCGCTCTCGTGCCGAGCGACGCCCGATACTCGTCAGGTGATCGAAGGCAAGATCGCGTTCGCGCGCTACAGATTGCGCGAGTCTCAAGCCGATTTCCGGGTCTTCCCGCAGGCGCGATTTCAGAACGGACATCGGAACGACGGAAACGACTACGTCCGTCAGGGCCTGCGCGCCGACGTTTGAGGGCATGTGACCGGACGAGAGCACCCCCAGCACTGCGCCTGGCAATGCGAAATGCACGATCTGTCGCCGGCCATCGGGAAGCAAGGAGTATACCGCTTTCCAACCGTCAAGAAGGTTGAACAAAGAACCGGTAGTGGACCCAATACCGAGGATTTCGTTGCCTGCGTCGAATTTTCGGTCGCCGGTCCTGAACCCCCGAATGAGGCGGTTTGCATCGATCGGAGGAGACACGGCGCCAAGCGAAGCAGACGTATGGGTGCCGTGACTTGAGAGCGTCAAAGCCTTCGATGATTGAGGAACAATGGCATTTTCGGCGTTTGAAGCGCCGTCTGCTGGGGGGTTGTTTGGCAGCAAGCTGCTCCAAGCGCCGTTGATCATGGCCAAATTGGCGCTTTGAAATGATCGGGCGGGCTCGGGGGAGAAAAAAGAGCGATCCAAGTTCATGTTGCACCTCCGGGGCGCGGAGCCCGTCTCGGTGGCTATCCGAACAGGCAATCAATCCTGACGTGAGGACCTGTGCGCCGACGCAGCTTTGCGCCGGGGATCAGGTGGGCGCGAACACGACAAATCTCCAGGAACCAGAGTGTTGATCCAATCTGGCGACAGGGTTTTAGCCGCGGAACGCCGCCTAGAGGATTTGATTTCGGGGTACGGGAGGGTCGCGGCCAAGAATGGGCACCGTTACGTTAACCTGCCTACGGATATATCCTGGACTTTGATGTACCGTTTGTAAGCGGATTACAGGCCAGCGATATCGCGCCAGACAGTGTTAGCGGTTTGGCGCAGTTCGCGGTGAATGGCAGAGGTGAAGCGGTCGCGGGGAAAATGATGAAGATTGTAGATCGGGTCGTGGATGGATGCGAAACGCTGCAAGTGTCGTGCTGACTTGAAACGCTTCATAACCCGTTCTCGTCGTCTTATGGGTTGATGCGAATTCTCGGCCCGATTGTTCAAGCCCTTATGCTGGCGATGATCACAGACCGTGAGGCCGATCTCGCGGTTGGCGGCACCATATGAGCCGAGCTTATCAGTGACCATGACGCGAGGAACTGCGCCCTGACCTGACAGCAACTTCCGAATGAAACGCCTCGCAGCCCTGGTATCGCGACGTTTCTGGACCAGCACTTCCAGCACAAAGCCATCCTGATCAACGGCGCGCCACAGAAAGTGCCGTTCGCCGTTGATTGTCACGACAGCCTCATCGAGATGCCATTTGTCGCCAAGGCGCGGCACGCGGCGACTGATTGTATTGGCATAGTCTCGTCCAAACTTTTCAGCCCATTCGCGCACGGTCTTGTGGGTGACGATAATCCCTCGGTATGCCAGCATGTCTTCGACCATGCGAAAGCTCAGCGGAAACCGGAAATACAGCCACACCGCCTCTGCAATAATCTCAGGCGGAAAGCGGTGGCGATGGTAAAGCGAGGAGCGACGGTCGTGCATGCCATCTTATCCTCCGCTGAGCTTTACAACAAAGTTAACGTTACAGTGCCCCGCTACGTGCGCTTCAATCCCCGCACTCAGCGGTCTTTCTGGATTGCCGGATACACCGCTTGGGAAGGATATCGGCTGGTCGCCGAAAGCCCCGATTTACAACGGCTCGACACATCGCGTTTTGCAGCGCTTAGCCGCCGATGAGTGCTCGCGGCCCCGAGACGGCCAGCCGTCCGTGGCATACAGCGTGAACGGCAAATTGGGGGACGCCAGTCCACCAGGAGGGGAGTTCGTTGTCATCCACTAATTCAGAGAATGATCACTGCATTAACGGCTGCCGCTCACAAGGGAGACTATTCAGTAACGATTGCCTTTACTGTGAAGTATGAGCCTTCGCTGTCATGTCAACGCCGAGCGCACGCATAACCGCCAATGTTGTCTTCAGAGTTGGATTCCCGCGTCCGCTGAACGAGCGGTAAAGCTGTTCCCGGGATAGTCCGGTTTGGCGTGAAATCTCAGTCATGCCTTTGGCGCGGGCGACAACACCAAGCGCCTTGGCTACATAGGCCGCATCTCCCGTTTCAAAAGCATCCGCCATAAAAGCTGCGATTTCCTCATCATCGACCAGAGCAGCCGCTGGATCATAGGAGGTCAGTTTTTCAGTCATCTTGTTCACTCCATTCAATAGCGAGCTTCTTGGCAGCAGCAATATCACGGCTCTGTGAACCCTTGTCACCGCCGCATAGCAATACAATCAGAAGATTCCCGCGCTTTTGAAAATAGATCCGATAGCCGGGACCATAATGAATACGCAGTTCACTGATGCCATCGCCCACTGGCTCGACGTCTCCAGGCAACCCTTCAGCGAGCCGCATCAACCGCGCCGCGATAATGGTTCTGGCTCGTTTGTCGCGCAAACGGGTTTCCCATTTCACGAAGGTGGCCGTCTGCTTCAACTCAATCATTGGATTTATGTAGTTTAAAAACTACAATTTTGCAACCCCGCACAAAACTAATTCTAACCACAAGAAAGCCGGGTCCCAAAGCGCCGGCTGATTTTTAATCCTCTTGTGCCGTCAAAACGGCAAAAATCCCCCAAGGAAACTAATCATATCGATTATCCATGCGACGGCCGCGTTGAACCAGTCCCGAACGACAGTAGCTATGTACACGATCGCAACCAGTCCCAGGACGAGACAGAACAGAACCGCAAAGAACTTTGCAAGGGCGTCGTCAGCCTTCGGATCGGGAGGTGAATTATAGATGTAATCGTGTCGCATCGTCCTTTAACGCTCGTGTTCGTCGCGTTCCTTCTTTTGCTGCTGCGCTTGCTCTAGTTCCTGCAATCGTGGAACCTGTTGTTGCGGAGGATCTGTACGGGCAGTCTCTCTGTCGCGAACGACGGCCTTTGTTTCCATATTAGCCCGATTATCGAGTTGTTTGGAACCTTCAACTTTCTCGTCGGTCCGATCCCGTTCTTCAAGCAAGTTCGCTTCCCATGCCCGGCGATCGA
>NZ_VCPE01000036.1 GCF_005938105.1 Brucella haematophila | reverse complement strand
TCTTGCGAATACTGCCCATGAGCAGAAATACGCGCAGAAACAGAAACTTAGGAAGAAAGAATAGGGTGATTGACACCCGCGCGGCTAGAGACCGACCATAAGGTCAAGGAGTTCGGTGCTGTAACGGCCAACACCAACCGCTAACCAAGGGTTTCGACGCCCCCGGAGCAGCGCGTCACTGCTCCTTGTCAATCTATAGCTTATGAACGCGGAATTGTCTTCGCTGAATGTGACAGGCCAGATAGCAGGCGTTGATTTAGCTTAATATTTCGGGCTCGTGTGACCGAATTGCCATTATCCCCAAATGTCAGACCCAAGCGGGCAGGGCGCTGCCAATGCGGAAAAGCACGCTAGTCGCGCGCTTTGAACTCTCTCTCTATGCCTGCCCATGATACGCTCGGCCAGCCAGCGTCAAGGATCGGCGGTTCCCCCAATTTTCTTCGCTTGGGCTAGCGCCCAGGCTACGAAAATCGGCTCCCCCGCCGCCCGCCTCTGGCGGCTGCTGCGCAGTCCCTGACTCCGGCTGGCCTACAGCGCAGCGTCTTTCGTCATAGAAACGAAAGGACACAATCATGACCAGAGTTTTCGGAACAAGCGTCGAACCCGGTGGTTACGAGCTGGATGATGACATGGCCGTCATCACTTGCCCCAAGTGCAGCGGCGAAGCGATTGAACGCTTCTTCGAGACGTGTGACGGCGGCTCCATCAATCGCAACCACACAATCATTTGCACCGAATGCGATCACGCTACGGGCGATTTGCCCGATGGCTTTTATCACCAAGCAGATCATAATCCCGATCCGGAGCTTGATGCTCTGATCGGGGATCTCGGTTACTGAAGAAATTTTCGGGAGACGGCTTCGGCCGTCTCCCTCTTATTTGCCGTCAGCGGATAAGGGATGCATTAGACAAGCGTTTTCCGCCACCCCGCACAGATGACCAATCATCGAGCGAACTTACCGACGATGAATAAGGTGCGGAAAACGCGGTTAACAAGAGGTTAACCGCACTTGAAGCCCGAATCAGTAAATGACCGATAACCTTCCATTATCGGGCATTGAAAAGAGGGGCGACAGATCAGCGCCGACGGCGCGCAGCTCTATTCATAGATCCTGAAAAGCTTTCATCGCGTCTTGCTTACGAATCTGGCATGAATGGATTCATGCTGCCAGCACTCGGACGATTCGAGCGCTGTTTCCTAGCTGCATAGGGCAGGACTGCCGGAAATTTGCCCCCAAAAGCCCGAATTGTCAGGTTTTTGCGACAAATCCGGCAAAATCCGATGGAAAATAGTTTCCAGTACCATTTTGCTTTATGTTGCAAATAGGGTAGCGTGACAGCTTACGCGGCCACGAGTCGTATTGATGAATTTGATTTGGAGTTAGAAACAAGACCCGGAAATGCAAACCCCGACGCAGCAAGCTACATCGGGGGGCAAAAGATAAATCCATAAAGCGTTTGGCGACGCTCTGAGGGACAGCAAAAACTTAAGTTCCAATTTATGGTCTCCCGCCCCCTCTGTCAACATCAAACGCAGCTTTTGCGAACGGCTCTGCTTTGCCCGGTTTTCGGAGAGGAAACCAATGCAAACCATAGCAAGCTTCAGAAAGATGACGCCTGGCATTCTCGCCAGCGCGGCACTCGCCATGCAAAGCGATCATGCACCAGTGACGAAAGCCCAAGTGGCGAGCGCATTGAAGAAATGCGCCGGTCGCCTAGGGATAAAAGGCTACACCTATCAGATCCTCGATACCTTGCTGGCGATTTCACCGGCCAAGGACTGGACGCATGAAAATCGCCCGGTTGTGGCGATCTCCAATGCGCGTCTTGCCTATGATCTGGGCGTCAGCGAAAAGACCGTCTCACGCGCAATCCGCGCGCTCGTCGAGGCGGGCATTGTCGCTTATCGCGACAGCCCGACCGGCCGCCGCTATGTGAACCGCGAAGGAGGTGGAAGCTTCGGCCTCGACTTTTCGCCAGCACGTCATCGCCTTGCCGAGCTGGAAGAACTGGCGAACGCCCATCTTGAGACATGGCGCTCGATGCGCGAGACAACACGCCAATGCCAAGGTGTCGCCCGTCAGATCGTTGATGCCCTTGAGCAGCTACGCCGCGACGGCCATCAAACGAAACGGTTCGAGGATCAGTTCAACCGGTTGGTGCCGCATTTCCATGAGCAGCGATCGCAACCTGAATATCTCTCTCAGCTCGTTGATCTGCTGAACGATGTACTTGCGCTCTATGCCCCTTTTGAGAGGGATCAAGATTGTGCATATCCTGATAATGAAGAAACAATTATGTCCCCCACACAGGACAAATATGTCCCCCCATATACAACTACAACCTCCCCACATTCTGTAGAAGAGAAGCGGAATCGGGCTGACGCCCGATCAGTCAATAAGACTGAGATCGGCAAAGCCGATCAAATGGCTTTTGAAAAAAAGCCTGTGCGGACAGGAGCCTTTGCACAAGCTGAAAGACCGTCAGACACAGATCCAGCAACAACCCTCGATTTACTCCGGTTAGGGTGCCGCCAATTGCAGGCTGAATATGGAATTGGGCTGCAAACTTGGCATGATCTTGAACGGAACGCCGAAACAGTTCGGACGCTGATCCAGATCCCGCGCGAAACATGGATTGCCGGCGTACAGGTCGCCGGCCTGCACAATGCGCTGGCGGCGCTTGCTATTGTGGCCGAGAAAATTATGCGCGCGGCAGCCCTGAAGCCCGGCGCGGCCGAGATCCAGAAGCCAGCCCGTTATTTCCTGTCGATGCTCTATCGTTCCGCTCAGGGTGAATTGCATCTTGCCCCATCTCTGCGGGCGTTGGCGAAGTCGGCAATGAACTGATCGGTGAAGGCTATTTGATCGTCTGCCGTGGTCATAGCGGCAGGGTGGAGGACTTGCCCCCGCCTGACTGGCGACAGGAATACGGCCGCGGATGAAAGCCGCGCAGGTCGTCATTCTGAGGCGCGTCAGACACCGCGCAGCGTTTTAACCGTCGCGGCTGTGGTCGATCGTGACGGGAGCATATGCCGCGCGATCAATTTTTCTTCCGCCAGATGCCACCTGACACAGCAATGCAGGGAGGGAGCCTGCATCGATGATCGGCGCCAGGGCCGGGGTGCGTTAGCAGAAGGCGCGACCCTGAATGATGGTGGCTGGAAAGTTGGGAGTCTTCAATCAGGCCGTTCAGTGCAGTCGAGTCATGAATATCTCGGAGCCAGAGACATAGCGGATATATCTCCTTTGCATGGCCGCGTTGTCGATCGATAGGCCACTAGAACCGGCCGACCCCGCCGCAACGGGAAACGAAACGATTTTCCCCGCGCCTGCGGCGCTCCTCGCGAAACAAAATCGTTCCTAAATCCCGCCCTTCGCTTCGCTGCGGCCCTGCGGGTGCAGCAGGGTCTCTAACCGGTCCTTACTCGTGTCCATCGACAACGCAAGCAAAGGAGATCGCGCAATGTCTGACCTCGTAAACTTCATCAAGTTCGACGCCGAAACCGACAACCTGACCGGCAATCTCGCCACGCTGTCCTTCGACATCGACATCACCGGCGAACCCTTCGCCAGCACAAACCCCAAGGCTCCGGTTTATCGCCTCTTCGCAGAATCCCCGCGCAAGCGCCGCATCGAGATTGGCGGCATCTGGCGGAAGAAGAACCAGAGGGACGCCGATTACTACACCCTCACCGTCAACACCGGCTTTGCGAAGCTAAACGCCAACCTCGGGCGCTATCCGGGGCAGGATGACGAAAGCCTGATGGCAGTCATCCCTTGGGATTAATCCCCTTGCCCCCGCCCAGGCGGGGGCAAGTCCTCCACCTCGCGACAGTGAAGATCCGTTTCTGACGGATTTTTGTTTCGCCCGAAGGGCAAAAGTAAGAGCCGACATTTTGTCGGCCTTCCGCTCAAAAGGGTTTTTCAGCCCGAAGGGCCGTAGCCTGCTTTCAGAAGAAAGCAGGCGCAGCAGGCGGAGGCCTGAACGCGCAAATAAATAGCGCTGTAGAGAAGGCCGGAGCCAGAGAAAAAACCCCGTCGGCCGTAGGCCGACAATGCCCAAATTTCTTGTGGATTTCACTTCTATGAACTTTTTATTATTCAGAAAACGAATGTTGAGCGCCAGATCGATTTTTGCTCCATTCTTTGCTAATATAATTTCGATCCGATGTGATTTGCGTTTCCCCCGTACGGGGGAAATCGCCACTCATCGTATCAACGACCGAAATTGACTTTAGTATTAGGTCAGCACGTCCGCGCCTTGGTTCTGCCTATTGAAGCACGCCGTTGACAGGCCAGACCTAAATGCTATCGGTTGGGAATGTTCCTCGAATAAATCACACCCATAAGCGAACCAATTAAAGTCAAACCTTGGAACACTAGACCGGCGGAAAGAATGAAGGGATCTATTACAGTAAAACCATTTGAAGGTATTCCCGTTGCAGACGAAATTGAACCCGGTCAGGCCGGTGTCAATCTCACATTGCTTTCAGAAATAGCGGATAATCCACCACCGAAGAACAAACATTGGAATGAAATGTTTCGCCGGATGGTGCTCAATCCAAAACCAGACGGGAGCGTACCAACAAACGACGAGTTAGCTGAAGCTCTAGGCGTTTTCCGCGATACAGTGCGGAGAGCTAAGCTTAGATGGCAGAAACTTGGCCTCATATATCGTGTCAACTATAACGGCTTGTACGCGTATAACTCCAAGCTGCTCGTCGTTAAGAATCGACAAGGTGAGGTAATTAATCTGCCTTGGATAGATGCAAGGGCTGCGGAAGAGAACGCGCCCAACGTTTAACGTTTATCGATACTGTCCAAACAGATCGACTTGCTCAGACTCATTACCGGCCGATACTTTGTCGGCCGGTACTTTCGCCCGGTTTTGAGCATCCTTGACGGCCTGCTCATATGCCTCTTCCAGCGATAACTCCTGCTGGTCTCCTGCCTTGTCGATAGATTCGGCAAGGTGCTTTTCTTGCTTAGGCGGGACAGCGCGGGCGGGTGGGGATTTTTTCAAGACGTCTTTTACATAAGCGTCAATGTCGGCTTCATTTGTAAACGTACCCTTTGGCTCGAAAGTGTATGTCCACTTTGCCGGTTTATTGGAATCACGGTGGGCAGACTTTCCATCAGGGAAAGGGAAGTGAACCTGATAAACGCTCTTGCCGATTCCTGTGACAAAGGCTTTCACGCCCTTTGCATCGACACCCAATTCGGAGCTGAACTCGGAGCGAACAACGGGGCTCTCGCGCCTTGTTTCTTTTTGCCATTTCATACCGCCTGTGGGCTGTGTCTCACGGCGATATTCGTAATAGGTCGTTTCGCCGAGATCGCGTTCCATGCGTTCGGCAGTTGGTCCGAGGTTGATGCGCGTGATGATCTTTGTACCGACAGAAGCCATCAACACTTCTAACACCTCTTGCCCGTAATTTTTTGCGATCTGAGAAAGATCCTGCAAGCCGAGTACGGCACAAACGCCTTTCGATCGTCCGAGGGTGACAAAGCGCTCGAAATCCTTAATGGCAGGCAGTTGCCCCCATTCATCGAGAAAGAACCAAATACGCCGGAACGGATCGTCGGGTAGAAGATTGCTATCTGTCACGGTAGAAACCGCGACAGCATACAAGGCCGAGATCCAGCCATCAGACAATTCTGCATAGCGGCCGGAATGCTGGACTATGACGGTGCGTTGATCCGTTTTTTTGACGAGCCAGTCGCGCAAGAAAAATCGCTCACGGCCATGATAATCCGGCCATGCTGTAGCCAGCATTTCCAACAAACGCATTTTGGTTTCGAGCTGGCCGAGTGTGGACATGACTTGTTTGTAATCGGCAGCAAGATAAATGTCGGAACCACGCTGATAGCGCAGCATTATACGCAGCAAGGTTTCCTGATCCTGCCTTGTCTCATTGAGCAGATCGAGCCACGTCCATTCCTTCGGTTTAATGTCCATCAGCTTGATGGCGCAGCCAGATAAAACGGCGCGTGCCGATGCCGTAAAGAAGGGATGACCATCATCAGGAATGAGACGTTGCGCAAGCTCAACCGCATCCTGTGAGTTCACCAGATCAGAAGCAATATCCCATACCGCTGATCGCTCATCCTGCGGCGCAAGCAAGATAGGTGAGACCTCGACGCCGTTGCGGATCGAGTTGGGTGTGATGCTGGTGTAGTCGCCCTTTTCATCGAAGATAATGGCTTTATCGCCTCGCTCAACAACAGAGTTGATCATGCGGCGGAAGGTAACGGTCTTGCCCCCACCGGGAGCCCCTAAAATGAAAGTATGGTTCGTTTCGCGTTGCAATGTGTAACGCCAGCCGTTGAACATATGAATGCCCGGCGACTTGGCATACTGGTTATGTTTTTGCTCGTAAGCAGCAGCCTTTAGAAGCGCATCCATCTTCTCGACAACCATGCCTGAAACTATGACCTGGTGCCTGATACGCAGCCACTTTTCATAGACAAACCAAATGGCGATCGCGAACGCCATCAAGATGGGCGTCCAGATCAAAAGAAGGTTTCGCGAAAGTTGCGAAACCGCCGGATAGCCAGCTTGCTCAAGATGTATCCGGCAGGTTGAAGCCTTCCAGAATAATGCACAATCCCAAGCCTGAGAAAGACTCAGGCCAGTGGTTTGTCCATTTGGTCCGATCCATGTCGGAGCGACAAATCGCATGTACCAGAACAGAGGTGCAATCAGGATGACGACAGCGAAGCATAACAGAAAGAAATTGGGCGAGGGCTCATGAGGTTTTGTTATCATTTCTCAAAAGCCTTCCTGCCTTTTTCGATCATAGCATCGCGAAGTTTCTCGTTATCTTTTTGTTCAAAGGCAGTGAGAAGAACACCGAGAATGAACGCAGGATTTTCGCCACGTAATCCGGCCTTAGTGACTAGTCCACCAAGCATGATTTTTTCATGGGCGTCCTTGCGTCTGTCTGCTGCCATTCCTTCTTTGTGCCTCCTGTAGAGTTGTTGCAGGTGCTGATTTAGCTGGCCGTAATCATTCAGTCCCTGAAGATTGAAATCGGGCAGCTACTTCCTTCAAAGCTTTGAGCAAATCGCGGTCGCTGATCTCAAGATCCGCAAGGCCAGCTTTGACGGCTATCGAACCCAATCGCTCAGCTTCCTTGCTTCTTTCTTCTTCAAGGCGCTCCTGTAGTCGGGCAATCTCCTCCTGAATCTTCGAGACTCTCGAAACTTTAGCCATTCATCATTCTCCAATGAAAATTACTTTATGCCATTCAATGCTAATCCGATTTGCAACATACAGCAACAACATTCACAACCAGTAGTGGAGCGCAGCGAAAACTCAATAAAGAGAGAGTTGGCTTTGCCAACGCATTCTTAGTCCCGTCTGGACCTGCGTAGCAGTCCCAGTTCCAAGGGCGCACTTATGTATCGACAAATCGATACCTTGCTGATATTTGTGAAAGCATGGCGATATTCCATCTTCATGCGCAGGTCTTGAGCAGAGCGACAGGGCAGAGTGCCGTCGCTGCCGCCGCCTATCGTCATTGCGCAACGATGACGAATGATCGCTATGGAACTACCCATGATTTCACAGCCAAGCGCGGCAATGTTCATAGCGAAATAGCTATCCCTGATAATGCTCCAGCGTGGGCTCTAGCGCTAAGTTCCATGCCAGCCGCAAAGGCATCCGAAGTTTTATGGAATAAGGTCGAAGCGGCTGAAATCCGAAGTGATGCACAGGTCGCCCGCGAAATGACACTGGCCTTACCTGTCGAGCTTTCTCAGGAACATAACATTGCCCTTGTGCGTGAGTTTGTTGAAACCAACTTTTCGCGAAATGGCGTTGTTGCCGATTGGGCATATCATGACAGCCGAGGTAATCCGCATGTCCACATTATGACGGTTCTGCGACCACTCGCTGATGATGGTTTCGGGCCTAAGAATGTGCGATCACTTGATGCAGATGGCAATCCCAAGTTCTCCAAGAATGGTCATGCCCTTTATAGGCAGTTCGCCGGTGACAAAGAGCTTATTCCAGCACTTAGAGAGTCGTGGGCAGAAACACAAAATCATCACCTTGCGCAGCATGGATTTGATATTCGTGTAGACCATCGATCCTATGCGGAACGTGGGATCTCCATCGAACCTATGATGCACCGTGGCCCGGTTGCCGATGCTATGGATCGCAAGGGCGGGCATTCAGATCGTATCAAAGTCAATGCGGATATTGAGGCGCAACGCCGTCAACACATCATGGCTGATCCGTCGATAGTGCTAACGCTGATTACCGCAGAAAAGTCGGTTTTCGATGAGCGCGACGTTGCCCGAGTTTGCCATCGCTACACCGACAATCATGCTGACTTCCAAGCTCTTTTCTATCGTGTGGGAGCCCTAGATAATCAGGTTATGATCTCCGCTCCGGTGTTTGATCCAATCAGCGACAAAATGCTGGAACGGCCAAAATTCACAACAACAGAAGTTTTGCAAACTGAGCGTAACATGATGGCAGCGGCGCGCACTTTGCGGAGTCGCGACAGCTTCTCATCCTCGCCAAAAATTGCTGCAAAAGCCCTCAGTCAGGTCGAGAAAGAAGTCGGCTTCAAGTTTGACAGTGAGCAGCAATCCGTCATTGGTCGCCTGACAGAGAATAACGGAATATCCGTTATGGTCGGCTATGCCGGTGCAGGTAAATCAACTGTCATGAATGCCGTTCGTGCGATTTATGAGGCACAAGGTCATCGCGTTGTTGGTGGAGCCCTTGCGGGCAAAGCCGCCGTTGGTCTGGCTGAAAGCGCTGGCATTGAATCGCGTACCCTTGCGTCGTGGGAAGCGTGCTGGAAAAATGATCTTCATCTCTTACAGTCCGGTGATATTTTCGTGCTGGACGAAGCCGGAATGGTCGGCTCGTCTCAGATGGAAAAATTTGTCAGCAAGGTTCAGGATGCGGGCGCAAAGCTGATTCTGCTAGGCGATGCCAGACAGCTCCAGCCTATTGCTGCAGGTGCCGCATTTCGAGCAATCGCGGATGATGTGGGATATGTTGAGCTTGCCGGAGTTCGCCGTCAGCGTGAAACTTGGATGCAGCAAGCGACCATTGACTTTGGTAGCGGGCGCAATGCGGAAGCCATCGCTCGCTATATCGAAAATGATATGGTTCACCTTGAGCCAGACAGTCAGACAGCCCGCAGTCATTTGATCGACAATTGGTCGCGCGATTGGGAGGTCGGTGCTGATGTGCTGATGCTGGCGCACCGTAATGTGGACGTGCATGCCCTTAACCAGTCGGCGCGTGAATTGATCAAAGAGCGTGGCTGTTGATTGCCGCTGAGAAGTGACCCGGTTTGGGGTGATATTTCCATTTAGAATTGACCCATGTTTGAACCTTCCCTCGTTTGTTTTTCAGC
>NZ_VCPE01000035.1 GCF_005938105.1 Brucella haematophila | reverse complement strand
CCTCTCTCCGGTCGGTTCGCCGACTGCTCGGGAGCAGGAGCGGGGCTCCTGCCCCTCCGGGATCAGGAAAAAAGGAAAAACCAAAATGGCTAAACTGACAAAAGCACAGCGCAAAGCCCATGCCGAGGCTGAAGCAATCCTTTCAAAGGATCGCCTCACCGAGGACGAAAAGGAATTCGTTTTTAGCAACTGGCATGAAGGCGCGGAATGCAACAATGCAGCCGCCGGCGCTTTCTTCACCCCCCTTGACCTCGCGTCCGATTTTGCAATCGACGTTGGCACCGGTCGCGTGATCGACCTTTGCGCAGGCATTGGCGTGCTATCCTATTTCGTCAAAGAGCGCAGCAAATGGGGAAACCAGCCGACCGAAATCATATGCGTTGAGCGAAATCACCGCTATGTCGAGATCGGCAAAAAACTTGTCCCTGATGCCCGCTGGATTTGTGCCGATGTGTTCGATTGGCGCGAATGGTGGAACGACGAACTCGACGGCCAGATGTTCGATTATGCAATCGGAAATCCACCCTTCGGACGTGTCCGCAGAAGCGCAGACGCACCGCGCTACAAAGGCGCAGACTTTGAATTTCATGTCATCGATATTGCGTCGCAAATGGCCGACTACGGCACTTTCATCGTGCCGCAGCAGTCCGCAAGCTTCCAATATTCCGGCCGCCCTTACTATGAGCGCAGGGAGACAGGACGCGCCACAGACTTCGAGAAGCTGACCGGCCTTGTGATGGAAGCAGGCGCCGGCGTGGACACTTCAATTCATGCCAGCGACTGGAAAGATACGCGCATCATCACCGAAATCATTTGCCTCGAATTCGCCGAAGCCCGCGAAAAAGAGCGCCAGCAGCGCCAGCGCATCGCAAGCCGCCCAATCGTGCAGATGACAAGCCACACCGAACAACTGGCCTTGCTATAGGGGAGGGCGCACCATGTCGAAACTCAGCATCAGCCTGATCGAAGGCTATCACATCACCGCAACCGACAAGCGCCACATTGCCGAAATCATCCGGCGCGGATGGTCAAAAGGCGCAAGCAAATACCGGCATTATTCAATCACCGAGCGCAACGATGACACCGCCCGCGTTGTCATCGAAAGCAACGAGCGCACAAGCTCCGGACGTATGGAGATCCGCCGCAGCGCCGTGACCATTCGCATCAGAGGGGAGCAGTCATGACAAAGCGCCGTCAGATCGAAGTCTATGACACCCCGTCAGGAATGGGCGGCTCCTTTACCGTCGAAATCATCGCGCACCTTGATCATGAGCGCGTCAAAGTGCGCGTATGGTACGGGAGAGCAACCCCCCAAGGCTGGGAATGCTGGAACGAATGGGACGGCTATCGCTTCGAGACAAAGCAAGCCGAGTTGCGCAACAGGCGCATGATGCCACTCTATAAATAGCGAGTTGCATAAACTACGTAATTCGCATAAATTACGTAGTTAGAAAGGAGTTGGAAACATGAAACAATTTTCCTTCTCAGATATGAACCGCGCATCCGGCGAAATTCTGGAAACTGCCATGATTGAGCCGGTCGCGCTGACAAAGCGCGGCAAGGAAAAACTCGTCATCCTGACCGCCGACGCTTACCGGCGCTTGGCAGGGCAAACGCAGGCCGAAGCGTTCAGCCTGTATGACGCCCCCCCACACGTTCATGCAGAATTGATGCATGGCCTCGATGCCATTCTGGATGAAAGCGATAGCGATGCTTGAGCGCGGGCAGGTTGTCAGATTCTTCTATCTTTGGAAGCGGCAGGCAGATGCAGGAGAAGAATCCGGCCGCAAGGCGCGTCCAGTCTGCATCGTCATCCGCACGCCAGACAATCCCGGCCGCGTGTTCCTCTTTCCGATAACCTCGCAGCAGCCAGACGCAAACCGTCTGTCTCTTGCCATCCCGCAAATCGAATGCCGCCGCGCAGGGCTGGCATTTCCTTGCTGGCTTATTCTGGATGAATTTAACCGCGTCGACCTCGATAAAGCCTATGACTTTGAAGACACCCGACCAATCGGCACCCTAAGCCCTGCCTTTCTGGTGCGTGTGGCAAAAACCATCAAACAAGCCGCCGAAGCCCATCGTATATCAAGCGTTCTGCGAACCTGATCAAACACCGAAGCCCCGCCTTAGCGGGGTTTTTTGTTCCTTGAATCCGGCATCATCATCAGCGCGGCCCGAGGGTCAGCTTGATGGTGAAACGGACTTTCCGGGTGCGAGCCTGCCAGCGTGCAGACACAGCAGCCAGTGCCGGCGAACGATCGCGATCACCGCCCCTTTGGTTGTCAGCATTGATCTCATACAGGTCACTTTGACCCTCGGCCGCGCCATTGCAACTTTGTGTGTCGAGATTTTTCCCCGCCTGCAAGCAGGCTCCTCGCGGACGCGGCCAAGGCCGCTCCAAAATTCACGCCCCCCAAAGTCCTTCGCTTCGCTTCGGCCCTGAAGGGTGCAACAGCGCTCAACGCCGAGAGCCATCCTGGACCTGCGATCAACGCAGACAACCAAAGGAGCTCATCATGAACGCAATCTTCAAATTCCTCGCCAGCACCGGCCGCCGCATCCGCTCTTACATCGCCAAGCTCGTCAAGCCCCTCGTCAAAAACGGCCGTTTCACCATCAAGCTGACCCTCTCCATTCCCGCATTCGTGAAAATCGAAGTCGGTGCCGAATGGAACAAAAAACCCCGCTAAGGCGGGGCAGGGGGCTTCGCCCCCCGATAAAAGCCCGCCACGGCAGGCTTTCTTTTTCATAGTCATGAAAAATGTGCGATAGCATAGGCGAAGCCTTTGCTATCCCCCAAAGGAGTAGAAAATGACCCCACAGCCTAAGAATGCCGCCTACGATCTCGTTGAGCTGACAACTGATCTCGTTTCAGCATACGTCTCCAATAACCCTGTGCCTCTCGCTGATCTGCCTTCTCTTATCGAGCAGGTGCATCAGGCATTGAGTAATCTGGAAACCGGCGTCAAAACATCGCCACCCGAGGAAAAGCCTGTCCCGGCCGTGCCGATCAAAAAATCGATCACCCCCGATTATCTGATCTGCCTTGAAAACGGCAAGAAATTCAGATCCCTCAAGCGCCATCTGTCGTCACAGCACGGCATGACGCCTGATGAATATCGCGCCAAGTGGAACCTGCCCGCAGATTATCCAATGGTTGCCCCCGGCTATGCAGCAGCACGCTCGCAGCTCGCAAAAGAAATGGGCTTGGGACGCAAGAAAAACACCCGCAAACGCGCCGCATAAGGCGCGATCGCGTGTCGTGATGCCGCGCTTTTCAATCATATGAATCACGACAATCATTGACATGTTTGTGAAATTCTGTATTATACAGAATGTAAGTTTTGCAAAAATGCGAGTGGCAATCTCATGAGTGAAAAGACGATTACAAGCGTCGAATTTGTTCGCCAGTTCGGGCGCTATCATGATGAAGCCATGCGCGAGCCGATTACGCTGACAAAGCATGGCAGGCCAACAGTCGTTATCCTGCCCTTTGATCAGTATGAACGCTTGTCACAGCTTGTCGAAAGCCAGAGCGAGCCGCAAACACCGCGCTAAAGCGCAGGACGGACAGACCGAACAATGTGAGGAATGATCATGGCACTTGCATATAAGACCCACACCCCGGCAATCAGCGCCGAGGAAATGGAGCGCCGCCGCAAGAGCGTTCGGCGTGCTATTCGCTCGAACGCAATCGAAGGTGCCGCCGCAGGTCCCGAAATGGACCCGATTTATGAGGCTTATATCGCTGGCAAAATCGATTCCGATGAAATGCTGGAACAGGCTAAGGCATTGCGCGGACGTTAAGCGCAATGTCCTTCACCTATCCCGAAAGCGATACGCTCAAAAATCTGGAAAATATTACCGATTACGAAATGCTCGAAAGCCATGTGGCTCGTGTCGTATCGGTTCGCGCCGTCCAGCTCGATGAAGGGCGCGGCCCCGCGCCAACCTTCGATAAAGCCCACCTTCAGGCGCTGCACAAGCATCTGTTTCAGGACGTGTTTGAATGGGCGGGTGAGCTGCGCCACCAGCCATTCACCTTTGCCGACGGCTCGCAGGCTTCAATGCCGACCATGCAGAAGCGTGGCGGCAAGGGCTTCGCCGTCAATCGGCAGATCGACACCGGCTTAAACAGCCTCATGTCCGATCTGCAATCGCGAGATCTTCTGCGCGGCCTCGATCGCGCGACCTTCACCAATGAAGCCGCCGATGCCTTCGCACGGCTGAATTCAATCCATCCTTTCCGCGAAGGCAACGGCCGCACGCAACGCGCATTCTTCGAAGCCCTTGGCGAGCAGGCCGGTCATCCTCTTGACTTCGGCGTCATATCCGCCGAGCGCATGACGGTTGTTTCCATCGCCGCCCATGAAGACGGCGATCTTGCTCCCATGCGCCGCATGTTCGCAGAAATCGCCGATCCAGAGCGCGTAAATGCTCTTGAAGTCGCTCAAAGAGCGATAGAAAAATTCCGGCCGGCACAGGCTCCCCATGTCACTTCATGGGATGGAATCTATATGGCGACGACTGAAGCCGGCGAAGGCTATCATGGCCGTTTCACCGGCGCGGCCGGACCGAATTTCATGATGCAGCGCTATGATGGCTCGATCATCGTTGGCAATGTCATCGATCTGCCTGAACCCCGTCCACAATCAGGCGACGAAATAACCTTTATTGCGTCCGGGCTCAGTCAACAGGTGCAGAACCTAAGCCCATTGATCTCCGCAGTGCATGATTGGCCGCAAAGCGTCTCGCAGACCGTGGCTGAAAGGATCGAGACGCTGCCAGAAGTCCGAACCTTCAGAGCAGACCTTGCAAAAGCGGTCGCCGCAGTCTGGCAAGATCCGCAAGCCGTGCTGGCCGAGCTGCAAAGGCGCATCGAGATCGAGCGCCGACCGGTCTCAGAATTCGCGCAGGAAATCCGCAACAGTCCTCAAAGTCTGGGCGAACTGCACGGCACAAAAAATCTTTTCGGGCGTGCCGATGCGGCCAGAGAAAAGGCGATCGACATGCTGCCGCTCGCCGTCGCAGCCATGCATGATTACGGCAAGCTTCATCATACAATGACCGCAGACCTGACACGCGACGAGGAACGGTTTCGCCAGCGTATGAGCCAGCCGGTCAATGACTTGTCGCCGCAAGCGCAAACGCTTGTGCGCATGGTCGAGAACGTCCCAAGTCACGCGCTTTCTGAAATCATCGCCCGAGGCGAATACAAAAATGCACTTCAGGAATTGCGAGGATTTGTCGAAGACATTCAAACACACTTCAAAGCGCATGACGGTTCGAAAGGTCTGGATCGGGAACGCTTGTCCCAAGTGCTTCCAAATCTGCCACAACATAAAATACATGAGTTCTGCAGAAGCGTTGCCTGTGCAGAAACAATTGGATCGAGAGCCAGCGCTATCGAGCAAGCCAATTCCCAAACGCTCGCCCGCGTTCATTCGCATGAGCAATCACCCTCGAAGGGTTTCGAGATCTAGCTTCAAGCCATTCTATGCCCTGACAATGACCTGTGAGCCTTGCGGCACACGGTCATAAAGCTCGATCACATCGCGGTCGAACATGCGAATGCATCCGCTCGATACGGATTTTCCGATCGATGCAGGATCATTCGTACCATGAATCCGGTAAAGCGTGTCGCGTCCGCCCTGATAGAGATACAGGGCGCGCGCTCCTAGCGGATTAGCAGCGCCACCCTGAACGCCGCCAGCAAGGCTACCACGGACGACCGGATCGGCCGCGATCATGTTCGCAGTCGGCGTCCATGTCGGCCATTCAGCCTTACGCGCGATCGTCGCGCGGCCGTTGAAGCTATGACCCGATTTGCCTACCCCAACAGGATAGGCAATGGCTTTGCCTTCCGGCTGCACCAGATAAAGTGTGTAGTTCGATGGCTCGACTATGATCGTGCCTGGACGCTCCGTTGTCTTATATGCAACCACGCGCCGCGCGCTAACACGATCTGTTCGAACTGTCTCGGCGTCATCAGTTGGCGCCGCAGTCTGGCAACCGCTCATCGCCATGATGCCGCCTAAAACAAAAAACCTTCGGTTCAAATTCATTCCCCGCAATCCTTTCATCACAGGAAACATAACACATTCTTGCATGGCAGATGAAAAACCTGTCGCGACAGCGATGCAATGTCACGGCCTCGAAGAGGCCGAGCCGTAGCCTGAACGCGCCCCAATATAGCGCTGTAGAGAAGGCGAAGGCTTCTTAGAAATTAAGCGGACGGCCTTTGGCCGGCTTCATTTGTTCTTCCGCCTGCCGGCACGTCCCCGATCGGTCAAGGGACGGGCGCAAGCGTTGGCTCTTCGACAAAACCGGCTTTCACGCTATGCGCGAACCTTCCGGTTTTCTCTCGATCCAATCCCCTGACAGCTCGTTGCCGTGTCGTGTGGCGGGCTGCGCCCACCCCCCTCCGCCCTTGGAATAGCTGAAGCAATTCCCGTGCGGATGGGAGCGGCTTCGCCCAACGCGGAAAACAAGGAGATACCCGCCATGTCTACACAACAGAATTTCTTGCAAATCCCGCTCGCAAAACTCGCCGTTTCCCCTTTGAACGTGCGCACCACCGATGCGGAGAATGTGGATGATCTGATTGCATCCATTCCCGTTCATGGCTTGCTGCAATCGCTCGTAATCGTTCCCGCCGAAAAGGATGGACACTATCACGTTATTGCTGGCGGTCGCCGTTTGCGCGCCCTGCAAACGCTCGCCAAAAACAAGCAGCTTGAAAAGGGCTATCTTGTGCCTTGCCGCCTTGCCGACAGCGATCAAGATCAGGAGCAAATATCGCTCGCGGAAAACGTCATTCGCGCCCCGATGCACCCCGCCGACCAGTATCGTGCATTTGCCGCGCAGATCGATGCCGGAAAGAGCATCGAAGACGTGGCGCAAGCCTTTGGCGTCAGTCAGACAGTCGTCAAAAAGCGGATGAAGCTTGGCAAGGTTGCGCCTGAAATTCTCGCCGCCTACACCGAAGGAAAACTCGAATTTGAACAGGTCGCCGCCTATGCAATCAGCGACGATCAGGAACGCCAGTGCAATGTCTTTACCGCAAACCCTCGCGCACATTCCCATGCTATCCGCACCGCGCTGACAGAAGGGGAGGTTCCTGTAACCGACAAACGCGTGAAGCTTGTCGGACTGGAAGCCTATCAGGCCGCAGGTGGCGTAATTCACCAAGACCTTTTTGCGGAAGGTGACAGGGGCATTTATCTGACAGATGCCGCCTTGCTCGATCAGCTTGCCGCCGAAAAGATCGATGCCCTGATCAATGAGATCAAGGCCGAAGGCTGGCAGGAGGTGTTTTTCTTCGACGGCCAATATTGGGAGTTGGAGCAGGAATATAAGGGGCGGGTTTATCCGCAGAACATTCCGCTTTCCGAGGAACAATCAGCCGCCTTCGATGCGTTGGTGGAGCGCATGGGAGCAATCGAAATCCAGCTCGATAAGACGGATGATGATGCGCTCTATGACGAATATAAGGAGCTGTCCGAGCAGATCGATTCATTCAAGACCAGTGAATATCTGGACGAGGACAAGGCGCGCGCCAGCGCCGCTATCGTCACAAGCTACAATGGCGATATTCGCATCGAGCGCGGCTTGCTCAAATCCGCTCCGAAAGCATCCGGCGCACAAGGCACAGGCAAAACCAGCCCCGAAGGTTTGCCAGCCCCAAGCGCCAAGATGCAAAATGAACTCGCAGCGGTCAGAACGGCAGCGATCGCGGCCGATCTGTGCAGCAATGCCCATGTAGCCCTAGCCATCACCGTTCACAGCCAGGCAGCAACGTTCTTTGGAATGTATGCTTCCGTCAGCGCCAGCACCCTCAAAGCAGAAAAGGCCGATGCCGCAAGCCATATCCAGAACCAGACAATGAAACCCCTGATCGAAATCGAGCAGCACAGACAAGCCTTGCGCAGCAGCTTGCCGCCGCGCCCTGCCGATTGGTGGACATATTTCCTCGAAATGTCACAGGCCGATCTTTTGCAGCATCTAGCCGTGTTCACTGCGCTGTCGCTGCGTCCGTTCGGGCAGTATCAGCTTGCAGGTGCAAAGGTGCATGGCGATCAGATCGCCAATGCACTCGGCACCACGCCGGAAGCATGGATGACGCTTTCTGATCTTGGTTTCTTGGAGCGCAGCACCAAGACCGTCATTCTCGCAGCCGTCGAGCAGATCAAGGGCAAAGCCCTTGCAACCAGCCTTGCGCCCTTCAAAAAAGCCGATCTGGTGGAACGCGCAACCGCCGAACTGGACGGAGCATGGCTGCCTGCCGAACTCAATAGCTTCGCAACCGATCACGACCGCGAAGCCGTCAACAACATGGATGGTCGCGGCATGAGCCATTATTATGCCGATCAGGAGGAAGAAGGCGACGACGACGACGAAGAAGAAATCGCCGCCTGATAGCGTACTTCATAATCCGCAAGGCGCTGCGTAATTCTTGCGCAGCGCATCAACCGGACGGGCAGTCTCCTTGCCCGTCCGGTTTTGCGTTTAATGTTGCAGCGGAAACCCCCAAACCCGGTTTCCGCACCTTCCCCACCCTTGCCCGCGCTTGTCACCCACGGCACCATTCATAGGCATCGCGACGGCCGCCAAAATAGGGGCGGCCGAGACCGCTGCGAACAAGCAGATCGGCAATGTCATCACCTGACTGCGTTCGCACCGTCACAATAACCCGCCCATAGCGGTCATTGTGGTGACGCTGGAAATAGAGGTGGTTCGTTTCCATGAGCCGCTGCAATTCTTGAATTGCAGCATCAGCAAGCTTTTGTTCCCGCGCACATTTGGCACCATCGCCGGTTTCAGGCGTGTCCACACCCTGAAGCCGGTATTTGACACGATCCATCCAGAATGTATCGCCATCGACAATGCAGGTAATGCGCTTGGTACGACCACAGATCGGCCATTTGTTGATGCTCTGCGCAGCCGCATCAGCACCGCCGATCGCGACCAGAAGCGCGCATAAGAGCAAGTTTTTCGGAATCATAAAGCACCTCACTTCCGAGATGCTACATAAAGCAAAATGGGGGATTTTGCTATGTGCTGCCCGCTCTTGCGGCGTGGCAGGGAAGGGGCGGCGTTGTCGCCGCCCTTATTGCTTCAGTCCCAAGGGATCACGGCCATCAGGCTGTCATCGTCCTGCCCCGGATAGCGCCCGAGGTTGGCGTTTAGCTTGGCAAAGCCAGTGCTGACTGTGAGTGTGTAGTAATCGCGATCGCGCTGATTTTTCTTGCGCCAGATGCCGCCGATCTCAATCCGGCGATTGCGGGGGGATTTGCCATAAAGGCGGTAAACAGGAGCTTTGGGATTTTCGCTGTTAACCGCTTCGCCTACGAGGTCGATATCGAACGTGATAGTTGCAATGTTTCCGGCGACCTTATCGCCGTCAAACTTGATGTAGTTCACTAGGTTCGTCATCAGAGTATTCCTCTCCATTTCTTGTGCCAATGCGGATGAAACGGAGCGAACTCAGGCTCTGCATCACCCGTAAGGGCCGGAACACAGTGGAGGACGGCGAAGCCAAGCGATTTTGGATCGCGAGGAACGCCGCAGGCGTGGGGAAAATCGTTTGCGCAGCCATTGAGGCAGGGGCGTTCGATCCAGTATTCCGCTCGAAATGCACACAGAAACGAGAGGAATATATATGATACGTATAGCCAACGAACTTCACTGTGTGGGGCGTATTTAGAGCAGCTTGGAAGAAATTTTCAAGCATCGACTATAGTATAGGACCAAGGTATTAGAAGAATTTATCCATCGATAAAACAAATCAATTGATAGCGTCTGCCAATGGCACCGCGCTCTATTCGCCGGCACTGACGGCCAGCTCACCGAACCAGCCTCGCCGTTTGCCAGTCTCCACAACGCAATGAACGGTCTTGGCATCCAAGCCCGCCCATTCGCTGCTACGCCAAGGCTCACGTCAAGCCCGTTTCGGCCCATAGGGTCACGATCGACTGACGCAATAAGGGCGGCGCGAAGGCGCTACCCCATCAATGAGAGCCGCTGCGCGGCTCACCTGATTTTCTGAATGGGGGAAAGATCGGCCGCCGGTCTCTCCCCCGCAACAGCCAAAACCGGTCTCCC
>NZ_VCPE01000034.1 GCF_005938105.1 Brucella haematophila | reverse complement strand
GAAAACGAAATCCCTTCAACCGGGGAAAAGAACTCGGTAATTTCATGCCTCATCGATACCGGAAACAACTAGATCAAACAACTTGGCAGTGCCTTCCACAGTGATGGCCGCCATTCGCTCCGCTTCCTCAGTCTCCTTGGCAACGCCAGCTCTCGATCGAATGTCATCGAAAACCCTCTGACAGACAACAAGGTCTCTGGAATAGAGTGGTTGGGGTGGGCGCTTGATTGTATTCTGAACCATTTTTATCTCCTCATTGGAGGCTCGCCCCCAGCGGGGGCGAGCCTAAGACAATCGCTTAGAAATCCATGCCGGCGCTAGCCGGTAGGGCTGGAGCGGCCTCCTTTTTGGGCTTCTCCGCTATCATCGCTTCCGTTGTCACCAGAAGACCGGCAACCGAGGCTGCGTCCTGCAGCGCAGTGCGCACAACCTTGACCGGATCGATGACACCCTGAGCATAAAGATCACCATATTCGCCGGTCTGGGCGTTCCAGCCATAGGAGAAGTCGGTTTTTTCACGCAGTTTGCCGACAATGATCGAACCTTCGGCACCGGCATTTTCGGCGATCTGGCGAACAGGTGCTTCAATCGCCCGTCGCACGATCTCGACGCCGACACGCTGATCGTCGTTCGCGATCGGAAGGTCCTCGAGCGCCTTAACGGCGCGCAGGAGAGCGACACCGCCACCCGGGAGAATGCCTTCCTCTACCGCGGCGCGGGTCGCATGCAGCGCATCGTCGACGCGGTCCTTTTTCTCCTTCACTTCGACTTCCGTCGAGCCACCGACGCGAATGACGGCAACGCCCCCGGCAAGCTTGGCAAGACGTTCCTGTAGCTTTTCGCGGTCGTAGTCGGAGGTTGTCTCCTCGATCTGAGCCCGAATCTGCGCAACGCGGCCATCGATTTCCGCCTTGGAACCGACGCCATCGATAATGGTGGTGTTCTCCTTCTCGATCGCCACTCTCTTCGCCCGGCCGAGCATGTTGAGGGTGACGTTTTCCAACTTGATGCCGAGGTCTTCCGAGATCACGGTTCCTCCCGTCAGGATGGCGATGTCTTCCAGCATGGCCTTGCGACGGTCGCCGAAGCCAGGAGCCTTGACGGCAGCTATCTTGAGACCGCCACGCAGCTTGTTGACGACAAGCGTTGCAAGAGCTTCCCCTTCGACGTCTTCAGCGATGATGACGAGCGGTTTGCCGGACTGGACGACGGCTTCGAGAACCGGCAGCATCGCCTGCAGGTTCGACAACTTCTTCTCATGGATCAGGATATAGGGATCTTCCAGTTCCACCCGCATCTTGTCTTGGTTGGTGACGAAGTAGGGGCTGAGATAGCCGCGATCGAACTGCATGCCTTCGACGACTTCGAGTTCGGTTTCAGCGGTCTTGGCTTCTTCGACAGTTATAACACCTTCGTTGCCGACTTTCTCCATCGCCTCGGCAAGATAACGACCGATCTCCGTATCTCCGTTGGCGGAGATGGTACCAACTTGAGCAATTTCGGAATTGCTGGTGATCTTGCGGGCGTTGGTCTTCAACTCCTTGACAACCGCATCGACGGCGAGATCGATGCCACGCTTCAGGTCCATCGGATTCATGCCGGAGGCGACGGCCTTGGCGCCTTCCTTAACGATGGCCTGGGCAAGCACGGTCGCGGTTGTCGTGCCGTCGCCGGCGAGATCGTTCGTCTTCGATGCCACTTCGCGCAGCATCTGGGCGCCCATGTTCTCGAACTTGTCTTCCAGTTCAATTTCCTTGGCGACGGAAACGCCGTCCTTGGTTATACGAGGGGCACCGAAGGACTTGTCGATCACGACATTGCGGCCCTTTGGACCGAGCGTGACCTTCACGGCATTGGCCAGCACGTCAACTCCCCGCAGCATGCGTTCACGGGCATCGGTGTGGAACTTGACTTCTTTCGCAGCCATTTTTTCTAACTCCTCAATAGGCAGCTATGTGACTGATGGGTTGGATTGACGGGTTATCGCCTCAGGCAGCTTTTTTCTGCTCTGCCTGGGCTTCGATGATGCCCATGACATCGCTTTCCTTCATGATCAGCAGGTCTTCGCCGTTGATCTTGATCTCGGTGCCGGACCATTTGCCGAACAGGATGCGGTCGCCGGCCTTGACGTCGAGCGCCTGGATCTGGCCGGCATCGTTGCGCGCGCCGGGACCTACGGCGATGACTTCGCCTTCCTGCGGCTTTTCCTTGGCGGTGTCGGGAATGATGATGCCGCCCTTGGTCTTTTCTTCGGATTCGACCCGGCGGACGAGAATGCGATCATGAAGCGGTCGGAACGACATGTTTTCCTCCGTTGAGCAAAAATGATGACGTTGTTCCCTCTGGCCGGACCGAATGATCGGTCCGGGCGGGTGCAAAACCTCAAGTCGAGCATTTTGCGCAAAATGATCTGGTTTTGAGATTTTTCGATTTCAAGAGGGAGAAACGAAAAAATTAGCACTCGTCTTCTGATGCTACTAACATACTGGAAAGGAACAATAAACGGCGCGATTGCGTTTAAAAATCCGTTGATGGTCGTGAAATGTTGCGACACACTTCACAGTGTCATGAAACGGAGATGAAGCATGCAATTCTCATCGGATCTGGAACGTCAGCTCAATGGCTACGGCCTCACCACCGCGCACATCCTCTATCGCATTCCTGATTTCGAATCCGTGCTGCAGACCTATGTCTGGCAGGACTACGATCTGGCACCCGATTTTCCTGAGATGCACAGGTTCCTGGATTTCTGGCAGTCCAGGCTTGAAGGCCCGCTCCATTCTGTCCGCTATACGCATCAGTGCTTGATCGGACCGAATGAATGGCGCCGCGTCGAAGGCGAGTTCAAGCTTCACTGAGGTCTTGAACAGAAATTTCCTCTATCCTAGCTCTGTCGTGACCGAGGCTTGATGAGATCGGTCAATATCCCACGTCTGTTCAGAGTGAGACCGGATAGGGAAGAGAAGAGAAGAGAAGATAAAACTCATCAAAGACCTCAGCATCAAGGAACGCGAAGAGGTCTTTGCCGACGTCGCGCGTGTCCTGCAGGGGACCGCTTGCGAGGCTTATGTCGAAGGCAACCGCCATTACACGCAGGCAGAGAACACGCATAGTCATTCGACCGTTCTGCATGTTGGTAGTGCTGTAGCCGTACAAGGGAACGAACAATCTCACTAAAATTCACTGCAGGCCGAGGCATTGGTATTTCAGCTAAAAATCGACGTTTCAGCAGGCAATGCTCCTGTAGAGGCACGCTTCCATCCCACTTCGATCGGGTGTCTATTGGCATTTGGGAAATCGCGAAGATCGGTGCGTCGGTGGCTTCGGGAACAGATTTGCAGGCGACAGGTCACGTCGTGGTGAGCGATCCGCAAAAAATCTCTTTTATTGACGAACAAAACATGAACATGTATCTTCGCTCATATGGTGAAAAAGAGCCTTCAGGATAAACTTGCCATTCTATCGGATGCGGCAAAATACGATGCATCTTGTGCGTCAAGCGGTGGCGAGAAGCGCGATGCAAGCAAGGGCGGTGTCGGATCGTCGGGAGGGGCAGGGATTTGCCATGCTTACACTCCGGATGGGCGCTGTATCAGCCTGCTGAAAATTCTTATGACCAACTTCTGCATCTTCGACTGTGCCTATTGCATAAACCGGGTCAGCTCGAACGTGGAACGGGCGCGGTTCTCAGTCGAGGAAGTTGTCTCGCTCACGCTGGAATTTTATCGACGCAATTACATCGAGGGCCTGTTCTTGTCCTCGGGCATCATCAAGTCCCCCGACCAGACCATGTCCGATATGGTACGCATAGCGCGGACATTGCGGGAGGGTCACGGCTTCCGCGGCTATATCCATCTCAAGACGATTCCCGATGCAAGTCCGGACTTGATCCGGGAGGCCGGGCTTTGGGCTGACCGGCTATCGATTAATGTCGAATTGCCGGAGGACGCAAGTGTGCGCAAATTCGCTCCGGAAAAACGCCCTGAAACGATCCGTGGTGCGATGGCACAAGTGCGGCTGGAAGGCGAGGCGGCAAAAGATAAGACCCATACCGGGCGTAAGCCGCGCCGGTTTGCACCGGCCGGGCAAAGCACGCAGATGATCATCGGCGCGGATGGGGCAGACGATGTGACCATCCTCAAAATGTCGACACGGCTTTACAGTGGTTACAAGCTGCGACGGGTTTATTATTCAGCATTCTCCCCGATCCCGGACGCCTCCGCAGCTCTGCCCTTGATCCAGCCTCCGCTTCTGCGTGAACACCGCCTATATCAGGCAGATTGGCTTTTGCGTTTTTATGGTTTCACCGCCGAGGAAATCGCTACCGGCACGAAGGCTGGTCATCTTGATTTGGAACTGGATCCAAAACTTGCCTGGGCCATACAGCACCGTGGCCTATTCCCTCTGGATGTAAACCGTGCAAGCCGTGAATTGCTGCTGCGTGTTCCTGGATTCGGTACCCGCACGGTGGATCGCATAATCGTTGCGCGCCAGAACGGCGGTTTAAGATACGAAGATCTGGTGCGGATAGGTGCCAACATGAACAAGGCACGCCCCTTTATCATGACACCTGGCTGGTCGCCGGGGCGGCTCATCGACAACGTCGATTTACGCGCTCGATTTGCACCTCCCGCTGAGCAACTGCGGCTATTATGATCTATTCCGTTAAACTACCCGACGGCGGCACCTTCGATGCGTGGCGTGAGATGGCGCGCATCGCGATATCACATGGTATCGAGCCAAATGATATCGATTGGATCGGAGCAGACGGATTGTTTGATGGGGCGTCGCTGCCCAATGCGCCTGGTGAGCATAAGGCAAGCGTTACGCAGGGGTTTTTGAAGCTTGCGCATTCGGTCATCTGGCATTCGAATCCGGAACGGTTCGGACTGCTCTATCAGGCGTTATGGCGGCTTGACCGAAACGCGGGAGAACCTTTAAGCCATGCCGACCCGCTTGGGCGGCGGCTGCATCTCATGGCAAAATCGGTTGGTCGTGATATCCACAAGATGCGTGCTTTCGTACGGTTTCGCGAATTACCTGAGACTGGATTGCGTCGTCGCTTTGCAGCCTGGTTTGAGCCGGAGCATAATATAGTCGAACCGGGTAGTTCCTTTTTTGTAAAGCGTTTCGCGGATATGGACTGGGTGATCGCCACGCCCAGGCTTACAGCTCGATTTGAGGCCGGCAGACTTAGTTACCACCCAGGCGGCACACGCCCTGACTTATCGGAAGATGTCACCGAAACGCTTTGGGGCACCTATTTCGCGAACATCTTCAATCCGGCACGGGTAAAGTTGAATGCGATGCGCGCGGAAATGCCTAAGAAGTATTGGAAGAACCTACCCGAAACGCGCCTGTTTCCAGATATGTTACGAGATGCCGAGTCGCGAGTGGAGCGAATGCGCGCGGCTGCAGAAACGTCACCAGCGGCTGGCGCAGTCGCGATTTCGACCCGTTATCGCGCTGCAATGCCGCAAGCGGCCGAACTCCCCCAGACAATGATCGAAGCGCGAGCGGCTGCCGGACATTGCCGTCGATGTGGATTATGCGAGGCCGCAACCCAGACTGTTTGGGGTGAAGGGCCGGAAGACGCTGAGCTCATGATTGTAGGAGAACAGCCGGGTGATCGTGAGGACCTGGAAGGGCGTCCCTTTGTCGGTCCAGCCGGTCGTCTCCTGCGCGAGGTGATGGTTGCGGCGCAAGTGGGAACCGAACGTGTCTGGCTGACAAATGCAGTTAAGCATTTTAAGTTCACGCCGCGTGGCAAGCGCCGCCTGCATCAATATCCTGACCGGCAGGAAATTCTGCATTGTCGCTGGTGGCTTGGGCTTGAGCTGGCTTTCATCCGTCCACGCATGGTGGTTGCGTTGGGGGCCTCTGCGGCGTTCGCTCTGACGGATAACAACGCTCCTCTTACTTCGCGACGCGGTCAGGCTGAAATCGGGTTACATGGTGGACCGGTGCTGATCTCCTGGCATCCATCCTATATCTTGCGGTTAAACGACAGTGTCGCGAGAGAACGTGCAAGGCGTGAATTGATCGAAGATATAATCCAAGCCGCTCGCATGGACGTATCTTTCTGACCTGTCAATGTTTCAGCTTCGATCAGGAGAGATCCATAAAAGGAAGCCGCCGGCGCGTTCGGTGTGTTAGTTCACTGACAGCAGTGGCCATTACTGCTCCAATGTCGGCACTTGCCGTAATTCCCTGCACGAAAGGCTGGTCGTGCATCAGATACGGCAGTGCGCCGAACGCAATCTTGCCACGTGCAATGTCCGGTGCCAGCAAAGTGTAGTCGTCTGAGACGTCCGGAATATCCTCTCCGACCGAAACGAGTTGCCGGCGCAGTGACGGAAACGGCAAATCCTTCGTCTTGAGTGGCTTCTGGCCTCGGGCGTCGATGAACACGTCGAATGTCCGTACTTCCGTGCCAATGGCGATGACGGTGTGATCCTTCCTTACCTCCATGTCGTAATCGTGCCCAAGTTCGAGGACGTCTATCAGGCCGGCCTTGCGCAGCGCCAGCAGTCTGCGGATCGATTCCGACGGGATGGCAGCATAGTTGTCAACGAAGACCTTGCAGAGTCCTGTATCGAACCGCTCGCGGTCCTCTTCATTGAGACGCGGAATGATCTCCTGCACGACCTCGTGCAGCCGAAGGATTGCATAGCGCCAGGGGACGGTATGCTTCTCCCGCTTGTTGCGCTCCACTTCTTTGAGATTGTATTCTGCCCAGCGGAACGCATCGTGGTTTTGCCGATCATCAAAGTACGCGTCAGCGAAGCTGTCAGCGTCGAGCTTCGAAAGTGAAACACGCTCACTCCAGGCCGGATCGGCCACCTCGATTTCGCGCGCGACCAGGGCAAATATCCTGTCAAGCAAGCCACTCTCGCCAGTCTGGATCTCCCTGTTGATCGCCTGCTCCGTGGCAATCTGCAAGGGCTCGTAAGGGATAGGGCAATAAAAATCCGCTTCTGGCAGGATGCCTGAACGGGACATAAGCGTTATCGCCAGACTTTTACTGTCCGGGTCAAGGTCGAAGCTCAGGTTGTCGTTATCTTCCTCAATGAAGCTTCCATGTTGGGCAACGACCGCCATTGCTGCGTCGATGGCGCTAAGCGATGTTCCCATAATACCCACTTTACACGCAGGTATCCTAGCTTCGATCAGTCCAGACCAGGGGCTGGGATAATAATTGCGCGTTGCCTTTTCATCATCGGGCCAGACGTGTCCGGTGGCGATGACGACGAGATCGAAGAGTTTCGAATCGAGCTTCCCCTCAGACCAGAGCTTTACACCATTGGTGGTGGCTTCGATATCCGTTACCTCGCTGGATTCGTGCACTTCGACTGCAAATCCTTTTCGACGCGCTGCCTCGACAAGAGCCAGAAACTGATCCCGGAAATATTCGCCCAGCAGAATGCGAGGCAGGAATTGTCGATCGTGAAGATCTTCCTTGTCGACCCGGTATCGAGCGAGACGCGTCTCGTCCTGCTCGCGCAGCCAGTCGAGATAGGTCGAGGTAATCGGCGGTATCTCGATGCTGGCGATGTTGGCCAGCATCATCCGGCTGTTCTCATCGTCATTATAAGGCATGCCTACGCCAGCTTCATCTTCCTTCTCGTAGATCGAGATGGACATTTGCTCTGCGAATTTGAGCAGCGAGAAGAAAGTATAAATCCCGGTCGGACCGGTGCCGACGATAGCAATGTTCTTCATGGGCAATTACCAATTTCTCCACATTCCAATACATGCGGTTAACGGCCCGGCTGGGCCGGGCCGCTTGTGTTTGCACTTCGAACATCTCTTCACATCAGTTGTATGCCGCGAGATCAGAGCTTGACGGTATCTTCACGCGCCCATAAGCGGAGCTTACGGCACGACACGACGAAGTCGGTGGCCGCCCTTGAATTGTCGAGCGGGATCAGCCCTCCGTCCATTTCGGGCTCGATACCGGCCTTGGCGAGCAGCGGCATCGCGCCTGCGGTAAAGCCAATGAACTTGCAGTGTGCGAACGCATCGGCAACAAAGTCCCGCGCCGTGGACTCACCGAGAAGCCGGTTGGCCGCTTCTTCAGACAACACAAGGGCTACAGCATCGAACAGTACGGATGGACCGCCGTCAATCATATGGTCGGCCTGCATCCATTCGCCGCTGGAAGCTTCGAAACCTCCAACTGTCGGCGCAACCAGTTCTACCATTGCACCTTCCTTCTCTGCGGCGTGCCGAATACCCTTGAGCACCTGCGCATCCGTGCCATTGGCAACAAGCACTCCAATTTTTCTGCCCTTGAAGCTACTGGGCCCGTTCTCAATAATGCTGAGTGCTGGAGATGGAGCAAGATCGTCACGCACGCGCACCATCGCGTCCGCAGCCTTCGGCATCTTGCGGATGCCGAGCTTACCGGCGACCGTTTCCGCGAGGTTGGCATCGATGTTCAGCAAATGTGACACAATACGCTCGCGGATCACAGGTGTTTCCACTTTCGAAAGTTCGAAAGTCAGCGCCATCGCAATATGCTTCTGTTCCGTCGCGGTCTGGCTCGAATAAAACTGCCGCGCCTGGCTGTAATGGTCGGCGAAACTCTCCGGTCGGAGGCGAACTTTCTGTCCGTCTTCCTGGGCTGCAAATGACCGGAACCCGCGCGTGGGATTAGGCCTTGGTCCTTGTCCCCAGGAATTAGGTTGGTAGTTTGCGCGTCCAGCAGGGTTACGCATCGCCATATGTCCATCCTGCTGGAAATGGTGAAACGGGCATTTGGGCGCGTTGATAGGAATATGGGTAAAGTTGGGACTGCCCAGTCTCTTCAACTGCGTGTCGAGGTAGGAAAAATTGCGTCCCTGTAGCAAGGGGTCGTTGGAGAAATCGATCCCAGGGGGAACGTTCTGCGTCATGAACGCAACCTGTTCGGTTTCGGCAAAAAAGTTGTCTGGCATACGATCAAGCACCAGCCGCCCGACTGGGACAGGCTTAATAACTTCTTCCGGGATCAGCTTTGTCGGATCGAGCACATCGAAATCGAAACTGTCCGCGAAGTCCTGATCGAAGAGCTGCACGCACAGCTCCCATTCAGGGAAGTCGCCAGCTTGTATCGCGGTCCACAGATCGCGCCGATGAAAGTCCGGATCCGCACCGTTGATTTTCACGGCCTCGTTCCAGACGACTGATTGGAGACCAAGCTTCGGCTTCCAGATAAACTTCACGAAGGTCGATTCATCTTCATCATTCAAGAACCTGAAAGTGTGAACACCAAACCCCTCCATAAAGCGGAAGGAGCGCGGGATGGCGCGATCCGACATGACCCACATGATCATGTGCATGGATTCCGGCGTCAGGCTGATGAAGTCCCAGAAATTGTCATGGGCTGACTGGGCCTGCGGAAAAGCCCGGTCAGGCTCCTCCTTGACGGCATGGACCATATCCGGAAACCGGATGGCATCCTGGATGAAGAACACGGGAATGTTGTTGCCGACAATATCCCAGTTGCCTTCCTTGGTGTAAATCTTGACGGCGAAGCCGCGCACATCTCGGGCAAGGTCGAACGAACCCTTCGAACCGGCGACCGTGGAAAAACGGACGAAGACTGGCGTCTTCTCGCCAACCCGTTGGAAAATGTCTGCGCGCGTATATTCGCTGAGTGACTTTGTCGTCTCGAAATAGCCATGCGCACCGTAGCCCCGCGCATGAACCACGCGTTCGGGAATACGCTCATGGTCGAAGTGAAAGATTTTTTCCCGGAAATGAAAATCCTCAATCAGCGTCGGACCGCGCGCGCCGACCTTGAGCGTATTGAGGTCATCCGAAACCGGCCCACCTTGGGCGGTGGTCATGACCGGCGTCTTGTCCTCGGCGAGTTGATGAAGGTCTCCACCTCGGCCTGCGTCGAGCTTCTGATCATGAAGCGTGAGCGACTTCCGTCCAGTTGTGGCCTTGTTGCTGGCTGACATGGCTGGCTCCGATTCTTTCGCGATTTATGTTCAAATGAAAAGGGTGCCGAGTGGCACCCTTAGTTCATGATCACGCTGCTTTGGCGGGTTGGTTAGCTGACGCATCCGCAAGTTTCGTCAGATCACTGTCCGTCTTGGATTCTTCCTGCAGCGTCTGGTCGAGTAGTTTTGCAGCATCGGTCATTCCAAGCTCCGTCGCCCACCGCTTCAATGTCCCATAACGAGTGATTTCGTAATGTTCGACCGCCTGTGCAGACGAGATCAGGCCGGCGTCTAACGCCGCGGTATCCTTGAATTCCTCCATGATCTCCTCGGCTTCGGCGATAATTCCCTCGATCGCATCGCAAGTCTTGCCTCTTGCTGTCTTGCCCATGATTTCGAACACTTGGACTAGTCGCTCGACGTGGCCTTCAGTCTGTTCACGGTGCTTTTCGAAAGCCGTTTTCAAATCTTCAGAGTGCGCTGCACGCTTCATTTTTGGCAGGGCCTTGAGAATTTTACGTTCAGCGTAATAGATGTCCTTGAGAGTATCGTGGAATAAGTCTTCGAGATTTTTTTCCTTGGCCATAATTCATCTCCTCTTATGAATTGGTTACCACAAATCGCCGGTAAAGTTCCGGCAGTAAGTGATCAATGGCTGATGAGACAGGCAGGAAACTGCGTCTCTGCCTCCTCGTTTAACGCCGTGTCGAAATTTAAGTTCCCGGCCGGACGGCCACAGTTTCTATTCCGACAGAAGCGTTCGACGAGATATCTGCGACTGATTTGTGGGAACTCCTATCTTGCGCAGGCGCCAGCCCCTTCCCATCTGACGGAATGTCAACTGTTTTCAAAAAATCCGATCCGCATCATGCGGAACAAAATCTCGCAGACGCAGTTTCCCACGTGGCGATAACACCCGCCAAGCGCCAGAAACTCATTTAACACCGGGACATGGCGCAGCCCTGCCTGGTGTTGTCACGTTAACTGGGCTGCAGTTGCCTGCCTGACGGTTTGGGCGTAAATTTTGGCGATGCAGACATCAGATATCATCTTCAAGCGTCACCGTTTTCCGCCACAGATCGTTG
>NZ_VCPE01000033.1 GCF_005938105.1 Brucella haematophila | reverse complement strand
GAAACTTGACCGTGAATAAAAACCCGAACATTAATTAAAAGGCGGGTCAATTCTCGGTGGAAAAACCGGGTCACTTCTCAGCGGCAATCAACACCGTAATTGGAAGGTGGGGATCAGCGTACGCTTACGTCTCAACGAGTATGAGCTCGACCTATTGCGTCAGCGTTCCCTTTCAGCCCGCTATGAGAAGGCTCGCCGCGGTGAACTCGTCGTCAACGTTCCGGTCGGTTTCATAAAGGCCGGGGACAGGATTGAGAAGGATCCCGACCGGCGTACTCAGGACGCCATCACGCTTGTGTTTAATAAAGTTGCCGAACTTGGCAGTGCACGACAAGCCCTGCTATGGTTTCTTGAGCAGAGCTTGGAACTGCCGGTCAGGCGCACTGATGGCGATGTCATTTGGCGCAGGCCAAATTATGCAACGATCCATAGAATGATTGCGAATCCGATCTACGGTGGCGCGTACGCGTATGGTAAGAGTCGATCGGTGCCCCGATACGATGGTCAGTCTGGAATTCGTCGCAAAACACGTGATGAATGGCTGGCACTGATCCCGGATGCACATGAAGGTTATGTGAGTTGGGAACGGGCGGAGGAGATCCGTAAGCGTTCGCTGCGTTGCACATGTTTCTTAGCTTGACGTATTAAAGTTCCATGGGAGGGTAATCCCCCCATTTTTAGCGGGGTGCGACAGTAGAATTTACGCAGCCATTTTCAGTTTCTGTGTAGGGGTTATGCCGCCGATACCCATATTGGGCCGTTCGTTGTTATACGTCCAGAGCCATTGTGTAGCGAATTCCTGAGCCTCTTCGATGCTTTCAATGAAGCATGGACCATTTCACAAATACACAAAAGACCGGACACTCCCGATCGGCAACAGAATTGTTGGCTCGTAAAGTTTAATTTCTCGCGTGAAAGCTCTCCTATTACACCCCTTGATAATCCCAGGAGCAGCGGGAGAACAGGGGAGTACCTCAGCACCGGAACACGGTGAGCACCGCAAGCATCTCGTAACCTTCTGAAAACACAAATTTTTCTCTATGTTTCTGCGCCATTTGGCGCAATAGAGCCATACAAATGCTTCGATATTGTTCAACTTCGATGAAGTAAAGGAGCGATTGAGCTGAGTGGAAGGTGACATCTGAAGCGCGTATTCCCTCATTGCGGAGCACGAGGCGTTCCGTCATTGTCCGGTCAAGGAAACAAACAGGGATTACGAAAATGGCAAATGGACGACAGGCCTCGGTCAAACGGCTGAAGATGGCAGAGAGGGCGCAACAGCAGTTGGAGCTGCATTTCCCCGGCACCTCACCGACAATTCTCTGGCATCGCAAAACCAATGACGGCTTTACGACGGTTCCCAGGACGATGCCAATCGCCATGCAGGCTATTGACGCGCAGACAAAAGGTAGCCCGGCGGGCCACACACTTTTTGGGCTTTGGGCGCGCGCTCCGGATTTTCCGTTTGTGTCGATTGAGAACCCGACAACCTTTGCCGCCGAGGCGGGGTTTACGGGTGAGCGCGCGGTGGATACTTGGCGAAAGCGTATGAAGGCACTTCGTGATCTAGGGTTCATCGCCTGTAAGAAAGGGCCTTCGGGCGATTTCCATTACGTTATGCTCATCAACCCCAATGTGACCGTCGAATCACTGTACCAAAAGGGAAAGATCCAGGAGGGGCTTTATGCGCGCTTTATTGATCGTGTGATAGAAATTGGAGCTTTCGGCGAGATCGAAGCGTATAGGGAATATTTGGCAGCTTTGGACGCTCAGAACAAGGCGCAGGCAGCAAATTCGGAAAACGGTTCTGAAAGATTGGAAGAGCGGGTCGGCCCTTCGGCGGAACCTGCAAAATGATCTGGGTCAGAAACGAGAAAAACCCGCCAGAGGCGGGCCTTTCCTTTATATCGTATGACGATGAGGGTGGTGTTACCCCGCGACCTCACGCGCCTTTCGACAACCAACTTAGTCCGAACTGCCGTCGCTGTCAACGTCGGCAGTTCGATAAGGAATGACGCAATGCCTTTCACACCCGAAGAAATCCATAGTCTCCCCACGGTGCTATCAGCGCCACGGTTTGCGACTTATCTGGCGGAGAAGGCAAGTAATAAAGAGGCCGCGCTTGAACTCTATCGCTGGAATATGGAGTTGTCGGCGGCGTTCTTTGTTCCGCTTCAGATATGTGAAGTCAGCGTTCGCAATTCAATAGTCACGGCGATCGAGAGAACCTACGGTCCGAATTGGCCTTGGGAAAAGGGCTTCGAAATTAGTCTTCGTAACCCGGTGATCGGCTATAGTCCACGCCGGGATCTACTTGGCCTGAGCAGGCTACCGACGTCGGGGAAGATTGTAGCCGAACTAAAGTTTGTCTTCTGGGAGCGCATGTTCACGAAAAGCCATGATGCCGTAATCTGGAACAAGCAGTTCAAGACAGTCTTTCCGAATACGGATCCGCTGAAAACTATCCAGCAACTGCGAGCCGAGGGCTTTGATCGACTCGCGAGAATCCGCGATTTGCGCAATCGCATCGCTCATCACGAGCCAATTTTCAGGCGCAATGTTCAAGAGGAGTACGACAGGATTCGAGCCGTTGTGGCCTGGACCGATGAGACCGCCGCCGATTGGCTCGACAAGGTTGAGACTGTTACAACGATGATCGGACGAAAGCCTTGATGTCGTATCTAAATACTATGAATGGTGTGCTGCAACGACCTGTTCTGGAATAATTGGGACAACCCGCTAAAAACTAACACCAACGGTAACCTGGCGACAGCTGATACTGGAGCAGAATATTTAAGGCCAATCGGCGAACCAACCGGCATTGGCCAAGAATTTCTGACTGGCAATCAAAGCAGTGAGGCGCTTCTCAATGGTCAGTGGTGCACCGGTTCGGCGTGCATGCAATGGAAGAAAACCTCGCTTCGAAGCCGTCTTTCTTGGTTGATGCCGGAGAGAAAAACTCTAACCGACCGCCTGCTCCAGTAGCAATTGTTTTGGCAATGGCAAGACCAAGTCCTGCACCGCGCACAAGAGCCTGACCGCGCTCGAACGGCTCACTCAGCCGAGCAAGCGTTTCGGGCGGCACGACTGGGCCGCCATTAACAACACGCAGTTCCCCGTCGCATTTAAGACTTACGAGAACAGGCATGTCCTGTGCACCGTGTTTGAGTGCGTTTTCGATCAAGTTGCGCGCTAGTATGGCAAACGCATCCGCATCAATGCTCTTAAGCACGGGGCAATCAGGGAGAGTCAACTCAATGCGACCGACAGCATCGGTAGATCCGTTGAACTCACCTACAACTAATCGAAGGATTGCAGCAATATTTACTGGCTTTTCGGCAAGGAGCCGTCCGCCCTCGGCTCTTGCCAACTGCATCAGTTTTTCTGTCAAGCGGGCGAGGCGGCGCAGCGCCGTTTCCATGTCCTGCGCACGTTCGCGCGTGGTAGCATCGGGCGCCTCGACGATCAGTCTTTGCGACTGTGCGAGCGCCGCTGCCACCGGGGTGCGCAATTCGTGGGCTGATTTGGCTGCAAGACTGCGTTCGGCTTCCAGGGTCAGTTTCAAACGGTCCAACAGCCGATTTACCGCTATGGCAACAGTGTCAATTTCGGAGGGAAGCCCATTTACGGCGACTGGATCAAGATCTCCGCTGCCACGCGCCTCAATCTGATCGCGAAAACTGCGCACCGGCGCCATGGAGAGCCGCACGATGAGCCAGACACCGGTCAGGCCAAGGAGGACGGCTAGGGCGAGAGGTACGGCAAGCGTGTATAATATGTGCTTCGCCGTTTCGCGCCGGTGGGAGAGGGGTTCAGCGACAGTAATCGTGAGGCTGCCCTGCATGGCGGCGTCGGAGTAGAGCCGATGGGTCAGTGTGCTGCTGAAGCCCATTTTTGAATAGGGCGGAAAATTGGTCACGTCCGCATTATGCGAACGCATCTGCACGGTTCCGTCTGCGTCACGCACCACATAGGTGAAATATTCGTCGTGCTTGCGGAGGGTCGCCACTCGTTGGTCGGTGTCGTCGGCATCGCGTCCCAATATCTCAAGCGCCGCGACCGGCAGAATGCGCTGCGCCGTTTCTTCAAGGGCACTATCGAAGGCCTTATTCAGTTCGTGTTGCAGAAGCTGTGCAGTCACAATCGTTGTTACAACCCATAACAGGGCCGCGCCGAGCCCGAGCCAGAGCGAAAGTCTCCATTGCAGGCTCTTTGGCTGCATCATCTATTGTTTCCAAGCCGGTATCCGATGCCGCGAACCGTTTTGATGATCGCATGTCCAAGCTTTTTGCGGAGACGACTGACATGGACCTCAATTGTATTGCTCTCGACTTCTGAGCCAAAGGCATAGAGCCGGTCCTCGAGTTGCGACTTGGTCAATGCAATACCAGGTCGCTGCAGGAAGTTTTCTAGCAGTGCCCATTCGCGACCGGTCAGTTCAACGGGGCGCCCGTCCTGCCTCACGGTCTTGGCGGCCAGATCGATCTGGAGGTCGCCCATTTCGATCAATGGGTTGGGATTGCCGCTGTAACGTCGCGCAACGGCATTCAGTCTTGACGACAGTTCCGCCAGATCGAACGGTTTGATCATGTAATCGTCTGCCCCGGCATCGAGACCTTCGATCCTGTCGGTAATCTGGTCCAGTGCCGTGAGGATAATGACAGGCGTGACACTGCCTTTGGCGCGAAGGTTGCGTAAAAAATTGATACCCAGCCCGTCGGGAAGCATCAGGTCCAACAGGATTAGGTCGTAGACTGCAGAGTTGACATGCTCGGTTGCTTCGTCGAGCCGGGTCACCCAATCCACGGAATGGTTGACGGCGATATGGTCGCGAACGGCCTTGCCCAGGATTGTATCGTCTTCGATCATCAGAACCCGCATACAACAGCACCTTTATTCAATAAGAAGCGGCCCCGTGTCGACCCGATTCAGTCAGATGTGAAATTCTAACTGAAGCTGTAATCTGTCATTCCTCTGACGTCATATCCTTGCCAGCTTCAGCTGTTCGTCAGAAATGGCTGGCATTGTTCACTTCGAAGCGCATTGATCAGGAACAATGATATGATGGTAAATTACCTTGCGGCAATCTGCTTTTTAATGATCGTAGCAGGAAGTGGCGTGGCGCGAGCCGGTGATGACTGCCATGTGTCGATGGACAAGTGGCAATCTAGGGACGCGGTTCAGGCCATGGCTACTTCTCGCGGTTGGACCGTGGCGCGGATCAAAATCGACGACGGCTGTTATGAGGTCCGCGGCTCCGACAAAGCCGGAACGGCTTTCAGGGCTAAAGTTGATCCGGCTACGCTTGTTATAGTCAAGATAAAACACAAGGTTGGCGAATCCGACCATGACGATGACCGCCGTCGCAAATCAAGGGATAACGAGGGATAGCCGTCAGGTGCGGCGCCGGGCATGCCTTGCAGCCGCCGCATCGAGAAAACTCTCTGCCAAATAAGCAACCGGCGCTCCGCTTATAGAGCGCCTTCATTCAAGGAAAGACTTGTCATGTCTCGCAGTCCTGATCGTTATTCAAAAAGCATGGTTGTGATACACTGGATCACTGCAGCGTTGATCCTCGGAGCATGGTTGACGTCGGTGGGTGGACGCCGCATGGCGGAAAATCCGCCTTTGTTGCATTTTTCTCTAGGGCTTGCCGTGCTCGTGCTTGTTTTCCCACGCATTCTCTTGCGTCTTTCTGGCGCTGCGCCGTCAGCATCTCAGACGCAAGGGATGCTAGCCCTCGCAGCCAAGGTGGGTCATGCAGTACTCTATCTGTTTCTGCTCGCCTTGCCGCTCAGCGGCTGGTATGCCGCCTCGCGGATAGGTGTTCCCATATCCTTCTTCGGCATTTCCATACCCGCCATTGCTGCTCCCGTGCAGGGCGCTCCAGGACTGATCGCCGACTTCCATGAGAATGCCGGCACCATCATTCTTTATCTGGCCGGTCTTCATGCGCTGATAGCATTATGGCACCAATTCATTCTACGGGACGGAACACTTAAACGCATGTCGCTGCACTGATAGCGACTAGATCATCGTTGATGCTCGACGTGGCGGATCTGCCGGCAGGTCTGCCGCTTTCGTTTATCGCAGATCGGAGCGGTTCATTTCTTACAGAGCGCTGAAGCAGAAACCGTATCGGTGTCAGGTGGTGTTCAGCTCTTCTTGCGAGAGTAGCGGGCATAAGCGCGGATCGATCGAGGTCCGCGTGCCGTTTCTTTGAAAGAGGCAGACTGGCATGAAAGTACTTTTTGCAGCATTGGCAATGACCACGGCGCTTACGCTTCCGGATATCGCGATGGCGCGGCCCGTAACGCTGACAACGACGCTGAACAGTTATGGCGGTGACGGCGCGTATCTCGCTTATTACGTCATGGATGCTGAGGGTAAATATGCCGGTAGCCTTTGGATGGCTGGCGGCAAATCCAAATATTACGAACATCTGTCCGGATGGTATCGTGCAACGGGTGGCAATACGAGCGAGATCAACGGTATCACCGGCGCGAGCGTCGGTGCGGGTCGGACGCTTGAAATCACAGTTGATCTGGCCGACGCATTTTTTGATGCGGGCTACACATTGCATGTCGATGCTGCCGTGGAAGACATGCGCGACAGTCCCAATGAGGTGGTTATCCCGTTGACGTCCGGCGGTGCGAAAGTTCCAGTCAAAGGACACCGTTACATCGCAACAGCCGATTATTCTCTATAAACGGTGATTGCTATGTTCCGCATTATCCATCGTTGGCCGGGACTTCTCGCCGCGTTGCTACTGATTGTGCTCAGTATCAGCGGTGCAGCCCTGTCAATTTTTCCCGCTGTCGAAAGTATCTCATCTCCGCAGGCAGATGTGACACGTACGATCGCCGATCTGGCGGCGCGTGTTCAAGCGGTCTATCCGCAGGTGGAGCAAATCCGGCGGGCGCCGTCTGGCCGGATGACGGCCTATTGGTTCGATAATGGTGCGCCTCAGGCGGCGGTCATCGATCCCATTACCGGTCAGGGTATCGCTTCTGCCGATCCGAATCCAGTCGAACGCTGGCTGACAAACCTGCATCGTTCGCTCTTTCTTGATGATAGCGGTCGCATGGTCATGGCTGCGGGCGCTGCCGCCATGTTGGTACTGAGCCTGTCCGGGGTGGCGCTTGTCGCACGTCGGGCCGGGGGTTGGCAGCACTGGTTTTCGCGCCTGCGTGGCCCGCTCTCCGGGCGCCTGCATGTCGAGGTCGCCCGACTGGCCGTCGCAGGCCTGCTGCTTTCCTCGGCCACGGCTTTGTGGATGACGGCCTCCACCTTCGATCTGTTGCCTGATAGTGCGGTTTCGCCGGTCATGCAGACTGAGGCAAGCGGCCAGACTGGAGCGGTTCCGGCGACGATGGAACCGCTGCGGCAGATACCGGTTGCGGAAATGCGCAGCCTGTCATTCGCCGATCCATCCAACCCGATGGACATTCTCACCCTTAAGACCGACCGGGGCACCGGCTATATCGATCAGGGCACGGGCGCGCTTCTCGGCTGGAGCGGCCTGACCGGATGGCAACGTCTGTCGGAAACCATTTATATGCTCCATACGGGACGGGGGGCTTCTGTTCTGGCGCTGATCCTTGGCCTGGCGGCTCTTGGTGTGCCAGTCATGGCGGGCACGGGCGTTGTTCTCTGGTTCGCCGGGCGTCGCGGACGGCCACGTATTCGCTGCAATGTTTCCGCAGGAAAGGCGGAGACGATCATTCTCGTCGGCAGTGAAGGCGGTAGCACATGGGGCTTTGCCGCTACGCTGCATGCGGCGCTGTCCGACGCCGGTCAGGCCGTCCATGCCGCGCCGATGTCGGCTTTCGACCCGGCCCGTTACGGGCAGGCGCAGCGCATCCTCATCCTGGCCGCTACCTATGGCGACGGCGATGCGCCCGCTTCGGCCAAGGGGTTCCTTGAACGGCTCTCACCTCAGGCAGCGGATCCGGCAATTCCGCTGGCTGTGCTTGGGTTCGGCGACAGTAGCTTTCCTGCCTACTGCGCTTTCGCGCGGGCGGTGACGGAGACGGCGCATGCCGCCGGATGGAAAATGCTCATACCCTTTGACACGGTGGACCGTCAGTCGCCGCAGGCTTTTGCCCGATGGGGACGGACACTCGGTACTGCGATGACAATAAATCTTGAACTCACGCATCAGGTCGTTCAACCCACCGCCGTCCCGCTCACGCTTGTGTCGCGCCGTGATTATGGCGCCGCAGTACAGGCACCCGCAGCAATCCTGCGCTTTGCCTTGCCAAGGCTTTCCTTCTGGCAGCAAGTCCTTGGCTGCAGACTGGGGCGCTTTGTGGCCGGCGATCTCCTCGCCATCGTACCTTCGGGATCGACCGTTCCCCGGTTCTACTCGCTGGCTTCTGGACGCAACGACGGCTTTATAGAGATCGTCGTGAGAAAACATCCGGGTGGGCTATGCTCTTGCCAGCTCCTGGAACTGGAGCCCGGGGACACGATCAGCGCTTGCCTGCGTCGCAATCCAGGTTTCCATGCGGAGGATCGGACACATACGCCCCTGATTTTGATCGGCGCCGGAACAGGAATCGCACCTTTGACGGGTTTCATCCGTGCCAATACGCGGCATCGCCTGATCCATCTGTTCTTTGGAATGCGCCAGACGAATAGCGATTTTTTCTATGGCGACGAACTCCGTGAATGGAAGCAGAAGGGGCAAGTTGCGCAGATTAGCTCCTGTTGTTCACGCGGGAAAATGCCGCGCTATGTGCAGCATGTTCTTCGGGAGGATGCCGATGAAGTCACTCGGCTGATTCAGGAGGGGGCGCGGATCATGGTATGTGGCGGACGCGATATGGCCAACGGAGTCTCGTTGGTTCTTGCCGATATTCTGGGCCCCACTGGGCTGACATTAGCCAAACTCAGGGCGGAGGGACGTTATGTCGAAGACGTCTACTGAGATGCAACGTCACGCTTTGAGCGGGCCTACCATGGGTACACGTTGGTCAGCGTTGTTTTACCAAGCAGCGGGGTTCGATCCACAATCCGTTCGGGCCGCACTTCAGGCGGCAGTGGACGCGGTGGACATGCAGATGTCAACATGGAAGCCGGATAGTAATCTAACGCAGGTGAACGCCGCGCCGGTGGGACACTGGATAAAGGTGCCGCAGCAACTGCTGGACGTTTTGCGCCTTGCGCTCGACATTGGCCGTGCATCGGGCGGCGCGTTTGATTTCGGCATGGGCGATGCCGTAAGCGCCTGGGGTTTCGGGGCGTCAGAGGCGGCCCCTGAGCAGATACGAGCAGCGCTTGAGCGCGAGCGCCGACCAGCCCATGACGTTCTGGAACTGGACGTCGAGGGGGGAATGGTGCGAAAGTTAGCTCCCATCACGCTTGATCTCAATGGAATTGCCAAGGGATATGGTGTGGATCGTCTGACGGAGATATTGCGGTCTTTCGGGATTTCGTCCGGCCTCGTCGGAGTTGATGGGGAGATGCGGGCGCTCGGGTTGCGGCCAGATGGGAGTCCTTGGTCGATTGCAGTTGAAGCTCCTGACTATGGTCGTCGCGCAACCCACTCGGTTTTGGCTCTTCAGGATGCGGCGGTCGCCACGTCGGGCGATTATCGGCATTGGATTAATGTCAACGATTACCGCCTGTCGCACACCATGGACCCACGTCGCGGTGCTCCCTTGATGGAGCCTCCGGCGTCAGTCACCGTCGTGACACGTACCTGTGCCGAAGCGGATGCATGGGCCACAGCGCTAATGGTACTTGGTCCGAAGACCGGCGCGATACTGGCAAGGCGGTTACGCTTCAATGCTCTGTTCTTATTGCGTGCTGGGGGAACAACAATTCGGTGCGAGGCTGTAGGTGACTTATTCACCAGTTCACATTCTGGCGTACCATGACGCCCTTTAGCCGATGTTGGGTGAGATTCTCAACGCCCGAAGCGCATTGAGGATGACAGCGACGTCAATCAGCTCCTGGAGCAATGCACCCTGAACAGGTTTTAGATAACCGAACGCTGCTGCGATCATGGCGACTACAGAAAGACCAATCCCAACCACTACACTTTCGACAGCAATGCGCCTTGATCGCTTGGCAATTTCAATCCCAGCGCGAAGTCTATCTATTCTATCTACGAGGAGAACGACATCGGCCGCTTCTGCCGAGGCTGCCGCTCCCCTCGCACCCATGGCAACGCCAACATCAGCCGCTGCAAGTGCGGGCGCGTCGTTGACCCCATCTCCAACCATCATCACGGGGCCGTTCTTACGCTCGCTGAGCACGGTCAGCACCTTTTGATCGGGTGAAAGTTCGGAGTAGATGGCATCAAGCCCCAAACCCTTGGCGATGCGTTTGGCCACTGCAGCACGATCACCTGTCGCCAGCACTATTCGCTTTACGCCATCTTTGCGTAAGCCCCGTAACGTATCGACCACTTCGCCGCGCAAGGGATCGGCCATAATGATATAACCCGCGATGCTACCGTCTATCGCGACTGCAACCAGGGCCGCTCCAGCTTCTATATCGGGGATTTCACTCAGTTTTGCATTGACCTGTCTCTCAACGAAGCTACGTCCGCCGACAACGACGCTTTTGCGATCGACCCAGCCCGCGACGCCATCTCCTGCCAGTTCGCTTACATCGGTCGGCAATACAAGATCTATCCCGCGCCGCTGAGCGGCCAGTACAAGAGCCTGCGCCATCGGATGTTTGGACACTTGGTCAAGGGAGGCAGCGAAACGCAATAGATCATTTTCGCTCAATCCCGGCTGCGCGTTGATTGAAGTAATTTGTGGGCGGCCATCTGTCAGTGTTCCGGTCTTATCCAGCACCAACGTATTGATACGAGCCATATTTTCCAATGGACGAGCACCCTTTACCAGCACGCCGAAATGAGCGGAACGCGACAGTCCCGCAACAAGGGCGACGGGCACGGCCAGAATGAGAGGACATGGTGTCGCCACGACGAGAACGGCGACCGACCTTATCGGGTCTCCCGTGAACCACCATGCTCCGAAGGCGATTATGACGGTCACGATCAGAAAGCCGACAGACCACTGGTCTGCCAGTCTGGACATTGGAGCCTTGGAATGCTGTGCCTCTTCCACGAGGCGAACGATGCCAGCGTAGGTGCTATCCTTCGCTTCGTGCTTGGCAACGATATCGAAAGCATCGCCGGCATTCATTGAACCGCTTAGCACATCTGCTCCCGACGCAAGCGAAATCGGAAGTGACTCTCCCGTCAAAGCAGACATGTTTACGAAAGCTTTTACGGAAGTGATACTTCCGTCGACGGGGATGACATCTCCCTGACGGATCAGAAGGCGGTCACCGGGACGAATAGTTTCAACGGCAATCTCTTCGAGATGATCATCGACATATCGCATTGTTGTTCGCGGTGCGCGGGACAGCAAAGCATGCATCTCACGGCGTGCCCGCCCTTCGGCAAAGCTTTCAAGAAAGGCTCCCCCAGTATACATGAGGGCGACGATCGAAGCGGCCAGCATTTCCTCAAATGCCAGTGCGGCCGACATAGACATCGCGGCGACGATATCCAGCCCGAACTCCTTTCGCCATAAACTCCGGAGAATTTCGACCAGCAAAGTTGCCAGCACAGGCAAAGTGGCGATAGTCCAGGTTAGCCGCGCGCCGTATGAGTGGCCGGAGAAGTGCAAGCCGAGCCCGATCACAAGTCCGCACAAGGCAAAAATCATCAGGATTGTTTTTGATCGATCTTCAACCGAGAACCGCATCCTCATAGTCTCCTCGACCTATAGAATGAGCAAATTCTAGAGTCCTGCCTCTCACTGACTTCGATAATTCTTCTTTACATATGTATTCCCTATAAACTCAGATCCCCTGTCAGACCGATGTGCCGACCAAGGCCCCAATACCAGCCGTGATTGCCATCGCCAATGCGCCCCAAAAAGTGACGCGGACGGTTGCCTTAAGCATATTAGCTCCTCCTGTCTTGGCGCCGATTGCGCCTAGAAACGCAAGAAACAGCAAGGAAGAGATAGCAACCGCGTAAAGCAAGATCGAGGGAGGCGCGATGACAGCCATCAGCAAGGGTAGGGCGGCCCCGATCGAGAACGTGGCCGCTGAGGTCAGCGCTGCTTGCACAGGCCGTGCTTCCATGTGTTCGACGATTCCCAGTTCGTCACGGGCATGAGCTGCCAGAGCATTGTGTGAGGTCAGCTGTATTGCCACCTGCCGCGCCAATTCCGGGGTTAGGCCGCGATCAATATAGGCTTGCATCAATTCATTGAGCTCTGCTTCGGGCTGAGTTTCGAGTTCCTTGCGTTCTCTGGCAAGATCTGCCAACTCCGTATCGGATTGAGAGCTGACAGAAACATACTCACCCGCCGCCATAGACATCGCGCCTGCGACAAGGCCCGCGATGCCAGCGACTACTATCTGCGTCGTTCCCGTTGAAGCAGATGCGACGCCCAAAATGAGGCTTGCCGTTGAGACAATACCATCATTGGCGCCGAGTACCGCTGCACGAAGCCATCCGATCCGGGATACGAGGTGTTTTTCTGTATGCAATCGGCTCATTGAGGTACCTCCGGACATTGGATGCATATCATCATACCTCTATCGAGACCCTTTGCCAGTGGCCTGAAAATTTAAAGGTATAGCGGGTGTTGTCACGTTAAGTTTCTCTGGCCGGAAAGTCCAGGGGCTCGTAGATATTCAGGCGAAACAGGCCGCAATTTTCCATGCATCGAAAGCTTCGAGGCGATGGTAGCGAATTGTGTGTGCGGCTCG
>NZ_VCPE01000032.1 GCF_005938105.1 Brucella haematophila | reverse complement strand
CCGCAAGTTGCGTGTGATCTGGGGGCCGAACTTGGCGATCCAACGACGAACTGTCTCGTATGATACGTCGATTCCACGCTCAAGCAGCATTTCCTCAACTTCACGCAGACTAAGGTTGAACCGCAGATAAAGCCACACCGCATGAGCAATAATCTGTGGCGGAAAACGGTGACGCTTGAAGATGATAACTGATGTCTGCATCGCCAAAAATTACGCCCAAACCGTCAGGCAGGCAACTGTAGCCCAGTTAACGTGACAACACCCCGCGGAACGGTGCCATACTCGGCGATCTGGTCCCGGTCGCGTTTCTTGTACCAATATGCAGGATATTTGGTGCGCAGCGCCTCGCGGCTCTCGGAAGAGACAATGTCGATAAACATCTGCCGGTTGGCCTGGGTTGGCCAAACCTTGTACACTTCGATCTCGGGATCCTCCATCAAATGGGGATCGCTGTTCATGATGTAGCGCCGGATGTTGCCCTCGGCGCTTTCGTGCCCGATGGTCTGGGCGTAGTGGCGCGACGCCGTCAAGAACAGCTGAAATGTCGTCAGTCGTTGTTGGCCATCGACAACCTGAAATGATGGCACCTGCCGAACTGATGGCTTGGCCCGACTTTCCAGAACCACGGCGCCCATAAAATGTGAGAATCTGCGATCGCGCCCGGCGAGACGTTCAATGGCCTTGGTCCGGATGTCCTGCCAAAACGGTTCCCATTGCTTTGATTTGTCCCAGACGTAATGGCGCTGATAGATAGGCACGCAGTATCTGTTTCGATTTTGGAGAAGAGTCCCGATTTCGACCGGTCCAGCCTTCATTTGATTATTCCCCCAATATGTTTGATGTCATTACCCGAATTTAGATCTTTTGTGAGCCCTAAACGGCGCGCGCAAATACAGTTTATCGGACGACCAAGTAAGAAAAGTCCAGGCCGGAAGAGTAAAGATCACCAATATCCGAGTGGTTTTTCCCAATCTGGCTTCCTGAGGTCTGACCTCGCTACAAAATCAACAATTGCGTGGCCAGCCTTGAGAAAATTGCTCGTTCGCCCATGCGCGAATGGCGCGGACTCGCCGATATCGATGTCTCTATTTATGCGAGCCCCCTCACGGATACATTTATCGTCGTCAGGGCCGTGACGAGGTCAGCGTGCCGCGCAAGGCTTACCGCCGCAGTTGATTGCAATTTGGGTTTGACGGCGCGATCATAAACGGCGAGACACTCAGCCGACGTCAGGCGGGATGAATAGAGCACGCCATCGACTGCGAAGTGGTCATATAGGGCCTTGCTGAGACGGCGACCGACGGTCTGGCCCTTGGCCCGGGCGGCAGTGGTCGTTATGCCAAGCTTGAGCAGGCCCGTCGTGCGCAGGTCTACGACCGTGAGCGGCGCTCTGGCCGACACTTCCAACACGACCAAGTCTTCGACTTCGGTAATGTCGAGAACGCGCTTGGCTTTCCCTTCGAACCGGTCGCGGACGACGGTCTCAGCGATCGCTGTGGCCAAATTACCGGCGAGATAGATCAACTGGAAGGAATTGTCGGAGGCCGCGAAGCGCGTCTGGCCGAACCCCATGCCGAGCGGCGTCGCAGCATGGGCCTTGGGCCAGAACGGAAGCGCCAGGTCCGCGACAACTTTTGGATCGAGTTTCCCGATCAGGCGAAATCAGGTTCTGCTGCATCGAGAACTTCGGATACATGCCCCTGCTTGAGCCGGTCGAGCGGTGTTACCCCTATGCTGGATTTGGGCTGAACCAGCCATTGCCAGGCAACACGGGGATTGCCGGAATTGATTGCAGGCAAAGCTCAGATCTACGACGGCGTCACATTCGATTTGAAGCAGGGCGACGGGGGCGTCATCGCACAGCAACCTGGATACGCCTGGAGGCGGTCGATGCCTGCGAACTTCGGCAGAAGGCTCAACTTGGAGATGTGGACTGGCCATGCGGCGCAGTGGCAACCTGGTGGCTCGCATCTCGCACCTTGCTCAAGGAGGTCGAGTGCCGGCCGACGCGTGTGCTCTCAGGGGAGGGTATCGCGCGCAGTGCTACGTCGATGGAAGGGACATAGCAGCTTCTGGTCTCGGGCAGGAGATGTATGTCCTGGCTGTACCAGAGCAGGAGTATCCGCCACCCGGGCATGCCGAGATCGAGGTGAAGCGAAGGTCGCGAGCGCAGGGCTGCGGGCGAGTGAGTTCATGAAACCTGCCGAGTGGCGCCGCGCCTATGGCACGTATATTGCACCAAAACGATGGTGAGTCTGTCCTCCACATGGACATGATCGCGCCCGGGTTACGCGAAGTCGACGAGTACCGCGTCGACAAAGGGCCTGGATACCAGTTAGCCGCGGCTAACTTCTCTCGGGAATGCGGTGACCTGCGGACGTTAAAGTCTTGTTAACCTTTATTTTGTTGCAGAATAGAAAGAATCGGGCATAGTTCGCCCACCTGCGGAGTTTTTCGCAATCTCGCAAATTTTCCGCAACTGCCGCAGGAATGGAAGAACTTCATGGAGACCACTGCTAAAGCGCCAGCGTCAGCCAACGTGACCGATGAACTCAAAACCCTCATTCAGCGTCACTCAGCGGCGCTGTCCTCCGAGTTGCAAGCGCACCATGCTAACACATTTCAGCCAGACTCGGAAAAGGGCATTCGTAATTTTTCGCCGGCCGAGACCGCAAAGCTGATCGGAATCACTGAAGGCTACCTCCGACAAGTCGCTAGCGAAATGCCTCACATTAGTAACATCTCGGCGGGAGGGCGCCGTACATATTCGGTCGACGCGATCCATGAGATTCGGAAGTCGCTGGACAGCGGGGCGCGGGGAAGTAAGCGGTATTTGCCGTGGCGCTCCGGGTCTGAGCAGCTCCAGGTCATCACAGTCATGAACTTCAAGGGGGGATCGGGAAAGACGACGACGACGGCCCACCTCGCTCAGTATCTTGCACTTCGCGGCTACCGCGTCCTCGCTATCGACTTGGACCCGCAAGCCAGCCTCTCCGCGCTGTTCGGACATCAGCCCGAACTCGATGTCGGGTCCAACGAAACGCTGTACGGAGCGATTCGGTACGGCGACGAGAGACGTCCGATCGCCGAGATTGTCAGAGCAACCTACATCCCAGATCTCCATCTGGTGCCTGGAAATCTCGAGCTGATGGAGTTTGAGCACGATACGCCAAGGGCCCTCATGACTCGCGCGCCGGGCGACACTCTGTTCTTTGCGCGCATTGGGCAGGCGCTTTCTCAAGTCCAAAAGCTGTACGATGTCGTGGTAATCGATTGCCCGCCGCAACTAGGTTTTTTGACGATGTCAGCGCTTACCGCCGCGACGTCGGTTCTGATCACCATTCATCCGCAGATGCTGGACGTAATGTCGATGAGCCAGTTCCTGGCGATGACGGGAGATCTTCTTGAAGAAATCAGTAGGGCAGGTGCGTCGTCGCAATATCTCTGGATGAAGTACCTGGTGACTCGCTTTGAGCCGAGCGATGGCCCGCAAAACCAAATGGTCGCCTTTTTGCGCTCGATTTTTGGTGATCACGTCCTCAATCACCCGATGCTCAAGAGCACCGCGATTTCGGACGCCGGTCTTACCAACCAAACCATTTTCGAGGTGGAGAGAAGTCAGTTTACGCGGTCGACCTACGACAGAGCGTTGGAGTCTGTTGAAAGTGTCAACGCTGAGATCGAGGCGCTTATCAAGAAAGCATGGGGTAGAGCCGCATGAGTCGGAAGCAGATCTTTGGTAACCTGTCGCAAAAGCCGACAGATCAAACCGGCGATACCGTGCCTGCAGTCTCGCAGGAAGACCAGGGCCCACGCCGGCCGTCACGGCTGCGACCTCTTCTTGGTTCGCCTGATTTGACCGATCCGAGCGACGCTACACCAGTTGGCGCCCTTGGTCAGTCGCTCGGTGAACTCAGTGAGCGTTCGAAACGAGCGGACGATATTGAGAGGAAGCTCCTGTCGGGGCAGATTATAGTCGAACTCGACGTAGCCGACGTAGAGCCCTCGTTTATCCCAGACCGAATGTTGTCCGATGATGAAGCTTTTCGCGGTTTCGTGGACTCGATCAGAAATGAGGGACAACAGGTTCCTATCTTGGTTCGACCTCACCCCGACGATGCTGCAAGATATCAAGTTGCATTTGGACATCGCCGACTGCGAGCTGCGATCGCACTGGAGCGGCCGGTAAAGGCCGTCGTTAGGCCAATGAGCGACCAAGAACTGGTCATTGCTCAAGGGCAGGAGAACAACGAGCGGCAGGACCTCTCCTACATCGAGAAAGTTCGCTTCGCACAACGCCTCGAAAAGCAGTTTCCGCGTGACGTGATTATGTCAGCCTTGGCGATCTATAAGAGTGATCTTTCAAACATGCTGGCTGTCGCGGCGAAGATTCCCGAGGACTTGATCGATGCCATCGGCCCCGCACACGGCGTAGGCCGTCGCAATTGGATGGCATTGGCAGACATGCTGGCGTCAGACAAACAGCGCGCGAAGCAAGCGCTGAACGCGGCCAATTGTCCTGGGTTCGAGCTGCTTCAGTCGAAGGAGCGCTTCGAGGTAGTTGCGAAGGCTCTCAAGGACGGTGCGCTCGCTCCGAAGGACGAAGTGCCTGTCACTCACCAGGGCAACGAAGTGGGTAGAATTTCTCAGACGAGGCAGAAAGTGACGCTCAGCGTCGATCGGAAGGCGTCCCCCGAATTTGCCGAATTCGTCTTGAACGAGGTCCCACGACTCTATGCGGAATATCGCAAGAGCGTCGGATAGTGGCGAACTGACACTAAGCAGGAGATCGAAACGAAGCAAAAGAAAAAGGCCCCCAAAACATCGTTCGGAAGCCCTTCTCCAAGTTAGCACCCAGAGAATCGCACTTCCGCGAATCGCAGTCAAGAGTCCGCGACGGAAAACGTCGTTTCGGTGAGTCAATTTCTTTTGCCTAGCGATAGGTGAAGGACAATGCAGACACAGATTTCAACGACACCCTTTGGGCGGCGACCGATGACGCTTGGCATGTTGTCAAGTCAGATGGCCGCAAAGGTGATGCCCGAGGAGGCAGCCGTTCACAAGTGGCACGTCTTCCAGCATATCAAGGAAGCACGCCTGCCTCTTGGAGCGACGGATAGGGCGCTGGCAATCCTGCACGCGCTGCTTTCGTTTCACCCGGAGACCACCCTCCGGGGTGATGGAGAGTTGATCGTCTGGCCCTCGAATGAACAGCTGATGGCGCGCGCCAATGGGATGCCCGCGACAACACTGCGCCGGCACCTCGGCGTGCTAGTGGATTGCGGTATCATCATTCGCAGGGACAGCCCGAACGGTAAGCGCTTTGCCCGTAAGGGGCGAGGTGGTGAGATCGAGCAAGCGTATGGCTTCGATCTGTCGCCGATCGTCGCGCGGGCGGAGGAATACAAATCCGTGGCAGAGGCCGTACAGACCGAGAAGAAGGCATTCCGTGTCGTCAAGGAGCGATTGACCCTTCTGCGTCGCGACATCGTCAAGATGATCGAGACCGGCATTGAGGAGGGCGTTCCAGCCAACTGGGGCAGGGTGCACCTGAACTATCAGGGCATTGTCAGTCGGATCCCGCGGACGGCACCACGTCAGGTCCTCGAAGCAATCTCGGGGGACCTTGAGAGCCTGTGGCACGAGATCCGTGAAGCATTGGAAGCATTCACTAAAACACAGAATATGGACGCCAATGAGTCCCATTCCGGATGTCACATACAGAATTCAAAACCAGACTCTATATCTGAATCTGAACAGGGCTTTCGAAATAAGAATGAAGCGGGCGGCAGCGGCGCGGAAACTGACAATGTACGGAGTTTGCCGAGACGGGAGTTGCCATTGGGGATCGTGCTGGATGCCTGCCCAAATCTGTTGTGGTTGATGAAGGACGGTCAAATCCGGCACTGGCGCGACTTGCTGGCCGCAGCGGAATTGGCCCGGCCGCAGCTCGGGATCAGCCCAAGCGCCTGGAGCGAGGCCCGCGAAATACTGGGCGAGCAGCAAGCCGCAATCACGCTGGCGGGGATATATCAGCGATCCGACCAGATCAACAACGCTGGCGGCTATCTCCGTAGCCTGACCGAGCGGGCCAGGGATGGCAAATTTTCCGCCTGGCCGATGATCATGGCCCTTTTGCGGGCAAAACTCGATGCCTCGAAGCAAGCGCAGGGCGTTATAAAGCCAGAAAGCTTTGCACGAGAAGCGGGCGAGGGCGGTTTACTGGTTAGCAAGACGTTGGGGGCAAGCCTTTGTAGATCCGATGCGTAAGCACGTGCTGGCGGCTCCGTCGATAGTCATGTCGCACCATGCAGCCGCCTAGAATGGATGAAAATGGGTGGACAAACGGAGCCGCACTCACCATAGTGAATGGGTGGAAATGGATGGATCAATAGAATGGCGCTGAAAGCTTCGACGCTTCACATTACGCCCGAGATACTGTCGCTGATCGCGGAGATCGACGAATTCAAGGGTGCGTGGCGGGCAATCGGACGGATCGCGCCGGAGCGTTTGTCCAGCCTGAGACGGGTGGCCACGATCGAAAGCATCGGTTCCTCGACCCGCATCGAGGGTGCGCGGCTTAGCGACAGGGAAGTAGAAAACCTGCTGGCGAATATCCGGATCGGCACGTTCGCAACGCGTGACGAGCAGGAGGTTGCTGGTTACGCCGACGTCATGGAGTCGATCTTCGGCGCCTACGATGCAATTCCCCTGAAAGAGAGCCACATTCAGCAGCTTCATCGCGATCTGCTGGCCTATTCCGGTAAGGATGAGCGCCATCGTGGCTCATACAAGGTTCTGGCCAATCATGTCGAAGCCTTTGATGAAGAAGGCAAAAGCCTGGGAGTGGTGTTCGAAACCGCGACGCCGTTCGACACGCCACAGCGCATGGCTGAGTTGGTCGCCTGGGTCGCGGCGGAGGAGGAGAATGCTATGCTCCACCCTTTGCTGGTCATTGCGATCTTCGTTGTGGTGTTTCTCGAGATCCATCCCTTTCAGGATGGGAACGGTCGCTTATCACGGGTCCTGACCACGCTTCTCTTGTTGCGGGCCGGTTACGCTTATGTCCCGTACAGCTCTCTGGAAAGCGTCATCGAGCAGAGCAAGGACAGCTACTATTTGGCCTTGCGGCGCACCCAACGGACAATCCGCTCCGATACGCCCGACTGGAATCCGTGGCTGGAGTTCTTTTTGCGGGCGATGCAGCGGCAGAAGGGCCGGCTCGAGAAGAAGATGGAGCGCGAGCGGGTGATGGTTGCCGCGCTTCCCGAACTATCCGTTCTGATCCTCGAACTGGTTCGCGAACACGGCAGGGTGACGATTTCCGAGATTGTGAGAGTGAGCGGGATCAGCCGCAACACGGTCAAGGATCATCTCAAGTCGCTTGCCGAGCAAGGCCATCTGCAATTGCATGGTGCTGGCCGGGGTGCCTGGTACGGCCTTCCCTGACAGGAAAGCGTCATTTTGTGGATCTGGCTTAGCGGCGGGTCAAGCCGCTAAGCTGACCAGGAGTCCAGAACGTCTCGCGCGATCCAGCAGGTTCTTGACCGATGATGGAGCCCATTTGGTTCCGCCGCGTGGTGTGCGCTCATGCAAACGCTCAAGTTGGCTAGCGATTTCGCGCAATGTCAGTCTGGGATTGGATGCATGGATGCCAGCCACCAGCGTCATCAGGCGATCTTCCGGAAGCCGGGGAGGGGATTTGCGAAGCAGTGCCGCATCGGTCATGCCTTCGGAGATCATCCATTTGACCGCCCGGCGTAGACGCTCTGGCGTCCAGTCGAACCCGCGCTGTTTTAGGACACGGGCAATGTCGTCCCAGGTATGGTCGGGTCGCATCCGCTTTACAGTCGGAAGCCATTGATTGGCCGTGGCCTGAATGCGTGTTCCGTACGCTGCCTTCTGCGCGGCCGTCATCTTGGCAAGCGCCTCTGGTCGGCGCTCGCGAATACCGGGGTTTCCTGGCAGTCGACCTTTTGCCTTCGCAGCTTTTATGCCGGCTTTGGTGCGTTCGGAGATCAGTGAGCGTTCCAACTGGGCCACGGCGCCCAGGACCTGAAGCGAAAACATGCCCTGCGGCGTGGTGGTATCGATCGGGTCTCGCAGGGACCGAAAATGGACGCCTTTTTCCGTCAGGCCTTCGATCACCTCGAGGAGATGGCTCACCGAGCGCGCCAGGCGGTCAATCCGGACAACGACAAGGGTGTCACCGGCACTGATGTCGTGCAGAAGCTTCGATAGGGCAGGGCGCGCGCGTGATGCGCCGGAACCATGCTCCTGGACGATCGCATCGCAGCCGGCCGAGCGCAGCTCCATCTCCTGCGCTTCTGTCGCCTGTCCGTCCGTGGACACGCGAGCATAGCCGATCAGCCGGCCCTGTGGCCGACGGGAACCTCGATTTTGTGTGTCTGCGGCCATTTGGTGCGCCTCCGCGTCGCCCATCGTCCAGTTTTCCAAATACAGAAAATACGGATAAAGGATCGTTTGTAAACGTCTCTAGGCGCTTTTCCTGTCGGGTGGCTGGCGAAAACCCCTGCGAAATCAGCAGTTTTTGGCTGCGGGGTCTTAGCGCTGGCCACGGTGTTCAATCGTGGAGGTCGAACACCTCTCTACAGTACGCGCGCGAGAGAAAGATACATGTGTGACGGAACTGAAAGCCGTGATAGGTTCCGTATGAGAAATAAAAGAACGTATTCACAATGGCTTATGAAATCGACGATTTGCCCCTCCAGAGCCTGCTTCCAGCCCTGGCGAAGGCGGAGGACCAACTCGCCCGGCTGGACGAAACTGTACGGCGGAGCCGGGTAGGGGAGGGATTCATTGAACGCGGTCATTTCTTCGACGCGGCAGCCAGCATGTGGGTCTCCGGTGAACTAGTGCACGTCGAAGACCTTGTGCTCCACGACGCACACATGGATGTTCGCGTGCCCACCCATGGGCTGACGCTCGGGTTCTGTCGCAAAGTTTTTGGAAGGATATAAGCGGCCTTACTTCTGAACGCAGTTATGCTGCGAGCTCCGCAAAGACCTGAAATGGCGAGCGGTTGTCGTTTGCAAACTGGTTTTTACGGATCATGTGGGTTACTTCGATGCCCGCGATGGTGGCTGAGGCGGAATGGAATGCTTTGAAGCCCATCATTTGTTTGGTGATCCGTTTGATAAAGCGGTGGTCCTGCTCAAGGATATTATTGAGATATTTGATCTGCCGGATTTCAATTATGTCGCCCGTTCCAGTGAATTTCAGGATGGTGTTGACGGCTTGCAGCCCGGCCAGATTGGCTCCGCTCTTGTCAATAACTACTTTCTCAGGAACGTCGTTGGTGGCAATGGCCTTCTTAAAGAACCTGCGCGCCGCAGCCAGATCCCGGCGCTCAGACAGCATGAAATCAAGCGTTTGGCCATCGCGATCAACGGCTCGGTATAGGTAAGTCCATTTGCCCTTAACCTTGATGTAGGTTTCGTCCACACGCCACGAACTGGCTGTGGGCCGTTTGCGCATCTGAGCCTGAGCGGCAATCTGCGGTGAGTACCGAACAACCCATCGGTTCAACGTTGCATGATCGACAGATATACCGCGCCCAGCCAGAATCTCCTGAAGGTCGCGATAAGAAACCGGATAGCGCACGTAAAAGAAAACAGCGTGCAGGATGACACTTTTGGGAAACTGCGCCCCTTTGAAAACGACCATTATCCGGCTCCGCTCATTATCAACCGAACCTACCAGACTTCAATAAAATCAGTCAAACTCAAAAACTTTGCGACACAACCGCTGCCAGCGATATTTCCAACGCCATCCGCGCACAAAATGTGCAGGCTGCTGCTGGTATCATCGGTGCTTCACCAACGCCCGCCGGTGTAAATTTACAGCTCAATGTGAACGCTCAGGGGCGGTTGCACACACCGGAAGAATTCGGCGAAATTATTGTTAAAACCGGCGCAGCCGGTGAGGTGACCCGCCTCAAAGACGTGGCGCGTGTTGAGATGGGTGCAGCGGATTACACATTGCGCTCACTGCTCGACGGCAAGCCGGCAGTTGCGATTGCGGTGCTTCAGGCACCGGGTTCAAACGCGATTGAGATTGCCGATAATATTCACGCAACAATGGAGCAGTTGCAACTCTCCATGCCTGACGGCGTGAAATATGAGATCGTTTACGACACCACGAAATTCGTACGTGCATCAATCGAAAAGGTTGTCGATACGCTGCTGGAAGCTGTAGCACTTGTTGTGCTTGTGGTGATCCTGTTTCTGCAAACTTGGCGTGCGTCGATCATCCCGTTGCTTGCTGTGCCGGTGTCGATTATCGGTACTTTTGCGGTGATGTATGCTTTCGGATTTTCGATTAACGCGCTAACGCTGTTCGGGCTGGTGCTGGCCATTGGTATCGTGGTCGACGATGCCATTGTGGTGGTTGAAAATGTCGAGCGTAATATCGAAAATGGGCTAGCTCCGCGAGAGGCAACCTATCAGGCGATGAAGGAAGTATCGGGCCCGATTATTGCGATTGCGCTCGTGCTGGTTGCTGTTTTTGTGCCGCTTGCTTTCATCAGCGGACTTTCCGGTCAGTTTTATCGCCAGTTCGCGCTGACGATTGCGATTTCAACCGTCATCTCCGCAATTAACTCACTGACATTATCACCGGCATTGGCAGCGCTTCTGCTGAAAAGCCACGATGCGCCTAAAGACTGGCTGACCCGTGGTATGGATCGCGTTTTTGGCTGGTTCTTCCGCGGCTTTAACCGTGTTTTCGGTGCAGCATCCAACAAATATGCCCGCGGCGTCACCGGTCTTGTTTCGCGTAAATCGCTGGTGATGGGCATTTATCTGGCTTTGATCGGCGCAACTTATGTCGCATTCAATGCCGTACCAGGTGGTTTTGTTCCGGCACAGGATAAGCAATATCTGATCGGTTTTGCTCAGTTACCAGATGGTGCCACGCTTGACCGCACAGAAGATGTGATCAAGAAAATGAGTGATATCGCGATGCAACAGCCGGGCGTAGCACATGCTATTGCTTTCCCCGGTTTGTCGATCAACGGTTTCACCATTGGCTCCAACTCCGGTATCGTATTTGCTATTCTCGATGATTTTGACAAGCGCAAATCACCAGACCTGACCGGTAATGCGATTGCAATGCAGCTCAACCAGAAATATGCAGGCATTCAGGATGCATTTATTGCGATGTTTCCGCCACCGCCGGTTAATGGTCTTGGCTCGACAGGCGGGTTCAAACTACAGATCGAAGATCGGGCAGGGCTTGGCTATCAGGCGCTAGATGATGCAACTAAGGCTTTCTTGAACAAGGCCTATCAAACTCCAGAACTGGCTGGTCTTTTCTCAAGCTTCCAGATCAATGTGCCGCAACTTTATGCCGATCTGGATCGTGTGAAAGCACAGCAGCTTGGTGTTTCAGTGACGGATGTGTTTGAAACATTGCAGATCTATCTCGGCTCGCTTTACGTCAACGACTTCAATGCATTCGGCCGTACATACAGCGTTCGTGTGCAGGCTGATGCGGCGTTTCGTGCCAAGCCTGAAGATATTGGCCAACTGAAGGTGCGCTCACAATCAGGAGAAATGATCCCGCTATCAGTACTCATGAAAGTGGACGGCACAACTGGGCCAGAACGCACAACACGCTATAACGGCTTCTTGGCTGCCGATATTAACGGCGCTCCGGCACCGGGCTTTTCTTCGGGGCAGGCGCAGGCTGCAATTGAAACGATTGCGAAAGAAACTCTGCCTCAGGGCATCAGTTTTGAATGGACAGATCTGACTTACCAGCAAATTCTTGCCGGTAATTCGAGTGTTGTCGTGTTTCCTTTGGCACTGCTGCTGGTGTTCCTCGTTTTGGCTGCTACTTATGAAAGTCTGATGCTACCAATTGCGATTATCATGATTGTACCAATGGGCGTGCTGGCAGCATTAACCGGCGTGTGGCTGACGGGTGGTGATAATAATATCTTCACGCAGATTGGGCTTGTGGTTCTGGTGGGCTTGTCGGCGAAGAACGCAATTTTGATTGTGGAATTTGCCAGAGAGCTGGAGTTTGAAGGCAGAACACCCGTTCAGGCGGCGATTGAAGCCAGTAAAATCCGGTTGCGTCCGATCCTTATGACCTCCATGGCGTTTATCATGGGCGTGGTACCGCTGGTGTTGTCCACTGGTGCCGGTGCGGAAATGCGTACGGCAATGGGGTTCGCGGTTTTCTCCGGTATGATCGGTGTAACGCTGTTCGGCATATTTATGACGCCGGTATTCTACGTGTTGATGCGAAAATTATCGGGCAACCGTCCGCTGATACATCATAAGAAATCGGCTTAAATCAAAACAAATGGCGTGGCTTTTCAGTTTAATAAAAGCCGCGCCATTTTTGTTATTATATTAATTTGGTTGCAGCTTCATTCAGCACATCAAAAGGCAACATGATGGAGCCATGGCGCGTAGGGAAGGCTTGAGCGGCGGAAAATATAGCGAGTTCCTCCCAGAAAACAGGGAAGATAACATTCTCTCCCACTAAAAGATTACCAAGTATCCTTTGCACCTCTCTCAACTCACTAAAAGATACGCCGGGAGCTTTTTCAATGACTATGGCCGCAGATGCCATTCCTAATGTGCAGGCGCGCGCTTTGTAACCTAAGGCGAGGATAGTACCGCTGTCTTGCTTCACATCTAGCGTCAATAAACTACCGCACAGGGGAGTGGTGCGTGTAATCGTAATCTCAGGATCAACAAGCCTGCGGTCATTGCGAACCTTCGCTGCCCAATAACGCACTCTTTCTTGATAGAGTGCCGCTAGATTTTCATCGTTGCTCATTGCACTCCATCATCATGACTATCATCGCGCATCTGGCGTCCTAATACGGCAAGGAAGCGAATGACAAAATGCAATCCGCGACGTGTATCCTCATTACCCGCAGCACGCATTAGGCCTAAAAGGCCAGGCACAGGCAAAGTCGCCGCTTCATTTTGTGCAAAACGTGCCGCATTACCCAGAGCCCATGCGCCACCAACGGTTTCCTCATAGGTCTTCATAAGTTTCTGGATCATTGCATCATCAGACATGTCGACAGCATCTGATGCCAATGACAGCAGATCAACGATATTGTGAAAACGGCGTCCCTGAAGCAGAGGCGCAGCCTTTTCGATAAGATCGGCAAGGCCACGTTCCGTCGCTTCGTCCATCTGTAGTGGCGAATGCGCGGCATGTTTCACAGGTGTTTCTGCAACAGTTTGACTGGATTTAACCATATTATCTTTCCCCACTAAACTATCTGAACGTTATAAACGCTTCAGATGATACCGCGTGCAACAGACCAATAGATGCCACGGTTGAACGCTTTACGAAGGAGGCCTCCAACCTTAGTCGGTGGCGTAGGGTGGACATCCTCGTCATAATTGTACCAAAGCGGCATACCCGCCTCGAGCCCCATCTGAGCTACGGCCTGAACTTTGCCATCATACGCATCGACCGTGCGTCCAATACGGATATCACCCGCAATATTGTTGGCGATGACCGGGCATTGGTTGTGACAAGAGCCACCAGCCTTACTGATTGGCAAGTCTACCGTATCACCCATAATATAGGCGTTGCTAAAGCCTTCCAGTTGTAAAGTCTGGCGATCTGTCGGTAGCCAGCCTTCATTATTGGGAGCTTGCGAAATACCACTTTCAAGAACAGCATCAACGGCCCTGATCGGAGGAGTGCTCAACAGAAGATCAAAATTCTCTTCGCCACCTTCTTCTGATCGCGCCACTTTTCTTTCCGTATCAACGGATTGAAGGGTGAAACCACGTTGATGCTTGATGCCTTTGCTTTCAAATACAGGCGGCAAGACTTCACACACCTCCTTTTGCAGAAAAAGACAGTTTCGCAAAAGCTGAGAAATCGTTGGATATGTGTAGACAATCTCGACTGCATCGCGCACGCCCTTGCGGCGCAGATACTCATCCACCATAAGCGTGGTTTCCATTGGCGCTATACCGCATTGATGGGGCACATTCGGTGTTTTGGGGAAGTTGACGGTAATAAATATTCGCCCTTTTTCAAAGCCACGCAATTTATCTGCAAGCTGACGCGCTGGATCATATTGATAGAAGTGATTACCACTTTCTTTCAAACCGGGAATGCGTTCAGGGGCGGGCAGGCAACCCGTTGAAACAACGATGTAATCGTAGCCGATAGTCTTGCCGCTGGCAGTCTTAACTCTTGAGCCGGCAAAATCGAAGCTAGCAACTTTGTCGATATGAAAGTCGATTTCTGGTCGCAGTAAAGTTCGCTGTTTGCGGCGCAGTTCACCTTCAAAAAACATATCGAATGCGACATACATGAAAGCCGGTTTATAGTAGTGCCAAGGCGAATCTGACAGCATACTGACCTTGATTTGCCCTCGTGATATTTCGGGATAGAGCTTTGACACAATGCTGTTCGCCGTCATTGTGCCACCGATACCACCGCCAACCACCAATATGTGCTTAACCACAGTTCCTCCTTACGCAAACCATGCGCCTCATCGCGGGCGTGCTAAAATTATGGTATCATGCAGTAAAGATGAAATTTGCCGGATGTTTCCATTATGGAAACAAGAATACGAAGTCTTCAAATGAAACAGAAATAGAGTTATGTTCGGGATCATTAATGACAAACAGAGACTTTGCTACGGCTCCATTTGATCAACAACAGATACGGTCAATTATACAAACACAAATCATCGAATGCCTTAACCGTTTCTATGCAATTGAGACGGGGATGTGGGGTGGTCCGCTTGATTGCCTGATCATCCGAACTGTAATCGTAGGAGAAATGCAGCAAAGGCTTTACGATCTTTCTGCCATTGCTATGGTGCTTGATCTTCCAATATCGACAGTGCATCGTAAGACACGAGAACTAGTGAGTGCTGGATATTTGCAGAAAGAACCGCGCGGTCGTTCGACATATTTTCGACCAACCACTTCAACACGCGTGACACTGGATAAATCCTTTGACGATATGATTGCAACGCTACAACGACTTTATCGCTCATGCGCATAGGTTAGTTGTGCCGCTTAACGGGCAACAGTCTGATTATACATCATAAGAAATCGACCTAAAACAAGAACTAAAGGCGTGGCTTTTCACAAACCAAAAACACGCCAAAACAGCAATAAATTGGTCTGGGCAGTGAGAAAACTATAGATTAAATTTTTTTGAAAAGGAGCATTTTATGACGAGAAAAGCTGTAATTCTGAATCGTGATCAATGGGCAGAAAAGCCGGATGTCTGGAAAGGTGAGTTTGAAGGTAACTACTTCGGAGCGAATGTGTCTGTAATATTTTATACCACTGATGAAGTTGGTCGTGGACCTAAACTGCATCAGCATCCATATGATGAAATATTTATCATCCGCCAAGGGCGCGCGCTGTTTACAGTTGGTGAAGAGCAGCTGGAAGTAAGCGCCGGACAGATTGTGTTTGGTCCAGCGAATATACCTCACAAATTTATCAATCTGGGGCCGGAACGGCTTGAAACAACCGATATTCACGTGACGAATACGATTCTTCAAGAAGACTTAGAATAGTCATTTCATACACAGGAGCTGTCAATGCTGGGTAGAGATGCGACACCGGTGGCCAGATAGAAATGCGACACTTCTTGATGAAGGACGCAGCGCCAAGCCCCCGATCTGACCGGCTGGTCAGGGTTGCAAGGGCAGATCGGGGGCGGATAAGGGAACGCCTCTTCGGGCTTTAGCTTTCCTCCGAGATCACCGCCTCAGCGGTGCTCAAATGAGAGCGTTGGATATGGAGCCATTGTTCCGGGAACGGCTGGTAATCCTCAGAATGCTCCGTCTTGTATTCGCCCCACCCTTGATATTTCCAATATCTGGTCATCACATCAAAATGGCTGTGCCCACTCAAAGTCCCGACGCGAATTGCCCCTTCGTTGAGAAGTGATCGAAATCCGTCCCCCATAGGGCCAGCTTGGCAAAGCCCAGGGAGCATTTGGCCATCAGGTTCGGGATCAAGCCATAACTCAAAGATTAGCTCTTCTTTCATGGAGTGAGTATACGAAAAATGTTCGGGCTCTCCAGCATATAATGCCCGCGTTGGTCAACCTCATTTCCCAGCTTCTATTCGCGCCAGCGCCTTCTCACGTCTGGCAATGACCTCCGGATCGTTCATGAAATCGGTCCTGCGTCCCGGCTTGCGCCCACGTTTCTGATAACCATTACCGACGCTGCCATCGCGTATGCCAAACATATGGTTTGTCTGACCTGTTCGGCGCGGGCCGCTCCGTTTCTCTTCGCGTCCAGCTTGCATCTCGGCGACAATTGACAGCATGTCGTCCAGCCGCTTGTTATCGACAACCTCCGCACGATGCACCGAGCGCAACGTGTCGAAGGTTCTGTAGGGCAGGGAAAAGCTCTCGTGCATGATCTCGAGCCGGCCGTCCGGATAATCGCAGACGATCACCTTCTGGCCCGCCAATGGCCTGGAAATCTCGGTCGGGTCGAGAATGAACAGCACCTTGTCGTAGCGCAGCGTCAATGACTGCGAAAGGGTGCGGACTTCCTTGCGGCACATGGCGCCATCAAGGTTCTCATGCTCGGCCAGTGGCCGGTGCATGTCCTTCGGATTGCGTGGTTGCTTGCCGAAGCGAGTGTTGAAATCCATAATGAACTCAGTGGCATAGGCATTGGCGGCCTCGATAGTGTCGATGCCGCGCAGCCGCATCTCCTTGACCAGCCGATCCTGCAGCGTCTGGTTGGCACGTTCCACACGGCCTTTGGCCTGTGGGGTGTTGGCACAGATGATGTCGATGTTGAGCTCGTAAAGCGCCCGGCCGAACTGCGTCAGACCGCTCGTCCGGTCTTTCTTCGACGCATGGAGCGAGCGGAAAACGCCGTGCTTGTCGCTGTAGAAAGCCAGCGGCTTGCCCCATTGCTGCAGATAAGCCTTCGTCGCATGCAGATAGTCGAACGTATTTTCCGATCCGGCAAAGCGAAGATGCAAGAGCTTGCCGGTGGCGTCATCGATGTAGACGAGCAGGGCGCATTTGGGGCCGCGGTTCTCGAACCACCAGTGATGCGAGCCGTCGATCTGCACCAGTTCGCCAAAGCAGTCGCGCCGGCCGCGTGGCTGGAAAACCCGTTTCTTGCGCTCCCGGCGCGAGATCCAGATGCCGGCCTCGGTCATCCATTGCCGCAGCGTCTCCTTGGCAACAGAGATCCGGTGCAGTTCGATCAGCTTCTCGCGCGCCAGCGTCGGACCGAAATCCAGATAGCGTTCGCGGATCAGGTCCAGCGCCGTATTACGGAAATCCTCGCTGTGACGCCGGTTGCTCGGACGCGATCGCTTCTTGGAAACGAGGCCAGCTGGACCATCCCGGTCATAGGCTTGCAGCAGCCTGTGAACCTGACTTCGACTGAGGCCAAGCAGCTCAGCCGCCTGGACAACGCTCAGGCGTAGATCACGGATCTTCTGGACGACTTCGAGGCGATGCAATTCTTTCTGCGACATGGTGATCAAACAGGGCATGACGACTCCAACCGCTCATGGTCTCAACCAGACTGAAGATCGTCATCCTTGCCTCCAACGTTGACATTGACCAGCACCTCAAGAGGCGACACGTCGCATCTCTAACTGGCCCAACTGTCGCATTACTAAATAGCCCTGTGAGGTCAGGCTGAAGCGCGACTTTTCGATTTGAGTTTACGCAAAACGATGTCTGTTTGCGATGAGTTTTTGTCGGAAGACTTCTGCGGGC
>NZ_VCPE01000031.1 GCF_005938105.1 Brucella haematophila | reverse complement strand
TTGCATTATGGCGTGACTACACGACCGAAATGACCGCTTGATAAACACAGGCGAAAGCTGCTCAAAGCCCTATTCAAACAACTTGGCAATGCCTTCCGGATATAGTGGACGATCGCATAGCAGCATCCATCATGATGCAGGGGCTCACGGCAAGCCATTTCGCGACAGACTTTTATCCGGTTCAGCCTGGCGACATCGCTTTGGTGCACGCAGCTGCGGGTGGCGTGGGGCTTTTCCTGACGCAAATCATCAAGCGGCGCGGCGGTCATGTCATCGGGCGCGTCTCATCCCCGGAAAAAGCGGCGATTGTCAAAGCGGCCGGAGCAAATCATGTCATTATCGACAGGGACGGACAGTTCGCAAATGAAGTCTTGCATCTTACGGATGCGGTGGGTGTCAACGTCGTCTACGACGGATCGGGACCGAAGACTTTCCAAGACTCCCTCGCCTCACTCTGTCGTTCCGGTACTTTTTGCTGGTACGGACCGGTACTGGGCGGGCCCGGTCCGCTCGATCTTATGAGCCTGCCGAGAAGCATCGAGATCGGCTACGCCACCTTCTTCGATCACATCCCCACTACCGAACTCTTACGGTCCCGAAGCAAGCAACTTTTTGACTGGATTGAGGACGGTTCGCTGAAGGTCATGATCGGCAACACTTATGCACTTGCCGATGCCCGCCAGGCTCATGCGGATATGGAAAGCCGGGCTACAACCGGCAAACTCCTGCTCATACCCTGACGTTCGTTTGTCCTGCCATATGAATATCATCGGCGCCGGCTTCCGGCGCCGATGAGTCCTGTAATTGTCAGAGCTTACCCGGACCGGCTGTCAATGCGAGCAGACCGGTAAGAGGAGACGGCTCTTGAGACGTGAGATCGTAGGGGCACGCAGTGGCAAGCGTTGCGAAAGCCATTACGGCGATAATGAAAATCTTCATCTCAACCTCCGTTATTGCGAACCGGAACTCAGGTGAGATCCAGTTCGACTGCTATGTTTCCACGCGTTGCTTTCGAATAAGGGCAGGTCTGGTGAGCATCCTCAATGATCGCTCGAGCAATCTGCGGCTCAAGTCTATAGCGCGACAATCAGGATGAGACGCTTGCGACAATCTGGATGAGATTCTTAGGTCGCGGTCGGGATCAAATTATCATGCTGATTGCCGTTGACAAGTTCTTCTTCGTTTTCTGATTGCCGCTGCGCGACAGACAGCGTTGAGGTCCTGATTGTCGCAAACGAGGCCGGTCGGCCCCGCTGGCGTTTTTCTTCAAGCGCGGTTCTGCGGCGATAACTTTCGACATTCATCTCGAAGATCGTGGCATGGTGCACAAGCCGGTCGACTGCTGCGAGTGTCATGGCAGGATCTGGAAAGACCCGGTTCCACTCTCCGAACGGCAGATTGTGCGGCAAACCGGCCATAGCCGGAAGCTCGTTCGTGACGTTTTAAGGGGGCAGCGTCTCGACGTGTTCCGAACGCGGCACAGTTCTCTGGATAGCTGGTTGCCTTGGCTCAACAGCCGCTGGGAAGAAGGGGCACGGAACGCTTCGGCACTCTGGCGTGAGATGAAGACGAAGGGCTTTGTGGGAAAGAGTGGTGTCATATCGCAATGGGCTCAACGCCGGCGTCTTGCGGAAAAGGCCAATCAGAGCGGGCTCGCCAGAACGCCGTCCGCACGGGTTATCGCACGGCTCATGACCACCGCGCGCGACGACCTTGCAAAATCCGAAGTGATCCTGGTGGCGGCGATCGAAGTGAACGTCTCGGACCTTGTGGTCGCCCGTACTGCCATTGGTGATTTCCAGTCCATGATCCGCTCGAAGACAGCGCGGAAGCTCGACGAGTGGTTGGAAGCCGCTAAGGACAGCTTGGTCGGATCGTTTGCCGGCGGCGTCGAAAAAGACCTCGACGCCGTCAGGAATGCAATCATATCACCGTGGTCAAATGGGCAAACGGAAGGACAGATCACACGCTTAAAGCTCATTAAGCGCCAGATGTACGGAAGAGCAAAACTCGATCTCCTGCAGGCGCGGTTGATCGGTGCGTCGTAGACCTGCACAGCAGCAAATGTGCGTCAGAGCCAGTTCTCAGCGCAAATCAACAGCATATCAGTCTGACCGGAGATTACATCTGGACCCCGACGGACAGCCCCGATCTCAGGCCGCTCCGGCGAGAAACATCCATCCTCGCTGCATGATCACGATATGTTCTCAAATGTAGGACAGATTCACCACTTTCGTGTCGTGACGACGAAACAGCCTATGCCGCATGATCGCCCCACAAATCCTCATGCTCCCCAATTCGGGTGACTAGGCCCTTGACCCGCCCATCTAATCATAAGACTTCCAGCCAACATGCTCACTCCAATCGCGAGGAGGAGGGGGCCGGCGAACTCGTTGGCGACAATGCCCGATGCCGAAGAAACCGACAGCAGCATCAGGCTGAATTCTCCTCCATGGGCCAGGATGATCCCAGTGCGCCAAGAGGTCTGAAGCGACTCGCCGAATAGTCGGGCGACGACCAAAACGATCAGCGTCTTGCCCGCGAATATAATCGCGAGCCAGATCAGCACGACAGGCCATGCAGATGGAATGATCCAAAGTGGCAATTGCGTTCCGATGCCGACAAAGAAAATCCCGACAAACAAATCGCGGAAGGGCCGAATCTCGTTCTCGACAGCATGGCGCGCGTCACCCTCGCCGATAATCATGCCGGCCGTGAATGCAGCGAGTGCCGGAGAAAGACCGGCGGAGGCCGCGACAATCGCAGACCCGAGCGCAATGGTAAGTGCGAGGAGTTGGGCAAGCTCCGGATCGCCACGCGACGCTACCCAACGGGCAAGCACCTGCAACGGGCCACGGGCAGTGAACAGAGCTGCAACCAATGCCATTGCACTGGCGACGACCGTTATCACGCCATGTCCCTCGGCGGCTCCACTCATCGAATCGTGCAGAAGCAGGAATGCGACAGCTGCCAAGTCTTGAAACAGAAGCACTGCGATGGCCAAGCGCCCATGAGCCGATCCAAGAGCGTTCGCGCCTGCGAGCACCTTGAGGCACATGGCTGTGGATGACATCGCAACGGCCCCGCCGATGAGGATTGCGGAAACTGGTGCGAGATCGAAGACCAAACTCGCTACCAACGAAACCGTTATCGTCGTGACTGAAACCTGTACAGCCCCAAGACCGAAGACATGCTTCCTGAGTGTTACGAGCTTCTCGAAGGAGAATTCCAGACCAAGTGCGAACAGCAGGAGTACGACTCCGATTTCGCCAATACTGCTCAGGGCAGCGCTCTCCGCAATCAGGCCGAGGCCAGCGGGTCCAATGACTATACCGGCAAGAATGTAACCGACGATGCTAGGCACGCCAATCCGTGAACATATCGTCACGAGTACGAACGCGGCGCAAACCAACAAGGCCGCACTTTCGATAAATCCAGTCACGCCATGCATGTTCTTCTCCTGATATCATGTCGCAGGAAATGCCAATACTTGTATACTCTAAACGTGCGACCGCGCCCACTGCGCTATCTGCGCGGCAGGCATTACACCGCTCGTCCTCGCGATTTCCTTGCCGCCCCTGAACAAGATCATGGTGGGAATGCCGCGGATCCCGTAACGATCGGTGATCTGCTGTTCGGCTTCGGTATCGAGCTTGCCGAGACGGAACTGAGGTTCGAGCGAACGCGCCGCAGCCTCGAACTGAGGTGCCATCATCTTGCATGGCCCGCACCATTCCGCCCAGAAATCGACGAGCAGGGGCAGATCGGCATCGGCGTGTCGGTCGAAACTGGCGGCGGTCAGTGTGACTGGCCGGCCCTCGAACAGGGCGGCGCCGCAGCGGCCGCAGCTGGGGTTATCCGTCAGTCGTTCCTGCGGCACGCGATTGACGGAACTGCATTTCGGGCAAGCAACGGTGGGCATTCTGTTCTCCCTTTGAGTGTCGTTTCGGAGGGGCAGGTGCGTATTTCAGAATCCGCGGACAGCGATTTCAGTAAATCGCGGACACTTGTTTCGCTAATTCGCGGACAGTTCAGCCGCGGCGTTTTTCAGGCCTGTTGTTGATCAGACTTACGTTCTTTCGTTGTCCGCGCTGAGCGTTATGTCAATGCCGGATTTGGCTTTGCGCATGCTATCCCCTTCCAAATTGATGCGGTGAGCATTGTGCACGACGCGGTCGAGTATCGCATCGGCAACGGTTTCGACTTGGGCGATCGCCTTTCGACCGACATCGGCCAAGACCAACGTCTGGTCGTCGATTTCCGTGATCGGCTTTTGCTCGACGACCCTGATGAGTGAAGCCGCGGGCATTTGGCCGAGTTGCGGATCGATCGGGCCCAGCACGGAGTGGTCGCACATCACGATCTCGTCTGCGGCCAGAGCGATCAGCGTTCCCCCCGACATGGCGTAGTGCGGCACGAAAACTGTGACCTTGCCCTTGTGTCCCTGGATGGCGCGAGCAATCTGCGTGGCAGCGAGGACCAGTCCGCCGGGGGTGTGCAGCACGATGTCGAGCGGCATTTCGGCGTCCGTCAGCTGGATCGCGCAGGACTTCCTCGGAGTCGTTAACGTCGATGTAGCGAACCAGGGGAAAACCTAGGAGGTTCATCGTCTCCTGCCGATGGATCATCAGGATCACCCGGCTTCCGCGTATCCTCTCGATTTGAGCGATCTTCCGAGTGCGCATCGCCTCCAGATACTTCCTCTGCAGTGCCGGCTGCAGTGCGGAGACGATGAAGAACAGCCAGAGCAGTTGCATCAAATCCATGGATTTCCTTTTCCTTTCCTTCGCCCATCCGGCAGGAAGCCGTATATTCCCTCGTCGCGGTAGTAGTTGCGATAGGTGACTGCAGGCCTGCGTAGAATCGGACTAGGCCGCGTCGACGAACCGGCACAAGGGGGATTCCCCCGAGGCGGATGACGTGATTCGAGGCTGACCTCTGGAGAGGAGGTCGGCCTTGGTTCGGGATCGTTTGATGGATGCGGAGTGGGCGATCTTCGCCCCGTTCCTGACGGAGCAGTCGGCCCGCGGCGGCCGCCCACCGAAGGACCACCGGCGCACGCTGGACGGCATCTTCTGGATCACCCGAACCGGCGCGCCGTGGCGTGACCTGCCCGAGGAACTCGGGAAGTGGAACTCGGTCCACCGCCAGTTCCGGCGCTGGACCACCTCCGGCATCTGGGACGTGCTGTTGCAGGCGCTCGCCGACAGCGGCGGCGAGGCCGACATGCTCCAGATGATCGACAGCACCATCATCCGGGCGCACCACTGCGCTGCCGGAGGAAGGGGGGGACCCAAAGTCAGGCTCTCGGCCGCTCGCGCGGCGGCTTCTCGACCAAGCTCCACCTGCGTGCCAATGCCGATGGCCTGCCCATCAGCGTCGTGCTGACGCCCGGCGAGGCCCACGACCTAATCGCCTATGACGACCTCATGGCCGAGCGCGACAGCGATCCCGGCGTGCTGCTCGGTGACAGGGGCTACGACAGTGACCGCCTGCGGCAGGATGCGCGCGACCGGGGGGCCCAGCCGGAGATCCCGACCAAGCGGAGCCGCAAGGTGCAGCACAGCGTCAACCGACGCCTCTACGCCCTGCGTTCCCGCATCGAGTGCTTCATCAACCGTCTCAAGAACTGCCGCCGCGTGGCCACCCGCTACGACCACACCGCTTCCAGCTTTCTCGGCTTCGCCCTGCTCGGCTGCATCCGCTTATGGATCAGGTTCGTCCACGCGGCCTAATGGGGTGAAAAAGCATACACTCCTGAGCAAAGAGAGGGGCGCGACGCGCCCCTCTTACGCCCTATCCAGCGGTTTCAGAACAACTTGGACAGCTTTGCCTTGATTTCATCGAGCCAGCCTTTTCCGCCGCCTCCCCCAGCCGTCTTTTGCTTGACTTTCCTGAGTTCAGCATACAGGGGCTCAAAGTCCTTCTTCTTTCCATAGCCCAGCAGTTCTGCCATTTCCAACTGCTGCCGCGCTTCGTTCAAGAATGTCTCCAGGCGCTCATTGGACGCTTCGCTCCGCTGACCATCTTCTACCAAGGTCTCGGCGCGCTTCAGGAGCAGCCTGGCGCGCAGGGCGGGCAGCGGATGCACGCTGCGCGTCTCGACCAGCGTGCTGAGCGCTGCCTGCAGCGCGGCTTTGGCTTCTTCAATCTTGCCCTGATCGATCAGCGGCACGACTGACTTCACGGCTGCGGGATAGGACGCCAGAGGGATGTTGGTGACCGCGATCACGATTTCACTGGCCAGCAAAGCCAGCACGTGACGTGCCTGTTGCACCTCGCCATGTTTGAGGGCATCCAGCGCCTCGTCGGTCATCGCCTCAATGGTTTCCGTGTTGGCGAACAAGTCGTGCACGATGGTGCGCACATCAACGGGGGCCAGGGCAAGCGTGGGTTCGCGCGCAACAATCAGCTCCAGCTTTCCAGTCACTTCGGCCAGCATTGCCAATGCGCGTGCAGCGTCCTTGCCGTCAAGTGCGGCCAGCGCTGATTTGGTCAGCGCCAAGGCCGAGACGGCCTCATCGAGGACTTGTTTACGTTTGTCTGCCGCCTGCGAGCCCGTTTCCTTCTGAACCTCAGGCTGTACCTCCGTGACGACTTCAGGCTTGGCCTCTGGACTGACAGGAAGGCTGCTTACCGCGGCCTGTTCGTTTATTTCTTTGTTCGTCGCATTGGGATTCGATGTTTGCTCATTCATGGTGATATGCCTCGTATGAGTTAGTGAAAATAGGCGAATCTATTGGGGCTGACTGCGAACATCGCGAGACTGACCGACCGAACAGTCGGCCCCTTCATCACCTCAAAACAGCTTTTGGAGGCGCGTCTTCAACTCGTCGAACCATCCCTTGCCGCTTTTGCCACCAGCCGACTTTTGCTCAATGGACTTCACCTGATCGAAGATGGGTTTGAAATCCGCCTTCTTGCCATAACCCAGGATCTGCGCCAACTCGATCTCCGTGCGCACGGACGACAGCAAGGTGCTGAGCTCCTCGTTCTGCTTGGCATCGCGCTTGTCGGCCTCGGCCAGCTTTTCAGCTTTTGCCATCGCGGCTTCAGCCCGTAGCACGGGCAGAGGAAAGGCGACCGAGGTCACCACCAGCGTGTTCAGTGCTCGGGCGAGTTCCGCCTTGGCGTCGTCGATCTTGCCGCTGTCGATGAGCCGTGCGGCCGACTTGATCGCTGCCGGGTACGTTGCCATCGGCAGGTTGTCGGTTTCGATCACGATTTCGCTGGCCAGATTGGCGACGATGGGCCGGGCCTTTTGCACCTCGCCATCACCCAACAACTCCCGAGACAACTTGACCGCTTTCTTCACCGTTTCCACGTTGGCGTGGATATCGTGGGTGATGACGCGTACATCGACCGGCGCCAAAGCAAGTTTGGCGTCGCGTGCCAATACCAGTTCCAGCTTTCCGCTGGCCAGTTCCAGCGCAGCGAGCGCCTCCTTGGTCTTCTTTGCATCAAGGAGTGTCAAAGCCTCCTGGGTCTTGGTGAGCGCCGTGATGGCGTCCTGAGTGAGCTCAGCACGCTTTTTTTCGGCTTCCCGGGCGGCCTTGTCATCTACCTGTGGCTGCGCCGCCTTGGATGCGGCAGAGGGTGCTGCAGCACCTGGGCTAGAACCTGCCGCCGATTGGGCCTGAGCCGGTCCGCTAAGTCCGACGACGACCGCCAGGGCAAGTGCGGAGAAGGTTGATTGGGGCTGTTTGATATTCATGATCTTGGGCTCCTAATTAAAGTTAGTTGACTGAGATTTCAATCTGTTTCGGTTTGGCTTGCTCGGCCTTGACAAGCCGCACTTCCAGCGCGCCGTCTTTCATCGAAGCCGTCACCTTGGTCGAATCAACGTTGTCAGGCAAGACAAAGTTGCGCACAAAGTGACCTGCCACTGAACTTTCATCCAGCGGCGATTAGAGTCTCGACCGTTTCTGTTACGCCGTTGGGCGCGGGTTGAGCAACGGGCGGAGACGCGAAGCCCTTATCGAGCGAAGCGTCGGAGCCGGTTGCGGTAAGGGTTCCGGCGAAGGCCGCCGGGGTCTGGTATCCGAGCGAGGAGTGCGGTCTCGCGGTGTTGAAGTCCTGCCTCCATTCGGCGATGGCGCTGCGGGCGTGGTCGAGGCCGAAGAACAGGCTCTCGTTCAAGAGCTCATCGCGCATCCGGCCGTTGAAGCTCTCGACGTAGCCATTCTGCATGGGCTTTCCGGGCGCGATGTAGTGCCACTCGACGCGATGATCCTTCGACCAGGCGAGGATCGCGTTCGAGGTGAACTCCGTGCCGTGGTCAGAGACGATCATGCCCGGCTTGCCGCGTCGGGAGATCAGGTCCGTCAGCTCACGAGCAACGCGGCGACCGGAGATCGACGTGTCCGGGATCGCTGCCAGGCATTCGCGCGTCACGTCATCGACGATGTTGAGCACACGGAAGCGCCGCCCGCAGGCGAACTGATCGTGCACGAAGTCCAGCGACCAGCGCGCGTTCGCCCTTGCCTCGACCAGGATCGGCGCCCGCGTGCCCACCGCGCGTCGCCGCGCCCGGCGCTTGCGCACCGTCAGGCCCTCCTCGCGGTAGAGCCGGTAGATCGAGCGCATGTAGCTGGCCGTCATCCCGTCGTCTTTCTTGCAATTGTCACACCCGTCCACGCCGGAGGATCAGAGGCGGGGAAGGATTCGAGCGAGGCTTCGAGGACCGGATCGAAACTCTCCCTGTCGCTGGTAGACGGGTCGGCCGTGCTCTCATGCTGGACGCCTCTTGAGAGGCGGCGATCGGGGCGGAACGGGACCCGGAAGGCTCCCGGGGCATCGACGCCCCTGTGCAGCCGGTGGCGCGTCTCACCCGCCCAAGGGTTCGCCATCCGGGCTCCCCCAGCGTCCTCGCGCACGACATAATGCCAGTCCTGCCTCTCTGCGAAGTCCACGGCGCTTTCGCGGTCGGGAAACTTCAGCCGGATCGGACGATAGGGATCGTCGCTGGAGGTATATCCCATCAGCGGCTCGATGTGGGGCGGGCGCGACGGCTCGAATTCCAGTATCCAGTAGTTGGGCCGCGGCGCCGATGTCATCGCGGAACGTGCCGGCCGGTAAATGATCGCGGTCGGAACGTCCCATGATCTCATGTTGGTCCCGGGTATCTTCGGCGGGAATGGTGGGCGATTGTGACCGCGCATGTCAGCTCTCCTGGGTGTCGGTTGATGCGAGAATGTGACGTTCGAGATCGCCGAGTTTTTCCATTCGCCTCGAATTCAGGCGAACGGCGCGTTCGGTGTTCTGCGAAGGAAAGGCAGCAGCGTGCAGGACGTCCGACCGCATCGCTATCGTGAGATCGGCGACGGCATTCATCACGCCCTCTCGGTCCCCGTCCGAGAGCGTGCCGTCAGCAAAACCGGACTGCAAGCTCTCCAGTACCTGCTCGAAGCTGGACACGACCCCTGCACTCGCGACCACAGCCAGCTTGTGGCTGAGAACACGCAGTTCATCGATCAGCTTCGCATCGTGCCTTGCGGTTTCCACGATCTCTGCGACCTTCTCGATGCAGGCCATGTAAATGTCGCATTGCTGCTGGAGGATGATGACCCTTCCTTCCTTGCGAAGCTCGAGATCGGTCTGGCGATTGAGAAGCGCCGCGGTCAGAATGATCGTCACGACAGCGCCGAGGAAGATGAGCGTCATCTCCTGCGCGAAAGGCAGTATGTCTTCGGCAAGATACATCGAACGAAAAACGAAAACGATGCCGATGCCCAAGGCAGCGGCCGCAGCAGCAAATGCCAAGTCAGGCAGGCGGTTCGACATCAGCACCTCGCATTTTCGGTGTCAGGTGGCATGCACGGCTTCGCATCGGCGTCCGGCGCCTCTGCGTCCCGGTGCCGCAGGAAGATTGGCGTCGGACCGCTGCCGAACGGATTGAAGCCGGTGCTCAGGCAACGGTCGAAGATCGTTTCGTCCCATCGGGTGAAATCGTGCTCCTCGCCGGCAAGTCGCCCGTCATCCACCACAGGGCACCTCACGCCTTTGCCGATGGGGGAGCGTCATCGAAGGCCGCACCGTCCGAACGATCCGCCTTGCGAAGCCGTAGCCCGAGGAGGATCATCATCACCCCGAAGACCGCGGCGTAGAAGCCGATCAGCCAGCCGAGCGCGAGGAAGCTTTCGACCGGGCGCGTCAGCAGCATCCAGGTCACGACGACACCGAGAACGACCGAGAGAAGGCCGCTCAGGATCAGCCAGATTTCGCCGTTGATTTCCTTTCGCAGGCGGATCGCTGCCGCGATCTCGAGGGCACCCGAGAACACGGACCAGAATGCGATGCTGGCCCAGAGGAATGTCGCAAGCACAAGCGTCGCCACGAACGGCGAGAAGACCACGACGACCCCCGTGGCGATCCCCAGAATGCCGCTGAACATCAGCCAGCCCCAGCGATCGCCCCCGCGGATGTTGCGGACGGCGGCGACGAGGCCGAACACGCCATCGGCGAAGGCGAAAGCGCCGAAGACCAGCGTCAGAGCAAGCAGCGACTCCGCAGGCATGAGGAAGGCGAGAACCGCGATCACCAGCGCCAGGACACCGCGCAGCACGAACAGCCACCAGTTCCCGGACAGGCTGCCCAGCATGTCCTGCATCGTGTCGGATTGCTTTGCAGAGGTTGTCGTCATTGGTCCATCTCCTGTTCAGGTTTCAACTCAGTAGTGCCGATTGTCTCCGCGCCGGCCAGGGCGGCCGCCACGCGGCGGCGGTCCTCGACCGGTTGAGGCAGACACTGCGTCCGGGCAATTTCCCTTTCCACGGGCGCGCGCCCCGATGCCTCGCCGATCAACCCGGCTTCGACCAGCGTGCCGCGCAGTGTCTCCGCCGCGTTCTCTGCAATCTTCAACACTTCCGCCTCAGTGAGACCCAGGAGGTGCGCCGTCTCCGCGATCGTGGCGTCTTCCAGGTACATCCGATACAGGACGCGGCGCTCGACCGGAGCAAGATCTGCGATAGCCCGGTGCAGTGCCATGGCGATATCATGACGATCCACTTCGGTCTCGGGGTCTGTGCCGCCGTCGTCGGCGATGAGGTCCTCCAGCATCAGCACTTCGTCGGGCTGGTAGAACTCGAACATCGCCTGATCCGCCTCGGTCGGATCCTCCGCCGGGGCCTCGGGTTCCGCCTCGATGGAGGCGGCATCCTCGGGCACCGCGCGGCGCGCAGCCTGCGCCTCGGCCTCGACGGTCTCGAAGGCCAGCTGCGTCAGCCAGTCCCGGACGGAGAATTCGGTCGGCCGCCGCTCGAAGCGGTTGAGCCCGTTGAGGATCGTCGCATCGACGATATCGCCAACGCTCAGGTAGCCAGCCGGCACAGACCCGCTACACTCGAGATAGGTCAACTCGCGCCTGACTGTATCGTAGACCGTATCGAGATGATCCTCGATCAGGTCGAAGAAGAGTTGGCGCCGGTCCGCTTCCGCCGCATCCCGCGCGGGCGGCAGCGGGGCGCCGATCCGGCGCCGGCGGGCGGGACGCTTGTATTCAGGCTCGTGCTTGAGGCGCGCCACATGCCGATCGACCTGGTGGCGCAGGTCGGCAAAGGCCTTGCGCAGGACAGGCTCGATCTCGAATCCATCTTCCCGCGCCGCGATCACGCCCGACGGCAGTTGCAGGCGCAGGCTGACTTTGATGCGCGTCTTGCCCCTCGTCTGCGAGGCAACGACTTCGAGCCGGACCAGATCCTCGCGAAAGCGCGCAAGGTGCGGTTCAAGTTGCCGCACCTCTTCCTCGATGACCTCAGGCGCGCGCTGTTGGCCGTGCCGGTCGAGATTGCGGAATGATCTAATGACGTTCATGCCGTGGACCTTCCTATAACTCTCCGAAGAGATGGTCCGGCGCGACCGATATCGCGCCGGGCCAGTCTTTTGCGCTGTCACTCGGCGGACTTGTCGTCCTTGGACTGCACCTCATCCCCAACGCTGGGCTTCGGAACGTCCGTCTTGTCTTCGGCAACTTCGCTGGGCTCCTCGATCCCGGCCTTGACCTGATCGTCCGGGCTGTCGTCACCGGTGTCCTTTACGATCTTTTCGAACACGACCCTCTGTTCGTCTTCCGACCAGGCGACGCGGACCTTGTCACCATCCTCGATCCGCCCGGAGAGCATTTCGCGGGCCAACTCGGTCTCCAACTCCGACCGGATCAGCCGGCGCAGCTCGCGGGCGCCGAATTCGGGACGGAAGCCGACCGCGCCGAAGTGATCCACGACGCTCACGTCGAATTCGAGTTCGACGCCCTGGGTAAGGGCGGTCCGCTTCACCCGGTTGAGCTGCAACTCGACGATCTGGCGGATCTCCGACTGATTCAGCGAATGAAAGACGATGATCTCGTCGATCCGGTTGATGAACTCTGGCCGGAAATGACCGCGCAACACCTCCATCAGTTCGGATTTCTGCTTGGCCTCGTCGAACTCACTGCTGCCGCGCTTCTTGAGGTTGCGCTGGATGATGTCCGAACCGAGGTTCGACGTGGCGATGATGATGGTGTTGGTGAAGTCCACCACGCGCCCCTTGCCGTCGGTCAGCCGACCGTCGTCGAACACCTGCAACAGAATGTTGTAGACATCCGGGTGCGCCTTCTCGATCTCGTCGAGCAGCACGACCGAGTAGGGCCGACGGCGCACCTTCTCGGTCAGTTGCCCGCCTTCGTCGTATCCGACGTAGCCGGGAGGCGCGCCCACCAGCCGGGCGACCGAGTGGCGCTCGCCATACTCGGACATGTCGATGCGGATGATTGCGTCCTGATCGCCAAAGATTACTTCGGCGAGCGTCTTGGCCAGTTCCGTCTTGCCAACCCCGGTCGGCCCGAGGAAGAGGAAGGTCGCCGTAGGTCCGCGTCCCTCGCGCAGGCCCGCGCGCGCCAGCCGCACAGCATCGGCCACGGCGCGGATAGCCTCTTCCTGGCCGATGACGCGCTCATGCAGCTTGTCTTCGAGCTTCAGAAGCTTGTCCTTCTCCTCGGCGGTCAGCTCGGTGACCGGAACGCCGGTGATCTTGGAGACGATCTGCGCCACATGATCGGCGCGCACCTCGGCGGTCGCCGAAGCCTGGTCGCGCTTCCAGATTTCCAGAAGCTCGTCCAGCTCCTTCTGCTTCTGCTCGAGTTCCTTCTTCAGTTCCGCTGCACGGTCGAATTGCTTGCGGGCTGCGGCATAGTCCTGCTCGCGCTTGATCTGCGCGGCTTCGGCCTCCAGCTCCTGGACTTCCACGGGGCGCGCCGTGGCGCTGATCTTCACCCGTGCGGCTGCCTGATCGATCAGGTCGATCGCCTTGTCGGGCATGAAGCGACCGGTGATGTAGCGATCCGAAAGCTCGGCCGCCGCAACGATGGCCTCGTCGGTGATCGTCACCTTGTGGTGTGCTTCCAGCGTGTCGCGGAGCCCCCGCAGGATCATGATGACCTGAGCTATCGTGGGTTCCTCGACATAAACCGGCTGGAACCGTCGCTCGAGCGCCGCGTCCTTCTCGATGTATTTCTGGTACTCGTTGAGCGTCGTCGCACCGATCAGGTTCAGCTCGCCCCGCGCCAGCGCCGGCTTGAAGGTGTTGGCGATGTCGAGACCACCTTCGCCACCGCCCTGGCCGGCGCCGACGATGGTGTGGATCTCGTCGATGAACAGGATCAGGCTGTCCTTCTCCTCGGTGATCTCCTTGAGGATCTTCTGGACTCGCTCCTCGAACTCGCCGCGATACTTCGACCCGGCCACCATCGAGTTGATGTTGAGCTCGACCAGCCGCTTGTCGCGCAGCGCCTCGGGCACTTCGCCCGCGACGATCCGTTGGGCAAGTCCCTCGACGATGGCGGTCTTGCCCACGCCGGGCTCGCCGATCAGCACCGGGTTGTTCTTTTTCCGGCGGGCCAGCACTTCGATCGTCGTCTCGATCTCGCGGGCGCGGCCGATGACGGGATCGAGCTTGCCCTCGCGGGCGAGCTTCGTCAGGTCACGGCTGAACTGGTCGAGATCGGGCGTGCTGGAAGGCGCCTCCACGCGGCCCTCCTCGGCTCCCTTGCCCACGACCTTGGTCACCTGCTGGCGAAGCGCCTGCGGCGTCAATCCGTATTTGCGCAGGATCGACGCAGCCAGGCCTTCACCTTCCTCGGCAAGGCCGATCAGCAGGTGCTCGGGTCCGACATAGGAATGGCCGAGTTCGTTCGAGGCGATGAAGGCCCGGTTCAGCGCGTCCTTGAGGCGAGGACTGACGCCGATTTCGCCCTCCGCCTTGGCCTCTCCACGCTTCGCTTCCTTCTCGATCTGGTGCCGCAGATCGTCCACATCGACCTTGAACTGTTCCAGGATCGTCTTGACGACGTCAGACGAGGTCAATGCCAGAAGCAGATGTTCGGTATCGACCTCGCTGCGCCCGAATTCCCCGGCCTTCTGTGCGGCATCCTGCAGCAGCTTGTTGCCCTGTTCGCTCAGCCGGTCGGCGATGGTGCGTCCGCCGCCGCGCCGCGATCCACGCCGCGGCGCGCCCTCGCCGAAAGTGGCGTCGACGACAGCGTCATCGCCATCACCCATGGAGCCGAGCGTGCCGCCTCGCAGCGGACTGTCACCAAAGAGGCTGCCGAAACCGCTCTCGCCGAAGAATTCGTCAAGAAGGGAACGCCGTCCGAACAGGGACTCCAGCGGCGAGGCGCTGCGCCCCGACCGGCGCGCCATTTCGCTGTAATGCTGGTCGCACAGCTCCATGTTCTGAACTCTGCCGTTCACCGAAGCGCGCACGCGCGCCGTCGCCGGGCGACCGCAAATATCGCAAGTTCCGTTTGCCATTTTTCCTCTCCGTTTCTTTATCCAGTCAGGGTTGTCCGCGATCATCTGCGTCAGTGACGGTGTCAGGCAGCGACCGCTTCCGTTCTTTTCATCTTGGACCCAATTGCCACCAGATCGGGCTCGTCCAGTGTCTCGCGTTGCAGGAGATCCTGCGCGGATTGCTCGAGCAGCGCCCGGTTGGCTTCGAGAAGCGAGAGGGTGCGCTTGAACACGCCATCCACGATGTCGCGCACCTTCGCGTCCATTCGCTCGGCCGTGGCCTCGCTATAGCGGCGGTTCAGCCACGACGACTGGTCGCCGGTGCCGAGAAAGCCTGGCCGATCGCTGTCGTAGCTGACATGCCCGAGGTCTTCGTCCATCCCGTACCGCGCGACCATGGCGCGGGCGATATCGGTAGCCTTGACCAGATCGTCGGCCGCCCCGGTCGAGACATGATTGTAGATGATCTTCTCGGCCGCGCGCCCGCCAAGCAGGACTGCGATCTTGTTCTCGAGTTCCTCCCGCGTCATCAGGAAGCGGTCCTCGGTCGGGCGCTGGATAGTGTAGCCGAGCGCGCCAATTCCGCGCGGGATGATCGAGACCTTGTGCACCGGGTCCACCCCCGGCAGAGCCATCGCCACCAGCGCGTGCCCCATCTCGTGGTGCGCCACGATCTCGCGTTCGCGCGGATTGAGCACGCGGTTCTTCTTTTCCAACCCCGCGATGATGCGCTCGACGGCATTGTTGAAGTCGTCCATCGTCACCGCATCCGCCTTGCGGCGCGTGGCGAGCAATGCTGCCTCGTTGACGAGATTGGCAAGATCCGCGCCAGAAAAGCCGGGAGTAAGCGCTGCGACATTCTCGGCATCAACGTCTGGGGCGAGCGTCACTTTCTTCATGTGCACGTTCAATATCTGCACACGCCCCCTCTTGTCGGGCCGGTCCACCAGCACCTGACGGTCGAAGCGTCCCGCACGCAGCAGCGCGGGGTCGAGGATCTCGGGCCGGTTGGTGGCGGCCAGGAGCACGATGCCCACCGAAGGGTCGAAGCCGTCGAGCTCGGTCAGAAGCTGGTTCAGCGTCTGCTCACGCTCATCATGGCCACCGGCGATCTGGCCGGAGGAGCGCGCCCTCCCAAGAGCGTCGAGTTCGTCGATGAAGATGATTGCCGGGGCCGATTTCCTGGCCTGCTCGAAGAGGTCGCGCACCCGTGCGGCACCTACGCCCACGAACATCTCGACGAACTCGGAGCCCGAGATCGAAAAGAAGGTCACGCCGGCCTCGCCTGCCACCGCGCGCGCCAGAAGCGTCTTGCCGGTGCCCGGCGGCCCGACGAGCAATATGCCTTTGGGGATATGTGCGCCCAGCTTTCCGTATTCGGCGGGGTTTCTGAGGAACTCCACGACCTCCTCGAGCTCAGCCTTGGCCTCGTCCACACCGGCCACGTCGGCGAAGCTGACGCCGGTTTCCTTTTCCATGTAAACTTTGGCCTTGCTGCGGCCGACCTGCATGAACCCGCCGAAACCCTGCTTGTCGGCGAACTTGCGGAACAGCAGCATCCAGATTCCGAAGAAGACAAGCGCTGGCGCCACCCAGGAAATCAGCGTGCCGAAGAAAGTGTTTTGCGGAACGCCAGTGATCTCGATACCTGACCGGTCTATCCGTTCCAGGATTGCGGGATTCACTACAGTCGTCACGAACTGCTTCTTGCCGTCGACGGGTTCGGTGAAGGTGCCTGTGATAGTGTCTGACCCGACCGCGACAGAAGAAATTTTCCCGTCAGCGAGATACTTCTCGAACTGGCTGTAGCTGATCGGTGCGACGGATTGCCAGCCGGCGATCAGGTTCTGGATGAAAAGCACGGCTATGAAAGCCACCACCCAGTACCAGATGTTATATTCGGTCTTCCTTTCCATGCCGCTTGTCCCTTTCACTGGCGCCCGAGCCGCGCCTTGATCCGCTCGAGCAGCGCCAGCAGGGCGCGCCTTTCGTCCGCCGACAGATCCTGGAAGATTTCATGTTCGAGCGCCGATTGCCGCGGCGCGAGTTCCTCCAGCATCGCCCGGGCCTTCGACGTTGCCGTGACGATCTGCGCCCGCCTGTCGTCGGGCGAGGGCGACCGCTCGACCCAGCCGCCCCGGACCATGCGATCGACGAGCTGGCCGGCTGTGGCCTGGCCGACCTCCAGCAGGTCGGCCAGATCGCCGATGGTCAGCCCAGGCGCATCCTCGACATGCGCCGCCGCCATCCAGGACAGGCGGGTCAGGCCGCTGCCGCGGATGTCTTGGTCGATCCGCTGCTGGATGAGCTGCGCGACCCGGTGGATCGTCGTCCCGATCAGCGCGATGTCCGAAGAGATCATGGTTATCCTTCCGCCGATTGCATGGTACACAGGAGAAACCGCCCCCCATCCAAAACGCAATGCACCCATCATACATGCTTGCATAATAAATGGAACGGCCTATCTTGATAGGCGTTCTCCGAACCCACATCCGGCCGGCACCGTTGCCCGGTCCCTCCATGCCGACGGTTCGGGGGTATCGATCAGCAACAGGAGGCCAGCAATGCTCTACCCGACATATCTGCGCCGCAGCGATCCCTTTGCGCTGATGCGCTCCATGATGCGCGATCTCGACCGCGGTTTCTGGCCGCCGTCCCGCGCGGCGTTCCCGGCGGTAAATGTCTGGCAAGGCCCTGAGGCCGTTGCAGTCACCGCTGAACTTCCCGGCATCGAACCGGGCGACATTGAAATTTCGGTCAAGGACAACGTCCTGACGCTGTCGGGCGAACGCAAGGCGCCCGAGGTTCCCGACGGTGCGCGCTGGCACCGCAACGAACGCGTTTACGGCAGGTTTTCCCGCACTATCCGCCTGCCGTTCGCGGCCTCGGATGACAAGGTCGAGGCGAGGATGACGAACGGCGTATTGCGGATCGTCATCTCCCGGCCCGAGGAAGAAAAGCCGAAGAAAATCGAGATCAAGGCAGCCTGAGAGGAGCTGGAACGATGAGCACCGACATCACGCAAGCCGCCGAAAAGACGCCGACCGACTCGCCCGAGACCACCGGCGGCGGACGCATCTACCGCCCGTTGACCGATATCGTCGAGACCGATCAGGGTGTCTCCATGATGCTTGAAATGCCTGGGGTCGTCGCCGATGCGATCGAAATCACGCTCGAAAATCGTGTGTTGACGATCCGCGGCAAGGTTGACCCGGTGCGGCCGAAAAACCTCGAACTTGCCTATGCCGAATATGGCGAGGGCGATTTCGAGCGTGCCTTCACGCTTTCCGAGGACTTCGACCCCGACAGGATCGAAGCCGAGATGCGAGGAGGCGTCCTAACTTTAACGCTCCCCCGGGCCCCTGAAGCGCAGCCGAAAAGGATCGCCGTCAAGGGCGCCTGAAAACCTAAGGAGACCAATCATGCAGATTAAAGACCTCATTCCCTGGGCGCGCAAGGACAGCACGCCAGATGCGAAGAGCAGCCAAGACAACCCGATCGCGACGCTCCAGCGCGAAATGAACCATGTGTTCGAGAACTTTTGGAACCGGGTCGGTCAGTTCGAATGGCCCTGGGGCAGCGGCGAAGCCAAATCCGACATGGTCGAGACCGACAACGCGATCGAAGTGTCGATCGAGCTGCCGGGCATGGAGATGAAGGACATCGAGGTGACGGTCAACGATGACATGTTGACTGTGAAGGGGGAGAAGAAGATCGAGCGCCAGGTGGAGAAGAAGGGATACTACCTCTCCGAGCGCAGCTACGGCGCAATCTACCGGACAATTCCGCTCCCTCCCGGTGTGGATGGCGAAAAGGCGCAGGCATCCTTCAAGAACGGGGTTCTGACGATCAAGCTGCCCCAGACACCCGAGGCGCAGGCGAAGATCAAGCGCATCGATGTCAAGAACGGCTGATTTGCCACATTGGGTGTCGCCGGTTTGCGGCGTCCGCTCAGCTCCGTTTGATATCACGCCGTCTGGTGAGCCCCGGGGGGCCTGTTTCTCCGGGGCGGCTTTCGAGGGGGAATGATGAAAGACCTGAAACGATCCGGGCTAACCCGTGAACAATGGTCGGCGATGACGCTCTACGAGAAGTTCGAACAGGTCGTCATTTTCGTCCTCAGCGCCATCATTGCGGTTATCGTCGTGGCGTCGGTTTGGGCGCTGATGCGCGAGGTCGTGAACCGGTTGGTCTTGGGAGCGTTCGACACGCTCGATTACGCCACCTTCCAGGTGGTGTTCGGAATGATCTTCACCGTTGTAATTGCGCTCGAGTTCAAGCGCTCCCTTCTTGTGGCGACAGAACGCAGCTTCGGCATTCTCCAGGTCCGCACGATCGTGCTGATCGCGCTCCTCGCGATCGCGCGCAAATTTATCATCCTCGACCTTGGCGAGACGGAGCCAGCCAAGACTGCCGCCCTCGCGGGCGCGGCTCTTGCGCTCGGAGCAGTCCACTGGCTGGTGCGCGATCAGGACCGGCGCGAAGAGCCCGGTGCTAAAAATGCCGAAGGCGATCAATGAGCCGAAGCGGTGTTGTCACGTTAAGTTTCTCTGGCCGGAAAGACCAGGGGCTCGTAGATATTCAGGCGAAACAGGCCGCAATTTTCCATGCATCGAAAGCTTCGAGGCGATGGTAGAGAATTGTGTGTGCGGCTCGGCGACGAGATGGAACAGAGAAACAATTGCGGGTCGCTGAGTGCATGGAGACGAACCGTTGCAACGCTCCAGGTG
>NZ_VCPE01000030.1 GCF_005938105.1 Brucella haematophila | reverse complement strand
CAATATGCGAATAGGTGCGGTCCATGACAGGTTCCTTGCATTCGATAACTCATTGTTATCATTTGCAAGTCGCACTTCAAACTAGAACCCACCCCCCTACAGGAGCCAATCACATAAGGTAAATTATGGAACTTAAGATTGTTCTTTGCTGTTATTGAAGCGTTCCGTTCGTGCTGTCGGCAGCTCTTCGAACCGCGTCGTGTAACGTGGTGATTGACGCTCAAAACGCGCCTGCCATTTTGCCTTCAGACCATTCGCCGCCGGCGCTAAAGCGCCACGGCCGAATCTGGAATTGACCGCATCGAGGGCGGTCATTAGGCGCGCAGACTTTTCCCGATCCCTTGCGCCAAAGAGCGGCCGCGGGGCAGCCTTAGCCGAAACGAGATCGTTCATAACGATGCCGGCTTTTGCATACCTGAAGCCGGGCTTGAAAATCCGGCGAGCTGCGATTTGCGCAGCGGCAATCAGATCCATCGTATCAGCGGAGCTCTCCGGCAGATGGACAACCGTTTGGGCAGAGTGCGCAGGATCACGTTCGTTGAAGCGAGACGTGTGCATGAAAACGAGCAGGTGCGTCGTTTCCAAGCCATGGCGGCGCAATTTCTCCCCTGCCCTTGTAGCGTAGCTGGAAACAGCTTCCAGCATTCCCGCCAGATCAGTTACCGGTTGTCCAAAGGATCGCGTCACAGCGCAGCCCTTGCGCTGCGGAGCGATGGTTTCCAGTGCGAGGCATGAAATGCCCTGTAGCTCGAATGCAGTCCGCTCACCGACTACGCCCATGAGCTGGCGAGCCAGTCGCCGATCCAGCCTTGAAAGATCGCCGGCGCTTTCGACGCCAATGCTCAGAAGCTTCCGTTCGGACGCAGCCCCGATGCCCCATACTTCGCCAACCTCGATACGATCGAGCCAGGCGGCGCGGTCATGGTCATTGGTTAGGTCGCAAACGCCGCCAAGACCGGGGTTTTTCTTGGCAACGTGGTTTGCGAGCTTCGCCAGTGTCTTTGTCTGACCAATTCCGACACAGGTAGGAATGCCAGTCCAGCGTTGCACAGTCGCTCGAAGATCCGCGCCGAAGCTTGTTCTTTGCGCTGGCGCGACGTGCGACACGTCGAGAAAGCTTTCATCGATCGAATAGATTTCAACTTCCGGCGACCATTGGCGATAGATTGCATTCAGTCTGGCGCTCATGTCCCCATAAAGCGTGTAGTTGCTGGAAAACACCGCCACGTCATTATCTCGGCAGAGATCGCGGATTTTGAAAAATGGATCACCCATCCGGATTCCAAGAGCTTTCGCCTCGGCCGTCCGTGCGACGGCGCAGCCGTCATTATTTGAAAGAACAATGACCGGCCGACGCGCCAGCTTCGGGTCGAAAACTCGTTCGCAGGAGCAATAAAAGGAGTTGCCGTCGATCAGCGCAAATGTCGTCATTTGCGCGGCCGGAGCCAGTGAATATTCGAGATTGCCACACCCCAAACTTCCACTTCAGCCAGCTCGGGGATCTCAAAGGTCGGCATGTCCCGATTTTCAAAAGTCAGGCGCGGCCGAACGCCTTTCAGGTTCAGCCGCTTCAGTGATCGTTCGCCGTGGACCGTCGCAACGACAATATCGCCGTCACGCGGTTTCACGCTGCGATCAACAATCAGAAGGTCGCCGTGAAATATTCCCGCATCCCGCATCGAGTGTCCGTCAACGCGCCAAAGAAATGTCGCGGGCGGGTTGCTGATCAAGAGTTTGGATAGATCTATAGTGTCGTCGATGTAGTCATCGGCTGGTGAGGGAAAACCCGCACAAAGTCCATGCAATATAAGTGGAACCAGAACTTCGGCTTCCACCTTTAAGCCTATCTGCATAGAAAGTATCTCCTTTCACAAAGCTTAGAGAAAGGAACAAATATGGAACACAAAAGCCGGCAAATATCAATCTAATTCTTATCAGCGCGACATTTTTGCCGTGCATTTTCCGCAGGCACAAAAAAAGCCCGCACTAGGCGGGCTTTCGTGTGTTTGAAGATCCGTTCTTATCCGAACGGGAGAAAATAGCGCCGGATCGCCTTTGCCAGCATGTTTGAGAAGAGCAGCAAAGTGCCAAATCCAAGCACCGCTGCGATCTCGTAGCGGTACGTGCCGGGTTCATTAATGAAGCTGTCGATAGCAGCCGGCGCAAATAAGGCAATAAACATAGCGATGGGTGCGAGAGTTAGAAGCACCGCGCGCGGGAAGGAAAAAACAAGGAGAAACGGGCAAAAAATGACCATCCTTACAGCTTTTTCGAGCCCCGTTAGTTTATGAGCCTCTACGTCCCGAATAGGGCGCAAATATTTTGGCATTAACATTTTGCTCCTCCATTCGAGCCGTTTCGATTATGCTATATACATCAAAATCGATGCTATTGTAACCCTGCCGTATTTCAGGGGCGTGATTTTGGCAACAACGCCGGCTTTGCTGACTCAACCGACCTTCCAAGATGCGCAGCGCTAGTAATTGCCGCAGTGTTAGCTCGCATGGCGGTATTTGCGTCAAGGTTATCGCCGATGTGATCGAACCACCTGAACACCCTTCCCGGAAATTCTGCAATCAGCGAGAACGAGCGTTCGAGGATCACAAGGTAGACGACCGCCATGAAGCCCATAACGACGAACAGACCAATGAACCATGCCATACTAACCATACTGTCGCCGACAAGAGCCTGAGCAGAGGTCAGTGCGTAGTAGAGACCGCCATTGATAAGAACGCCCATGATCCGGAAGAGGATCATCCCGAGCAGCAAGCCAAACAGCATCAGCACTGGCGTCAAGGTCAGTCCTAGAACCATCACATAGCCCCGTCGCGCCTGGCTTCCACCCATGCCCTTGCCTTCCATCGACAAGTGCGCGATCGCCCAAAGAGGCGCTGCAAATACAGCTTCCATGACAAGCAAGAAGAAGGCACCGATTCCGATCACCCAAATCACCATCGGAACCATTGGCAGTACGAATGCAAGGAACATTCCAAGCGCACCAATCCCGCTGATGATCCAGCCAACGAAGTTTGAAAGAACGGTAATGCCAGTTCCGACAAATGGAAACATCGCCAGTATGGACAGTGCGAGAATTGCCGCAGCAGTGTAGAATGTCACCTGATTTCCGAAGGTCACAAGACCAATCATCGGGTCGCTTGTCGAGCGCGTTGGATTCATGAATTCCAACGCTTCATAAAGAGATCCTGCAGAAGGCATCCAGTCCGAAATATCGCCGCCGCTATCTGCGAAAGCGACGCGCTCGTTGACAAACGCCTTAATGCCGCTTCGGGCGACGCTTTCATTCCACCATTCAACTGTCCCGTTGTAGGTGGCGGCTATCTGATCAAGGAATTTTTTTGCGTCTCCGTCGGCCGAGCCCAACAAATACCAGTTGTTGTCAGCATATTGCGAAGCAATCGAATTGCGGACGTTGCCGGACGGATTAGAAGCCGCACCGATCGCTCCACCCGGCGTCACCTTCGGTAAAGCCGTCGCAACAGAGTTCGAATCCGCCGAGAGGCGCGCGATGAGCTGATAATAAAATCCCGCCTGAAGCCATCCGCCATTTTTCAAATTGCCAGCCAGAGCCTGACTTTGTGAATCGCCAACCGGCGTGAGCTGAAGCGAGTCATCAGCCGTGGCAATGTCTTGGCCTGCCTTTTGCAATTTTTCGTCGCCAATATACTGCTTCAGAATGGCCGCATGTTTCTTGCGCCAGTCGTTGAGGTCCTTGCGAAGATCGCGATAACCGGGAAGCGGTTCACGCTTGCTTGTGGCCTGAGCAAGCTGCGCCGCAGTAGTCGAAAAAGAGTCAGCCGTTTCCGTCACGGCTTTTGACATATCCTGAATGAAATCGTTATACGATTTGCCTGCCGCCTCGGCCAAGCGAGTGAAGCCGGTTGTCTGGCCAGGAAGCGAGACAATACCGCACGCACCATAAGAGTTCGGCAAGCTGTAAGCCATTTGCGGGACGCCCGAAACAGTTTGCCATGAGCCGCGCGAAACCCCATCAAGGCCAGAGCCGCCTTTCGCGACTTCGAGATTATAGACGGCTTGGCACAGTTCAGCTCGCCAGAGGGCCTGCAAAAATTGGCCGTCGAGCTGATCATAGTCCCCGCCCACAACCGGAATGCGCTGTTCGACTATAAGATCGACCGTCTCATTCCAGAAGAAGCTTGCCGTCGCAGTGCTGACATTGACCATATAGGCAATGCCATGCTGCGCGGTGTTGTAGCCGGTTGGCATCGGGATCAGCGCGGCGACCGCCAGAATGGTTCGCAGAGGAACCCACATTGCCGAGTGACGCCGGCCGAGGATTTCGCCCTCATGTGCCGTCTCTGTCACGCCTACAACCATGTTGTAGATGAACAGCAGGGCGGCAATCGCGAAAAACAGAACGTTGAAATTCGCGATCAGGGCCGAAACAAGGGTTTCGTTATTCGGCCCGCTGAAAAGCGGCCCGAAGATCATATTCAGAAACGAGTTGGTGCGCGCATCGCCCTCGCCCTTAATAATGTCGGCGATGTTGATGTCATCTGCATAGGCTGCGCCCGCAGAGACAAACGAGAATAATGCGAATAGCGCCACCCGCTTCATGATTAATCGTCCTTAGTAAGGATCTGCATATTGGAAGGCAGACGATCGATGAAGTAATCGCGCACAGATCCGACACGACCTTGCCGGATCTGCCACGCCCTGAAATCAGCTTTCATCGCGAGCGCGAATGTGACGATCGCCACAAGACAGCCCCCGATCAAAAGATAAAAAGATGAGTAGCCAAGCACGAAAAGGAGCGGGATCGAAGCCAGCGCAATGCATCCGGCCACCATGTAAATGCTTGAATCCCGATCCCACGCCGCAAGAGCCGCTTCGATCTCTTTCGAGGTCAGCCCTTGGCTCAATTGGTGGAACCTGTCGAGCCCGCCATCGATGTAGCGATCTCCAAAGCTTCGCTTGTTTAAGCGACCAGATGGCCGCAACTCGTCGATCGTGTTTTGCACGTTGTCAGCCGCATCTTCAGCAGCTTTCGAGGCAACGTTGAAGAAAACCCCGATGCCGAATGCGCGTTTGATATTCCAAGATGCAAAACGACGAGTGCGACCTTCTTTTTTCAATTCGACGCACTCGCTGTTGTTACAGTGGTACGGCTGTCGCGCTCATCGAGGCTGTTGGACAGAAGGGCAGCGATAGCTGAAGCCTGCCGCCGTTCCAGATTAAATCGCATCCAGTCGACATGCAGGTTCAAAGCCTGCGTCAGAAGTTGTTCGCGCTGCACAGCAGCCGGCGACATGCCCGCCAGCTCCTGATGCCATTCCGGATTTGTGAATCTGGAACGCACGAAAATATCAACAGCCTGCAATTCGGAAACATGATTGCCGACCTCGTAGGGATAGGATTCCGTTACGGCCGACTTCGCCCAATTGGCGAGCTCCTGCCCACCAGTGGGTGCGGCTATGTCGCCAAGATAGCTATAAATCGCGTGGGCGGCCGACCGCCTGGTCGCATCGACCTGACGAGCGGCCACCTGCGCCACCCCCGCCGGTGATTTCATTTCGGCCTGTGTGATCGGCTTTGGCGGGATCGGATCAACCATGTTGTTGATCATCCGCACATATGCCTTCGATATATCCCCATCAGACGTATCGAGCGTGATTGCATCGGTCAAAAGCCGCACATCAGAAGTCGGATCGGCAAGGCCACCGACATTTTTGAGCTGGTCGCGATCGGCAATGATGGAATTGGCAACAGCCAATCCACCTTCAGCAACCGGTTTGCCTATGGCTTCATTGCCGTAAGACCAATTGCGGGACGCATTGGCAACGTCGTTTCCACCATAGCCGGCAACCCCCTGCCCTGACTTTCCGATATTGAAGATGCCGGAAAGATCGAGACATGCGGAAGCCGCAGGATCATAACGGCCACCTTCAGCCGCAGCGCGGGCTTTCTGGCGCTCACGGATGGTTTCGGCCATCTGCGCCGCATCCTGCGTGCGCGTGTTCGCTTCGATCGCCCTGTTCTGATAGGCGCTAAGCTGCGCAACGCCTTTCAGAATGGTTTGGGTGATCTGGTTGCCCACATCAGTAGTGTGCGAATTGATGTTTTCCTGCGCACGATAGACGATGTTCTGCACCCCGCCACAAGAACATGCTGCCATTGCAGCGCTTCCGAGTGTGAGGGACGCAAGGGCAGTGCCGGCGAAAAGCAGTGTTTTGGCGAAAGTCTGCATCACAGGCTCCCCGGTCCGTAGAGATTGTTGTAGTGATCGTTCAGCAGAGAGCCGTCATTCTCACGACGCCCCGAATTGCCGACAGATGGTTGCTGTAAATTCAGCGAGCCGCCGCTGTAATTGTAATCCAGCGTTGGCACGTTTCCGCCACCCATGCCGCCCGGAAGCTGCAACATATTGAAGGATGGAAGCTGAAGCGCTGATTGAAGCGGTTCAGTCACCTTGTTCCATTGCTCTTGAGCATAGGAGCAAATTTGTTGCTCGGCATTGGAAAGCGCCGATTTGAAAAGCTGGCTCAGATCCGGCACCTGAATTGCGAAGTCGAGATTTACCTGCATCAGGTTGTCGAGACACCCAAGGGAATCCAGCGCCGGCGGCTTTTGCAAAGCCGCCTCATGGCGCTTCACTTCCTTGTCGATGCCGGAACGAATGGCTTCCACCAGATTGATTTTTACAGTGTCAACGCAGCCTTGTCCGCTGCCCTTGAAGAGCTGTTCGATCTGATCGGCCGAGGCTGGTGTTGCTGACAGGATCACCGAGGCAATCCCGCACAGCGATAATTTGCGCAAAATGCTCATAGTGTCGCTTTCTCTCCTTGGAATGGCGGGATCTCTCGAATGAGGATCGGACGCTTTGTGCCGATGCCCGGAAAGCCCTCAGTTCTGTCGTACATTCCCCCGCCAGCATCGCCGCCCATTCCGCCGCCAAGACCAGCAAACGATTGGCCGCTCATCGAGGCCATACGCTTCAGAATGTGATCCTGAAGCTCCGCGTAGCTCTTGAAGCCGTTCGCGGCGAGATATGAGGCTGGCAGTGCAGCAGGATCGAAGCCGCTTGCCACCCAATTGTTCAGCGCGCCTGCCCCAAGAAAATGCGCAGCGCCGAGCAATCCATCTTGCGTGATCGTAACGCCGTTGATTGTCTGCCCGACAAGACCGCGCGTCTGACTGCTCATCGCTGACCAGTTACGCGCGGCAAGCTGCATGTTTGCCGAGTCCTGAAGGGCAGCGCCGGCGCTCGAAAATCGAAGGTCGTTCAGATTGTTGACGCCCGCAGCGCGCGCCTTATCCGTTGCAGAATAGTTCGACCAATCGCCCCTTGAGCCGCTTCCGTTGTATTGAAAATAGCCCAAGTTCTGCCATGTGCCGGCAGTAATCTGGTATCGACCGACAGCAGATCCGCCATTGCCGTTGAAGATCGAATAAGAGTTGCCCCCTTCGAGCTTCGAGGTGTTTTCGTTATAGTCGGCCAGCACCGCGACCGGCAGCATGAAAAGCGCGCATAGAGCGGCAATCAGTGAACGTTTCATCGCTTTTGCCCCGCAACGGTAATCTTCATAGGTGGAATGATCGAACGGGGCTCCCTATCGCCAAGCGAATAGGTCGCCACGCCATTTTGTGTCGCGACCTCGATCAGATGCCGGTCGTTTTCATCGCGCTCACCGGAGACAGCAAAATCCGGTCCCCAAGCTTCGAGAATGTCGATGAGCTTTTTATCGCTGTCGAGAAAAACCACAGGACAGGCGGAATTTCCGCAGTAGTAGTCCGAGGTGACGATTATCGCGACTTCCTTGCCATCCTTCAGATCGACGTCGATTGAAGCCACATTCGGCGGAACCAGATCATCAGAGCCGCCTTGGAAGCGCTCTTGCAGGGCTTCCGTTGCCGCCTTCAGCTCGTCCTCGGTGGGTGTGCGCTCTTGCTGCTCGTGTGGGATCGGCTGCGCCATGTAGGCGGCACCTGACCATTTCCAGAGACGCTTGCCGTCATAAAGCGGCTTCATGCCCGTAGGGGATATAGCGCCAAGTCCGACAGTTTTTCCCGGAACCCGCCAGACTTCAAGCCATTGCTTGTCGTCATAGTAGAGTGCGGACACGAAGCACCCTGTCGCGCATCCCCTCGCCTCGCCGAGCAATACAACCATCTGGTCATAGCCATCGGTCGGCTCTTCGAGCCAGATCCTGTTTGCCTGCACTACACGGAAATCGCGCCCATACATTTTGCGAGCCGTTGCTGTGGCTTCCGGCTCCTGCTTTGAAAAATCGATCGTTTCCGTGACCAGATCGTCGAGGCTGGATTGAGCCGATACAGATGTGGTCATGACGCCTGCCATGAGAGCGGCTGTTAAAAATTTGATCATGATGCATCCTTGAGCAATTCGTCGGCGAGCTGGCGAATGGCGTTGCCCCGCACCTTGTCATCGATCGCCACGCCACGATCTTCAAAATCGGCCAGACGCCGCTCGATCGTGTCCTTGGCAGAGCCGGAAGGGAAACGCCTTGCAAGAAGGCGGCGCGCGGCCTTGGAGCCAAGTCCCTCATAGAGCATGGCCCGCAGCGCCGTATCTTCCGCAGTGGTGGACAAAGCCCAGATCTCAATCGGCCCGAGCTGGTTGAAAACATGCTGAACATAAGTCCCCGACTTCAGTTTCAGCATTGTCAGAAGCGGCGCGCCCTTGCCCTGAATAGGGCCGCGTAGGCCGCGCATTTCATCCATGACCGATGGCGTCAGATTATAAGTCGCCGCGATCTCGCGAATGGATTCTTCCGTTGGGACATTGCAGAACCAGAAATTGTTCGACAGTTTCTGGATGCTCATGTCGAAATCTTCCATGAGCTGCGATGCCAAAGTGATTTGGACGCCGGCCTTTCGGCCCAGGCGACCAAAGTTGACCATCTGTTCGCGGAAGCCTTCAAGCCCCCCGGTCAGGTGGTATTCATCCACACACAGACGCTTGCCCATCTGCCGATTGTTTTCGATCCGCTGAAGATGATAGGTGCGAACCTCTTCCTTCAGTTCACGATCCTTGACCTCATCAGCATCAAGCCAGAAATCGGAGGTCAGCGTTTGAAGCGCTACCATGTACATTATGGCAGTCTGGCGCTTTGCGTGAGGGCCGGTTTTTGATGTGACGCCTGCCAGATCGAAAGCGATAATGCGGGCGTTCGACACGTCAAACCGTGTAGGGCGGGCAAGAATCGGATAATCACGGCAAGCGGCCGTCACCATGCGCTGAAACGCTTTCAGCACATCCTCGCCAGTTGGCGCTTTCATGTCGCGGAAGGGTTCGCGCACAATCTCGGAATTGGAAATGTTCACAAGATCCGCGATTGTCGGAACAGCATAGCGCTGCGCTAATGCCGCTTCATGGTAACGGCCTTTGGAAAAGAGGTAATCGGTGATCTCGAACCACGTCGTCGCGGAATCGACCTCAAATCCAAGCTCATTCAGAGCTGCATCGACTTCAAAGGAATCCGATGCCGAATAACGCTTCGGGTTGCGGCTGTCGCTGAAATATTTGTACGCCTCATCAATGGTCGCGCCAGCCAATGCGCTGATGCCGTCATAGGTGGAATCCTGCCCGTCAGGGGTGCAGATCAGGCAGAGCAGATTGACCAGATATGCCCGCTCGTATTCAAACGGAGTGCGCATGCACAGTTGAAGATCGAGCGGATTGACCGAGTATTGTTCTGACATCATCAGACGATGGAAAACCGCCTCATGACGCCGATGGACTGGCAATGAATCTCGAATAAGGCTGATCAGCCCCGAGGAAGAAGGGCCAATGTCGATGATGGAAATGCGGGGCAAAAGCCCCTCATTCGATCGACTACGGCCAGACTGGCGAGAGAGAGCCACGCCAAGATTGACCGAATTCATCAGAACCGATTTTCCGGAACCCGGCGTTCCGACAATCAGATCCACCCAGCCGAGTTGTTTGGATGATCCCGGCTGATACGGCCATAGCTTGCCATCCTTAGTGCGGAACATGACCGCGCCCTGTTGCCAAGGGCTTGCCGGTCGCGCGATCGGAGCCAGAGCAAATGCATCGGCTAGGCTTGCAGCCGCTGCCGGGGCAGTCGATTGCGCGTTCAGCCCAAGCGTAGAGGACATGACGCACTGCATAGGATCGCCCACCAGTGCGTCAGTCTGGCAGTTCCCCCACCGCTCCACAGTACGCCGCAAGGTTGCAACATGCCGTTGCAGCGTTTCAAGCTGCGACTTCGGCGCCCACGCCGAAAAAGAGCAGCGCCACCGCACAACGGTATCATCAGCCCCATCATCCTGCCGCAGCTTGTCAAACGCGCGCTTAATGCGCCCGTTTGGAATGCGGGCAGTCCACGTCATCATGTTGGTGTAGGTTTCCTTGAAAACCTGCCCCTGAAATCCGCCTGAATCAATCAGCATCGACATGCGCCAAGAAATGCGCTGATCGCTGTCGAGAATACGCCTGATCAGGTCATTGAACTGAACGACGACTTCAGGCCCGAGTGTAATATCAAAGCCGGAAAAGATCGTGTCGCCAAGCTGGACGGTTGTCTGATCGACAATCTCGCCATGCTCGTTCAGAAGCTGGCGGGCGAGAAGCGGCCAAAGATGGTTCGATACGTCGCTCTTTTTTAGTTCCTGCACCGTGGCCGGCATTCGCGCGCGCGCGTAATCACCCGGCAGGATCGCTTTCCAGCGTTCGCCGGTGATCAGATATTCAGGATTGAGAACGCCCTTGATCTGCGCCAGAGCGTCATGAACTTCCAGAGGCTCGATCTCGATGCCGACAATATCGGCCTCACGAACCATCGCCTCGCAGAATGAGCGATGCCTTGTGACCAAAGCATCGGTCGCAAGAGCAGGCCATTGCGCATTGCGCATTTGTGGAGCGCCCTGCAATTCCTTGCGCATCTTTTCGGAGCTGGTCTTAGCTTCCTGTCTGGTCATCAAAGTAGGACGTGACCAAAGCGCCATGAAACAGCGTTCGCCGGTCAACCTTTCAGGCAGGAGCCGGCGTCGCTCGTCAATCAGATCCTGAATGTCCAGTCCCGTATCGGCCGCAACACTTTCCGTGACCGCAAGCGCACGGTTAATGTCGGCCGCGCCAAGTTCAGGCGTATGCGCAAACCAGAATTGCAGCGAATAGCCCGGCGTCCCTAACTGAGAGCTGAAAGCAAGGCGGAGATCTGACACCGCCTTGCTGATTTCGTTCTCACCGGGCATGGATCGGAAACCCTCAAGGCGAAACAGCGTCACCAACGATCCATCGTCGGCGACCAAAACGTTATCGCCTTCGGTCGTCACCAGACGGCAATAGCCATCCAGCGACTTCCGCAGCGCTGACCGGCCGATAACGGCGGCCAGCGAGTCCAGTATTCCGATCCCCGCAGCCATCAGTTGATCGACCGCAATGTACCGTCAACGGACGTGGTTTCAGCGCCCGAGCCAAAGAAGGTCGTCACGCCCATGCCGAGAAATTCCGGCACGGCGATGAAAAGCGCCGCAGCAACTCCATACCAGATGGCAGTTGCGGGTCGGGTTGAGGGATCGTGCGGGTTTCTTTGGTTCTGGACGAGCTTGTTGATCGCCAGAAGCGCAAAAATCACGCCGATGATGAATGCGGCAGCGCCAAGAAAATCACCTGCCGGCCCAAGTGTATCATTGCGCACATTGGTCAGAACATCACCAAGCCCGCCCGATTGTGCGAAAGCGGCAGTCTGATATGCCACTGTCGCAGTCAGAACCGACGCCGTTTGTAACCAAGCTTTCTTCATGCTGTGCTTTCCTTTTTCAGCCGAGAACCAATTCTTCGATGTATCCAACGAACATCACGATATTCATCGCAAATGTTCCGCCGATAAGATGTGCTACGCCAAACCCGGCGAGGCCGGATTGAGGCCATTTCACTGATTTGTTGAGCAGAAACAGGCCGCGGATAAAGCCGAGCAGCCCAATGAACTGCACGATCCGCAGCAAGGCGATCAGAACAGTACGTGCCTGTTCATGATCGAGAGGGGCGAGCATTTCGGGAGCGTAAGCAAAGATCTCCGAAGCAGCGACGGTTTCCTCCACCTGAAAGAAGGAAACCAGAAATGCCGATATGATCGAGGACAGGGAAATCAGCATGACGGCGGTGATAAGGCCGGCGATGCCGACCCACCGCCCGTAATCATGCGCGCCGTTAAATTGTCCCGATGCGGCCCGTTCGCTGGCGCGTGTAAAATTGCCGATGGAAGCGATCGCCAAGCCTATGCCAATGATGAAACATGTAGCGGCGACTAGCGCCTGCGCTGGCAGGATCAGGTCAGCAAGACGCTGTACCAGTCCAACAAGTCCGTTCAGTGCTTCTCCGTTTCCTCCCATAAGAGCCGTATCACTGCGAAGCCGCAGCGCCCTTCTCATTTAGACGGTCAGCTTCCGGCGCTTCGGCAACCTGAGCCGGCTTGGCCTGTGGTACAGGGGGAGCCTTCTGCCGTGGCGTCACGATCTGGTGACGGGCATTGCCCATTACCGGTTGTGAATCTTCATCTTGCGGACCAACTTCATCACCGAGCGCATAATTTGCTTCGGCAGGCTGAAGGATCTGCATGATCGCCTGATCCTTCGCCTTCAGCTCCCGCAAATGGCCGATGATCGTATCAACAACGCCGTTCGGCGCTGTGAGCGTGTCAATCTCATCGCGCAACGCCTGATTTTCCGAACGTAAAAGCGACACCTGATTTTTCAGGTATGCAACATCAGAGTCTAACGTCGAGGCAGGCTTTAAACGGCCGGTTGTGGTCGCATCAGCTTTGTCAGTCGATGCGTTCCCTGATAGTGAATAAGCAACAATGCCGATAGCCACAACAAATGCGCCCACTAATACAGATCGGATAATCATTCCGAAATCCGTGTCGGCAAATGCAGATCGAGTTCTATTGCTGTCATATTGCGATATATTCATGCTGAACTACGACTTTCCGCCGGTAAAAGCCTCACGATCTGTTGTCGATTGTGGCCTTTTGGGGGTGACAATGAGACTCTTTATGGCATATTCATTTGAAAATGCAATATATAGCATAACGGGCTTTCAGGCTCGCACAGGTAAAGGGAAATGCGGAAATGATTGTCCACAGAATGCTCCTCGCCTCATGCGCCATCATCGGTTTTGCGCCATCGGCGAGTGCAGAATTGAACCTTTGGCAGCAGAATTTTGTCGGATGCTCGGTCTCGTCCTCGCCCTACGCAACGCAGGTTCTTTTTAAGGACGCTGGCAAGGTTCGCCCCCTGATGCAGGTCTCCGGCCTCACTGCATGGGCAGTTCCAACCGCAGACGGCGGGCAGGAAATTGCCCTGACCACGCCAGACGGCCTTACAATTTATGGGCGCATAGTCGGCCCGCAGGGCGAGGACATATCGGGCGCCCTTCTCGCAACAACCGCAACCGTCGAGCCAGAAGCATCACCCTTCGATCCGCCTAAGCCCGCGCCTCCGGCCCCGCAGGCATCCATAGCTCAGCCGCAGCCCATTTCCCCGATACCTTCAGCCCCTCAGCCGCCACGGCCACCTGCCGCGCCACCTGCACTTGTCCAAGAGCAAGCGCAAAATCCCGCGCCACCTCAGCAGGTGGCTTCGATCGGTTCTGAAACAGTCCCGAATGTTCCAAAGGCGGGAAGTGTCGATGAGCTTATGCAACAGGCACAGGATTTCGCGATGTGGTTTTCGGTCAACAAACCGAAACCGGGAGCGCCGCTCGTTTATCTCTTTGTCGATCCCACCTGCCCGCACTGCGCCTGGTCCTTCGAGCATCTAAAGCCAAGCATAGAGGACAATTCTATTGATCTGCGTGTCATCATGGCTCCTATCCTTTCGGCTGAATCCGCACAGATCGCCGCGTCGATCATGCATCAGGAAGATATTGGAGCCGCACTGCGCGGCCAGCTCGCATCTGTCATTGGTTCAGGAGCCCCCGCGCCAAAGGTCGATCCAAATTCTTTCGATCCCAATGTTGTCAAAGCCATGCAGCGCAACGTGGACTGGATGCGGCTCAATGGCGTTCCGGGCACTCCCTTCTATCTCTATAAAACGAACGAAGGCGCGCAGTTCGCCTTTGGAGCTCTTAAAGACTCTCAGCTCAGCGGGATCTTGCCAGCCGAGCAAACAACACCGGCCGCGACCGCCGGCACAGCGGGAGCAAATGCGCAATGAGCCAGTCTCCGGATTACGGTCAGCTTGAGACCGTTTTGATGCGCGCCGATGTTTACAGAACGGCTTATCGCCGTATGAGCATCGTCGCCCTTGCATTGCTGGTTGTGACAGTCATCGCCGTATGTGCCGCCGTCAGTCTGGCGCTGACCAGACCAGAACCCCGCTATTTCGCCACGACAACGGATGGACGGATTCAACCCCTCATTCCGCTTGATCGGCCGCATTTAAGCGCGGCAGAGGTTTCAACCTATGCCGCCGAAGCGGTCACATCGTCCTTTACCTATTCCTTCGCCACCTATCAGCAGGATTTCCAGAGAGCGCAGCAATATTTCACCAAGCCGCGCGGCTGGAATTCCTTTGTCGAGGCAATCCAGAAATCCGGCACCCTCGATCTGGTCAAAAATCGCCGCCTCAACACAACAGCGATCGCGCAGCGCGCGGTCATTGTCCGTGAAGGCGTCGGCGCGAATGGCACCTATGAATGGATCGTACAGATGCCGGTTCGCGTGACGTACCAATCAGCGTCGGAAGTTACCGGACAGAACCTCATGGTCACGGTCACACTGCAACGTCTGCAAAGCTACGAACACCCGCGCGGTGCGGCTATCTCCCGCATCATCGCTGCCCCCGGAGGTGCCTGATGAAACGGATCGCTGGCAATATCGCCTTTATACTGGCCTTGAGCGGATCTGCCCTTGCTCAGCAAGCAGCTCAACCCGCGCCGGAATATTCGGCTCCTCATCCAGAAGCTGCCGCCGAGCTGCCGCCCCAACACTCGCAGGGCGGGCAGACTCAACAGAACTCTCAACCGGCACAGGCCGGCGAGCATCAAATGCAACCGTCTAAATATGGCGAAGCGTCTCCCAGTCACGCAGAGCAGCGCCAGCCCCGACAGGCGCCAAATGTTCCTATCATCGGCGCACGCCGCCTGATGGAATCTTTGTCTGATCTTGATCGGCCGTTGTCTCCCGAAGAGATCACGGCTTATGGCGCGACAGTCCAGAGCCTTATGCCTATGTCGCCCGAGATTATCCGCGACTATCGTCGCAGGGTCGATGAAAGCCAGAAAGCCGCAGCAATGCCGCCAAGCGGCTTCAGGGCAAAGCCTATATCGGACGCGGTTCGCATGTCCCTGAAATCCAATCAGTCATTGCAGACGCTGTTTACCTCACCGAACACAGTTTCGGTCATGGCGTTCTATGACCGAACCGGCAAAGCATGGCCGATCGCAAGCTTTGTCGTAGGACGCGCCGATTCATTTCAGGTCTATGCCCTGCAGGAAGGTTCAAATCAGATTGCCGTCACCCCGCTCGTCACGCACGGCTATTCCAATCTGATCATTTCGCTCGTTGAAGAAGATCGTCCGATCGTCATCAACCTCGAAACGAACGACACCAAAACGCATTTCCGCCGCGACATTACGATTGAGGGCTATGGTCCGAATGCATCCGTCTCTCCGACAGAGGTTGCGGTCAAAGAGCCACCTTCAAATGGAACCATGATGGCATTCGCTCAAGGTGCCGATCTGCCGAGATCCGCAATCAAGCTCGCGACCTCAGATAGCAATGTGGAAGCATGGATGCTCGATGGCTCCTATTATCTGCGCACCACAGACACCTACACGTCGCCCTCGCCGCAATCCATGCTGACCGGCCCGGGCGGTGTTCATGCCGTTAAAATTAAGCCCTCCCCCGTTGTGCTGATTTCGCGCAACGGAACGATTTCCAGAGTGAGGATAAGCCAGTGAGCGACGACAAGGACAACAAGCCCGACAGCTCAGAGCGCGAAGATGCCGCGCCGGGTCTTGCCGATGCTGCCGCGATCAATCGCCCGAGCCGTCGAAAAGGCACCCGAATGCAGACCTATGTTGTGGTCGGCCTCCTTGCCTGTGCGGTCGGATATGTCGGCTATTCCATGATGAAGCAGAATAATCTTTCTTCATCACGCATTTCGCGAGGCCCGAACGTCGATGGTACGCCAGCAGGCCAGCAGCAGGCGGACTCCCAACGTTATCAGCAGTCGCTCGATACCGTTAATCAGGAAGGCGCACAAACCGCTCAGGATAGCGGTTCAAGCTTCCTTGCCACGCCGGACGAACCCTTGCGTAACGTCGATGAAGTCCGCGACGTAATGAAAGATCCAGTTCCGCGCCAGCGGCCAATCGCTCCGGCCAATGAACAGCCTGTTCAGCGTGTCGATAATTATACGCCTGATCGCCGGCGAGCGCTGACGCCCGACGATTACAGCGACATCAACACACTTGCCGGTGCAATGGCGAGCCAGGCGGCAAGCCTGACCTCGCAGTGGTCGCCTAAAGGCTCCGTCAACACCATTGTTCTCAATCAGATGCTCTATAAAACGCCCGAGCAGCGCAAGGCCGAGGCCGAGCAGGCGCAGCAAGCCGCAATGTCGGGCATGGGTGGCATAGTCGATGGTCAGAACATGATGATCAGCGCCGGTCAGACCGTATTCGCGCGCACCGTCAATGCATCAGATTCCGACACCCCCGGCCCTGTCGTGGCTGAAATCTTTCAGAAAGGCCCGCTCTATCGCACCCGCCTTCTCGGTTCTTTCCAGCAGAACCGCAACACAAACGCCCTGATTGTCGAGTTCAACAGGCTTGTGATGCAGGATGGAACCGAGGTTCCAATATCCGCTTATGCTGTTGATGGTGCAAAAGGCTCCATCGCCGTTACATCAGGCGTCGATCGCCGCTGGCTTGAAAGATATGGCCCTCGCCTCGCCGGCGCTTTCATTGCCGGTCTTGGTCAGACTATGGCGCGGCCAAGCCAGCAGGTTATTATCGGCAACAACACGACAACCGTTGTCGATCGCAAGACAGAGCTGAAAGATGCCCTTTATGCCGGTGCCGGTCGCGTCGGTGAGCAGCTTGCGAGTGAAATTGAAAGCTCAGCTCCTAAAGGGCCATTGGTCAAACTCGGCAGCGGCTACACGATCGGGATTCTGTTCATGCAGGGTGTTCCTGATATTGCAGCCCGTCGCAATTCGATTGCAACGCGATGAATGACACCGAACATGATGACGGAAACCGCTTCAAGAAGCGGATTCATTGGCGGGACACCATGCGTGAGCCCCGCCTCGTCATCTTTGATGCTCGCGTCGTTTTCTTTTTTCTGATTCTCGCTGTTCATCTAAGAGTCTGGACCGCGATATTGCTTGTATCTGCAATGCTGGTGTTCTGGCTGGTTGAACGTGCCGGTTATCGCTTTCCAAGCGCTATGCGGGCAATCAGAAGCACCTTTGCAGGAACGCACCGCCCTGCTTTCTATCAGCGTAATTACCGCGAGGCGGTCGATTATGGCTTTGAGTTCCGAAAGATGCCCTCCCCTGCCCCTGCCTCTGCCACTGTCCAAACGCCATCAGTCTCAAAGGAGAGCGATCCAGAGGTGGAGCCATCTGTGTCTCTTCCTTTGGCTGCCGAATAGCCAATCTGCTTCGGTATGCTAAATATGCAAAATGTGTAAGCCATACGGAAAGGAATCGTATGGGACACGAAAGGCATACATAAGGAAAACGTTTCCAATATGTTTTATTTAGGTAAACCATAATAAAACGTATTGTAATTGTTTGTGTGACGTTTACCATCCGTTTAGCATTGGCCGTTAAAATGTAAGCTAAAGGTAGGCCATACGTTTCGTATGGGGATGCCAAACGAAACCAAATCGTTTCCGGAAGGTTTATAAATGGCTGTCGTATCGTTTATGACAACAAAAGGCGGCGGTGGGAAAACTACAAGCGCCATCATCCTCGCATCCGTCCTCGCAGAGCAGGGCGCGAGTGTCTGCATGATCGATGCCGATCCCAATCAGCCACTTGTCGATTGGATCAAAAATGCAGAGCATCCCGATACCCTTTCGGTTATTGGTGACGTTCATGAGGACAACATCATCGAGACAATCGAAGAGCAGTCCGCGAAGAATATGTTCGTCATAGTGGATCTCGAAGGCTCGGCAAACCTGTCAACTGGCTATGCCCTCACGCAAAGCGATCTGATCCTGATCCCGCTTCAACCATCAAAGCTCGACGCGAACGAAGCCGCCAAAACCCTCAAATTCATTCTGCGGCAAGGCAAGAATGTCGGCCGCACAATGCCGGCGAAAGTGTTTTGGGCGCGCGTGCCCGCCGCCTATGTCACCCGCACCGCCAGAGACATAGGCTCGCAGTTCGAGGATGCCGGCATCAGCTTCCTCAAAACAAGTCTTGTTGACCGCGAAGCGATCCGCGGGATCGTCAATCACGGCAAAACGCTCGAAAACCTCACCAATGATCTCGTTCCATCGCTCGATAAAGCCAGAGCCAATGCAGCGGCCTTCGCCGCAGAGGTCATATCAAGTCTGAAGGAAACACGCTCATGAGTGAAAAGCGCATTCTTCTCGATCTGGATGAATTCAAGCCAGAAGCCAAAAAAGCCGATCCCGCCGCAAAAGCATCCGTTGAGCAGGTGGCGAAGGATTCCGGTTTCGTAGCGCGTCACGCTCCCGAAGCAAAAAAAGAGGCTCCCGCTAAGGCGAAAGAGCCCAAAATTGTTGCGCCCGAAATTGTTGATGGAGGAGAGCCTAAAAGGCGGGGGCGAAAGCGCACTACCAGCCGTAATACGCAATTCACCGTCAAGCTGAAGGTCGAAACAAACAACCAGATCTATGACTATGCCGAAATGCTGGAATGCTCGGCAATTGCCGAAGTGATCGAACTCGCATTGGGCGCACTGCAAAGCGAAATAGAGCAGGGCATCAATCCACGCCTACGCGCAGCACAGCAGGCAGCAGAGTAAAGCCCATGACCCGCAACGGGGCAGGGCAGTCACATTTAACGGTCAGGGACAACCTGAGCCGCCCGAAAATGTCGCGGCGAATTTACGCCCGGCGAGCTGCGCTCACCGGCCTCATGATCGCCGCGACATTCTTCTTTGTCATCCTGCAATCAAGAGCCGGAACAAGCATGGCAATTCCGATCGCAGGGCTGGCAGTCGCATTCGCCGCAATGTTCGCCGCGCCCGTTGCCGAGGCAACGGCGCGGCAAACCAATCTAAAGCCGCCAACAAAGGCCGCAGGTCGTTGGCTCATCTTCTTCATCCTTCTAGCCGGTTCGCCAATCCTCGCGCCCCTGGCGCTCGTCTTCTCGACCGTCCAGTTCCTCAGATCAGCCACATAAATATTGTAAATATGTAGTTTATAGACTACATATGCACGGATGATAGAACTTAGGCAGACGGCGAGTTTCGCCAAGTGGGAAAGCCGACTGCGAGACAAGCGTGCAAGAACCATCATCGCAGCGCGACTGATGCGCTTGGCCGAAGGCTTGCCCGGAGACGTGGAGCCGATAGGCGAGGGCGTCAGTGAATTGCGCATTCATTACGGCCCGGGTTATCGCGTCTATTTCCAGAAGCGCGGCAATATCCTGATCGTGTTGCTGTGCGGAGGCGATAAAGGTTCGCAGGAGCGCGATATTGCCAACGCCAAAAAGCTCGCAAAAGAGTGGAGTGAACAAGATGGCTGAAAAATTGACCACTTATGATCCAGCCGCCGCATTGGTCGATGATGAAGAAATCGCGGCCTTCATGGCAGATGCATTTGAAACAGGCGATGCAGCATTCATTGCAAAAGCGCTCGGCGTTGTTGCGCGGGCAAAAGGCATGAGCGAAATTTCCAGAAAAACAGGGCTGTCGCGTGAACAGCTCTATCGTTCCTTCAGTCAACGCGGAAATCCAACCCTGAAAACAACATTGGCTGTCATGCGCGCCCTTGGGGTCGAGTTGACGGCAAAAGCACACCCGGCACCATAAGGGCGTCTGCCTTCGGCACCGCGCTCTATTCGCCGGCCTGTCGGCCAGCTCACCGAACCAGCCTCGCCGTTTGCCTGTCTGCGCTACGCAATGGCCGGTCTTGGCATCCAAGCCCACCCATCCGCTGCTACGCCAAGGCGCACGACAAGCCCGTTTCGGCCCATAGGGTCACGATCGACTGACGCGGGAAGGGCGGCGCCAGCATTTGCTATGAGCAAAGCAGCATGGAGTTATTGCGCGCCAGTGAAGGTCAAAAGGCTCGCTCTCACGGAGGGAACGCCTTCAGTGCGTGAAGCAGCCCATTATGCACCCGCTCATATTCTCTGATTGAACATAAATGATGAAGCAATGAGAGCCGCTGCGCGGCTCACCTGATTTTCTGAATGGGGGAAAGATCGGCCGCCGGTCTCTCCCCCGCAACAGCCAAAACCGGTCTCCC
>NZ_VCPE01000003.1 GCF_005938105.1 Brucella haematophila | reverse complement strand
GAAACTTGACCGTGAATAAAAACCCGAACATTAATTAAAAGGCGGGTCAATTCTCGGTGGAAAAACCGGGTCACTTCTCAGCGGCAATCAACAAATAGTCCGTTCCAGGCTCACCAGAGACCGATACAGTGACGCTGTCCTGTTCAAAAAAGGGACTCATCCACGCATCATCGCCAGCCGTAAAGCGATACTCGATGGGGTAAATGCACTCCGGATATTTTTCCAGCATCAGTTTTCGGACTTCCTTGACCGCCTCTTTGCCATGAGCGACAGGCACCGCATATTCAAGCTCGTGGAAGTTTGGCACATACTCGATCGGATAAATCTCCGAGCTGTATGCGACTTTTTCAAATCCCCGGCTCATGGGCGGCTGGTCGGTGATATCCATGATCTTCATTTCACAGACATCGGTTGTCTTTCCCGAGCGCGACGTTGAAGCCGTATCCGGAAGACAATAGCAATGACGGCTTTTTTCCGTCGGACACCAGAAGAAGCTGAAGTGCCGATGTTTGGAGGCAAGTTCGTCGTGCATGTCCATGCATACATCGAAATCCTCCCGCCAGAGCCTTTCATAGAGGTTATAGGAATCCATCAGTTGCAAGGTAATCTCGGAGATCACACCAAGCGTCCCAATTGAAACGCAGCTCGCACGTAAGATGTCCGGCGTGGTTTCGTCGACGGTCAGAATGTCACCATTTGGCTGAACAATCTTCATGCCGACAATCGACGAAGCGAGATTGGACAGTTTTGCGCCCGTGCCATGCGTGCCAGTTGTCAGCGCGCCGGCCAAAGCCTGACTGTCGATATCGCCCTGATTGACCATCGATAGACCATTGCTTTTGAGATATCGGCCAAGCTCATTGATCGTCGTACCGGCTGCTGCGGTAACCCGCTTGCGATCATGGTCCACATTTTTCACCCCTTTCATGCCCGAAAGAGTGAGCATAAGCCCGCTGGTAGCCACAACGGGCGTGAAGGAGTGACCAGACCCTGCACATCGGACATTCAATCCTTGCGACGTTGCGGAATTGACCATGTCGCAAAGTTCCGCCTCACTGGCAGGAGCGCCCATGGCGGAAGTCACACATGACTGATTGCCGACCCAATTGCGCCAGTGGCCACCTGCACTCATATTGCTCTGCTTTGACATTCTCGTTCCCATCTTTTTGCTTATTGCTGTTGTGGGCGTTCGGCGTCGCCAAAGCGACACGGCTTTGTCAGATGGCAGTGTAGCCATTATCCGCGAAGATATGCGCTCCATTGATGAAGCTCGCCTCATCGCTTGCAAGAAAAAGCGCTGCGGAAGCAACTTCAGATGGCAAGCAGAGCCGTCCTTGCGCAGTTTTGATGGCATCTTCCGAAACATCGACGCCAAAACTTTGCAGCACCGCCAATTCCTTGCGTCCGTGCGCCGTGGCGATGAAGCCGGGGCAGATCGCATTGCTGCGAATATTTCTGTCGCGAAACTCTACGGCAAGAGCACGTGCGAACATGTGGCAGGCCCCTTTGGTTGTGCAGTAAAGCACTTCCATGGGTGTTCCCACGACGCCTGAAATCGACGATGTTGAGATAATGCTACCGCCACCGGCGCTGATCATCGAAGGCAGTACAGCCTTTGAGACGAGGAACATGCTTTTCACATTGATCGCCATAAGGCGGTCCCATTCCGCTTCAGTCGTTTCGAGAAACGGACCTGCCGCCAATGTGCCTGCATGGTTCATCAAAACCGTAATCGGTCCGAACGCACCAATAATCTTCTCCACTGCCGAAGCGACTTGCCCGGCATCCGAAACATCGGCTGGCGCGAAGACCGCCTCTTGACCAGCTTCGTTAAGCTTTTTTGCAACATCTGCACCCGGGCTGGACGGCAAATCCACGATGCCGACCTTGGCCCCTTCCGCAGCGAAGAGTTCCGACGCTGCGAGACCACAGCCTCCGGCGCCACCCGTTATAAGCGCTACTTTTCCTGACAAACGACCAGCCATGTTTCCTCCTTCTGGATAAACTCCAACTATTTTCCCCAATCGGTCCGATACACCCGCCGAACTCTTGCTTTTGGTGCGAAGTCTAGAAATCATATCCGGATGCGTCGATATGCCGAAAGTTATACGGGAGGAGAAACCGTGTTTCCGCTGGATGCCAACGGACTGTCAGAGATAATCCGATCCATCGGAACAACCGGGCTCGGTCAGACACTCGACCAAACCATCAGTGGCCGGGTGCGATTCGACATGAGCTGCATTTTCCTGTTCAGCTTCAACAACACCCCGCTTTTTCTCCATGACGGCTATTGCAGTTCCGTGCCTCGCAAGACACTGGAAACCTATTTGCGGGGCGGTTATCTGCTTGATCCGTTCTATGTCGCCTCGATCAACGAACACACATCTGGCGTTTGGAGAATGGGCGAACTCGCGCCCGACAGCTTCTTCACATCGGAGTTTGTCATCGCAAAGGATATCCATCCTTGCGTTTCATCTGAAGCCGGCGCGCTCGTTGAGGAAATAGGCATTATCGTGCCGTTGCGTCATCGAACGGCGGCTGTTTATTCGCTTATGCGAAACCACGGAAGCAACCCGTTCACCGGTTCTGAACTCGATAATCTAAGACAGATTGAGCCGGTTGTTGCTGCGGCGATCTCAACCCACTGCCGCAGCAATGCGAGCTATATCAATCATGAATATGCAAAAGAGGATATTGAGGAGACGTTTCTTGGTGCATTCCAGGGGCAACTCACGCCTGCGCAGCAGTCAATCACAAAGCTGATCCTGCGCGGCCATAGCAATATCTCGATTTCACGTCATATGAATATCTCGGAAGGGACAGCCAAGATACATCGCCACAATATTTACAAGCGGCTATCCATATCGAGCCAGTCGGAGCTTTTCCAACTCTTCATCTCGCACTTGACCAAGATTGAGAGATGATGTGCTCATCATGTCGTTTGGGTCCTATTGCGTCTCCAAAGATAAATCATCTGGGCCGTCAGACCGACAATGAGAAGAACGAGAAGACTAGCCTGCGCACCCAAAAGAAGTGGAGAGTGGAGATCCGTCACCAGAGGATGTCCATCAGGGACACGACGGAGAATCTCACTGACAGTCGGCACCATGAGCAGGAACACCGTCAAACTCAGAAAAATAGTCTCCAGATATTTTCCCGCACGACCCAAAATCGCTATGTGACCGACGATATATCCCGCGCATAAGAGAACCAGCGTCGCCGCACCAATACCACTGCTGATCGGCTGTTTTGCGATGAGAAACACTGTACTGGCACCCACCACCATTGAAATGAAATAGAGGATGCCCGGCTTTGAACGCGGCACAATCCGGCCATGCCGGGCGAGCATATAAAAGGCCAAGGGTATGGCAGGCAAACTGCCCAAGGTATGCACCCACCCAAGCGAAGAAATACCAAACATTTCAAGCTCCTTTTCGCGGCTTGAGAGTGATTTCGGATCGGCATATCAATATTACCTACTAGTAGGTAGCCTAGAATGCTATACTGCAATTATACGAACTCCACCGCCCTGTGAGCTGAGTTTAGTCGCTGGAGATCAAACCGCTGACAATCGCCTCAATAACGGCTCCGTCACCAGAGGAAACATATTCGGATCACCATATGCTCTTGCCGACAGCATAGCCCCATGAACGGTCGCCATGAACGTTTCGGCCTCGATGTGTGGGGCTTCGTTCAAACGAACCTGCCCCTCCCGTGAACCACGTTCGAGCACAGAGGCAAGCCATGACGACAGCATTTTGAAGTAAGCCCGAACCTCTGGAACAATTTCCGCAGGAAGGACCGGCAACTCACTGGCAAGCAGAGCACAGATGCAAAAAGATGCGCTGGCATCTTTGATACAGACACCCCAATAGTGTGTATAAGCGCGCAGCTGCTCAAGCGGATCGGAAATACTGAGCTCAAGATTGGCAAATCCGGCTTCCGTATCCTCGTGATGGCGGGCAATCAGTGCCTTCACCAGATCCACCTTACTTGGATAGTGGTGATGTATACTAGCCTTACGGATGCCGACAACAGCTGCGATATCGGCATAGCTGAAGCCATTATATCCGCCCTCGATAATCAGAGATCGCGCGCAGTCCAGGATATCTTCGGAAGTGGTTGTCAAATTGCTCATGCGGCATATCTACCTACTAGTAGGTTTTGTGTCAATACGCAATCAATCAGGGACAGGTGGATTGATTGCAAAGAGCTGCAAACACGTATCATTTCCTGCCGGACAGAACGACGCAGAATGCTCCTCTAATTACTGCCTGAACGGGAGCGCTATCAGTTGATACGAGCACCACTGGACGGGTCGAATAGATGCACCCGTTCGCGTGCGATATCCAGACCAACCACCTCGCCCACGGCCAGCGGCATCTCGCTGTCGACGACAGCCGTCAGTTTCTCTGAGCCGACCTCCAGCACAACATGGGTTTGAGCGCCGGTTGGTTCAATCAGGCGCACTTTCGCTTGAATACCGCCGTCGCGCCGTACTTCCAGATGTTCAGGGCGCAACCCCAGCACAACCTTGCCACTCTTATCGATGTTGCTATTGGCCATGTCCAGTTTTGCACCATTTCCCAAGTGGATAGCGACGCCTGTTGAACCGCGCTCGACCGTCGCGTCAAGAAAGTTCATGGATGGCGAACCGATGAAGCCTGCGACAAAGATATTTGCAGGCTTCGTGTAGAGTTCCATGGGCGTCCCCTGTTGCTCGATCCGCCCCTTGTTCAACACCACAACTCTATCGGCCAATGTCATTGCTTCGATCTGATCATGCGTGACATAAATCGACGTGATCTTCACCTTCTGGTGCAGCTCCTTGATCTCGGCGCGCATCAGAACACGCAATTTTGCGTCCAGATTGGAGAGCGGCTCATCAAACAGAAAGACAGACGGCTTTCGCACAATAGCGCGCCCCATTGCGACGCGCTGTCGCTGACCTCCGGACAATTGGTGCGGCTTGCGGTCCAACAGCGTGGTGAGATCCAGCATCCGCGCCGCTTCACCTACCCTATCCCGAATTTCCGCTTTCGGACGACCTGCCAGTTGAAGATTGAACGCTATGTTGTCGAAGACAGACATATGCGGATAAAGCGCATAATTCTGGAAAACCATCGCAACATCGCGCTCGCTGGGATTTGCGCGGTTCACATTCCTATCGCCAATGTGCAGATCACCAGATGTAATTTGTTCAAGACCGGCAATCATGCGCAGCAACGTTGACTTGCCACATCCGGAAGGTCCGACAAGCGCAACGAATTCTGCATCCGCAATTGTCAGATCGATGCTTGGAATGACTTCCACATTGCCATATGTCTTGTGAATTGAACGAAGTTCGACCGAGGCCATCAATTCACCCTTTCTGCCGATGGGTTGGTGATGAGTGTCGGCCTGCGACGAGAACCGCAAGATCGGGCCGATCCGTCGTCAACTGGCCGATTGGCTTACTAAGCCAATATTCAAGCTCAGTTTCGGTGTTTGGTACCCAACATCCAAGCCTTGGCGTCCCAACTTCTGCCACGCATTGGTCCAATACGATCTCCAGCAAACTCTTCTCGAAAGCCAGAACCGTTGCAACATCATTGCCGCGCTTGAGCACCTTCTCAAATCCACCGAAGAACTCTGCCGAGCGTCGGTCAATCGACATCAACAACTGCTGGTCTGGAAATTTCATACGGACATCCTCCAGCACTTCCGGCACGAAGCACGTAAGAAAGACGCGATCCAGCATATTGCGCTCTTGTGCAAGTGCGATGATCTTTTCGGGCATACCAGGGTAAGGTCTTCCGCGTTCATCAATCTTGATCTCCAGCTCAAGCTCCAGCTTGGTGGGAGCGAAGACATCCAGAACCTCGGCCAAGGTAGGTATGGTTTGACCGCGACTATCGTTCAGGAGGGTTTTTCCAAGCGCCTCTGCACTTTGCGCTTGAACTGGTCCTCTGCCATTGGTGGTGCGATCGAGCAACGGGTCATGGATTACAACCGGCACCCCATCAGAACTCAAATGAACATCCAGTTCCACTGCGTCTACATCCAAGGCGAGCAGGTTCTGGAAACCGGCTAGGCTGTTTTCGGCCCACAGATTGCGCCCACCGCGATGGCCAATGATCTTCACCATTTTTGTATTCTCCAATTGTTTTCTATTTGCCGCTGTCCACGAGGCCCTTCACGAACCATCGCTGCATGATGAGGATCACCAACACCGGCGGAAGCATGGTCCAAAGCGAGGCGTTCATGAGAAGATGCCATGTCGGGAGACCATCCGACTGCGGCATAACCTGTTTCAAGCCCACAACGGCGGTCGCCATATTGGGGTCTGTCGTCATCAACAGCGGCCACAAATACTGGTTCCAGCCCATCAGGAAGAGAATGATCGACAATGCCACAATATTTGACCGTGACAACGGAAGCAGAATGCGGAAGAAGAATTGCATCGGCTTGGCGCCGTCAATTCGCGCTGCTTCACACAAATCGTCAGGAATAGTCAGAAAGAACTGCCTGAACAGAAATGTTGCAGTTGCGGAGGCGATGATCGGCAGGATCAGCCCGGGATAGGTGTTCACCATGTTCCAGTTCAACTCGACTGAGACACCGAGCCACGCGAAGATGATATTCAACGGCAGCGCCATATTGGCTGCGGATTCATATGTTGGGACAATGCGCACCTCAATCGGCAGCATCATTGATATGAATATCAGCCAGAAGGCGGTCATTCGGAACGGAAAGCGGAAATAGGTAACGGCAAAAGCGGCAAGCACAGACAGTACCAGCTTACCGATGGTGATGCCGAGGGCCACGATAACCGTGTTCAACAAAAGCTGTCCGAAATTGATGGTTGTCAGAACTTCGAGCGAATTGACCAGAAACTGATCGCCCGGCAACCAACTCATCGGAACCTTCAATACGTCCTGCTGACTCAAGGAACCCGTGACCACCACGAAGTAAAGTGGCAAACAAACCAGCACGATTCCTACTATGAGAACCGCATGGCAAACTGCATCCAGAATCGGTGTGCGTTCATTCATGATTTACACCGCATAATTGACGCGCCGTTCGACCAGACGAAACTGCGCGAATGTGAGGGCAAGAGCGAGTATCATCAGAATGACTGACTGCGCAGCAGACGATCCCATATCCAGATTGACGAAACCATCCTGATAGACCTTATAGACGAGGATCGAAGTCGCCCCGGCCGGGCCGCCTTGTGTGGTGGCATCAACAATCGCAAATGTGTCAAACAGACCGTAGACGAAGTTGATTACAATCAGGAAGAACAGCGTGGGCGCGATCATCGGCAGGGAAATTCGCTGGAAACGACGAATTGGCCCGGCACCGTCAATGGCAGCAGATTCCAGGATCGAGCGCGGCACAGCCAAAAGTGCAGCTACAAGAAAAATATAGTTGTAGCAGATGTGCTTCCACGACGCCGCAAGGATGATGAGGATCATCGCATCGTTGGAGTTTTTCGTGGGGTCCCAACCGATACCCAGCATATGCAGCATTTGTGCGATTGGTCCGACACGTGTGTTGAACAGAAATGCCAACATAATGCCTGCAACTGCGGGAGCGATTGCATAGGGAAGCAGCAGGATCGTGCGATAGGCGCCACGCGCACGAATGACATGGTTGGTCGCAAAAGCAAACAGCAAGGCAACTGAAAGCGTGATTGCGTTCTGTGCCAACGTGAACCAGAGCGTCATTTTGGCCGACATCCAGTAGGACGGGCTGGCGAGCAATGCCGCAAAGTTCGAGAAGCCAACCCATTGCACCGAGCCACCAAACGGATCATTGAGCTGAAACGCCTGAATGAGTGCTCTGAATGACGGAATGAAGAAGAAGAACAGCAAGACGAGCATTTGTGGCGCCAGCAATAGGACTGGCGTTTTCCATTCTCGAAAATGCGCGCGCTTCAGGCCGCTTTCCTGCCGCTCCCCCAAAGGGGAGCGCAGACGGAAAGCACCTCCACCTTGTGCTTTCATTGCTTTATTTTCCTGCGCTCAGCTTTTCAAAGCGACGAAGCACTTCGTTGCCGCGGGTGACAGCGGAATCCAACGCTTCCTGTGCCGGCTTCTGCCCCAATGAGGCAGCCATCACTTCTTCCATAATAAAGATGTTGGCCTGATTGGAATTTCCGAAACGGAAGCCCAGCGAATTATCGGAGTTCGGCTTGCGCATAAGCTGTTCAATCGCAATGGCACGGGTGGGATGCTGCTCGAAATAGCCTTCGCTTTTCAACGCCTCATAGGCTGTCGTCGTAACAGGAACATAACCGGTGTTTTTGCTCCACCACACCTGAGTTTCCGGCTTTGCTAGAAAATCAAAGAATGCGGCAGCGCCTTTATATTCGTCATCGGAATGTCCCTTCATTGCCCACAAAGCGCCGCCGCCGATAACGCTGTTATGTGCGGTACGGTCTTTTTCATGAGGCAGAAATGTTGCGCTCCACGGAAACTGCGCGGAAGCTTCAACGGCAGCATGAGACGCGGTCGATGCAATAATCGTCGAACAGGTGCCAGACGTGAACAGCTGAACCGGCTGAATTCCCTGCCCCGCAATTTCCATCACCCCACTCGAAACGAGATCATGCATACGCTCCACTTGGCGGGTCAGAGACTTGTTGAAAACAAACTCGGTATCGATACCGTCAATGCCATTGCGTTTTGTGCCATAGGGGTAGTCATTTACCGCCGCGTAGTTTTCGAGGAAACTCCACTCATAGTCGCCCGGCAGAGACATTGCGCATTTCGAAACGCCCTTGTCGTGGATCGCATGAAGTTGTTGCGTCAACTCATCCCAGTTATCGGCAGGCTTTTCAAAACCTGCCGCCTTGAAATGATCCTGATTGTACCAGAGGATTGGCGTTGACGAATTGAATGGCAGTGCCTGCAGCTTGCCCTTGTCGGTGTAATAAGCAGCAACCGGCGCAATTACCGTGCTCCAGTCGATGGTGTAACCTTCCTTGGCCATCAGATCGGCGACAGGTATAATCGCTGATGAGTTCAGCATGGTCAAAAATGCGCGCTCATTGGTTTGCACGATGACCGGCGCGCGCTTTGCGCGATAGGCTGCAATCATCGCATTGATGAGTTCTTCATATTTGCCCTTATTGACCGGGACAATCTCATACTCATCCTGAGATTCATTGAACTTCTTCGAAAGTTCATTCACGCGATCATTGAGCACGCCTCCCATTGCGTGCCAGAATTCGATCTGCGTTTTTGCCTCAGCTGTTATGCTGGATAGCATCGAACAGCCCAGCATCAAGGAAGCTACTAAAAGACGCTTCATCGTTTCCTCCCATCTCGATCAAGTGCTTTTAATGTGAGCATACGCTCCGACAAGCGTTTGTCCAGCCCATAATTTGAAACAGCCCGATGATTACGTATTATCACCATTTATATGCATATCTCCATGTCGTCGCGCAAAGGGATATTGCTCTTCCGGGCGCGCCGTGTTTATCATACGCTCACATATCAATCATTTTCTCATGAGTCGTGCGATGGACATTACCCCAATCAACCCTTCGTCACTCGCCTTTGATCTGGTCATTTTTGACTGTGACGGCGTGTTGGTAGACAGCGAAATCATCAGCTGCGGCGCAGTTGCCGATGTGCTGAGCAGACACGGCGTACCAACGGATCTCGATCATGCCTTGCGCACTTTCCTGGGACGCCCGGCATCGGCGGTGACGGATGCCTTCACTGAACAAACGAACAAGCCACTCCCCGACACATTTGTTTCAAGCTGGCGAGAGTATCTTTTTGCGCGCTTCGATCAGGAGCTTGTCGCCGTCGAAGGAATCCGCTCCGCAATCGAAGCCATCCCGCTGCCCCGCTGCGTGGCGTCATCTAGCGATGAGGAACGACTTCAGATATCATTGGGGCAGACAGGTCTGCTTCCACTTTTCGAAGGCAATATCTTCAGTACAACGATGGTTAAAAACGGCAAGCCCGCTCCGGACCTCTTTCTTTATGCGGCCAGACAGATGGGCGTGTCGGCCCCACGATGCGTCGTTATCGAAGACAGCCCCAGCGGCGTGAAAGCCGCCAAGGCTGCGGGCATGACGGCTGTCGGATTTACCGGTGGGAGCCATTATTCGGTACTGGACAATACTGAAACATTGCGTAATGCCGGAGCGGATCACATTTTAACCCATGCTGCCGACCTGCCTTCCTTACTAAGAGATATTTCCGCCGATGGCCGATAACGACAAACCCAGACTCGACGATGCCGCAAGAGCGGGTTGGCTTTATTATATTGCTGGCAAGACCCAGGACGAGATCGCCCAGATGCTGGGCGTTTCACGCCCAACGGCACAGCGATTTGTTTCGCAATGCCGATCCGAAGGGCTGATTACCTTTCGGATGAACCACCCAATTGCAAATTGCATGGAACTTGCAGGGAAGCTGTCGGAGAAATTTGACCTGGCTTACTGTGATGTCGTCCCTTCGGAAGGAACCTGGCCAGAAGGCTCGACGACAGTTCCTGAGGCGGCGGCTGTCTTCATCGAGCGTCAATTGCGATCCAGAACTGCAATTGTGATGGCGCTTGGCACCGGCCGCACCATGCGTGCCACCGTCCAGCGCGTTTCTCCGCTCAATGGCTCTGTCCATCGTCTGGTATCGCTGGTGGGGCATATCGGTATTGACGGATCGGCAAGTCCCTTCGATGCGCTGATCAAGCTTTCGGAAACAGTCAGCGCACAGCATTACCCGCTTCTCTTGCCGCTCTATCTTTCTTCTGTAGAAGAAAGGGATGCCTTGCTAGCGATTGAACCAGTGCGGCGCGTCCACGAACTGGCATCAACCGCCGATCTTTGGCTGACAGGCATTAGTGATCTGGCTGCGGATTCACCACTTGCAAAAGAGGGTTTTCTCAGCCGCGATGAGCTTTTTGAGCTCAACAGGCTCGGCGGCGTTGGCGAAATTTGCGGCTGGGCATTTGATATTGACGGGAAGATCGTCAACGGCGCCACAAATCTGCGGATCACCAGCGTCGCACCGCAGATCAATGTCAGCAGACAGCGCATTTGCGTGGCGTCTGGCGCGCGCAAAGTGCAACCATTGCTGTCGGCGCTGCGTGGCCAAATCATCAACGGACTTATTACCGACGAAGAGACCGCGATGAAGCTATTGGACTGATTTCCCGACTATATGCTGTCGGAAATATCAGTTGAGCCGCAATTCGGTCTCAGGATCAAAGAGATGGACGTTCTCGAGGTCGAGCATGACGTCGAACTCTTCACCGGGTTGGACTTTGTGGCTTGGCGGTAAAGCTGCCACGAGCCTTTGTGAACCCACCGTCCCGGTGACAATCAGTTCTGGCCCGGTGAGTTCTGCGATATCGCATTTCATACGCAATGCTACGCTGTGATCCCTGCGTTCCCGCCCGATTGCTTCTGACCGCACGCCCAGCAGGACCCGCTTGCCATGGGCAACGTTTGGTAGGCTGTTCACTGGAATGCTGGTGTTCGTTCCATCGATCGTCAGCCGATCCCCATTGAAAGTAGCTTCCAGCATGTTCATCGGTGGCGCACCGACAAATGTCGCCACATAAAGGGTTGCGGGTCGGTTATAGACATTTTCCGGCGTATCCAGCTGCTCGATGCGCCCATTGCGCATCACTGCAATGCGCGTCGCCAATGTCATCGCTTCGATCTGATCATGCGTGACATAGACCATGGTGGTCTTCATTAATTGATGCAGGCGCTTCAGCTCGGCGCGCATTTCCATGCGCAGTTTGGCGTCGAGGTTCGACAGGGGTTCATCGAACAGGAATAACTTCGGATGCCGCACCAGTGCGCGACCGATAGCAACACGCTGACGTTGCCCACCAGAAAGCTGTGCAGGCTTTCTATCGAGCAGGTTTTCGATCTGGAGAAGGCGCGCCGCCTCCAGAACAGCTTTTTCCCGTTCTGCTGTCGGCACTTTGCGCATTTCGAGACCGAAGCCGATATTGCGTCTCACATTCAGATTTGGGTACAGCGCATAGGACTGGAACACCATCGCCGTGTCCCTGTCCTTGGGGTGAACACCAACGATAGACCGCTCATCGATGCGAATATCACCGCTCGTTGGCTCTGCCAGACCCGCGATGATGTTGAGCAATGTCGATTTGCCGGAACCGGAAGCGCCCAGCAAAACCAGAAACTCACCACTGGCCAGCGATAGATCGATACCTTTGAGGATATCCGTCGGCCCAAAGCTCTTGCATACATTGCTTATAGTCAGGGTGCTCATGCAAGCGCTCCTTCGATATCTGATGTATAGGCCCGCGGGCTTGTGGAAATTGCCCTGGAGGCGCTGCGTGTGGCGGCGCGCAAACTTGCTTCAACCGGCTGCCCCTTGGCGAAAGACGCAAGGAAAGCCGCATTGAAGACATCGCCCGCACCAATGGTGTCGATAACCGTCACCTGCGGTGCATCCACCGATATAACACTGCCATTACGCTCGACCGCAAAAGCACCATTCGGGCCGCATTTGACGATAAAAAGGGCGCCGTTCGGCATAATCTGCGCTAGACTGCGTGCAGCCTCTATAGGATCAGCCGAATTTCCAAGATTGACCGTCTCAACCTCGTTGAACATAGCGAACTTGCAGCGTTTCAACCATGAGAGCGCGCGGCTTCGGTTCCGTTCAGTCCAACCTTCAACGGGCCAGCCAGTATCAAGGGCCACGTCGATATTGTGATGATCAGCCCAATCAAAAAACTGGTCATATGCATCGGCTAACCGGTCTGTCAGAAAGCTTCCGCACAGCAGCGCCAGACCGCCAGACAAGGCCTGCCCATCAAGCGCTGACAACGTGTCTTCATAGGAGAAATGCGGCAGATGACCGAGCGTCGTGAAAAACGTCCGCTCGCCATCTGGATGTGTGAGGCCGACTGACAGAGTGGTCTTGCCTGAAAACACCGCCCATTGTCGGGCATGATCACCGAAATTCTCGGCGAGCCAACGTCCAAACTGGTCCGAGCCGATATTTGCGGCCATCTGAAACGGCACATCCAGCGCCATAAGCGTCAGCGCGGAATTGCCCGCCGAGCCGCCGACGCGCAACTCATCATGACTGACGATGTTCTCGGTTCCCGGCTGCGGCCAGGCCGCAGTCGGGCCAAGGATCATGTCGACGTTGACGTTGCCGATAATTGCGATTGGCCTCACTCACTCGCTCCGTGTGATCTTGGAAGAGCGTACCGGCGTACCGGCATTTTCGACGCGCTCGTCGGCGAAAGCCATCATAAGCCGCTGTGCCACGGGCAGGATCTCAAATATCGCTGCAATCCCACTCGCTGCTGGTAAGGAAATTGTCACTGCTCCGGGAACAGGCAGCTCACCCGAAGCGTCGAACAGCACCAGTTTCGCACCGGCCTCGACAACAGACTGCGCCATTGCTGTCACCAGCGGTGCGGTCGCATCATCGGCTTTGAACAAGACGATGCCAACCTTTGGCGAGAGCATTTCCATCGGACCATGGCGCAACTGACCGCCTTCCAGAGAATAGCTCGGCACGCGCGAAAGCTCTGTAAAGCCGAGAGCGATTGCCTCCGCAACGCCTTGAAGACTGCGCCCTGACGTTACAATCGTACCGACGTCGGCTATGCTGGCAAGTGCTGTATCAATCGCAACAGTCTGTCGCGATTTCAATACGCTCAGCGCTGAATCCGGATCGTCTCCCAGCGCCGCAAATATGGCCAGATGCAGAGCAAAGCTGATTGTCAGGCTGCGGGTGGCGGCAAATGCCAGCTCTCCGCCGCCATGTCCCACCAGACAATCAACCTGCTTGCCAAGGAACGACCTGGCGTCGAGCGTAAGGCCGAAAATATCGCCATCGCCCTTTTTCTCGGCAAACCAGCGCACGACCTCAGCGCTTTCTCCAGACTGTGATGTGACCAGAACCGTCTTGCCCTCGATGGGCAGGGGCGCACCAAGTTGTTCCGAAAGCGGTATCGCGATTGCATCAATCTTATGGGCGCGATAAAGCGGCTCCACTGCACGACTGACAGCATGCGACCCGCCCATGCCCAACAGCAGCAGCTTACCCGTCTTGCGCAAACTCCGGGCGATCTTTTCAGCCTGCTCCCGATTGTTCTCGAAGGAAATCAGAGCATCGGCGAATTGACGTGCCATTTCCTTATCGATTGCGACAAGTCCTTCAGGACGCTGCTTTTGTGTATTCATTATCATCCTTTCACACCGCCGCTGGTCAGGCCGGATATAAGTGCACGCTGCATCAGAAGGCCGACAATAACCGGTGGCAATGCAGCCAAAACGCCTGCGGTTGCGATCAGACCGTAATCGGAAACACGTCCGCCAGCGAGATCGGCAATGGCAACTGTCAGTGTTCGCGCTCGCTGATCAGAAGTGAACAAAAGCGCATAGAAAAACTCATCCCAGCCGAGCAGGAATGCAAACAGTGCCGATGTTGCAACAATAGGCAATGCGAGCGGCAAGGTGATGATGCGCAATGTCTGGAAAAGACTTGCACCATCAATCATGGCAGCCTGTTCGATTTCCTGCGGTATGCCATCGAAGCCAGATTTCATCAGCCATGTGGTGAAAGGCGCGAGAATGGTGAGATAAACCAGCGAGAGACCAAACACCGAATTAAGCAAACCAAGTTTTGCGAGGACCATATAGAGCGGCACGGCAAGCGCCACCGGGGGCAGCATGTAGGTTCCAATAACCAGTGTCAGCGACCATCCTATGCGCGAGGTTCGCGAAACGGCCCAACCGGCGGGAATTGCAACGAGGATCGCGACCAATGTCGCCATGCCCGCCACTCTGAGACTATTGTACATCGATGCCACGAAGGCTGCGCCAGCGCTGTTCGGCACAGTGGACAACAGAGCCTGATAACGTGAAAAGTCTACCGTCGTGGGCCACCATTTGAGCGGACGCACAGACAAATCCGCCATTGGCGAAATGCTCATGACAAAAAGCCAGAACAATGGCGCGAGGATCACGACTGCCAGCACCAGTGCTGCGAAGTAAACCAAGAGAGTAGCGATTGGGCTTCGACGTTCCATTACGTTGCCGCTCCAGCCGTTTTGCGCACCAGAAATCCATAACCCAAAGCCAGAACCGTAACGATCAGCGTCACAATGAGCGCCAACGACGCGCCCGACCCGGCCCGCTGGAAGGAAAAGGCTTCCTGATAAACCAAAATAGAAAGTGTTCGTGTTGAATTGGCCGGGCCGCCACGCGTCATAATCCAGATGATGTCAAAGACCTTGAATGCCTCAATCGTGCGGAGCACCAAGGCCACCATCAATGGTCCTGCGAGATATGGCAGAATGACAAATCGGAAGCGGTTCAACGGACCCGCGCCATCCACAAGCGATGCGGCCGTTATGTCTCGCGGAACTGCTTGCAGCGCGGCCAATGCAATGAGGGCTACCAGCGGGAAATTCTTCCAGCAGTCGGCAACGATCAGGGCCGTCATTGCTGCTGAGGGTTCACCCAGCCATGACTGGTATTCCGAAATGATGCCAAGCTGGGTCAGCAGTGAATTGAGAGCACCATATTCAGGATTATAGATGAGGCGCCAAAGCGTTGCATTGACCACCGTTGGTAGCGCCCAAGGTAGAATGAGCAAGGCACGTAGAATAGTGCGCCCATAAAACTGCTGGTTCAACAAAAGTGCAGCCAGAACACCAAGAACCATTTCAGCCGTGACCGAGATGAGGGAGAACCAGGTCGTCGTCCAGAAGGCTCGCTGGAAATTAGAGCTGGACAGCATCTTGACGTAATTGGCGATGCCAACAAATTCGCCGCCAGTGCCGACAAGCTTTGCATCTGTGAATGACAGACGAACCGTTTCAAACATTGGCCAGCCGATCACACAGATCATGACGGCGAGTAACGGGAGCATCAGCAACCACGCTCGCGTTGTCATCCAGTTGCCGGACATTGTTTGCACCTCAGCCTGTATAAAAGAAGGGAGTGGATGCATGCGCACCCACCCCCGTCAGCATCTTAGAGTCCGCTGTTTTCAGCTGCGGATTTGAGGGCGTCTTCAGGCGAAGACTGTCCAAGCAAGGCTTCCTGAATGGACTGCTGCAAAGCCGTGGACATTTCTTGATACTTCGGTGTCGTCGGGCGCGGATACATGGCAGCCAGACCGAGCTTTGCAGCTGCAATCAGCTCTTCCTGACCCTTGGCCACAGCCGGATCATCATAGGACGATGCCCAGATTGGCAAAGACAGTTTCGCATAGTCGTTCTGGACTTTTTGCGATGTCATGAAGACGATGTACTTCCATGCGTCGTCGGGATGTTTGCTGGTGGTGGTCACACCTAGCCCCATTGAGCCGTTGACAGCCGAAACCTTGCTCTTGCCATCAACACCCGGCGCAGGCACGACACCCACTTTGCCAACGACCTTGCTTTCTGCAGGATCATTGACCTTGCTGTACATATAGGTCCAGTTCAGAGCGAAAGCGGCGTCGCCATTCTGGAACACCTTGCGCACATCTTCTTCAAGGAACTCTTTCGAATTCGGGTTGCTGAGGCCGGATTTATAGCTGTCCACCATATATTTGAGGGCGTCCAGTCCACCGTCCTTATCGAAGGCAGGCTTGCCGTCTTTCAGGAAGTCGCCCCCATAAGCACTCACCAATGTGGTGTAATCGCAAATTGCGGCTTCCGCCTGCGCCCAGCTCCAGGCAATCGGCGATGCCAGCAAGCCCTTGTCCTTGATGATCTTGGCCTGATCGTTAAGCTCGGCCCAGGTCTTTGGCGGATTGGTGATGCCAGCCTTCTCAAGGATTTCCTTGTTATAGAACAGATACTTGGTGTCCAGGATCCACGGCATGCCGTAATATTTGTCCTGATACTGAACCGTTGTCCACGCACCCGGCAGAACCCCCTTCTTCATCTCGTCCGTAATGCGCGACGAGACATCAACAAGCACATTGTTGCTTGCATATTCGGCTGGCCAAATCACATCGAACAGGACAACGTCATAGCCCTGCCCCGACCCTTGGGCCAGAACCGTTTTGTCATGCAGGCCTTCATAGGGCACGAATTCGAGATTGACCTTCACATCCGGATTGGCGGCCTGAAAGGCGTCCGTCATCGCGCGCACATCTGCTTCGCTATAAGCGGCCTGCGCCATGAACAGAGCGTTCAAGGTCGTCTCGGCAAAAGCGTGAGGGACGGAGAAAGCGGATACGGCCAGCGTACCCAGCAGGATCGTGTGAATTGATTTAAGCATGTTACCTCCCGTTAACTTGACTTAGGCCCGTGCAAAGTGCCCCGCACATTTGCCTCACTGCCACGAATTCAGAGCTGTTGTTCCACCGTTAAATGTTCATGTTCTTTATTAAGTCAAATCCATTGACTTAAACGTGTTATAAATATCTATTGGTGTCAAGAGGGATTGAGGATGCCAAGAAAGAGCGACATTCGGGCCACGAGCGGCACCAACCATGAAGGTACGAGCGCGCATAATCGCCGAGTGATTATTGACGCGCTGCGTCAGAACAGATCGCTTTCACGCGCCGAGCTTGCGCGTGCCACAAACCTCACAAAACAAACCATTTCCAACCTGATTGAAGGCTTGGAAGGCGACGGATTGGTGAGTTCGGAAAATGTCGTCAGGCAAGGTCGCGGACAACCGGCGACACCCTATCGGTTGGTGCCGGAGGGAGCCTTTGCATTGGGCGTCCAGATCGACCGTCATTTGACGCGGATTGTCGTCGTGAACTTGATCGGTGATGAAGTGATGCGGCGGGAAGCCGCCCTGCCCCCCGACAACCCTGAAGAGGGCTGCACTATCATTCTGGAGGAAATTTCCAAAGTACGGGCTGCACTCGCACTTAAGTTTCCTCATGGACACTATCGAATGTCAGGGCTTGGCGTCGCGATGCCCGGGCCCTTCGGCACCCCGGTTCCTGAAGATGACCGTTGGGTGATGAGTGCATGGCAATCTTTCCCATTGATCGACAGGCTCACCCAAAGCACTGGACTGACGGTGACGTTGCAGAACGATGCCACCGCCTGCGCACGTGCAGAAAAAATGGTCGGTCTCGCCGACGGGCTCGATAACGTTGTCTGCGTTTATATTGGATATGGCGTTGGTGCTGGTCTGATATTGAATGGAGAAATCTATACAGGCAGCAAGGGCAATGCGGGTGAAATCGGTACCATGCTGATGGCCAATCGCGGTCCGGGAACGCCGCTGGAACACCACGCCTCTCTCTCGTCACTCTACAAACATCTGCAACTCGATGAAGCGTTGCCCGATCTGTCTGCCGAACTTGAAACCATATTGATGCAGAACGATCCTCGCGTGGAAGCGTGGCTGGAACGGGCTGCTTTGGAACTCAGATCCGCCATCCATACGATAGAGGCGATCTTCGATCCCCAAACCGTTATTCTGTGTGGCGGAGCGCCGAAACTTTTGGCCAATCGGCTGGTAGACCGGATCGAGCCGCTTGTATCTTCCAGCGTTGACTATCCAGTTCGCACGCTGCCGCGTTTATTGGTCGGGATAACCGATATATGGGCGGTTGCTCGGGGAGCGGCATTGGAGCAGATCAGCAGACATTTTGACCCGCGCTTTGCTGCTCTTTTGAAAAGTGGAGCTTCTGCTTAAGGCCAGAGTGACAGGCTTTAGGTTGGGCAAATTGCCATGCAAACCGGCTATAGCCTTATCTTGAACAAACATGCGGTTTCAACTGTTCACATCCAACCATTTTGGCAAACCATGCGCTACGCGACCTGTCTGGGCTGCCAGCGCACAACTTTCAAGACTACCGAAACGCACAGCGCGGCCGGACAGTCCTGGACCGTAATGCGCGTATTTGCCGGAATTGGTCATCAGTGCCTTGGCTGTGACCGGGAAAACCGGCTCCGAAATCGAACACCAGCAGAGATCCGGAATGACCTGAACCCCTGCCGCTTCCAGTCTTTCCAGCGTGCCGTCCTCCCGTGCCATGGCGATAATCTTACGGCCTGCGGTTATGATGGTGGTTGTGATCGCTTTACCGCCTTGTAATGCCTCGGCAAAAGCGCGGCATTCTTCAAGCGAGGCATGTGGGCTGCCGATTGCGATGAGGTCCACAGCATCGGGACCATCGTTCAAAAGCTGCCATCCCGCCGCCATATCGGTTTTCGTGATACGTACCATGTCGGCTGCATGTGAAACCAGATGCGCTTCCGGCGTGACGCCTTCGACATGCAGCATGGGCGCAGCAGAAGTCGTGCCAAACGCGGCACATAAGGCCTTCAAATTCTCTGCTGTCGGCTTGGCATCCTCCAGCCCCCTCAGGAGCGGAATCCGGTCCGGCGAAACCTTGCCCGCCAGATAACCGATCAGTGGCCAGAATGCGTCATCACATGCTTTCGGCATCTCAATATGAACAATGCGCTCCGCAAACCGATACTGATCGAGATAGACACCGGACAGTGGTGCGCGCCCGGTAATCGCAATGCAAAGATCAAGGAAATCCGGATGTTTTGCCGTACGTGCCCCAAGCACAGTATTGGCATAAATGACCGCATTGCTTTCTGCCCATGCGATCATTTCACCCTGTTCCGGAGCCGTATCCAGAAGATATGGCGAGCAGGTAAACGTGTTCTGGCATCCCATCCGCACATAAGCGTCGGCAAGTCGGGCGGCAGGCCGTCCAAAACTTGCAGACACGCCTTGCGCCTGCCAATGCTCGTGATCGACGGAGATGGCATTCATCGTCGTCGGCACACGGACCTTCGCGCCCAAATCCGCCATTTTCTCGGCAAAGATCAAGTTGGCTGGGCTTGCATAAATGCAACCGTCGATATGAGCCTGTGCGACGTCGATCAGGCATTCGGCCCCTTGGTTTGCAGCCATGGCGCAGATGATTTCCATGGCAAGTTTGGTGACTTCCCCTTCTGCGCCCGCCATCATGGCTTGATCTGCATCAGTAAGAACGGGCCCCACTTCCTTCGACGTGGAAAGAGACAAACGAAAACCGGGCGCAGTTATTGCCGCTGGCGTGATCGCGACCTCAGTCTCGTTTCGCAAACGCTCCCACTCATCAGGCGCCAGACGCAGGACAGGCAATGAATGACCAAACATCTTGTCCGCAATCAACGCTCCAAGCGTCACCACGTCTTCAGCCTGGCAGAAGACAAGCGCAGCGGGCGCCATGCCGTTCAACGCAAGATCAAGCAGCACGCCGGAACCCGTGCAGGAACCGCGCGTCGATGGCATCATAAGCACAACGCCCTTGATGCTCTGCCCATGGAGCGGATGGTGCACGTCAATGATCTTGCCCGAAGCGGGATCGACACCGCCCCAGAAGCTGAGCGGCTCAGTTGTCGCGAGGATCGGCCCCTCGGCAGTTCCGGCCAATATGCTTCGGGCTGTTGTGTTCATAGTGAATAACCGCTTGCTGCTGCTATCGTTGAATGGATGCGAAGAACCATACTGGTCTTCCAATTTGGAAAGCGGGTCAAGCGGCTTGTTGTAGGAACTTCCAACGCTCCGATAAGACGGATGCGCAATCAAGCAATCTGGCCACCGGCTTTCAGGACTGCATCTCTCGTATCGACGTCAATTCTGGCGGCCTCGCCGATTGAAACGTCAATAATAGGAATTCCACTCGCCTCAATGACATGCCTTGCACCAATATCGCCGTGAAGAGCAGAAAGCGCCTGAAAAAGCTGGCGTGGTAGAATGCAAGGATTACCCCGCTCGCCCGCGTCAGTGACCGCGCGAATAACAGCATTTCCTTCAAGCTGACGAAAGCAATCAATCATTGTGCGGATGTGATGCGTATTGACCGCGGGCATATCGCCTAGATGGATCATCAGTCCGTCAGACTCTGACGGCATCGCCAAAAGGGCTGTCGTGATCGAACTCGCAATACCAGTTGCGTAGAGCGGATTGTGAACGATTGCGACATCCAGCCCCTGTAGCGCTACCGCGATATCGTCCGCCATATGGCCGGTGACGACGATGACACTGCCGCTGTCGGCTTGCATTGCAACCTCAACGGAACGGCGCACCAATGGTTTGCCGTCAAAAATGGCAAGCAGCTTGTTTGCACCCCCCATGCGTGAGGATCGCCCGGCAGCTAGCACGGCAACTGTGACCGTAATATCCCGCTTCATTTTCGTCCTGCCATCCCGGCGCAGTGCGTGCCGGGATGGCAGCCACTTATCCTAACCTTTGCGTACCACGCTTGTAACGCCCATGGCCATCACGAAACGCATCCACCAAACTGGGAACAGGCAAAAATTCCCGCTCTATTTCCGGCACCGTTGCAATTTCCGCCGACCGACAACGATCCCGAGGTGTTCAGCATCGCCGCAGTTGCAAACTGAAGACCGGGGGCAGATTAATCCAAATCAACACAATAAGTTAGAAAGTAATAAATCCAATTATATAGCATGAACCGGAAATTGCATAAATCCGGCCTCTGCCTTTCATGGTAAGATATGGCGTTAATTTCGTTCACTCAGAACGCAATATGAACCTGCTTTATTCCGACATAATCCAGCATTCGATAGATCTCGTGAGCGATGGAAAAGACCTCCGGTCATTGGAGAAGCGGAGCCTGTAGTGTCAACCGATCTTGAGAAAAAGCAGCGCAGAATGCGCAGTCTTCCGACCATGATCATTGTGGCCAAACATACGCTTGCACGCACATGTGTCGTTAAATTCCTCGCTCACGAACTCGCCGGATGGGACTTCATCGATATGGCTTCGACCGCCGAACTGGCCAAAGCGATTGGCAGGGACGTCGCCCTTATCGCTCTGGATCTGGCGGAGCGTGCAATCGATAGCCCAACCCTGCTGGACGATTTGTTGGCGGCTCAAACCCATTTTCCGGCAGCCTCCATTGCCTTGCTCTCTAATCGGGATGATATCCTCATGGAGTCGGAAGCGATCAAAATGGGAGTACGAGGCTTCTTCACATCGTCTCTTCCGGTGGAAATCGCCTTGGCCGGTGTACGGTTGGTGCTCGCAGGCGGCGTATTCTGTCCGCATCCGCTGGGTGCACAGACCAGCTTTCAGCCGACAATCTCCATCACTGGCAAATCAGCTCTGGAAGAACCAAATGTCAATGATAATGAAACCATGAACCACACTCCCCGACAGGCAGCCATAGCGGGTTTTACACCGCGGGAAGTCGATGTACTTACCGAACTTCAGCGCGGTCATTCAAACAAGATTATTGCGGAAAAGCTCAACATGTCGGGCAATACCGTGAAGATGCATCTGCAACATATCATGCGGAAGCTGCGCGTGCAGAACCGAACAGAGGTAGTGCTTCTGCTTGGCTCAAGAACCTCTCCCGGTATGAACACAGTGCAATAGACAAAGCCAATTTCAGTTCTCGCGGAAAGCGCGATGGAAACTATCAAGCAATGGCCTGACAGCGTAAAGAGCGACGCTGCTCTCGCCAGTCTCGATCAAAGCTTGTACTGGCATTCCGGGGATCATCTCTATGTCCCCTGCCTGCATCAATTCATCATCGGTGACACGGATGGTTGCGGCATAGAAGGGCTGACCCGTCACCTTGTCCAACAGACGATCAGCCGAAACATAAGTGACCTTCCCTTTCAAAAGCGGCACGCGCCGCTGATCATAAGGCAACAGATGCACTTGCGCATTCAGACCCGGATGCACAAGATGGATATCTTCGGGTCTGACATGGGCAGACACGACCATATTGCCGTCCTGCGGCACCAGATCGAGCAACGGTTCACCTGCACCAATCACTCCGCCTGTAGTATGAATGCGCAGATCCATGACAATTCCCGTCTCTGGCGCCTTGATCGCCGTGCGGTTCAACTGATCATCAATGGCGCGATATCGCTCGTTCAATAAAAACAGCTGGTTTTCAGTGTCACGCAGTTCCTTTGCGATCTCATTTTGCCGGTCGCTTTCCAGCTTGATGAGATTGGCCTGCGCCTCATTGATAACCTGATAAGCACGGGAAATCTGAGCCGTCGTTTCTCCGAATTGTCCGTCAAGGTCGGCTTTTTCCCGCGCGAGGTTCAACAGGCTCGTTTTGCGTTCAAGACCTTTCCTGACCAGTGGATCGATCATGTCCAACTGCTGACGTGTAATTTCCACCCGCGACGACAACGCCAGTTTCTGGGCTACCAGACCGGTGATCTCCTGCTTCACCTGCTCCATTTTTTCATGCGTGATGGCGATTTCAGATTGATAGACATCGCGCCGTGCTTCGAAAATTCTGCGTTGCCCCACCACAATCGCGTTTACTGCCGGATTTTTCGAGACAAGCCGCACCAGTTCTGGTGAAAAGGCGAGCTGCGCCTCATTTCCCTGCTCCGCGACCAGCCGTGCGCGGCTTGCCTCAGCATCCCACAATTGACCTTGTACGCCAACAAGCTCCGTCCGCGGCTTGGTATCATCAAGCTTGATCAACACCTGCCCGGAAAAAACCAGATCTCCATTATGGACATAAATCTGCTGGACGATGCCGCCTTCCAGATGCTGAATGGTTTTACGACTGGTCTCTGCTTCGACGACACCCACAGCAACCGCCGCACTTTTGAGCGGTGCAAGAATTGCCCATAATCCAAACCCGGCTAAGAACGTCAGAACGAGCAAGTTTCCTGTCCAGGCAACCCCGCGCAGCCTTGGTCGGGACGTCACAGGTGCTGGCAATGTCTTGCGTTGATTCAGAAGTGTCGGCGGAGACGCGAGCCGCCACAACATCAGCTGTAGCGCAAACAACTCCAGACGGGATTTGAGAACGTTTACGACCCTCAATGGAACGTCGAGATGGACCAGTGCCATGGCATTGCTCCTTCATGGCCCGGTTTTCGCGGGAACGCGAAGGAAAGCGTCGAAAATTTTCTCGCTATCGCCAAAGGCGCTGACCATACCATCACGCATCACGGCGATCTTGTCGGTCACGGGCAAGATGCCCATTCGATGGGTAATGATGACAATTGTAATCTGCCTGCATTTCATGCGCTCTATCGCGTCAAACAGCAGACGTTCGCCTTCATAGTCGAGACTTGAATTCGGATCGTCGAGCACCACGAGAGGTGGATTTCCATAGGCAGCACGGGCCAATCCCAATTGCTGTCGCTGCGCCCGGAGGAGAAGAGCGCCGCCTTCGCCGATATCCGTCTCATACCCTTGCGGCAACCGCATGATCGCTTCATGCAGCCCAACCAGTTTTGCCGCCTCGATCACCTTTTGTGGGTCCGAACCATCAAGCCGACCAATGACATCCTTGATCGCACCGCCGAAAAGCTCAATGTCCTGAGGAAGATAGCCAATGTGACGAGCATTGTCGCAGTGTCGTAGCAGGGAAATGTCGATACCGCCCAAAAGGGCGCATCCGCATGTCGGCCGTGAAACGCCCGCCATAATCCGCCCCAGTGTGGATTTGCCTGAGCCGGAAGGGCCAATCAGTGCCACACAATCGCCCGCCGCCACCTGAAACGACACGCCCCGCAGAATGAAACGATCCGATGTCGGCAACCGATAACCGACATTGTCGAGAACCAGCTGGCCCCTGGGTTCTGGCACAAGAATTGTTCGCCTGTCCTCCCCGGGGACAATCAGCGTGAGCATCCGGTTCAGGCGACTGAACGCGCCGCGAACAAAAGCCAGTGCCCGCCAGGCCCCGATCGCTCCCTCAACCGGTGCCAATCCACGCCCGAGAAGCAGGCTGGCTACAAAAATAATTCCGGGATTGCTGTTGTTTTGAAGCACGAGCCATGTGGCGGCACCCATCATCACAATTTGGGTCAATGTCCGCACTGATTTCGAAACCGCCAGAACCACCTCGGTTCTTCGCGCCACACTGTCCTGAGCAGCTCTGACAGCTTCCGCGTCCCGGTAGATGAGGTGCGCCGCACCGTGCTGCATGCCCATGGCGCGAATAACGCCGATATATTTCAGCGCCATTGTGAAGCGAGAGTGGCTTCGTGCCTGTGCAAGGTTTGCCTGTTCGTTCAATTCCCGTGTCACAAACTCGTTGAGCATCGCCAAAAACAGCAAGATCACAGCGCTGCCCAGCCCGATAGAACCAAGCAGCGGGTGAACCAGAAAGAGCAATGCAAGGAAAACCGGAGCCCATGGGAGGTCGAACAACAACGCGCAGGAGGGTGAATCCAGAAACTGCCGCAAGACCGAAAGGTCCCGATAATGTTCGGCGGCGGCTCCAGCGTCAGCACGTGCCGCATATTCGAACGAGGCGTTCATGACGACAGGGCGCAACTGGTGATCGAGCCAGCTACCAATCCGGGACAAAGCGGCGCGCCGCACGATATCGAGTAGAGACCCAACCACGACTGCCACGGCGATGATGAGCGTCAGCATCAACAGGGTGTCGACACTGCGGCTCGATAGAACGCGATCATAAATCTGGAGGAGATAGATGGAAGGTGCGAGCAGGAAAATATTGTATCCGCAACTATAGGCAAACACCAAACCAAAGGCACCGTAACACCGACGCAGCGCTGCGACCAAAGGGGTCACCATATAACGAGGTTGCGCGAATGCCGCCGTCATCGTCCAATCTCCGTTGACATACCGGGCTTGCACAATCGGTGCGAATGCTCGCAACGCATCTTCAGCTTAGGGGCATAGTCCGGTAAAACGGGAGAGCAGCGGCCTAAGCCGTTGCTCCCGGATCGAATTTCTCTTGTTCCAAGCGAAAACCAACTGCCGATCAGATCGGCATGTGGCTCAGATCAATATCGTGGAAATTGTCGTTAAAGCTATTAACAAAGCTCGCGATATCGTTGGTGGTCGTCGTTGTGGTGTGGGTTTCTGGATTTGAGTGCACGAGTGCAGCCGAGATATCGCCACCACGAGCCATGTTTCCGTTACCACCATTACCGCCAACGCCAGCAAGAATAGTGGCGTGCTGGTCGGCAAGAAGCGAGGTATATTGAACAGCGCTTGTATCGGCAGTCGCAGCGCCTACGTTGCCACCACTGGACGAGCCAAGGCTGCCATTGGAGTTTGCATCACCACCAGCTCCGCCATCACCGTTATTGGTGATATTGGCGAGGAAACCATTGGCTGCATCGGCTCCGCCGCCATGACCGGCATGGCCTGCGTCCCAACTTGCGCTTAACCACGGGGAATCGCCGCTGTGTACATCTACAGTAGCGCCTGCCACGCTTTGGGTATTGGCCACGACTGCACTGGGGTTGTAGTTGATATTACCGTAGTTATAGCCATCAGCACCGTTACCGGCATTGGCGTCACCGGCATGCACGTCACTGAGATGAATTGTGTCGGATACTTGTGGAATAGGCATCGCTTTATTCCTCCCTGTTTTGGCCCCTGCCCTGTTTCGGTTGAACCCCGGTCCTGGTCTCCCAAAGCGCCCATAAGTTGGCGTAACGAAATCGGGCGGCCGACCGCGCTTAAAGAGTGCGCGTATTGTACATGTGCGAATAGCTAGAAATTCGGATATCTACTTTAGGGTGGGTCCGCTTAGGCGGATCATGCATGCAGAAGTGCAAGAATATCGTGAGCAAGCATATCGTGGCTTGTATCCGATAGATTGTCGTGACCACCCGCGCCACCAATGCCAGCCAGTTGAAGTGCATGCTGGTCGACAAGCAGATGATCTACCTGTTGGGCATCAGCCGTTCCGCCAGCTGGAACCGCAATATTGATCGGATGGAAATAGCCGACATTCACATCCACCAGACTTCCGGCCGAAACCCCATTCCCACCGCCTCCCGCAGCAGAATTACCCGTAAAAATAGTATCTGACGCCAGGTTGAACCCGCCGCCACTACCGCCAATTCCGGCGATCTGCGTACCACCCTGATCGAAAATCACATTATTCGTCTGATGTGCATCCGCATTGCCACCAGCGGCTGCGACGGCGATGTTAATGGGCGAGAAGATCGCCACATTCACGTCGATCATGGTGCCTGCGAAAATGCCCGCACCACCATGTCCGGCATAGTTGTCGCCAGTAAATACATAGGTACTACCCGTATCGGTATGCATCGGCGATGCGGATACCGACCCGGCATAGTTATGATCACCGCCAGAGCCGCCAATACCCGCCATCTGGTCTGCACCTTGCAGAAAGGCGGCGTTGTTGGTCTGGTTGGCGGACGCGACAGAATGCGCCCCGCCCGCGACTGCCGTATTGACCGGGGCGAAAACTGCGACATCGGAGCTGACAAGTCCGCCAAGAAAGATACCGTCGCCGCCGCTTCCCGCGTGGTTGGATGTAGCCCCTTCCGTGCTGCCGATAGCGGCATTGCCGCTTCCGCCATCACCGCCCATCCCCGCCATTTCAGCAACATGCTGATTGATCAGGGCACTGTTGAACTGGTCAGCACCAGCTTCGGCGCCCGGACCAGCAATTGCGGTATTTGAGGGCACGAAAACAGCAGAAGCATCGCTACTGATCACACCGACGCTCAGTCCCATTCCGCCACTTCCTGCCGAACTACCGGGGGTACTCGATGCGACATCGAAAGGCAGCCACGTCGGAACGAGTGCCAGATGCCCCGCAGCTGTACCCAACGCTGTGTTTTGCACACTACCGGCATTCAGGCTATCATTTTCGTTGGATATGGGACGCAGCTCAGTCATCACCCTTTCTCCTCACCAGCTTTCGGCCCTCGAGGCTCTCAAGGATCCTTTGTTCCACAGCTATTGTGCCTTGAATTGCCACAAAAGAAGAGCCGGCAATCCGTCTACATCCATATGGGTAGGGTATGTATCGCGGTCGGAACCGATAACGCGCCTGAAAAATATCGTCGGCTAAAAATAAGTTATCTCTTAAGTATTTCCGCTTCCTACAACCTAGGATAATGTAAAAATTGCAAGTGCCGCTTTGAGTAAAGGGGAACGGATATGTGTATATTGCATCTGATCGCTACGGCGGATGTCCCCTTTAGCCCTCTTCGAATTCGGCACTCATTATCTGATGCTCCACATTCTGGGGAATAATCCATGAGCCAATCAGTTCACCCACTTTTGCGTCTGCGAGACGGCCATCACGCGCATGTTACATATGAGGAGCTTTTCTTCGATCTCGTTTATGTCTTCGCGGTTACACAGCTTAGCCACACGCTGCTTCATCACCTGACAGCCTGGAGTGCACTAGAAACACTCGTTCTCTGGTTCGCGGTCTGGCTCGGCTGGCAATATACCTGCTGGGTCACAAACTGGTTTAATCCCGAGCAACCAAAATTGCGCTTTGTTTTGTTCTTCTGTATGGCGCTGGCGCTGGTTATGGCGGCCTCGATACCAGACGCATTTGGCAAAAGCGGTCTTATTTTTGCCGGTTGCTATGTTGCAATGCAACTTGGGCGGACAGGCTTCATCGTCTGGCAATTGGGGAGTGACCACCCGCTGACGGCCAATTACCGGCGAATGCTGGGCTGGCTTGTCATCTCCGGCTGCTTCTGGATCGGCGGAGCCTTGGCAGAAGGTGAATTGCGACTGGCCCTTTGGGTCGTCGCGGCACTTTGTGAATATGTTTCACCGATGATTGGCTTTGCTCTGCCCGGCATGGGGCGCTCGCAGGTCAGCGACTGGACCATCGAGGGCGGACATCTTGCGGAGCGTTGCCAGCTCTTTGTTATTGTCGCGCTGGGTGAAAGCCTGCTGGCGACGGGAGCCACACTTGCAGGTGCAGAAAACTGGAACATTGCCGAGCTATCCGCGATGCTCGCCACTTTTCTCGGCACCATCGCCATGTGGTGGCTTTATTTTGGCACCTCAAGCAAAGACGCGACCGCGCGTATCACGCGAGCCCGCGATCCAGGGAAGATAGGCGCCTATTTCCACTACATTCACGCCATCCTGATATTCGGTATCATCGTGAGCGCCGTGGGCAATGATCTTGCCATGGAGCATCCTGCCGAACACGCCAGCCTCGCTGAAACTCTCGTCATAGCAATCGGTCCCGCCATCTATTTGATCGGCAGTGCCATCTATAAATATGTCGTCTATGGCCGCGTGCCCCTTTCCCATATCGGGGGTGTCATCTTGTTGGCGCTCATTGCACCTTTCGGGCAGAGCGCCGATCTACTCACCCTTGGATGGCTGACAACAGCCATTCTCTTCGGTATCGGCTTGTGGGAAAGTCGCACAAAAAGCCAGAACGCCTTGCACGAAAGCGGCGCCCACCCATGAGGGTGGCCGCCAAGTTCGCCATAACATAGCTGCCTTACCGGATTGCTGCGGCGCATCAACGAATGCGCCGCAGTAGCCTTTCACGGTAAGTATCGACAATTACGGCAAGTATAATCACTGCACCAATGATGATCGGCTTATAATTGTCACCGATGCCGAGCAATTGCAGGCCGGTGGCCAGGACTTGCAAAATGCATGCGCCCGCGAGTGTGCCAACAATGGAGCCTTTTCCTCCGAACAGACTGGTTCCACCGATAATGACCGCTGCAATCGCGTTCAATTCGTAACCAATACCGGCAATCGGGCTGCCAATATTCAAACGCAACAGATAGACAATTGCTGCAATGCCGGCAGTTACCCCCGAAATAACAAATGCAGCAATTTTATACGTATCGGGATTATGTCCCGACAGACGCACTGCCTCGTCATTGGCCCCGACCGCATAGATCATGCGACCGAAGACGGTAAACCGCAGAATGAACCAGCCAACAAAAATCACGGCAACTGCAACGAGAAAGATAGAAGGCAGAAAACCACCGATTATGAGATTACCGAAATCGACGAAGCCTTGCGGCAGTCCGGTAATCGTCGAGTTATTGGACACCACGCGCGCCGCGCCAGCGGCGATATTGAGCATGCCAAGCGTCACAATGAAGGAAGGTATCTTCCAGAAAGTCGACACCTTTCCATTGATAAACCCACAAAGCCCGCCAACTGCAATACAGGCTAGTATAGCAAGCGGGATCGATAGAGCAGGCTCCATACCTGACGTCATGATAAGCGCGCCGATAACCGTACACAACGCCAGTACCGAACCAACCGAGAGATCAATCCCCCCCGTTAGAATGACGAAGGTCATGCCTGCCGCAAGCACCGTATTGATGGCGATCTGGACGAATATCTTCAACGCATTGCCCGGCGTGGCGAAATAAGGCGCGGTGAAGGAAAATACCAGCGTGATCAACAAAAGAGCCAGAAAGACGCCTGCGTCTCGCAACAGGAAACGCTTCAACCTCTGGCGGTCAGTCGCAACGGGCTTCTCGGAGATAGACGGCTTATCTGTCATGCTTGAACATGCTCCTGATAGGCAAGTGAGAGAATACGCTCCTGGTCAAACTGCGACCGCTGCAATTCTCCCACCAGCTTGCCGTTGGAAAAAACGATTATGCGGTGGCACATGCCGATGAGCTCCGGCAAATCCGAAGAGATCATGATGATCGCTTTCTGGTTTGCGGTCAGCATCCAGAGTAGTTGATAGATTTCGCGTCTGGCACCGACATCGACGCCTCGCGTCGGCTCATCCAGTATCAGTGTAGAGGAGCCGCGAAACAGCCATTTCGCAAGAACGACCTTTTGCTGGTTTCCGCCTGACAGATTGCGCACCGAAGTGTCTATCGAGGCCGTTTTAATCCGCAGCTGTTCGATCAGTTTCGTAACGGCAGTTTTTTCCGCGCCTTTGTCCAGCAATCCCCCATGAGAGATTTTTTTCAGATCGGTGATCGTCGCATTTAGGTCCACGGGCATGTCGAGCATCAGCCCCTGGCCCTTGCGGTCTTCGGTCAGAAAGCCAAGCCCATTTCTGACGGCATCCTTGGGGTCGCGAATATTCACCGGCCTGCCGTCTACACGGATTTGCCCGCCGCCTTTTGGATCAGCGCCAAAGATCGCGCGCATAATCTCGGTTCGGCCTGATCCAACCAGACCTGCCACACCAAGAATCTCGCCCCGGCGCACTGTAAAGGACACCGCGATAGCTTGCATCGCTCGCGTGACGTTCTCAACCTCCAAAGCGACCGAACCCGGCCTGATAGACGGATCGAAGCTGTATTCATCCGCGATATCCCTGCCAATCATCATGCGAACCAGATGGGGCACGGTAAGCCCCTGTAATGATCGCGTTTCGACCAAACGACCATTGCGCAACACAGTGACCCGATCGCCGATTTCGAAGACTTCATGCAAGCGGTGCGAAATGTAAATGATCGTTACGCCCTTGGCCTTCAATCTTCCGATAATGGCAAAGAGCCGCTCGATTTCCGGTGGAGTCAGTGTCGCCGTCGGCTCATCAAGGACCAGAAGCTTGCTGTCATAGCCAAGCGCCTTTGCAATTTCGACCAATTGCATTTGCGCGACGCCCAGTTCGGAAACGAGTGTGCGCGGATCGAGGGCCAGACCAACCTCGTCCAGCAACTCAGAAGCACGCCGGTTTAGCGCTGTGCGATCCACAAGACCGTAGCGCCGCGGAAGACTCTCCAGCATCAAATTTTCTGCTATGGAAAGATGTGGGAGCAGGTTGAGTTCCTGATGAACAATCCGAATGCCCTGGACCTGCGCATCATGCGGCGTTTTCGGCTTATAGGGCTGATCATTCAGGAAAATTTCGCCCGTATCCGGTTGATAGATGCCAGCGAGCAACTTGATGAGCGTGGACTTACCGGCACCGTTTTCACCGAGAATGATATGTGTTTCGCCGCGCATCAGTTGCAGGTTGATACCATCCAGAGCGACCACGCCCGGAAAGATCTTGCCAACGTTATCCAGTTTCAAGATCGCGTCGGCTGATTGCATGACTGCTCCTGCCTGCTCCGATAGCGGAAAGCCGCAACGAAATAATCCGCTGCGGCCTCACTATCTTACGCGTTTCTAGAGATCCTTGGCGGTAATCAGCTTGATATCCGTCTTGACCCAACCGGAGAATTTTTCACCCGCCAGCTCTTTAAGGCCATAATCGATACCCATCGCCGCCATCTGAGCGCCAAACTGGTCGATTGTGGCCAGCATTTTGCCATCCTTGATCAGCGGTTGAACAGCAGGAATATTGTCAAAACCGACGACCTTGATCTGGCCCGATTTTCCTGCTGCATCGAGCGCTTTGACAACGCCAAGAGCCATCGAGTCATTAGCCGCCATAACGCCTTGAATATCCTGATACTGCGTCAGGAAATTCGTCATAAGCGTATTGGCTTCTTCCGTTTCCCAATGTGCTGTCTTGGAGTCCAACAGCGTCAAACCGCCTTCGGCAACCGCGTCGTCGAAACCCTTCTTGCGCTCCTTGGCATTGTCGGCCTCTGGATTGCCTTCCAGGATAACCACTTTGCCACCCTTGCCCAGTTCTTTGGCCAGAGCCATGCCGGACAGTTTTGCGCCTTCGCGATTGTCAGGTCCAAAGAAAGCCAGATCAATACCGGCCTGCTTCTTCGCCTCTTCATCAAGCGCAACGTCGATATTGATGACCTTGATACCGGCTTCCAATGCCTTTTTTACAGGTGTGACCATGGCCTTGGAATCCGCCGGTGCCAAGACAATCACATTGAACTGCTGCGTAATGAAATTTTCCACCGCATCGACCTGGGCAGCGAAATCACGCTCGTCTTTCATGCCAACCGCAGCAAAGCTAAACTTATCTGTATTCTTGGCAGCGTATTCTTCCGCACCCGCCTGCATTTGCTTGAAAAACTCGTTTGCGAGCGATTTCATGACAAGGCCAATTTTCGGCTTGTCTGCTGCAAAAGACGGTAAGGACGGCAAAAGCAGCGCGCCTGCTCCGACTGCGCTGGTGGTTAGAAACTGGCGTCGCGAAATCGAACCTAGACCCAGCCCATTAAACATTGAACCTTTAGTCATGAATTCCTCCCCTCGCTTCAGCGTTGAGCTTCAGCATGACTTCAAGGTAGAGCCGGAATCGGAAAACTGTCAAGACTACAGAAAGTGGGGGCTCATAAGTATCGCGCCAGCCTTATCTCATCTCGCAAACCAGAATATTAGCTATTGTCACAAGCTACTGATTGAAAATGCGTACCCTACAAATCTGTCGGGTTTGCCCCAGAATCTGATGCGTAACAGATGGGCGCGCCCATTCTTTGCATAAAACCTCGTTCCGCCTCACGTCAATAAAACCGATCATGCTGGAAAATTCCTTCATCATCAGTATTGCTGAAAATTGATCTCTATCAACAGCTCAATCGTATCGTACTTATTATATTCTATAATATATATAACTTTTATTGTCTCATTTCTTCTTTCTGTAGAGCCGCACTGTTGGTCCTCCGAATAGCAACCCCGTATATTCAAGCGAGACACGGCTACGAACACCAGTCTTCGGGTCAACCAAACGGTCTTCATTACACCGATGTGCTTTAACGTCGCAATAGACACCGTTGGAAAGAGTGAAGACCTTTCGGTCAAACACGCCTTGCGATGCTAATTTATCAGATGCTTTTTGTCCTAGATACTGAGTAGTCAACCCATCCGAGATACCATCTTGATCGGCACAGAAAGACTGATTACACAAAACACCGTTCGCAGGCGAGAACACCGTATCATGCTGAGCAGCGTAGATGAACGGCGAATAAAGGCACGACAAGAGTAGAGTGATGGCCGCCGGGATTATGATTTTCATATCGCAATCCTTCCTTATATCTCAATCGATGGAAAAGGCCTTCCCCGGAAGCGCCCAATCAAAGGAGCTTCCGGGGAAAACGGTACTACCACTTCACACGTACACCGACATTGCCCGTAACCGAGTAACTGTCGCCAAAGTTCTGCAAGCTGGACGCTGTCGCCATCTTCCCGAACACGGAGTACACATCGTTGGCCCACGAGTAATTCGCGGTGACTCCAATTTCACCCCAGGTCTTGTCGATGGAACCTGTGGCAACGCGCTCACCAGACACCATGATGTAGTCCGCTCCGCCTTTCAGCTCCTGATACACATTGATGATACCACCAAGCGTCAACTGGCTCCCAGTTCCATCAGCTGCCTGCCAGTTCGTTGCATAATTGGCGGCCAGCCCAAGCCGTCCAGTCAGGCTCTGCACTGATGGTGTATTCACCGACGCTTTGAAGATGTCGTCATAGTCATCCGTATTGAGCGAAGACCATATCAGCTGCGCCTGTGGCGTCACGCTCCAGCGATCATTGAATGTGAACTCTTTGCCTGCTTCAAGGCTCATGGCATAACCAAAGCTCTTGACACCTGATGCAACCTCCTCGCTAGCAATGTCGGAGTTCATGTCGGATGTATACCAAGTCGCCTTGGCCTGACCGTCCACATAGATGCCGTTATCACCGTACCAGGTCAGCGCACCACCAATGCCATAACCATTGACGTTCACTCGACCGTTACCGACTTGCGACGAAGTATTGATCTGGCTGCGCGTGTAATCCACCCAGGCACTGCCGATCAGAGAGCCGTTATCACCTTCCATGAACTGCCCGTCCACGCCGGCCTCTACTGACCAGTTATGCGAGCCGTAAGTGCTGCCGGTGGCATTGCCATTCGGCGTGTAGAAACTGTAGCCGCCCTGGACTCTGCTCCAGAAATAGGTTGAACGGGTTAAATCGTCAGCATTCTGTCCCTGCGTATCACCCGACTTGGAACCACCGTTCTCACCAGCCTTATAACGTGTGTTGAACGAGGCGAAACCCGTACGGTTCAATGAAGCGAGCGCGCTTGTCGCTGCCGAATAGAGTGGCACACCTGCCTGATATTCCGGTGTACCCGGGTTTGACGGCTTCGTCGGTGTCGGATTGTCCTGAGTTGGATTATCCGGGGTTGGGTTATCCTCCGTCGGCGTATCCGGCGTCAGCTCTGGCGGCTGGTAACCTTGCATCTGGCTACGGAGATACCAGTTGCCATCTGAACCAACTGCCCTGCCTTGCGCATCTGCGCCGCTGCCCTTCTCCAGGGTATAGGCATAAGCACCGCCCACAACAGCCTGTGCGCCACGATAATTCACATAATTACCAATCAGGTTAAACTGGCCGTCTGAGTTTCCTCCGACCGTAATTACCTCAATGCCTTTGTCCGTCAACTCGCCATGAGTACCCGGCTGCAATGCAACAACCTTCACATCCGTCGTGCCGGAGGTGTTGCCTGCGATATTCAAGCGATCACCGGGAGAATTAGTATCGCCATTCAGATTTTCATGCAGAACGAGCCTGCCGCCTTCGCTAGAATAATTCCCATTAACCTCAAGCGTACCAGGCTTGTCGCCGATACCGGGAGACACCTCGCCCTTATTCAGCAAATTGTTCATGGTGCCATCACCGGACAGAATGCCTTCATTTGTGACGTCACTATCGATTTTACCAGGATGCTGATCATTGCCAAGCTGCAACTCGCCATCGGGCTTGATAAGCGTTTCTCCCGTATATGTGTTTTCTCCAGAGAGAATCTGCTTGCCTTGTTCTACGGTAAAGCCGCCATCGCCTTCGATTGTGCCAGAGAATTCGCTGCCATCGCCATTGGTAATGACAATATTCTTGTCGCCAAGGTCCACAAGGCCGTCTTCGCCGCCGCGCAGATGACCAATCTCGATATCGCTTTTGTTGCTATCCTTAACATCGAGCGTGCCATCAACTGTGACGCCATCCGCGTCACTGATATCTCCATCACCTTTCACAATGATGGTATTACCTGCTTCAATTTCCAGCTCGCCAGTGAACTGCTGTTCCGTATCAATCGTAGCAGCGCCGCCGCCTTCGAACTTTACATCGCCATCTCCAGTGATCGGATTGACGACGAATGGATCCGAACGGTCGTATATAAGTGTACCATCGACGACGATATCACCCTTGACACTGCCGTTCGTACCACCATCGCCGATTACGAGCGTGCCGGTTTCGTCGATCTTGGTTCCACCCGTATATGTGTTATCACCCGTCAGATGCTGTGTTCCACCACCGATTTCCAATCTACCATTGCCCTCAATGATACCGGAGAAGACATCACTGTCCTTTCCGTCAGCGATGATCAGCGTCTTGTCGCCAAGTGTCACGCCACCGCCGCCGCCAAGGCTCTGGATGGTGGAGCTATCACCGTTGACTTCGCTGATATCGAACTTGCCATCGTTGGTCAGGCCCGACGAAGCTTCGATGCTGCCGTCACCCTTCAGATGCAGTTCACCGTCTGAAATCACGGTCTGGCCAGTATAATCATTGTCACTGGTCAGCGTCGTAATGCCAGTGCCCTGCTGTGTCAGTCCACCCGGCCCGGAAATCGTGCCGTCAAGCGTGATATCGCTGGACAAATCAACAATCAGCTTGCTGTCTGGATTATCAATATGCACATCGCCAACGATGCTGCCTGTTGCGCCCCTGTCCCCGATCTGCAGATTGCCATCCGTGATGAACGTGCCTCCCGTATAGGTATTATCGCCCGTCAATATGGTCGTGCCGGTTCCGGCCTGTTCCAGAGTACCCGTTCCTGAAATCACCTGACCGAAAACCGGATTATCCGAACGATTGATGACCAGATGAGCGTCATAATCGTCACCTGTACCGACGGTGATATCACCCGTCACGCTGCCCGAGCTGTGACCGTCACCAAGCTGAAGCGTTCCCGCCTCAATCTTTATGTCGCCGGTTATGTCGTTGTCATGGGTGAGGATAAGTGTTCCAAGATCGGTTTTCTCGAAGCCGTGATCACCGGTCAGATTGGAATCGATAGTCGCAACGATGTTGACACTATTAACCGTACCGTCGCCAACGCGAATAATTGGTGTATCGGTGTTGCCAGATGTCGCGAGCTGGAGATCACCTCCTTCAATGAGATAGCCATCATTCGCGTCACCAGAGGCAAACTGCAGACCGCCAGCAACGACCTGCCCATTTGCAGTATTATCGACGGTGACAGTACCCGGCGCGCCGTCAAATTCAGCGAAGCGATTGTTAAGATAGCCGTTGTTCGCACCATTACCGTCTGTCCAGTTGGTTGCGCTGCCAGCGTCCCACGTGCCATCACCACCACCCTGCAACTGGTCACCATTCCAGCGTGCATTGCCGTCCAGCAGCTGTGAATCCAAGCTTACATAGTTGCCGGACGTCGTGATACTCAAATCAACCGGATTAAACCCGCCGGTATCACCAAGTGTCCAGGAACCAGTCACTGAACCACCATATTTGATAATGTGGTAGATACCGGGTCCGAAGCCGCCCAGATTCTCCACATTCAGCACACCGCCGAGAGTCAGATTTCCAGTCACATTGAACAGCTCTGACGAGCTGGCATTGTAGGTGCCAAGAGAAATGTCGGTGATGCTTCCTGCACTCAGTGTCAGATTGCCGCCAATGTTCAGCGTCTGGCCCTGTGTACCCTTAAGATGGCCATTGCTCTGAACCGTCACATTACCAGCAATACTGCCGCTGCCGCTGAGATCGCCGTTACTTGACACAGTGACCGCGCTCGCCCCCAGAGAGTTGTCGACAACCAGCGAGCCGTTGGCTTCAACCGTGCCCGTGAAGCCGCTGCTGTTACCCTTCATTACATAGGCGCCAGGGCTGTCAACCCTCAGAAGGCCAGCGCCGCTGAGTGTATCTGTATCGATTTCGCGGCTCGAATGATCGAATTCCAGCGTAGCACCGCTGGCGATGTCAATCGCGCCCTTGATGTCGCCCTTTGTACCGCTATCACCAATCCTGACTGTTCCCTTCTGGATGGAGGTATCGGCGACAATATCGTCGAGCACCACTAGCGTGCCGTCACCGATTTTGGTCAGACTGCCTTCGGCAGCTCTGACGAGGCTGCTCTTACCCGCAACTGCGTTCGACAAAGTCAGCGTCGTTCCCGAACCCTGGGTATCGATAATGCCGCCGCCAGCGCCCAGCTTGATCTCCTGATCGAGCGTGAAGGTGTTCGTTGCCTGTAATGTGCCGCCAATGAGAAAGAGGTCATTCGATGCGGACCCCAGATTGTTTGCGGCAGCAACCGAAATTGTGCCTCCGTTGACAGTTGTACCGCCCTTATAGGTGTTGACACCGCTCAATGTGAGCGTGCCTGCGCCGGACTTGGTCAGCGACCCGTTGCCGCTGATGATCGCGCTCAGTGCCTTGTCGTCGGAACGGTTGACGATCAGTACACCATTGTCGGTGATAGAGGTAGCTTTGGTGAGCCAACCGTTTGTGCTGCCATTTCCGAGCTGCAAAGTGCCATTCGAAATCGTGACTGCATACGCACCGATATCACCGGTCGCAGTGAAGACGCCATTGCCCTGTTTGTCGAATGCCGACCCCGCTGTACCAGTCATGGCGCCAGCGAATGTCGTATTGCTATTGCCGGTCAAGGTGAGCTTTTTGGCGCCCAGCGCAACCGTGCTGCCAGCAGCCGCTTCAATACCCGACAGGCTGATATCGTTGCCATTAAGGTCGGCGGATGTGCTGGCGGCAAGGGTGAGCGCTCCGCTGCCGAAGGCCGTCGCGCTGCCTGCCTTCACCGAACCGGCCTGAACATTCAGCCCACCGGTGAAACTATTGGCGCCCGACAGGGTCAGAGTTCCGGCAGCCATCTTGATGAGCTGGCCTGCGCCACCGATTGCGGCCGCCGCCGCATATGCATCGCTGCGATTGAAGGCCAAAGTGCCCGCGTTGCTGACAGTACCCGTACCAAGCGCGCCAGTGGTGCCGCCGCTGCCGATATTCAGCCTACCGCTGGCATCGATCGTTGTGGTTCCGGTATAGCTATTGATACCGGTTAGAGTCGTCGTTCCGCCGGCATTTTGCAGAAGATTACCTGCACCTCCGATGGCATTGGCGACCGTGAAACCGCTATCAGTCCGGGAGAAGGACAGTTTGCCGCCGTTGGCAACAGTCACAGCGCCCGCTCCGAGCGTGCCAGTCGTGCCATTGTTGCCAACCTGCAACGTGCCGGCGATGGCAGTTGCCCCAGCATAGGAGTTGTTGCCCGTGAGGACGAGCGTACCATTGCTCATCTGATTGAGACTGCCCGAGCCACTGATCGCATTCTGCAATGTCACGGTGCCGGACCGATTTATCGCCAGCGTGCCATTGTCCGTCACCGCGCTGCTGGTAGCGATGGAACCTGTGGTTCCGCCATTGCCAAGCTGCAAGGTGCTGCCAGCCGCGATGGTCGTCGCGCCTGTATAGGTGTTGTCGGCCGCAAGGATGAGCGTGCCCGTGCCCAATTGCTGCAAACCGCCATTGCCAGTAATTGCTGCAGACTGGGTCACGGCATTGGAATGATTGAAGGCCAGCGTGCCTCCGTTGGCCAATGTGGAATTGCCAATCGAACCCGTAGTGCCACCATCGCCGAGCTGCAAGGTTGCGCCTGTACCGATTGTCGTCAGACCGGTATAGTCATTATCGGCGGTGAGGATGAGCTTACCGCCTGTTCCGAAAACATCAAGCTTGCCGTTGCCGCTGACCTTGGCTGCCTGCGTCAGAGTCTGGGTGGTGTTGAATGCCAGTGTACCGTTGTCAGTTACCGCAGTGGCGTTGGACATGGTGCCGCCATTGGTAAACTGGAGCGTGCCGCCGGAAATCGTCACACCGTAAGCGGCAAGATTGCCTTCCATAATGAAGGTTCCGGTGCCCTGCTTGACGAAGGTGGAGCCAGCCGAAGCGGTGATATTGCCGGTGAAGGTGGTCTGGGTGGTGGAATTGACAGTCATGCCCTTGCCACCCAGCGCAATGGTGCCGCCGCCCGTCAACCCACCCATTGTGACGTTATAGCCGCCGACATCGACAGTTGCGCCGGTGAAAACATCCATCGTGCCAGCGCCGGTGCCGAAAGCGCCCGTACTGCCCGCCAGAAGCGTGCCGCCTTCCACCTGAATATTGCCGGAGAAGGTGTTTGCGCCGGAAAGGGTCAGCGTGTTGCTGCCCATTTTGGAAAAGCCGCCGCTGCCGCTGATGGCAGCCGAAACTGTCAAATTCGCAGTCTGGTTGAAGGCCAGAGTGCCGTTGTCTTGCAGACTGGTGACGCTGAACGACCCGCCATTTTCGATCTGCAACATGCCCTGATCGATCTTCACCGTATTGGCGACAATTTCACCCGTCACTTTCCAGGTTGCAGCACCCGTTTTGGTGAAATTTTCAAAACCATTATAACCCGACATGCCCGCAAACGTGCCACCTGTCGTGTCGCCACCCAAAGCAAGGGTTGCGCCCGTGACACCATCAGCCACCGTAATGCCGCCAACGATGTTGGAGCCATCCCGCAATTCCAGCGTGGCGTTGTCACCAACAATCATGATGGCGCTGGTGGCAGGGCCCGTACCATAGGATGCACCTGCCGTCACCGTGCCAGCATTGACCACATAGGCATCATGGCCAATGCGAATGCCAGCGCCACCGTTGGCGCTATAAGAGGCATCAGCTGTATTCTGTCCACCAGCACCACCGGTAACTGTACCATAATTTTCGAAACGAGAACCAACTCCAACAACCGCGACACCATCGCCACCGCCACCTGCGCCTGCATTGGATTTCGCGGTGCTCCCACCATTGCCACCTATAATCGATGACTTTTGAACGTTGGTCAGTATACCATTGATAAGTGCACCGGCACCTCCACCGCCGCCGCTGCCTACGTCGGTCGTACTACCGCCAGCACCACCCGCGATGGTCAAGCCATCATGCGTAGAGGCTGAACCATTTCTAATAAGCAGCCCGGCTCCGCCTCCACCAGCACCGCCCGCAGCTTTGTTAGTATAAATAGAATTTCCGCCTGCGCCACCCGCTATCGAAGCTGCGCTAGGGTTGACTTCAAGTGCGCCGACACCACCGCCACCGCCGCCGCCGCCAGTGGCTCCACCAGCACCACCGCCGCTTATACCACCGGTACCGCCGCCAAAATCGCCACTCGAAGCGCCCCCGCCGCCGGCACCGACACCAGCACCCGGATCTCCACCATTTCCTTTTTGCCCTCCCGTCTCACCGGCACTACCCCCTTGTCCACCAACTCCAGTTGAGGTACTGCCACCACCACCGCCGCCATCGTAACCAGCCCCACCAGCACTCACTACACCGCCACCCCAGCCATTACCTGCGCCACCCTGCGTCGCGCCCGAGCCACCACCCGCTGTCCCCCGCAAATCCTCAGCACTCGCATAGCTGGTCGGTGCCAGCAGGATAGGCGTGGCAAGGGTGGAGGCGGTGAGCAGCGCCCAGAGAAGCGTGGCGGCCAGAGACGAACCGGCGCGCGTGGTGGGCAAACGGGAGCCATCGGGAACCGCCGTGAGCGCCGACGAAGAGACAAGGCCGCGCGTGTGGCTTTGCAGCGCGCCCGCGACCGGCTTTTGACGAAGCTTGCGCCGTGGCTTTGGCTGAGACTGGTTCATTATCTGCTCCTGATATGTATTCGTTCTTCAAATTGGTGGTGTCAGTGTCGCGCCCCTCTACGGGCATCGGGCACTGACGGTTTCGGCGAGGCTTTCCGGCACTGCCGGGCCTCAAAATTCGACTACTCGCTCACGCCTACGCACATGGTTGCGCGCGCAAACACGCGAAAGCAGCCCGCCGCGACAGGCCCCGCTTTGCGCTTGCGCATGAATGTTCTGATATTAGCGCCAGCGCACCGTCTGGCTGGCCCTTGAGGCGCACCTCGAAAACGGCCAAAAAAACACGAAGACCGCGCATGGCAAAAGCAGCGCATGGCCAATCGTGCGGCCCAAGCGCCGCATCTGCATTATCCCTCAATAAAAATCCCAAACCGGGCCGCTGCAATCTCTCACCTCAAAAACCAAACCGAATGCGGGCGCATCCATCTCCACCGGCACCGGTGGCAAATTTCGCACTCACACCCGGCGTTTTCTTCCTTTGGAATCAACCGCCATCACCTGAACGCGGCCCGCTAAAAGCAATTCTTCCCACGCTTATTCAAGACTAACTTTAGTAAAAAAACTGTGACTATGTTTAGATTCCCTTACAAAAACTGTCAATATTACAACATTTCTGGGTAAGTTATTTGATATTACTAATTTATTGACATAAGTATATTTGGGATTTATGTTGTGTATACTAAATTAGGTTCTGTGAAACATCGTTGTTTCCATTAAGGAATTGGCTTTCGATGACATGGGCCATGATGCCGCGCAGGCGCGCGCTCGGTGCCGGGCATATCTGCCAAAAGGTCGTTTCGCCTGTCGCTTTTCCGCAACAGCGACCGAAGACGAACAGAATCACAGAAAAATGAGGGCGGGTTTGGCTTTGGTTCCGGCACGAAGGAACCAGTTCGCCAGTGCGATTGCCGGTGTTGAGCGCATCAACGCCGATGGGTCCGGCAGTCAATGGTATCGGTGGTTAGATATCGCGGTTCACAAGCGCGCAATAAAATGCGCCGGTCTCACGACCAGCGCGCATATCGCAGATTTTTCAATGACATTCAGGCGGCCAGCCGCATCTCAGGCTGACGAAGGCACTGGACCAGCCGCGCCAGAATGGAAACCGCAATTTCCGCCGGGTTGCTGGCGCCAATAGCAAGGCCAATCGGTCCTTCAATGCGCGCCAGCATGGCATGATCCATACCCGCTATTTCCAGCCGTTGCAGGCGCTTCGCATGGCTTTTGCGGCTGCCCAGCGCTCCGACATAAAAGCAACCCGCCTGCAAGGCAGCAATCAACGCGGCGTCGTCGATCTTGGGATCGTGGGTCATAACCGCGACCGCCGTATAAGGATCGAGCGGATGCGCCGCAAACACATCCTGCGGCCATTCGGCATATAGCGTGCTATCAGGGAAACGTTGCCGCGTGGCAAAGGCCGTGCGCGGGTCGATGACTTCGACATCATAACCCACCATGCGCGCCATTGGCGCCAGCACCTGTGCTATATGCACCGCGCCTATGATGACAAAACGCGGGCTGGGAAGATGCATGTTACAAAACAGCGTTTTATTATCCGCTTCCACAAGGGCCGATACACCATGCGCAAAACTGCGCCCGATGATCGGTTGAAATGCGGGTGGCAGTTCGTCGCCGCTGCGAATAAGCCGGTTCGCGCCCGTTTCCAGATCGGTCAGCACCGCAACAGCCCGCCGCGCCCGGCGCTCTACATTAAGTGCCCGCAGCAGATCGCGGTCGGCGCGCTCGAGATAGATGCGGATTGATCCGCCACAGGACAGCCCTGCACGCCATGCCGTTTCATCGGCAACGCCGGATTCAACCATATCTGGCTTGCCCGTTCTGATGACATCGGCGGCTCTCGCCAGCACCTCCGCCTCCACACAGCCGCCTGAAACCGACCCCTGAAACGCGCCATCGGCATCGACAATCAATTGACTGCCCATCCGTCGCGGTGCGGAACCCCATGTCTGCACGACCGTGGCAAGCGCGACCTCCCGCCCCATCCGCAACCAGTCTTCCGCCAGACCAGGAACATCCTGACTTTCATTGGTCGCGCTAGATATATCAAACAGGTCCATGCGCGCCTCTATCCCAGTTGTTGCTTGATCTTTTCAGGCGTGATCGGAAATTCGTAGAACCGCTTGCCCGTGGCATGCGCAATGGCATTGCCAATGGCCGGAATGATTGGGATCGTCACAACCTCCGCTATGCCTTTGGGCGGCGATGTGTCGGAAAGTGGCGTCAGATATTCCGCCGTCTGGTTCCACACGGCAACGTTTTTCGACCTTGGCAATGTGTAGCGATTGAAATTCCACGTTCCATCGCCCGGCCCATCTTCATAAAGCGGCAACTCCTCCATGAGTGCATGGCCGATCCCCATGGCCAGACCACCCTGCTGCTGGCCCGAAACAAGTTCGGGCACGATGATCTTGCCGGGATCAAGAATACTGTGATGCTGCATGATCTCGACCGCGCCGGTGAAGGTATTGACGTTCAACTCGACAAGGCAGGAGGCAGGAGCATAGGTCGTCACGCCTGCATTGTTGCGCTGCACCGGCGGGAAATTGACCTTGCTGCGATTGATGTATTCATAGCCGCCAGTGGTCATCCGCCGCTTCGTCGCGGCGGAAGCGCCTTCGCCATAGCGGACCGCCAAGGCGTCGATCGGGAGTTCACGCATGCCAGTGCCAGGTATATTGAATTGCGCAGTGGCCCATTCCCAGCGGCTGAAGCAGTGAAGCGCCACGCCTGTTATCAATCCCAGATCATGAGCCTTGCGAGCGATACGCTCAAAGGAAAGCGCCTCCATTCCTCCGCCTACGACACCCCCCGATACAACGCGCATATCGGCAAAGCTGACGTCACCGGCGGATATTTGTCCACCTGCCGGGCCTTCGCTCCAGATGGCGCGGGCCGCTGGCCAGATGGCGTTTTCCAGCAGGAACTGTGCCGCCTGACGTGTACCAAAACTCAGGAAATAGGCGCTGTTGGAAGCGCTCATCGCAGGCAAGGTGGCGGGTACCCAGAACGGGTTTTTTTCCGCTTCATCCTGCTGGGCTTGGGAGATTGTGTAGGGCGAGCGTTCGGCGATGATAGGAAGCTGCGGGAAATCCGTGACACCGAACTCGACATCATCCGGCACCTTGCCGATAATATCACGCACCAGCACCTGCTGGGCGGTGGTCGCTCCGGTGCCTATTTCCTGCACGCAATGCCGCATGGTCAGCCGCCCCTGCGCATCGAACTCCAGTGCAAGCGCGGATGTATCGGCTCCCGTGCCGTAATCCTTCTGTACCTGCGCGAAGCCGATGCCGTAGAGACGCCCCGGATGCGCCGCGTCATAGTCCTTCTTGGCCTGTGCCCGATTGACCCATAGCGGATTGGCTGCGGCTTTCTCCAGCATTTCGGTATTGCGCGGGTCACCCAGCGGTTGCGCGCCTTGCGTGTTCAGATAGCCTGCTTTCGTGGCATTGCGCTGGCGCAGTTCGATGGCGTCAATCGCGAGTTCATTCGCCAGTTCATCGACCATCAATTCGGTCACCGACATGACCTGAAGCGCACCATAGCCGCGCATGGAGCCGGCATCCACGGCTCGGCTCGCCAGAGCGACAGAACTGAAATCCGACTTCGGCAGATAATAAATCGACTGCGCCGCTGTTGCGGCGACCTGCGCGACGGAAAAGGAGTAATTGGCCCGCCCGCCGCCATTGGCGACATACTGACCCTTCATGATTTCAAACTGACCTGTCTTGCGGTCCGCGACGAGAGAAACATCCATATGCATGGAGTGTCGTTTGAGCCCGAGCTGGAATTGCTCATAGCGATCATTGGCGAGGCGCACGGCTTTACCACCGCCATAAAAGGCCGCCATCACGCAATAGAGTGGGAAGATCGAGTGATCCTTCGAGCCGTAACCGACTGTGGTGCCGGAAAGGAGTTTGATCTCATCGACCGGAAAATGCTTGTTGCCCTTGACGATCATTGCGGCAAAACGCGCCGTATCATAGGGCGATTGTACGGCAGCGATGATATGCAGCGTCCGTGTTTGCGCATCGTACCAGGCATTGCCATTGTCCGCTTCCAGCGCAGAAGGGTCAACAGACTGGGAAAATGCCTTGCGATCGAGAACGATCTTGTCGGCATTCTTTCGCGCGACTTCAATCTCTCCGGCTAGTTCATGCGCCGCATTCATCCCGCGACGCATGGGTTCATAAGTCTCGCGCGCCACCTGTTCGAGATCGCGCGCACCTCCACCACGATGCCTGGTCTGTACGGAACGCGGAACGAAGAGACCCGTCTGGCTTTCGTCCGGCCAGACAGGCTCGTCACCCTTGAAATTGCCAAAGATGGTCGCATCCTGAAAAGAGGAATAAACAGAAGGCGACGTCGGGGTTTCACCGCCGATACGCACATAACGGGCGGCACCGTAATGCTTCGGCGGCTTGGGACCGGTTTGCGCGCCATAACGCACGATATCCGGTTCAAACCGCAGCGTCCGTTTTGCGAGTTCGAAGCGCTCGAAATCGTCATAAACGAGCAGAGCCACCGGGTGGCCCAGCAACGGCGGTGTTTCACCTTTCGGAACGAGAAAGTTCCTGCCGAAAAACTCTTCCGCCAGATCGGGTACTTGCGGAACACGGAGACCATGCCGCTCCAGATCTTCATGCATGACCAGACAGTCGGGCTGGAGGTCTTTGCCCAGTGACGATAGATTCAGACCTTCGAACGTGCGGTCGGCATTGGTCGCCTTGATGAAAAACGCGTGCCCCTGATCCTTCGTCCAGCCAGCGATGTCTTTGGCGCGATAATCACGCGCAAAGGTTTTGCCCCCGGTTACCTTGCGTATCGCATCCCAGCGATAGCGTGCCTTTCCGTCGGCACCGATCCAGTCTGCGGCAGCCGGGCCGGATTGGACCTCCAGCGCTTGAGCATTGGGAAGACGCGCAAAGAGGACCGAGATGCCCGCGAACGTACCCAATTTGATGAAATCACGGCGTGACAATCCGGCAGCCATGTATCTATCTCCTTAATCAACCGTGGCGGGATACCATCCGCGATACGGTCAAATCAGTTCCACACATTATCGAACGGAGCGTCGGAATGCTTTGACTTCCCCACCGGTAACCGGATGCCCGCCTTGTCCGCCCCATTGCGCGCGCATCCAGCTGACAAGGGCCGCGATCTCGCTCTCGTCCATCGTATCGGCAAAAGACGGCATGGCGTACATGCGCTGTCGGTCCGTGAATGTCTGGGTGGCGATGCCGTTCAAGATAGTATTGATCAGCGCGTTTGGCCGATCCAGTGCCACGATACCGTTGCCTTTCATGGCAGGCGCGACATTGGGTATGCCTTCGCCTTTCAGGCCGTGACAGCCCGCACAGGCCGAAATATAGGACATTCGCCCTTTGTCCATTTCGCTGCCGGGCGCAGCCTGAAGCGCCTGCGGCAGAGCTTCGGGCGCCGACTTTGCGGCCGGGATATTTCCGTCTTTGTCCGTCAGAAGGTAAGTGGCAATGGCGCGAATATCGTCATCCGCCATGACATTGGTGGAGAAATGGGTCACCGTATTCATATCAGCGAAGGATGTCCCCTGAGGGGCGATACCGGTCTTCAAATATTGGCTCAAGGCGCGGATATCGAAGCCCTGTCGTGTCAGCATCGGCTGGGTAATGTCAGGCGCAACCATGCCTTCCAATATGCCGCCTTGCAAATTGCGCGCAAAGTCGGGTGCCATCATGAGATTGAGCGGCGTGTGACATCCTCCGCAATGAGCCAGCCCCTCAACCAGATAAGCGCCTCGGTTCCAGTCGGCGGAGCGCTGGTCATTGTACGGCGCTTCGCGTTTTGGAAAATTGAAAAGTGCCCAGAAATTTACGAAAGGACGGACAGGCAGACGAAAGATGGCGCTATTACGCTTATTGGCAATAGCAATCGGCGGTATCGTCATCAGATAGGCATAGAGCGCGTCGATATCATCCGGCGTTGTCACCTGGGTGAACAGGAACGGCATGGCTGGATAAAGATTGCGATGCCCCGGTGCGATGCCATACTTCATCACACGATGGAAATCCGCCCGGCTGTACTTGCCGATACCGTAGGTGGGATCTGGCGTAATGTTGGTCGAATGAAGTGTGCCGAATGGGGTTGAAATTGCGACGCCACCTGCAGCCATAGGCCCCTCAGGCAAGGAATGGCAGCCGAAGCAATCGGCAGCTCGCGCCAATTCCTGTCCTCTAGGAACAAGCGCATGCAGTTGTTCGGCAGACAGTGGCGTTTTCACATCGGGAGTGAGGGATGAAGCTCGAAACACTCCAAGAAAGACGGAAAACCCCCCCGCACCGACAATCAGCAGGGCGGCTAAAGCAATGTAATAAAGACGCTTATGTTTCATGCCCCCGCCACTCCGCCCCGATCAACCGACGACACAGCCGGGCGTCGCCAGAGCAACATCGCGGATCGCCTCATAGTAACGAACGTAGCCGGTGCAGCGGCAAATATGGACATCAAGCGCATCTTCAATCGCCGCCTCCAGATTAGCACGCTTCACTGGTTGCCGTTTAAGCTGCTCGATAAAAACGGTTGCGCCGGCAACAAAACCGGGCGTGCAATAGCCGCACTGAAAAGAAAAATGGTCGATAAATGCCTGCTGAATCGACGTCAAAACGCGAACATTACCAGTAGCGTCTCGCTCTCCATGCCCCTCAATCGTAAGGATCGATTTGCCGTCAAAGAAGTGCGCGTCATAGATGCATGTGCGGCTTTCAGTTTTGGTACCGTCAGGCTTCACCTCGATCACGGTACAAGCATGACAAATGCCTTGACCACAACCGAAATGCGTCCCCGTCAAATCGAGATATTCATGTAGAAAATCGACCATTGGCATACCGAGCGGGACATCCATCGGTCCGACCGTGACGCCATTGACCGTAAGGGTAAGTGGTCGTTTCTCCATACTCATCCCAGAACCTGTTGATGATCATCCTACGGGGCATTATTAAGCAAAATCTCAATATTGTATTTGTCATTTCTAATTTAGTTAAATATAATACTATTCCTTTAAATATTATAGGAATTCATCTCGATGATTCACGAAAATAAATTCGATTGGATATTTATTCAATAGAGAAATAACAATTTCGAACTACTGCCAATAATACGGAAAAGCCAGCCCGCGCAGTGAATGTGTCGGATGCAGCTCAGCATATTCAATCGCTCGCCAAGCTTGAAAGGCGCCCATAATGGCGCTCCCCGCCACCAAGTAACAAGATGAAGAATTTCTAATAAAATTCTTTTCTGAATCTGGACAGATAGAAAAACATCAATATTATATTAGATATGCATCACGTATAGAATATAGATGCGACAAGATAGGGATTAGCGATGTATTTTCTGAAAGACCCTGTCGTCGCGCTCTTTGTCTCACTCGCGATTGGTTACCTCATTGGCAAACTGCGCATCGGCCCCGTTCGATTGGGTGGGGTTTGCGGAACATTGTTGGTGGCACTGACCATAGGGCAGCTCGGCGTTCGCATGTCAGCAGACCTGAAAGACAGCGCATTCACCCTCTTTATTTACGCGTTGGGGTTTACAGCAGGGCCGCAGTTCTTTGCCAATATCAGAGGCGGATGGCGTTATGGAATATTTTCCCTAATCGAGGTTGTATGTGTCACCATTCTGGTTGCGACGGCTATCATTCTATTCAAGCTCGATATCGGAACAGCCACTGGTCTATTTGCTGGATCTGCAACGGAATCTGCTGTCATCGGAACAGCGTCACAAGCAATCTCACATCTGGTGATCTCGCCGGAACAAATCGAACAATTACAGGCCAACGTCGCTACGGCCTATAGTCTTACCTATCTGTTCGGCCTCATCGGAATTGTAGTGTTTACCACCCAGCTTGCGCCGATGCTTTTGAAAGTCGACCTCAAGACCGAAGCGCAGGCGCTCGCCCGCAGACTTGGTTCTGAGGACGATGACGAGGATCAGGTTGAGGGCTTGCCCATGTTTGTTGCCCGGGCTTTCAGGGCAGGTTCGCTTGCTGGGCAGACTGTTGGCGACCTGGAGAAAGATTGGAACTGGGCAGTCACGATTGAACGTGTTCGACGACATAGGAAAATTCTTCAAACAGATCCCAGTTTCCTGTTGAATCCAGATGACATTGTCATTGTGCATGGCCGCCGTAACGCGGTGATAGCAGTTCAGGATTTCTTCGGAGAGGAAGTACCTGTACCTGATGGAACCAGCCTGGCGCTTGTTACCCGGGAAGTCGTTCTCATTCGAAAAGAAGCTTTCGGGCGTCAGATCCGTCAATTGCGACAGTCAGCTTCGCCCGATCTAAAACGCGGAGTGTTCATTTCTAACGTGCGACGTTTGGGTCAGACTGTTCCGGCATTGCCGGGTACAGTTCTCCATGAAGGCGACGTCTTGACACTTTACGGGCAGGACAAACCGGTCTCCCGAGCTGTTGAAACTTTGGGCAAGCCGCTGCCAAAAGTCGGCAGTACTGACTTTGTATTTCTCGGCCTCGGTATCGTCGTCGGCCTTCTTTTGGGCCAATTCTCGCTCAGTATCCGAGGTTGGGAGCTATCGTTGGGATCTGGCGGCGGCGCGTTGATTGCCGGCCTTGCTTTTGGTTGGCTCAACATGAGAAATCCAGCACGCGGCGGATTCCCGGTTCCGGCTGCGGAGTTTGCGAAAGATTTTGGACTGGCCGTTTTTATAGCCGCCATTGGACTGAGTGCCGGACCCGATGCAATCGCGCTCATTCTCGAATACGGACTTATCCTCCCACTGCTGGGTCTGGTAGTTTCGTTCGTGCCTGCGTTGGTGTCGCTTTTCGTTGGCTCAAAATTGATGAATATCGATACGCCAATCCTTCTTGGTGCAATCGCCGGGCAGCATTGCAGTACGCCAACGATTAGCGCACTCGTATCACAAGCGGGAAACTCCACACCTGTGATCGGGTACACAGTTACCTATGCCATCTCAAATGTGCTCTTGCCTCTTATGGGACCAGTGATTGTGGGCATTGCTTCGACACTGGGAGGTTAGTTTCATTTCCATACAAGGGAAAGAAATCCGCCTCGCCCCCCCAAACCGCTTACCTGAGAACTTTCTGGTAGCGCTTGATCAACCTGTCACGCTTAAGTTTCGACAAGCGCTGAAGCCAGAAGATGCCGTTAAGCTGATCAATTTCATGCTGATGGCACACCGCAAGCAAACCATCGGATTCTTCGGTCTGCTCATTGCCGTCAATATCCTGATAGCGAATTCGGATGCGAGCATGCCTTTCGACCTTCTCGACAATACCGGGCATGGATACGCTTCCTTCGTCATGAACGATTTTCTCGTCGGACGCCCAAACGATCTCGGGATTAATATAGGTCTTCTCGCTGCCATTGCCGGAAAGTTGCAGCACAACCACCCGTGCCGATACGCCAATATGAGGCGCAGTGATACCGATCCCCGGTGCGGCGCGCATCGTATCCAGCAAATCGCGCGCAAGAACACGCAGATCATCGCCGAAGGTCGCGACAGGGTCGGCAAGCGCTCGCAAACGCGTGTCTGGATATTTGATAATCTCTCTAACAGTCATGTCGCTTCTTTACCCGACTGTTCGGTTCGGCCGCAACCTAATTCGGGTCCGCTCCGACATTCGGTGGATGTCATCACGCCGCAGAAATCACGCGGGAATTTGGCTTTGCAACCCGCCCACCGACAAAGAGAACAAACGCATTCGTATGTTAGCACCGGGGACACGAAAAGGCTCCGGCGCCAGTTCCTGCAAACACAAAATTACCTTCCAAGCCCTACTTCACTTCCTCGAAGTCGGCAGGTTTCCAACTTCCATCGAAAGCGGGCTTGTCTGGTCCATAGATGCGGATATAGGCGAACCAGCCACGACCGGGGACTGTCTTGATCCAGCGACCTTCCTGACCGGCAGGTGCGGTCGGTCCAAAATATAGTTCGGTTGGTTCGCTCTTGCTTGCATCTTTCAATTCAAAGAGCGACCGGAGAGCCGCCTTGCTCTGATCGGTCTGCACTTCCGAACGGGTCTGCGCATCATAGGCTGTCACAGACCAGAAGAGCTTACCGGGTACCGGCTGTGGGATCGAAAGCTTGTAGGTTTTACCGCCATCGAGCCAGGCCCCGGTGCCGTCGCGAGCGCCAAGCCAATAGAGCGACCCTGCGCCGGGCGAACGGCGGAACATGGCGGGAGACGTTACAATAGCTTGGGCAAACCAACGGTCGCGCGCTTCCAAATCGATCCCTGCTGGCGTTTCAAACTGGGCGCTTCCAGGAACAAGGCCGACCCATTCCCATTTGCGGTCGGGCCAGGCAAGCTTGTCAGTGCGCGCTGTGTCGAAAGCTGAAACCAGCATCTGATCCCGGCCCTGGCGGGCGGCCTTCTCCAGAATTTCCTTCATTCGGTCGTCCGGTTTGAACGCCTTGCCCTTTTCAATACCAATTGCCTGAAGCAGGCCGTACATGGGTTCGAACTTCGCGACAATCGGCTCTTGTTGGATAATGTCATTCAGCTTCTGCCAAAACTGGATATTGTCCTCCCATTTGAGAGAAGTGCTATCCAAGTCCATATTGGTCGTATCAACAAATTTGAGTCGCTGCTTCGGATTGGCTAAAGGATAAATCTTGATTGCTTCCAGAGCCTTGAGGGCTTTGTCTTGATCGCCTCCAACAGGTAGCGCCCTTACGGCAAGCAGATTTTTGTAGGTTTGTGTCTTGCCGACGAAATATCCTTTCGGAATCTTGCCCTTATAATCCGGCCCGACGATCAGATGCTTGCCACCTTTGCCCGCATCGGGTCCCGGTATACCCATATCAAGCACCCAGCTTTGATTGTGATCGTTGACGAGACCAATGTAAGCCCCGGCTGGCAACTCCACCACCATCGGCCCCTTGGACACGTCGAGTGTCGCCGAGCCATATGGCGTATCGGAGTTGAGTGTAAAGCCGACCTGACGCGGCCCCGCAGCAGCGCCTCCATAGGCGGCGTTGTCCTCGATCCCGGCAGCGCGATTGCCGTTGAAGATGCCCTCGACCGAAACGGTCGGATACCAGAAGCGATAGGCCACCACTGCCCGCTGCAAACCGGCGTCATCCTGCGCACTCTTGGTCGTTGCAGCGGTGGGATATCCGTTCTCGAACTTGTATGTCGTTGCATCCTGCGCGAAGGCGACGGATGAAAGCGATGCAGCCAGAAAGGCCGCGACAACGATGCGGTTCTTCATCTTCTTCTCCAGGTTTCGATACAATTCAGGTTCACTTCACTTCGGCGAAATCCTCAAGTTTCCACGACTTGTCGAACCATGGCTCCAGCGGGCCATAAAGACGGAAAATCGTGAACCAGGATTTGCCGGGGATCGTTTGAATCCAATTGGATGTGTCGGTTGGCTGTTCAGGCGAGAAGACGATGTCGGTGGAACCATCAGCGTTCTTCTTTAGGTTCTTCTCGCTGGACAGGCTTGGAAACTGCTGGTCTGTCTGCAGCATGGAGCGTGTCTGAGTATCGTAAACGACGACTGACCAGAAATCCTTGACCGGCACATTTGCCGGAACGTGCAGGCGATAGGTTTTGCCGCCATCAAAAGGATTTCCATCCTTGTCGAAGTTTGTCGCCGCATATTGGGAACCTATTCCCGGCATGGCCACTGCCATGGCAGGCGTATTGATCGTTGCAGCATAGTAGAACAGCGTGCGCGCATCGAAGTTTCGTGCCCCGCTTTTGGTCATCCACTCATAACTGCCACCGATGAAAGGTGTTGTCCATTTGCGATCGGGATAGATCATCACCGCTGGATCGCGCGGACGAAAATCTATGTTTCGGGCTGCCGCATTGCCGACCGCGACTGAATCCTCAAGAATCTTCTTCAGTCTCGCATCAGGGGCGAATGGCTTCCCCTTTTCCATGCCGATGGCAGCGAAGATGCCCGTCATATCAGGTCCATACACGCCCGCCGGTTCTTCCTGAATGATCTGGTTGACCTCCTCGAAGAACTTGAAATTATTGGCATGGACAGTGTTCATGGCCCGACCCGACAGATCGATGAACTTCGTTTCTGGAGGGGTGGTGCGCTTTGCCCAAGGATAGGTCCGCAGCTTGGCCTTGAGACTGGCCACGCCCGGCGCTGGATCGCCGTCGTTCATGAAAGCGCGCCCAAACAGAAGATTGCCAAAGGTTGGAGACTGGATCACGAAGTAGCCCTTTGGCTTCTCGCCTTTCCAGCCTGGCGGCACGAATAGATACTTCCCACCCTTACCCTTGTCAGGGCCCGCATTGCCAAGATCGGTCACATAGCGGAACCAGAAGTCATTGATAACGCCCAGAATACCGGGCGGGCTTTCAACCACAACGGGTCCGTCCTTGAGGTCCATCCAGCTAAGAAAGTAGATCGTCTCGGAGTTAGCCGTCAGGAACAATGACTTAGAATCCATCAGCGTCGAAAAGACACCGATAGTTCCGTGTTCAGCGCCGACCTCACGCAGCCCAGTACGGATCGCCACCATGGAGGCGCCGGGAATTCCGTTGAGGAAGGCTTCAATACCGCGACTGAAATCAAGCTGATCCCAAACCTTCTCCGCTGTCTCCACCGTCGGCACACCGTCATTGAACTTCAGCGTGCCGATGCGCGTATCGACTGAATCTGGCGTGACGATCTCATCCGGTATCGGCGTCGTCATCTTGTAATCCTTGGCCAATGTCTGGCTTGACGCCAGACAAAGGATTGCCGCGGTAATCAGAAATTGCTTTCTCATAGCTGTGTTCTCACTTGATGTTCACGACGGGGTCAGGTTTCCAGGTCTTGTCGAAGAAAGCTTTCGTCGGCCCGTAACGGCGTAAAATCGTGAAAAAGCCCTTGTCTGGAATTGTCGCAATCCGCTTCGCATCGACACCCGGATTTTTCGATCCAACGTAAATGTCCGTGGAGCCGTCACTGTTCTGCTTTGCAGTATGCGTCTTGGCTGCGAGGTCAGTGTAGTCTGGCGAATACAATGCAGCGGTGGAGAGCTTAACCCCATTGATGAGGCGAGAAAGACAGAAGATATCCGTTTCAAGGTTCAATCTCCTCAGTTTTGAATAAACTGAGCGGAACCCGGTTAAAAATGAAGCACGTTACGGTAACGAATGCCAGTTCCCCCATACCAATGACTTTAGCTCGCACGTCAAGCGACACAGGTGCACCGTACATCTGAAGAAATATCGCGTTTGTTACTGTAACAAACTTCATTTTCAGCACTTTTTAGATACGATTTTAGCAATATGAATTTAGGGGAATTTTGCTATGTCGGTGTTCATTCGTACAGGTCTTGGTCTGCTGTTCTCCGTCGTCGTGACTAACGGCGTCATGGCGCAAGAACATCAGTCGGTGAATGATGCCAACAATCCTCTGACACCGAAGATTACTGTTAACTTCCATAATTACTATTCAGCCGAGTTATTCGGGTTACCCGGACGTCGGGCCAATCAGTTTCTTCTGCGCGGATTGGTGCCAGCGGACATAGCCGGCCTGCCGCAGTTGTTGCGGTATACATTGCCCATCGCCACGGCCCCTGAGTTTCCCGATGGGTACGTAACGGGATTGGGAGATCTCACGCTGATGGATATTTTCATCCTTCCCAAGCACGGCGACATAACCTTGGGCGCCGGGCCTATACTGGTTATACCGACCGCCACGGACGACGCACTCGGCAACGGCAAATGGCAAATTGGTGCCTCGGGTGTCATCGTTGCCCCACAGAGCTGGGGCCTTTTAGGTGGTCTGGTAACCTATCAGGCATCGTTCGCAGGCCACGGCGACAGAGACAATGTCAGTTTGGCAACCGTCGAGCCGATCATCAATTACAATTTGAAGGACGGCTGGTATCTCCGCTCGACAGCAACATGGAGTTTCAATCTGGAAGACAATGAGGGTTATATCCCGGTTGGCTTCGGTATCGGCAAGGTGTTCGAGCTTGAAAAAGGCATTACAATGAATGCGTTTATCGAACCGCAATATACAGTTTGGCACCAAGGCGACAGTTCGCCGAAGTGGCAGATATTTGCAGGCGTCAACTTCCAGTTTCCAGTTAAGAAGTGACCTCATCACCGCTTTTCGGAAGTGCGCTGCTCGGTCCGCAAGCGCAGCGTACCTATGACGCAATTTCTTTTATGCGGTCGACATGCGGCAAACTGGGCGGTCAGAAAACAGCCGCCAAGTCTTGTTTTAGAATCTCACCGCAAAGCTTGCCTTAACGCCGTGCTGCTGCGCTTTTTCCGCGAGCTGTCCTTGATAATAAAGGCCGAATGATGCCGATAGTGAGAGGCTCATGTCCAGCCCGGCCTCAACCAAGGCGGCTTCTTGTGCGATGGTCGTGCCAGCCACTGAAAAAGCGTCACCGCCTGTGAAGGCCAGCGCAGAGGCGGGCGTCACGTCGCCGAACGCATGGCGCCAACCCAATGTTCCACGTGTTGCAACCTTCGTGTCGCCAACCAGAAACGCACTCGAAGCCCTCAGTCCAAGCGTCGTGAAGCTCGTTTCCGTTGTCTCGTCACCAGCATGAAGCGCAGCAGCCAGACCATTTTCCTCAAAGCTGTCGGTTCGCAAGCTCACATAAACAAGATTGGCAAACGGCTCAAAGGCTACAGCATTTGCATCAAACCGGTAGCCGAGGTCGCCAAACGCCTGAAACGTGCCAGCATGATAAGAGCTGTCCGTATGATCCGAGAAACCGGGGAAAGAAACTGAGCGGTTGAAATCCATCTCATGCCACGTATAGGCAAGACCAGTTCTGATACCCAATGCGCCGGGGCCTCTATCGAAACTCGTACCGCTATAAAGGCCGAGATGGTAATTATCGCTGTCTGCGGAAGATGACCGCGCATCAACCTTTACGCTGGTATGGCTGTAACCAGCCATGATACCGAGACGCCACGCATCAAGCACTGGGGCATCCGCACCAAACAGGAAACCGCCCGTAGAATGGTTCAGCTTTGCGGCATTGCCATTGCCGTCATGGTCGCTCCAAGCACCAAAACCTTGCCCCCAGACAGCCAAGCCCTCACTTTTAAATGCTGCTTCGTCGCTCTGACCGGCGGATACGACGGCCATGGTTGGTGACGCCTCGTCGCTGAAAGCGTAACGCATACGGTTGATGGCCGCATCCCGCACAAAATGACTGTCCTCAATCAGTGCTGTTTTCGCCGAGGCGTGAATTTCCCCAGAAAGCTGATCGAATGCGTTGCGCGCGCTATCTTCGTCAGGGAGTGCAGTAACAGCGGCGTAGGCGGAATTATCACCACCGACGCTTTCAAGCCCTCCGCCGGTCGCACACTGATTTGCAGAATGAGCTACATCGCAGAAAGAGACGGCATTGCGCGTCGCATCGATATAGACATGCGTTGGATCATAAGCGAGCGCCAGGTCAACGAAGGGCATATTCTGATCAAGCGCATCGAATGTTCCGTTAACACCATTATCCGCGTTGATAATGGTCCAACGGCTGTCGGGTGTATAAACGCCAGCGGCTTTCAAAGCGTAGACCGTTCCACCGTTAATCGCGGCCGTTCCAGTTATATTCAACAGATCGCTTTGCAGTGAGGGGTTGATCTCCGCCTGAAAATTCGATCCCGCGTCGAAGATAATATCCCCATCGATCGTCAATGTGCCAATGGAATTGCCGGGTGCAAGTGTGCCGCCAGAGGCTATTGTCACTAACGACCCCGCTCCGGAGCCGACCGTGCCATGACCACCCAGCGTGCCGCTGTTTTCCACATTGAACGTACCGCCCAACACCGCAGCCGACATGCTGCTCTGCGAACCGATAATCAATCCGCCGGCAAGAATCTCGGTCGTACCGGCGAAAGAGGCACTATCACCATCATAGACAAGCTTGCCTTGTCCCGCCTTCACGAAGGTTCCGGTCCCGCTCAGCGTACCCGCATAGGATGCATCCCCTACCTGATCAAAGGTAAATGAAGCTAGAGCACCAATTTGCGCATTCCCTCCGAAGCGTTCCGCAGCCGTGACAAGACCACCAGCATCGATCGACCAGTTCAGCGAAGAGGTGCCGCCAAGGGAGAGATTACCCGAGCCCTGCTTGACCATCGTACCGGATGAACCATTGAGACCGCTTATATTCCCGGCAAAGCTCGCATCGGTAACCTGATCGAAGACTACGATGCCTGAGTTGCCGATGTTGCCGGAAATCGATTGTGCATCACCGATCAGACGACCAGAAACCACCAAACTGTTGCCATAACCATTCTCTGCAACCAGCCGTAAATCACCGTCGCCGATTTTAATCAGGTTCCCTGCGCCCGTGACAGCGCCGGTGACAACAAACCCCGTGTTCGCTGCAACGTCGAAACCGCCGTCTCCGTTCAATCTGATCGCACGTGCAGTTTGCATACTGCCTGTTGTTGCAAGCGTTCCGCCATTAAAGGAAATCGCGCCACCATCGCCAAGAGCGGCGTCATTGGCAACAGACACGGCTCCATCAAGAAGATTTGTTCCCCCACTATAGGTATTGTTACCCGTCAACACGAGCGTGCCCACGCCAACCTTGGTCAAACTGGAGCCAGTACCATCGGTCAGCACCGAGTCTATCCTGGTAGTAACGCCTGCCGACACATTGATCGTGCCTCCGGCTGCAACTCCAAACTCCAGTGTACCGCCGTCGAGCACATAACCATCAGTGTTGAATTGCAGCGTATCGAAACTTTGACTTCCAGCAATGGTGACTGTCCCAGCGGCACCTTGAAAAACACCGACCGAACCCAGCCAGATCGAGTTGAAGCCTCCCGGACCGGGGGTGCCTGTCCAATTGGTGCCATCGCTCGACCAAACTCCCGAACCACCATTGCCATTGCCATGTACGTCCGAACCACCCCAGAATCCCATATTCTGGCTCGAACCGACCACCGCAAGATTAACCTGAGTCGGCGTATCGGATGGGCTGCTATAAACAACACCTTCTGCACCCGTTACCGATGGAGCCGAAATAGCTACCGTATTGAAACTGCCGCTAATCGTTCCGCCACCCGTGACATCAAACAGGCGGTAATATCCCGCAGAAGCAACGTTGGCTGTCAACGTGCCGCCGAGCTGCAGATTACCGGACGCACCCAAGCCATTGAGTATAATATGATCATTCGTGGCACCGCCAACGATGCCGGGCGTATTTAACTCGAATATTGTATTGGAACCGCTGTTCAACGACAGCGACTGAACGGTCAGCGTTCCTGGACTGTTGCCCGCTGAAAGTGTTCCTCCCGAAGCAACAGTTACCGCGCCTCCGATCGTTCCGGAACCACCAAGTAACGCACCGTTACCCACAGAAACCGTCGGAGAGGTGATTGAACCGATTACGATCAGCGAACCGCCGTTCAGTGTTGTTGGCCCTATATAGGTATTGTCTCCCGTGATTGTGGTGATTCCGAACGACGTTACCAAGGCGGTCGTTCCGCCCAAGCCGCTGATGGATCCACCGAAAGACGTAATCGCTCCGGTCAGATTGCCATCGGTGAGCATACCGCCAACGAGCGAAACCGTATTGATCGCTTGGTCGACCCCACCCAAACTCAATATACCCCCGGCATTGATCGTAACGGCGCTGGTTGCACTGAAGGCTTGAGCACCACCGCCGTGCAAAGTGCCACCATTAATGGTGGTCGCCCCGGAAAACGTATTGACCCCAGAAAGCGTGGTGGCTCCAGACGACACAGTGAGCGCGGTTGCTCCATCCAGTTCGCTGATCGATCCACCGAATGACAGAACAGTTCCAACGACAGAACCATCTGTCAATGTTCCACCTCTCAATGCGATGTTGTTCGATGTCTGGGCGACACCGCCAAGATCCAGTGTGCCCGTGGTCGCAACGGTTATATTGCTGCTGCTACTCAACGCATTTGTATTGCCTGCGAGGAGTGTTCCACCATTGACGGTTGTCGTACCAGTATAGGTATTTGATCCTGAAAGCTTAGTTGTTCCAGATGATAAATCTATTGATGCTGCGCCACCCAGTTGAGCAATCGTTCCACCCGATGAATCTACTGAACCTGCCAGCGCGCCATTTCTCAAAATGCCGCCTGAGAGTGAGATATCGTCAATAGCTTCAGCATACCCGCCGAAATCCAATATACCATACATATTGATCGTTGTGACGCTGGTCTTGCTTAACCTATTTGCTCCATCCGCCTGCAAAACACCGCTATCGATAACAGTATCACCGGTATAGGTGTTTGCTCCAGACAGAATTACTGCGTTGGCCCCGGTTTTGATAAGTCCGCCGTCACCTGAAAGCGCTCCGGAAAGCGTATATTCATTGGTGCCACCGGCGGTTAATCCGCCCACGCCAAGCGTGATATCGTTACCGATGTTAAGGCCCGCAGCCGAAGCACGGAGAGCAACGCCATTGCTGGCCGTAATCGACGCAGTACCAAATGCAGAACCATTATCGATTAGGACCGCGCCCCCACTCAAGTCAACGGTTGATACGCCCGTTGCGCCACTCAGGGTCCAGATTCCTTCGAGAACGTTCAGTTTACTAAAATTTATATAATTGGAGAGATTAAGCGAGCCAGTAGAAGGACCGATAATTTCCTTATCGAGTTGTAATGTATTGGCGCCCCCAAAACCTCCATCAACAATCCCCGCCGGGGCGAAACTCAGATTGTAGCCGATAACTCCAAGAGAATTTCCAATCGCCCCAATACCGGCTGTAACGCTGGAGCCAGTATAAGCCGTAAACAGATTTTTACTATCAGCGCCAAGAGACACGCCACCAATAATGTTACCCGAATTGTGGAAGCTGTTGCCAAGACCGGAAATGCCGGAAGCCTCAAATGCAACTCTGCCGTTGATGGTGCCGGAATTGGCAAAAGCGATCTGACCACCACCATAAACCGCGACGGCTGGGCTGTCGCCTGACGCAACGGTTACGCCGGCGAGTGCTGTAGTCGAGATAACTCCGGTATTCGTAATATTGGTTGTGCCTCCAGCGCCATTTTGGACTGCAAGCGCCATCCCAGTCAAACCGGCAAGATTGAATCCCAATAACCCAACCGTGCCTCCAAGTGTTCCGTGGTTCGTGACATTGACATCACTGGCAGAAGCATTACCAACTACCGTGCCTGAACTTAGGACACTCAGTAGACCGAGGAGTGATGGATTGATCGTTCCCGAATTATTCAACGAAACGTTATCACCGGTCAGTGAGAATGCCGTGCCGCCAACCCCTAGAAGCACACCAAATGATGCGGTACTGTCTACGTTCACAGTTATATTGTTCGCTGCTGCGGTATAGCTCGGCGCAAGAGGATTGGCTGGATTGGAGCAGGCAACCGTCGCCCCCGCAGTAGGAATGCCAGGCGCACACGTCGCTTCAGCTTCCTGACCACAGAAAATCGTTAAAATCAGCGCCAGAGCCGAACTCGTGAAAAAGTTCACTCGACGCGACCGAAATGCAACGACCGCAACCTTCAAAATGCCCCCTCGCTCAACAGAACGCTGAGCTTCATTATTCCACTCGCAACTGATCAGACACTTCAACAACTATCGATTGCAGACAATACTCGAAGAAAAGCCCGGCAGGTCGAGTGACCCCGAGGCAAAAGCACGGTCATATTCATAACGCCATGTCAATGCATTCTATACAGATTTCACAATATTCTTATTAGAATGCACCATTACAGAACATATATTTGGACCTGCAAGTTACGCATCCTTATTGGATCGAAATTCGGTCCGTAGCGATCAGAGCAATAATAATTCCAATTTTATGGCTTCCGCCCGATGCAAAGCTCTGTAGCAACCTAATTCATATGCTCATTTTCAGGGATATCTGAGCTGATTTACTCAAAAAGCCTTTGCCGGTTCCTCAACCAGCATGTAGACCCGGCGCTTCCTGCCCCGTGCTCTCAACATATTCGGTATAGCCACCACCATATTGCTGAATTCCATCCGGAGTGAGTTCCAGCACACGATTGGAAAGCGCCGCCAAGAAACGACGATCATGCGATACGAAAAGCATCGTGCCTTCATAAGATGAAAGCGCTTTGATGAGCATTTCCTTGGTATCGAGATCGAGATGGTTCGTCGGCTCATCGAGCACGAGGAAGTTTGGTGGATCAAACAGCATAGCAGCCATAACCAGGCGGGCTTTTTCGCCACCGGAAAGCACGCGGCATTTCTTTTCGATATCATCGCCGGAAAAGCCGAAGCAGCCAGCAAGAGCGCGCAACGGCGCCTGCCCAGCCTTTGGAAAGCGCTGCTCCAACCATTCAAGAATGGTGCTGTCACCGTCGAGAATATCCATCGCGTGCTGCGCAAAATAGCCGAGCTTCACGCTGGCGCCGAGGTTAACAATGCCCTGATCAGGCTCTGTCGCACCGGTGACAAGCTTAAGCAGCGTCGATTTACCCGCACCATTGACGCCCATAATGCACCAGCGCTCACGGCGGCGGACCATGAAATCCAGACCATCATAGATTGTGCGACTGCCATAGGCCTTGTTGACGCCCTTGAGGCTGACCACATCTTCGCCAGAACGTGGCGCTGGCAAGAAGTCAAAAGCCACAGTCTGACGGCGACGCGGAGGCTCCACACGATCAATTTTTTCGAGCTTCTTCACACGGCTCTGCACCTGCGATGCATGGGACGCGCGCGCCTTGAAGCGTTCAATGAACTTGATTTCCTTGGCCAGCATTGCCTGCTGACGCTCAAACTGGGCCTGTTGCTGCTTCTCGTTCAGCGCGCGCTGGCTTTCATAGAATGCGTAATCGCCAGCATAGGAGTTCAGCGAGCCGCCATCGATTTCGATAATCTTGGTCACGATGCGGTTCATGAACTCGCGATCATGCGATGTCATCAGCAAGGCGCCATCGTAATTCTTGAGGAAGGCTTCAAGCCAGATCAGGCTTTCAAGATCAAGATGGTTGCTCGGTTCGTCGAGCAGCATTACATCGGGCCGCATGAGCAGAATACGGGCAAGCGCAACGCGCATTTTCCAGCCGCCAGACAATTTGCCGACGTCACCGTCCATCATTTCCTGACTGAAGCTTAGACCGGCGAGCACTTCGCGTGCTCGTCCATCCAGCCCGTAACCGTCAAGTTCTTCATAGCGGGCCTGAACCTCACCATAGCGTTCGATGATGGCGTCCATCTCATCGAGACGATCAGGATCGCACATTGCCGCTTCAAGCTCGCGCAGCTCTGCCGCCACAACACTGACGGGTCCTGCCCCATCCATGACTTCGGCAACAGCCGAACGCCCACCCATTTCACCAACATTCTGGTCGAAATAGCCAACCGTTACGCCTTTTTCGACGGTGACCTGGCCCTCATCCGGCAATTCATCGCCGATGATCATCCGGAAAAGCGTTGTCTTGCCAGCACCATTCGGCCCGACGAGGCCGATCTTCTCGCCACGGTTCAACGCGGCGGAAGTTTCGATAAATAGAATGCGATGGCTATTCGACTTGCTGATATTGTCGATACGGATCATGAGTGTGAAGGCCTTGTGATAAGTTGGCCTCCCTATGGCATGCCTTGCTCGCGCTGTCACGCGGCATGGTTACTCAGCGACCGGATCAGATCGTCATCAAAGACCATTACATATGCGGCTTTGTAGAAATCGGTACTGTTATGACGTCCGAAACAGGTTCAAAGCAGCATATTGCAGAAGCATGATCGTCTTGCCGTCCCGGATTGTGCCGGAAGCAATCATGCTCAATGCCTCGTCGATATCGACTTCGAGCACTGCAATATCTTCGCCTTCGTCTTCCTTGCCGCCGCCCTGTGAAACGCGATCTCCTGGCTCATATTCTCCAACGAAAAAGTGGAGCCGTTCCGTCACCGACCCGGGGCTCATGAAGGCATCGAAAACCTGCCGCACATCACGTACGCGAAAGCCCGTTTCCTCTTCCGTTTCCGCACGAATGCGCACAGCCGGTTCCGCATTATCCAGCAACCCTGCGGGCGCCTCGATCAGGAGATCGTCGTGCCCGTTCACGAAAGCTGGATATCGAAACTGACGGGTGAGAATGACAGTTCTGCGATGCGGATCGTAGAGGAGAATGGTTGCGCCGTTACCACGGTCGTAGGTTTCTCGCGACTGGCTCTGCCAACTTCCGTCGGCCCGCTGGAATGAAAACGTCGTTTTCTTGAGAACATACCAGTCGTTGGAGAGAAGGGTGACGTCTTCCACCCGAACACGATGCGCAATACTCACAATAACCTCCACACAGACACAATAAATGGCTAGCCGCCGCCAGATTGACGTGTTATTCGTGCAATCTCATGCAGAGTCAAGGATTTTCGTGCAATGAGCGATAGATATGCTGACGACTGAACGGAAGGCCTTGATACTTGAGGTGCTGCGCCGCGATGGTCGAATAGTCGCCAAAACATTCAGCCGGGAATTAGGCGTTTCGGAAGACACAATTCGCCGCGACTTGCGCGAACTTGCCGGCGAAGGTCATCTCTTGCGGGTGCATGGCGGAGCCTTGCCCGCGTCAGCAGCCACTGCGGATTTTGCAACACGTGAGGACGCTGCTTCGGCTGCCAAGCCAATGCTTGGCAGCATTGCGGCTCGACTGATCCGGCCCGGTCAGATCGTCTTCCTCGATGGCGGCACAACAAACATGCAACTGGCCCGCCAATTGCCACTCGACCTCAAGGCAACCATTGTCACACATAGTCCCAATATTGCCGTTGAGCTGACACGTCATCCGCTCATTGAAGTCGAGTTGATTGGCGGCCGCTTGTTCAAACATTCCATCGTTACGGTTGGCTCAGTGGCCGCTGAAGCAATCTCCCGGGTTCGGACAGATGCCTATTTCATGGGTGTGACGGGCCTGCATCCAGAAACCGGCGCGACCACCGGGGACGGCGAAGAAGCCGCCATCAAAAGGCTGATCGCCCGCCAGTCCGCGGAAACCATCGTATTGGCGACCCGTGAGAAACTTGGTGTCGCGTCGCCTTATCACGTCATACCCTTGGCAGAAATCACTACTCTTGTGACCGAGCCGAATCTGCCGCAAGAGATGCTGCGTCCCTTCAAATCCCAATCAATTGATATTGTTCAGCTTTGATGGATGGCATTGCCGGGCGTACCGCTACGATAACACCTCGAGTGATTTCGCGAGTTCGGAAACAAGCGGCGATGGGTCATTGGCCGTATATATCCCAAATTCAGCCACCGGCGCTGAGGGAAGATTGTATCGTCCATTTATAGTCTCGCAATCGGGCGGCACCGCTTCAGAAAATAACACGCCAACCCCCAGCCCGCCCCGCAGTGCCGATAACATGGCAGGCAGGCTTTTCACGCGACAGCCGACGGTCCAGGCAATGCCCGCTTCGGCGAGGGATGCGACCATTCGATCCTGCCAGGAACAGGATGTCTCAAAGAGGACAACAGGAAGCGGACCCGTCTCGTCCACGTCGAGCAATCGGCTCGCACACCAGACCAGCTGATAAGATAGGAAACTCATCGGCGGCTGGGCAAACCGGGCTGGATCCGCAACGACGATGTCGGTCTGCCCTTCGTCAAAGGATCGCGCAAGCTGCGCCGAATTGGATGAACTCAGTTCAATGTCGACCGACGGATGTTTCTGCCTGAACTGGGCAATTGCGCCCGGAAGTCGCGTGACCGCCAGATCTTCAAAGAGACCCAGCCGAATACGGCCGACCAGCTTCTTATCGACCAATCCGCGCTGCATATCCTCGGTCAAAGCAATGACCCTGCGCGCATAAGCCAAAAAGGCTTCTCCCGCTTCGGTCAGCGAAACGCCGCGCGAGGACCGCTTGAAGAGTTCTCTGTCCAGCTCCTTCTCGATCCTCTGCAATTGCATGCTGACGGCAGCCTGCGTGCGCGCAAGACGATCAGCTGCCTTGCTCACTGTGCCTGTTTCAGCCACGGCGATGAACATTCTGAGAAGCCTGAGATCGTAACTCGCCTCCATAATGAATCCTTATACCTTACTAAGAATTATAAGAGTACACGAGGGGCGCGGCCTTTGACAATATGAAATCAGAACAAGGAAATGGAGTTTCAAATGTCCGACTATAAAGACAAACTGGCTGCTTGCGGTATCGATTGGCCCAATCTGGCCCGACCGAACCTGCCTTTCTCACCAACGACGAAAGTCGACAATTTTCTCTATGTCTCGGGCCAGATACCAGAAAAAGGCAGCGACATCGCTTATGTCGGGCAAGTCGGCAGCGAGATTGATATAGAAACCGCGCTCGAGAGCGCGAAGCTCTGCGCAGCGAATGTCATATTCTGGGCCAATGACGCGCTTGATGCTGACCTGGATCGCGTCGTCCGGCTGGCCAAGCTTACGGTCTTCATCAATGCTGTAGCGGGATTTACCGCCTATTCGCAAATCGGCAACGGCGCGTCACAGATTATGAATGCCGTCTTCGATGAACGCGGCGTGCATGCACGCTCTGCAATTGGCGTGGCGGGACTGCCAGCCAATGTGCCGGTTGAAGTCGAAGCCGTTTTCCATATTCGCTGATCAAAGGACCTGCAAATGTCCGTCGTGCATTTTAATCATAGCGGCGCTGGGTTGCCTTCTCCCGAAACCGTTCAGGTGATCGTTGACCATCTGCGTCTAGAGGCGGAACGCGGCCCGATAGAAGCTGGTGCGCTTGCATCGGCCTCCATCGGCAACACCTATCAAGCAGCGGCAACGCTCTTGGGCTGCTCGCCGCAGGATATTGCTTTTGGAACCAGTCATGGCCAGCTTTACGGTAACTTGATCGCCTCGATACCGCTTTCTCCCGGCGATAAGATACTGGTCAGCCGACAGGAATGGATTGGCAATGTTCTATGCCTGCAACGCTCTGCGGACCTGAATGGTGCATCACTTTCATTGATGGCCTCGGACGACACAAGCGCCGTCGATCCTGTAGCGCTCGGTCAAAGCCTCTCGCCGGATGTTCGCATTGTTGCCCTGACCTGGGTAGGCGCGGGAAGCGCACTGATCAACCCTGCGGCAGCGATTGGCGCAGCAATCCGGCAAGCCGGGTCATCGGCGTTTTTCATCATCGACGCCAGCCAGGCAATTGGACAGATACCAATCGATGTTACCGAGTTAGGCTGCGATGCGCTCATCGCGTGCGGGCGGAAATTTTTGCGCGGGCCGCGTGGAACGGCATTGGGGTACATTTCTCCTCGGCTTGCAGACGCAATCGTACCGCGCAGCATCGATAATGTGTCCGCTACTTTAGGCGATGGAAACGTTGTGGTGGCACAAAGCGCACGCGCTTTTGAGTTTGGTGAGGAATCTGTGGCTCTCAAGCTCGGCCTCGGGAAAGCGATCGAACAAGCACTCGACTTGGGCATGGACCGTATCCGGCTGAAGCTCGATCAAAAAGCTGCTCTACTTCGTCAGGCCCTTGCTGAACTGCCAGGTGTCAATCTGCTCGACTTGGGAGCCAACAAAGGCGCTGCCGTCACTTTTGTGATTGATGGCCTCTCATGTGGGAGCGTCAAGCAGCGTCTCGCTGATCAGGGCATCAACATCGGCATGAACGGACCGGGTTACACGCCTTACGATATGTCAATACGCGGGATCTCGGAGCTACTCCGCGCCTCCGTACATTTGAGCACCATCGATGAAGATATCGCTTTGATGGTCAAGGCCGTCAGGTCGATCAGCTGCACCCGTATTTGAGTTGGAACATCAAAATGAATGACAAAAGGCAGACAGCACTTCTTCTGGGTGGAAGCAAAGGACTTGGGTTGGGCGTCGCTGAAGCGCTAGCGAAGCAAGGTGTGAATATTGCGCTCGTTGGCAGAGACAAGGTTGCGATGCGCGCAGCGGAAGAACGCCTCGGCACATATGCGGGTTCGGTGACGTCTTTTACCAGCGATCTGACCGATCCTGCCAGTGTTTCCAGAATGATGGAGAATGTGGACAAAGCCGTTGGCAGCATCGATATCCTGCTTCTCAATGGCGGCGGTCCCGCTCCAGTGGCTGCATCTCAATATGACGAAACCTACTGGAACACGCAGATCAGAAGCATGTTTCTCAGTCAGATTGAAGTGGCCGCTCATTATTTGCCAGCAATGCGTGCGCGCCGTTTCGGCCGGATCATCGCAGTATCCTCGACAAGCATCCGTGAACCCATTCCCAATCTGGCAGCTTCCAATGCATTGAGATCAGCGCTGGCAGGGTGGGCCAAGACGCTTGCCAGCGAAGTGGCCGGAGATGGTGTAACGGTCAATGTGGTGATGCCCGGTCGGTTTGCAACCGAGCGCACCACACGGCTGGACGCGCTGGATGCCGCTGAACGCGGCGTTGATCCAGCCGTTATCGCAGCCGAAAGTCAAAGAGAAATTCCGGTCGGACGTTACGGCACGCCGGAAGAATTCGGCGAGGTCGTTGCGTTCCTGGCCAGCAAGGCGGCAAGCTACATCAATGGTGTGGCACTACCGATTGACGGCGGCCTGAGCCGCTCGATGATCTGACACTCGTGAAGATGCTGCAGAGATTTTGCGCCTCGAACAATGCGCAAAATCCCTGCAAATATCATATCGGCGAGTGCCAGTTGCTTAATGGTGCTGCAGTATCTCGCCGAGAAAGGTCCGCGTGCGCGCATGTGCCGGTGCCCGAAAGAAGGTTTCAGGGTCATTTTCCTCGATGATCTCACCATCAGCCATAAAGATGACCCGGTCCGCCACCTGACGTGCAAAGCCCATCTCATGTGTCACGCAGATCATGGTCATGCCGTCACGCGCGAGCGACACCATTGTATCTAGAACTTCCTTGACCATTTCCGGATCCAGAGCCGAAGTTGGCTCGTCAAACAACATGGCTTTTGGTTCCATACAAAGTGCCCGCGCAATAGCAACGCGCTGCTGCTGGCCACCAGAAAGCTGTGCCGGATATTTTTCGGCCTGATCGCCGATACGCACGCGGTCAAGATATTTACGCGCCGTCGCCTCCGCTTCAGCACGTGACAGCTTGCGCACACGCATCGGTGCGAGGATACAGTTTTCCAGAACGGTTTTATGCGGGAACAGGTTGAACTGCTGAAAGACCATGCCAACTTCACGGCGTACCGCGTCGATGGCCTTCTGGTCTTCCTTGACGGCGTGACCGGCAACAACAATCTCGCCGCCCTGGCTGGCTTCCAAACGGTTGATACAACGGATCAAGGTGGATTTACCTGACCCCGAGGGACCGCACAGGACAATCTTTTCACCCTTGCCTACTGTCAGGGAAACCTTCTTCAAGGCGTAAAAATTGCCGTACCACTTCTCCACGTCGCGCATCATGATCATCGGCTGCGCATCTGACTTGTTCTCATTTGCCACGAGAAGTTTTCCTTTCTTATCTGGAGAGGCCAGCGGCCATGCGTCGTTCAATACGCCTGCCCCACAAGGAGAGCGGCCAGCACATGGCGAAATACATCGCCCCTACGACACCGAACACGAGAAGCGGCCGGTAGATCTGGTTAGAGATAATCGAACCGGCACGGGTCAGTTCGATGAAACCGACAATCGCGGCCAGCGATGTACCCTTCAGAAGCTGGACAAGAAAGCCAACGGTAGCCGGCAAAGATAGTTTAAAGGCTTGTGGCATGATGACATCAACCATCAGGCTGTAGCGATGAAGCCCAAGCGCATCGGCCGCCTCGGTCTGTCCCTTCGGAACGGCTTCAATCGCGCCGCGCCAGATTTCACCCAAAAAGGCAGAGGCATGTGCGGCAAGTGCTATGCCCACAGCCGCCCAGGCAGGTAGATCAAAACCAAGGAGCGGCAGGCCGAAATAGGCAACGAAGAGCTGCATCAGCAAAGGCGTGCCCTGAAAGAGGCCAATCCAGCCGATTGCAATAGCCCGAACCCATGCGAGTTTCGATACCCGCATCAAGGCAATGATGATGCCCGAAACGATACCGCCCGCAAAGGCCATGGCCGTCAGGACGAGCGTCCAGCCAAGCCCCTGCAGCAAATAGGTGAGTTCTTGCAGTCCCATAAGTCGTCCTCCTCAACGCTGCGGATAGCTGAAAGCGCGTCGGCCGATGGCGGCAAGCGACCACATCGTCACCAGCGAGATCACCAGATAAATGCCCGTCAGCGTGAAATAGGTCTCAAAACTGCGAAATGTTTCCGCTTCAATGCGCTGTCCGGCAGAGGTCAGCTCATAGGCGGAAATTGAAGTGCAGATTGCGGTCGTGAGCGTGAGCAAAATGAACTGGCTTGACAGCGATGGATATATCGCCCTTAGCGCCGGTTTGAGAACGATGAGACGGAACACTTCGTGCCGGTGAAGACCGAGCGCCAGCCCGGCTTCCGTCTGGCCTTTCGGAATGCTTTCGACCCCACCACGGATAATCTCAATGGCGTATGCGCCGCCGTTCAACCCAAGCGCAAGAATGGCCGTAAGCGTTGGATTCAACGTTATGCCTGCAAGAGGCAACGCAAAGAAGACGAAGTAAATCTGGACCAGAAACGGCGTATTGCGGATCACCTCGACGAAGGCGGTGACCAGAAAAGACGGGATCGCCATATGTGCGCGCAAGATCGCAACCCCTACGACGCCGATGATGGTGGCGAGTGCCATGCCAACGACGGCCAGGAATAGGGTTCCCAGCGTCCCATACACCAGTGAGGGCCAGGCGTCCGCGACGACGCTGAAATCAAGTGTCATATTCTATCCTCCTCCAGCATGGCACTCAGTCCCAATCCGGTTCCCATTCGAAACTGGAAAAGCGCTCGCCGCGTGCAAGTGCGTGGATCGCCGCCATGTCTTCCGCCGACAGTTCGAAGTCGAAAATATCCCGGTTGGACTTCATGTTTTCTGGCTTGGCGGAACGTGGAATGGCGCCGACATTGTCCTGCTGTAGATGCCAGCGCAAAGTAATCTGGCCCGCAGACTTTCCGTACTTCCGCCCAAGCTGAACAAGGACATCCGAGCTGAAAACCTTGCCCCGCGCTATCGGCTGATAGGCATTTAGAAGCATGTCCGCCCGACGCATACGCGTGAGAAGCTTCTCTTGTGACAGATACGGATGATACTCGACCTGATTGCAGAACAGCTCAGCTTTATGCACATCAAGCGCTTCGTCCAGAAGTGCGACCGTAAAATTGCTGACGCCGATCAGACGGGTCTTACCGCTCGCTTTTGCTTCTGCGAAAGCGGCCAGGGTTTCGCCGAGAGGAACCGTCTTGCTTGGCCAGTGCACCAGAAGCAGATCGACATAATCAAAGCCAAGCCGTTCCAGACTTTCATCCACGCGCCGGGCGACTGTCTCTGGATCAAGCTCGGTAAACCATATCTTCGTCGTGACGAACAGCTCACTACGGGCCACGCCGCTCTCACGAACAGCGCGTCCTACCTCAGCTTCGTTGCCATAACGGATGGCCGTATCGATCTGGCGATAGCCAAGCTCAATTGCCGTGCGGATTGCAACTTCGCCTTCCGGCCCTTTCAGTTCGAACGTGCCCAGTCCGAGGCTGGGAATCTTCACACCCTGAATGGTTTTGGTTTCAAGGCTTTTCACGCTACAACCTCCCCGGTCACTTTTGCCAGTACGTCATTTGATGCTATCAGCGCGCGTCTCGCCCATTCGGTGGCAGACAGACCTCGCGACTGACGATCATTTGGGATTTCGACCGCAACCGGAATATCCGCCGGCAGCGCTTCGAACATGCCAGCGAGATCCAGTTCGCCTTCACCGGGCAGAAGCCGCTCGTGCCGCGCGGCATAGTTCAACTCGTCTCGACTTTCCGGGATTTCGGCGGGAGCATCGCAAATCTGCGCATAGTGCAGCCACTTGCGCGGCACTGCGGCAATTTCTTCAATAGTCGAGCGCGAACGCGAAACGTGCAGCGTATCAATGATAACACCCTGGTTCGGCTGGTCAGCCGCAGTCAACACACGGGTCGCCGCGGCGAGATCGCGGAGTTCGGATTGGGGCATGAATTCCAGGTCCATCGAAAGACCGAAAGGACGTGCGGCCTCGCAAAGCTTCACGAATGAGTGGGTCAGCCGAACCTCGTCAGCATCATCCCCTGCAACGAGAATGGCGCGAGCACCCAATTGCGCCGAACAATCCAGAAACGGCAAATACGGCTCAGGATCAAATTCCGGTCCAATACGGATCATCTCAATGTCGAAGACCTCAACGCCCTTGTCTTCCATAAGGTTGAGAAGTGCTTTCACACGAGCCGGCTCATCCATCAGCGCATAAGCCAGGCCACCCGGGACAGCTGGCATCAGGCGAAAGCCGAGATAATCGTAACCTGCCTCCGCTGCCGCCAGCACAGCTTCTTCCGGCGCGACGCCAAGCCCGGTCAGGAACGAGAGTGATGTCTTTCTGCGGGTCATGCGGCTACCCCGACGGCATTCAGCATCTCCGCAAGCGTGACAGTTCGGTCTTCACGTCCCGCAACATCGACTGCAAGGGTTGCTGCAAGGGTCGACATGCCATCACGCGCCGTAATCAACGGTTTGGCATTTCCATGGATCACATCAACGAAATGATCAAGCTGGTTCACATAGGTCAACGACCCATCACCCGGCCGGTATTCGCGGATCAGCGGATGCTGCCAGTGATCGCTTTCCTCTGCATGCCGCCACAGATACATATCGGAAACGGACAATGCCGCCTTGCGTCCGGCGAGGAAGAGGCAAGGTCCGGGTTGCGCTGGATGATAGAGTGCTTGACCCGACGTGTATTCCCAGGCCCACGGACTGACGGCACCATCGGAAATCAGGAACGTACCAAGCACACCATTTACAAAGCGGATTGAAATGCTTGCAGTGTCTTCCACTTCGAAGCCACGACGCGCCGACGAAGTAAAAGCGCGAATGCTCTCGATCTCGCCCACCAGATAACGCAGCACATCAATGTCATGGATCAGATTGATCAGTAGAACACCGCCACCGAGCTTCCGCCGCCATTCTGTATTGAAATAATCATCCGGCTTATCAAACAAGGTCATGCCATTCACGGCAACAAGGGGACCGAGTTCGCCAGCCTCAATGGCACGCTTTGCCGAACGGATATCCGGGCTGTGACGCCGCTGATGGCCAACAAGCACGGCAACACCTGAACGTTCGGAAGCCTCGACAATCCGGCTGGCCGATGCCAGGCTTTCAGCGATCGGTTTTTCGATCAGGCAAGGTACTCCGCGCTCGATGCAAGCCAGAGCTGCCGGTGCATGCAACTGGTTCGGCAAGGCGATGATTGCACCATCCAGCTTTGCCTGATCGAGCATCGCGCCATAGTCAGAAAAATGCGGCACTGAAAGTCTGGCCGCCATTTCCGCGGCTGCGGGCGTCGGATCGCAGATGGCGGCGATTTCTGCGCGCCGGTTCGAAGTCAGAAGTTCTGCGTGTTCGCGGCCAATCAGGCCAGCCCCCATAAGACCAATGCGTGTCATGCCGTCATCTCCGTCATTGCTCTGAGCGCAAGCCGATAGCCCTTCGCCCCAAAGCCTGCCATCACCGCCGTTGCCGTTCTGGATACGAGCGACTTGTGATAGATTTCTTCGCGCTGATGCACGTTGGAAATGTGCAGCTCGATCTTGGGTCCATTGAACATCTTGAGTGCATCAAGAATGGCAATTGACGTGAACGTATAGGCAGCCGGATTGATGATGATCCCCACCGCTTCCTGACGTGCGGCATGAATGGATTCTATAATCTCACCTTCGAAGTTCGACTGGCGAAATTCAATCGCCACACCAAGCTCTGCAGCATCCGTCTCCAACCAGGAACGAATTTCATCGAGCGTCGTTCGACCGTAGATTTCCGGCTCACGCTGGCCGAGCAGATTGAGGTTGGGACCATTCAAAATGAAGATTTTACGCATGTTCAGACTTTCCGTGGAAGACGAAGGGCGCGACTGCGCAATCGTGGCCGCGCACCCCGTTTCATCATGCAGTATTGGAAATGTGGTCGATGTTATTCGACGGTGTAGGACACACCTTCAAGCTTCTCCGGGAAGTTCGGAAGCTTGTCTTCGCCGAGCCACTTCTTGTTGATCACCTCAAGGCGACCATCGGCCTTGATCTTGTCGATGAACTGGTTCAGCCAGGCGTTGATTTCCTTGTCGCCAAGCTTGGTCGTTACACCCATCCACTGCTCGTTGAAGACCAGTTTCTGCTCGTAGTCATTACCCGGCGCGGCCTTATCCAGATTGATCTTATAGGTCGTGTTGCCACCGATGGCGTCAACCTGGCCAGATACCAGCGCCTGCATCGTGGAGCTGTCATCGTCAAAGCGACGAATATTGCTAACATCACCTAGAAGTCCCGTGATCGCCTTGTCCTGCGCCGCACCGCGCGGCACGCCTATGCGAAGGCTTTTGGCATCTTCAATCTTGGTGATGTTGTTTTTGGCACTCGACAAAAGAATGATCTTCAGGCCGGCATAGGGCTTGGTAAACTGGACAGCTTTGGCGCGGTCCGGATACATACCCATTACGGCCATCTGCAAGTCGACCTTACCGGTCAAAAGGTTTGGAATGCGCGCAGCGACAGCATTGGGCACGAACTCAACCTTGACGCCCATTTCTTCGCCGATCAGTTTCGCAACATCGATATCATAACCAATGTTGTTTCCGGCGGAGTCGATTGAACCCCACGGGGCCTGCTCGCCCATGACGCCTATACGGACGACGCCTGCACTTTTGATTTTCTCCAGAGCCTGCGCGTGGGCTGCAGAAGCTCCGAGCACCATCGCTGCGCCTGCAAAAAGCGCCAGTGCTGCGTTACGAAATGAGAAATTGCTCGGCATTAATAGTCCTCCTCAAGGTTTGTGCCGTGTTGTCCAGACTGCGACTCCTCTTCGCGATCCGAACCTTGTATTCATTTTTTAATTAACCAACCGGTTGGTTGATGTCAATCCATGTGTTATGCCTAACCGCAGATCAACGACTTACGCTCTAGCTGCTGCCCAATGCCTGCCAATGTGGTAAGAGGACAGCCAGTCCGAGGAATCCAAATGACGAATGCCGATACGATGCCAACACAGAACACGCTCGATCCCGGAATTGACCCTGGACAGAGATCGCCGGAGAAACGCAGGCGCCTGCTGCTTGAATCCGCGATAGCGGAGTTTTCCACCCATGGAATCGGCGGCGCTCGGGTGGACCGCATCGCACAACGGGCGAACTCCAACAAGGCAATGGTTTATCATTACTTCGGCAGCAAGGAGGAACTCTACCTTGCAGCGATGGAGCACTTATATGTGGGCATCCGTTCCGCAGAAGAACAGTTGCACCTTGATCCTGCCGATCCCATTGGGGCGATGAAAGCGCTGATCTCTTTCACCTTCCGCTATTACATCGACAATCCAGCCTTCGTACGGATGATCAACACGGAGAACCTGCACGGCGCTGTCCATTTGCAGGCGGCGGCAGACATGGAGGGGCTCAACAGCGCCATCGTCAACAGAGTATCGACGATTATCGAGAGCGGTGTCGCGAAAGGTCTTTTCCGCCATGTGGATCCGCTTGATCTCTATATCTCCATCTCGGCGCTTGGTTTCACCTATGTCTCCAACCGGCATACGCTGAAGGTACTCTTCGGTCGCGAACTTCTTGCAGAAGATGCTATCGATGCCCGCTTGCAGACGATGACCGAGATGATCCTGCGATTTATCGCCGTTGATGAACATCAGATCATCCCCTCCATTGAGCGGTAATGCGCAATGGTCTGTGCTATTCCGTCACGAAGCGACGTGACGGGAATGGCTCCAAGCAAACGCTCATTGTCGGTCTCAGCGATATTCGGCGCCATCGGCACAGGGTCACCAGAAAAATCGATTTCGGCACCGGGTATTTCTGACCGGATAGCCCGGATGACATCAGACAGGTCCTTGCATGCCCCACCCAATGAAAAGGCATGCGCACCATCGTAAGATCGTGTTGCCGCCGCCGCAAATGCCGCCGCCACATCGGCAACGAAAACCATATCCTGCGGCCCGGAATAGCCAATCGTATAAGCATTGCCGCGAACGGCCTCTCGACAGGCAAGTGTTGGGCCTGCGGTAAGCCCGCTTTCCCTGCCCGGCCCATAAACAACGGTCGGACGCAGGCCGATACTGGCAATGCCAGCATCGTACCAATAGGCTCGTGCACTTCCTTCGCATGCGAGTTTGAAAGCACCATATTGCGAAACAGGATGCGGCGTCATTCCGTCGTCAGGGCCAAAGACTGCGGCGCTGCTGGCATAGGCCACCCGCTCGATCCCGTTTGCTTTGGCTGCTTCGAAGACATTCAGCGTACCAATCAGATTGACGGTCGCTCCCAGCACCGGATCGTTCTTGCACGCAGGTGTTAGAAGCGCAGCAAGGTGTACGATAGAGGCGCAGTCCTTGGCAGCCGCCTTTACCGCCTCTGCGTCTGTGATATCGCCTTGATACCACTCTACATGCTCAGCCTCACTGCCGACGATTTCCCGGAGAATGCGTCGATCACTGGTACGGTCGAAGATGCGCACATCGTGACCTTGAGCCTTCAGCGCCTTGAGAATCCATCCGCCCAGAAAACCTGCCCCGCCCGTGATGAGAACCCGCGTCATGCTGCCCCCTTCATGTCGTCTGCGGTCAAAGAGAACGCAGCATCGTAGATATTGCTGATGGGGGAAGACAGAACACCGCTTTCTGTTGCCAGCCGTTCAATCTGCGGCAACGCCGCATGAAGTCCCGGATTTGATGCTCCTTCGATAAGAACCACCACATCGAAGCCGCCTTCATTCATTTCAGCGCGCAACTCGGTTTCCTTGGTACGAACGCTGGAAACCTCACTGCGGGCGATACCGATATGAACGCAAGCAACACCGGGTACGGCAAGCATCTGGTCGGCAAGCGCTTGCGCCTTTGTCCTCAGCCCTTCCTCTCCTTCGCTGGCCGAAAGGTCGAACCGAACCGTCGCCATGCAGCCGCCGTCGCCATTACCGGCAGTCACCAGTCTTTCGCAGGCAACGCGCAAAAAGTTGCGAAAACTGGGAGCGACCGCGGCGGTCCAAGGTGTCGGATTGTTCAAACGTTCGAGATAAGCGGGCGAGCGAAAAGTTTCCACGGTTTCACCCGCGTAAATCGTGCCGAAGACATATCGTGCCGCCGCAGGCGCGTGGAGCCGTTTGCCGGTTCCAAAACCAGGGATCGAGAGACGCTCGGGCATATGTTCCCGAGTATGCCATTCGATATATTCCTCATGTGCACCATCTTCGATGTCGTGCCAGATCGCCAGAAAGGCAGAGCCCTTCAGTCCCATATTCTTCTCCTCCATTCTGCTTGCCCCGCGTCCTCTCCGCTTGACAAGTCGGTCGTTTCCGACCCATTTAGGCTACTAGAATGTTAGTATTCTACTAATGTCAAGCCCAAGATTGGCTCGCGGAAGAGCCAGCGTCGAGCGTCACATCCACATTGGCCGTGGAAACGGCCTGAATATCAGGGAGGAAAGCCATTATGGCAGATCAGGAAATGCCACGCGTTGCGATCGTAACCGGAGGCGCCGGAGGACTCGGATTTCCCATTGCCGCGCGTCTTGCAGCCAAAGGGCACAAGGTCGCGCTTTGGGATATCAACCGCGAGCGCGTGGAGGAAGCCGCTGCAAAGTTGCCGGGCGCCAAGGGATATGTTGTGAATGTGATGGATGCCGCGGAGGTCGAAGCCGCGACCGCCAAGGTAGTTGCAGAGATGGGGCCGCTCGGCATTCTCGTTACCAGCGCCGGACACAATGGTCCTCTGGAGCAATTCGAAAAATATCCACATGACGGATGGCGTTTCGTCATGTCGCTCAATTTGGATGCCGTTTTCTACTGCTGCCAGTCGGCGGTGCGCGAAATGCTCAAAACCGGATATGGCCGCATTGTCAATATTGCCTCCATCGCCGGGAAAGAGGGGAACCCCAACGCGGTCGCCTATTCTGCTTCCAAAGCTGGCGTTATCGGCTTGACCAAGTCCATCGGCAAAGAGCTTGCTCCTACACAAATCCGCGTCAATTGCGTCACCCCGGCGGCAATCGAAACCGAGATGATGAACCAGCTCACGCCTGAGTTCAAAGCCTTTGTAACGGCTAAAATCCCAATCGGCAGGCTGGGTGAAGCCGACGAAGTTGCGGCACTGGTGAGCTGGCTTGCCTCGGAAGAATGCTCGTTTTCAACCGGCGCGGTCTTCGATGTTTCCGGTGGTCGTGCTACATATTGAGGCCGCAAAATGTATAAAAAACATCCTCTCTCCCTCGCCTATCTGACTGTCTTCGGCTGCCCGCCTGTCGAAAACGTCAAAATCGCGGCTTCGTGCGGTTACGACATGGTTAGTCTGCGGCTGATCGCACCGCATGGACTGGACCTCACCCATCCTATTGTTGGTCAAAAGGCGCTGATTCAAGAAATCAAGGCTGTCGCCGCAGACACAGGCGTCTCCTTTTACGACGGGGAAGTGTTTACACTGTTGCCGGAGACCGATGTCGCGTCCTGGCTTCCGGTCATCGAGACAGCCGGTGAACTGAATATGCCGGTGATGCAAATCACCTGCGAGGATTCAGACCCGTCGCGATCTTCGGACAATCTGGCCCGTATCGCCGATGCAGCCGCACAATACGATATCAAAATGGCTGTGGAATTCATGCGCTGGCGTTCAACGGCGACGATCCATGATGCAACGCGCCTTGCCGTCGCGTCAGGTCGCAAGAATGTTGGGCTGTTGATTGATGCGTTGCATCTGTTTCGGTCTGGCGGCAGTCCCGAAGATGTAGCGGCGTTACCGGAAGGGCTGGCACTCTATCTTCAACTTTGCGACGCACCGGCTGAACAGCCCATGGACAATGCTGGCTATATTGCTGAGGCACGAACCGCGCGACTGTTCCCGGGCGATGGCGGCCTGCGACTCAGGGAACTGGTGTCCGCCCTGCCTGATGATGTCGTGATCAGCGTCGAAACTCCGCACAAAGGCGACGCGGAACTTGGTTTCCTTGAACGCGCAAAACAGGGCATGGCGGCGACAAAACGCTTCCTCGACGGCATATAGGTGAAACGATGTCATGTCGCCGGGGGTGTTGCTTCGCCCCCGGCAGACGCGTACATGATTCAATTCATTGAGCTGGAATCTTATTAGGCCCAAAAAGGAAAGGGCGGCAGAAATGCATTCAAAACCGCGATCCTCGCTGGGCGCACGCGTGACTGACAGGTTGCGGCGGGCAATTATTGACGGTGAACTCGAGCTGGGGGATGCTCTGTCGGAAGACAAGCTCGCAACAGCGCTCGGCGATAGCCGCAGCCCCGTGAAGGAAGCTTTCGCTCTGCTGGAGCAACAGGGCCTGATTGACGTGCAACCGCAGAGGGGCACCTTTGTCTTTCTGCCGACCCACGAAGATACTGTGAATCTATGCGAGTTCAGAAAGACAATCGAAGTTGAAGCGGTGCGCCTGGCTATGATGCGTAGACGCAATGAAACGCTGAAAGCAATGCGCGCAGCGGCGAAAGACATGATTAAGGCCTGTGACGCTGGCGATGCTTTGCGCAGCGCCCGGGCAGACGATCATTTTCACGACGCCGCACTGGAAAACTGTGGCAATCCTTATCTGGTGAACGCCTACCATCTTGTGGCCGGCAAAGTAGCAGCCTTACGGTCGCATCGTTCGTCGCTGCCTGCCCGTAAATTTTCCAGCGCCGAGCATCTGGTCATTGTCGAGCTGCTTGAAACCGACCGGATCACCGAAGCGCTCCAACATCTTTCCACGCATATCATGTTGATGGCGGAACGTTACGGCATCGATAACGAGCCAGTGCGGGCACTCGGTGGTCGGGCGGCGCGCAGTGCCAAGCTTGATCGTATCGGGCCACTTCCGGAATAATTCAATCACGGCCAACTTCGCCAAATATCTCTCCGTGCAGCATCAATCCATTCCGCGTGTCATCGTGATCGGCACCATTTCTAGGGTCGCAGTACGGTAATCGCCTTGACTGTCACGGCTCATATGCCAAAAAGAACATAGGCAACTGAAATGGAATGCTATGAGCGCTCTTGAAAAATCGCTGACCATCATCGAGCTGCTCGCCGCTCGTCCCGCGGGTCTCTCCGTCTCAGCGATAGCCCAGCATGTCAATCAACCACCGAGCGGCGTACACCGAACGCTTAACGAATTGATTCGCCTTGGTTATGTTCGCCAGGTTCAAGATCAGGGCGATTACGCACTCACCATGAAACTTGCGGCACTTGGAGTGGGCTTTCTTGGTCGCACCGGTGTTGGAGATGTGGCCCAGCCGATATTGGACCGGTTGGCCCAAACCAGCGGTGAGTTGATTCGTCTTTCGGTGATTGATGGCGACGATCTGATCTGCGTCGCGGTGGCGCAAGGCGCAACGGGCGGCTTGCGCTACGACCCCGGACAAGAGCAGGGCGTTAATGTTCATCTTGCCACAAGCGCCGGTGGTCAGGCATGGCTTGCCTCTATGAGTGATGATGAGGCTTTGCAGCGCGTCGCGCGTCAAGGTCTTAACAATAGTAGCAAGCCGTCCGGGCCTGGGGCTCCAACCACAATCACCGAACTCCTGAAAGTGTTGGCGCAGACACGCAAGCGCGGTTATTCGGTTTCGGTCAACAGCTACATTGTCGGCATGGCTGCAATGGCCGTGCCGGTTCGCAGCAGCGGCGAGGTTATTAGTTGCCTTTCAATCGCCGGACCTGCTGTTCGCATGACACCAGAGCGCATGGCGGAACTTGCGCCGCACCTCACCAGAGCAGCAGAAGAAATCGGTCTCGCAGCAAGCGGATCGCGCTACTTTCCCGGCTTGCACAAGCGAAGCTGAGGCCCGTTCCACAACACCGAACAAGCCCCGAAATGGCAATCCATCTCGGGGCTTCTCTTGTTTCGAAGGCTCCGCATAGAGCTTAACGCAGTGTTGAAACAGGCTCTAGCCGGCCTTGCACAGGCTGAGTTATTCAGACACTGTCCAACCCAGAGGCTCAAGCTTTAGCAAAGCGTCCCGGATTGCCGTGGCGGGCTCTGAACTGAGAATCTCCACAACCGACAACCCCTGATATCCAGAGCTGGCGAGCGCACGGGCTGCAGCCGTGAAATCGACGCTGCCTGTTCCAATAGGGTCGTGCTTCCAGGCGCCTTTACCCGTATCGGACATGTGCAGTATATCGAGATAAGGAACCACCAAGGGAATGGCTTCGCTCAGGTCCTCACTGATGAAATGTGCATTGGCAAGATCGTAACAGATGGTCAGGGCCGGGCTGGAAAATTCTTCCACCCATTTGACCATGCTCTTTGCATCCGGCAATACCCCCATCGGGATGTTTTCCAGAAACACCTTTACCCCAGCCCGCTCCGCATAAGCGACCGTCTTCTCGAGTGAGCCCCGGAGCCAGCCCTCCAATTGAGCTTTTGGCGGCGCATTCAGCGCATTGTATCGCCCCGATACGGAGACAAAGCCTTGCGCGCCGAGTTCATAGGTCGCGTCCAAAAGCTTCTTGTTGAAGCCGACTGTCATATCGCGAATTTCTTCGCGGGGAGAAGCAAGGTTATGATCCAGACTCTGCGCCGTCAGCGAATGGATGGTCAAACCCTCTGTCTCCAGAAACCGACGGATACGCGCATAATCACGTGCCGTCATATTCTGGATGTCGAGATGCGCCGGGCTAACCATTACATCGAAATGCGTGAAGCCAAGCTTTGCCAGACGAGTCAGGGACTCCTCCAGAGGCACCGTCCAGGCATCACTGATCGTACTCACTCCAAGAGGAAACGAGGCCACTTTCTTCTCCCGTTTTTATCGCAGCTTATTTCAAAGGCGAATTTGCAGTCGGAAAGGCGATGGTTGAATGCATGTCCGTCGTGAGCCAATCCGGCCCGCCCTTCGGTGGCCATACGCTTTTAGCAACGGAATCCGCCCGAATCTGACCGCGCTCGTTCACCGACGTGAAAGGCCAGATATGGGTCATGCGTGGTTTGCCGTCGATGCCATACATGCAGATGGACAGCTTTGAAAGTTCAGTGCGTGCTGGCACCGCCGCTTCCCATGCCCGTATCGTCGGCTCGAGACCACCGGTTTTGAGAACATAGGTGCGAAATTCATAGGCCGGACCAAAGCTGCCAGTTTCAACCGGTGGCAGAAAGGGGAATGGCGCATATCCCTCAAGTTCCAGACCGGTCAGCCATTCAGCTGCGCCGAATGGGCTTGCTGCGCGAAGCGTACGCTCTCGCTCGACTTCATAATCAGCGGCGCTCTCGAACCCGCGCAGAACCAGAACCTTGTTCAGCGCTCCGATATCGGCATAAAAAATACCAAGAAGACGTCCCTTGCCCTCACCGGCGAATGTCTCCACTGCCGGTGCAACTTTGGCGGCTGCCCCCATAGTCGTGGAAAGCGTTGCGATCTCATAGCGTTGCATGTTTCTTCCTTTCATTCATAATCACGTCGGACGTCGTGTGGGGTACTTCGGCAAGCGTGCCTGCGGCGTGTTTAGCCACGCGCCATCCAAACACCACGGCCGGACCAATGGTCGTGCCCGGTCCCGGATAGGTTCCGCGAAAGATCGAGGCGAGATCATTGCCACAAGCATAAAGTCCGTGGATCGGTTCACCGTTCTCATTGAGAACCCGTCCGAACTCGTCACCCGAAAGGCCCGCACTCGAGGCCAGATCGGATGGGCGAACTGCCATCGCGTAATATGGACCCTTACCGACCGGTCCAAGACACGGGTTGGGGCTAAAACTGGCGTCGCCATTGAAGCGGTTCATCACCGATGTGCCGCGTCCAAAGACTTCATCCACACCTGTTGCGGCAGAACGGTTATAGGCTTCGACTGTCTTGACGAGCATCTCCGCGTCGCAGCCAATCTTCACTGCCAGTTCAGGCAAAGTCGCGCCCTCAATCACATATCCAGCCTTGAGCATCGCCTTCAGGTTCTTTGCTCCTGGCAAGATCATTCCCATACCGTAGCGATGCAGAAATTCTGTGCCGCAGATCAGATGAGCCGGATTCGTGCCATTGCCGATCTGCCCCATCGAAAAGTCATGATAGGAATTGGATTCATTGACAAAACGCTTGCCAGCAGCATCGACCGCCAGAAGACCCGGTTTCGCGCGGTCGAGAATGATATGAGGCCACACCGCCAATGTGCCATCTGCCCGACGATAGGATGAACATGGCATCCAAAGTGCGGGACTATCACCGCCATCCTCGAAACGTGCACCAATCGCCATTGCCACATCGGCTCCGTCGCCGGTATTGGTAACGGGCGCCAAAGAGTAATCGCGCGCACTTTCAGGGAACAGCCGGTCACGGATTTTCTTGTTCCAGCACACGCCGCCTGTAGCCAGCACGACACCTTTACGTGCCCGTATGCGGCGCAATCCCGATGGTCCCTCCAGCACAGCACCGACAACACGGTCATTCTCAACAAGGAGTTCGCGAATACTCGTTTCAAACAACACCGGCACCTTTGCCCTGCGCAGACTGTAGAAAAGTCGCGCCACCAGTGCATTTCCCATCAAAAGACGTGTTCCACGCCGATAGCGCAGACGGTCAAGCAGATAGCGCCCGACAATCTGGATCGTACTGCGAAAATTGGCAACGGAGCCGAAAGGTGCGAGCAAAGCGCCCAATTCATTGCGCCCAACCATCATCCCGCCAAGCCCCATGAATTCGCGGCGCGGCGGGCGAACACGGTCGAAATCGTCACGCTCCAATAAGCGACCGTCGAATGCAATCGGCCCTAAAGCTCGACCGCCATAGGCAGAACCCGGCCCGTCAAGATAGTCCGGATGTGCAAGCGCGGCCGCAAATTTTACATCTGTGCGACGGTCCAGATCTTCGATAGCCTCACGCCCCGAAGCGAGAAACGCATCGCGGAGACGAATGCCACCCCGATTGGCGACAACACTTTCGAGAAAAGCGCGGGCATCTTCGACAGTATCAGGAACCCCTGCCTCTTCTGAAAGATGTGTACCGGGTACCCATGTTGTACCGCCTGAAGTCGAGGTTGTACCACCAACCCGATCTGTCTTTTCACACAAAAGGACATTTAGTCCCTCCAGAGCACCGACGAGTGCTACTGTCATTCCTCCAGCGCCCGCCCCACAAACCAGCAGATCGACTTCGTCTGATGTGTGCTGATCGAGATCAGATTGCATTTTCTGTTTCCTTGCTGTTGGCCTGTTTGCTCTCAGTTGCTACCCGCTTGGCGATAGTCTCAGCCGCGAGGAAGCCAAAAGTCATTGCGGGACCGAGTGTTATGCCGCCACTTGGGTAGTGCCCACCCATAATGCTGTTCATGTCGTTGCCCGCAGCAAAGAGACCCGGAACCGGCTGACCCGACACATCGAGAACACGCGCGCACGCATCGGTCTCGATACCAGTAAAGGTGCCCAGGCTGCCCGGCACAATTCGCACCGCGTAGAAAGGTCCATTGCAGATGGGGGCGATACAGGGATTGGGTTTCTGATCAGGATCGCCCTGCACCCGCTGGTAAAGCGTTTCGCCGCGCTGAAATTCCGGGTCTTCCCCCATCCCCGCGTGGTGGTTGAAAGCTGTAATGGTCTTATTGAGGCCAGCTACGTCGATGCCGCAGCGTTCAGCCAATTCGGTGACGGTCGAACCTTTGATGAGATAGCCGTTCTTTACCCATTTTCGAAATGGAATAGGGGCTGGCTTGACCGCGCCAAGACCATATCGACGCAAAAAGCGATGATCGCAGATGAGCCATGAGACAACAGGTTGCCCGTTTTGTGTCGCCGCTATCATGTCACAAACATAGTCGTGATAGGGTCCACCCTCATTGGTGAAACGGCTTCCCGATGCCAGCACGGCAATTACACCTGGCTTTCCGCGCTCAACAAGGTGCGGAAAACGACCCACCGCGCCATCATTGCGTGGAACGAGCGACACCGGTGCGTAGGCTGCGCCATGCGCCATATGTTTGGGCACGTGACCACCCACCGTTTCAGCGAGGCGCATGCCATCGCCACTGTTCGTCACAGGCGCAGCAGATGCATGCTCTGTGCCAGCTTGCACATGCGGCAAATGTTCGAAAAGGCGAGCCGTATCATGCGGGAACCCGCCAGTTGCGAGCACAACACCGCGTTTGGCCGTCACAGTAACGAAGTCTTTGTCGGTCTTGAGGACCGCGCCCGTCACACGCCCCTGATCAGTCGTCAGTTCACTGGCTGCGGCTCCCGCCCAAAGTGCAACATCCTTATCGGATGCCGACCGCAATAGTCGTGCGACCAGCGCGTTGCCATTAACGAGTTGCATCGCGCGCCGATGCACAACAAGATCGCGCAAATGTTTCGACACGCGTCGCGCTACATAGCCAAATGCCTTGAGCGAGCGCATAGCGGTCAAGAACATGCGCATGTCGACACCCGATGCGATGCCCATGCCCAAAAACGTCGTCTCAGGAATCGGTGCACGTAGTTTTCCGATCAATGAACCAAGTTCGCGACCGTCATAAGGTGCAGCGACAACCGAGCGCCAACCCGTTGCCGCCTCCGGAGCCTTACCGTGAAAATCCGGGACGCCGCTGCCCGGATTGAAGCGGACCTGCGTGTTACGCTCAAAGAATGAAACCATACGCGGCGCTGCTTGCAGATAGCCGTCGATCATAGCCTCATCATAACTTTGACCCAGAATATGCTTCAGATAGGCTTTGGGGCCATCGGGATTCTCGCCCTTTCCAACCGACACTGCATGCGGCGCATTTGGTATCCAGAGCCAACCACCGGAAAACGCAGTGGTGCCACCGAACACATCGGCCTTTTCAGCAACGATGACCTTGAGCCCAAAATGGGCTGCCGCCACCGCTGCGGAAAGTCCCCCGGCACCAGAACCGATAACGAGGACATCACATGCCACTCGATTGGAAAGAGCCATCGCCTCGTCTTTATCGATGGAGTGATCGGGAGACATATGTACTTCCTATCTGCCAGAAACGCGTGACTATCGAGCGCGGGAATAGAGAGCCGCGATAGCCGCAATCAACAATGGCACGGCAAAAACGATCATCACTGTGGAAAGGCTTGCTCCCGAGCCGATCAGGACACCACCCATCGACGGGCCGACAACCGCACCAAAGCGCCCTGCTCCCATAGCCCAACCAACACCTGTGCCTCGGACGGCAGCCGGATAAAGGCTGGCGGCAAGGCCGTAGAAGGAATTGAAGCCGCCATAGATCGCCATCCCCATAAGGAAAGCCGTGAAGAGTACGATACCCAGCGACATATGTACTGTTCCGAAAACCACCAGAAGGGCAGCAGCCAGAACAAGGAACACCGCACCGACTATGCCTTGCGGAAAGCGGTTCGACAGCTTGCCCATCAGCAGCGTTCCAAGAAAAGCGCCGAAGTTCAGGATTGCGCCGACATAGATGGCATTTTCCAAAGTCAGCCCAGCCTGTGAGGCAAGCTTCGTCACCCAGGAGATAACGAAATAGAGCGATAGGAAGCCCATGAATATCCCCACCCAAAGCCAGATCGTCGGCACCAGACGATTTTCGGCGAAGATGGTCGCAAAACCGGCGGCTTTCTCTTCTGAGGACTTTTGCGGCAGTTGCTTAACCGGCTCCATGCCGAGCTTGGCAAGCACATGATTGGTACGTTGCAGAGCATTTTTCGGCTGCCTGCGGACCAGAAAATCCAGCGATTCCGGTAGAAAGAACCAAACGAATGGCAATACGATCAGTGAGGCAAGCCCCGCACCGATCAGCATCATATGCCAGCCATAGACAGGAAGCAGTGGCGCCATGGCAAGACCGGTAAAAACGGCTCCTAGCGGGTAACCCGCAGTCATGACCGCTACAGCAAAGGAACGCTCCTTTACTGGCGCAAATTCTGCGGCAAGTGCAGCCATCGAAGCCAGGATAGCTCCAATCCAAACACCGATGAAGAAACGCAGAACAACAAGTTCCATGACTGCGGTAACAAAGCCGCTCAGGATCATGGCGACAGTGATTGCCGAGAGAGCTGTAATTGTCAGCGGTCTACGACCCCATCTGTCTGCAAGAGGGGCAACAAAGAAGCAGCCAATCACCATACCCGCAAGGCTTGCAGAGAACACCACGCCAAGGCGCTCTGGTGACAGCGCCCAATCTGCTGAAAGCGCAGGTGCGATGTAGGAGAGAATGACAACATCCATGCCATCGATCGCGTTCAACAAGAAGCAGATGGCAAGGATGATGACTCTCAACGAAGACCAGTTTTGCGAAGCCCCAATGGCTTCTGAAGCGCCAATTTCCGGCTTCGCATGCTCGCTGCCAACTGTTCCTCGCGCACCACTGCGCGTTGCAAGTTTCAGTTTTACGCCGTCGGCTCCGACGGCATCTATGCTGTTCATCTGTTCCTCCTCCAAATCGCATGCGTTCCACACTGCAATGCAGTGCAGTCCACCGTCATGATGCGACGATTGTGCTCTCATGCGTCGAAGGCCTCACGATCCTCACTCCTCCGCGCAAGGATCGTTATACATAAATTTGAATATCATTCCAGAAAATAATTATGTTTCACTTTATTGAATTTACCAGACTTGATGTCGCGGCCAGTGCCTGAACCGCCCTCTCGCGAGGCGTCAGTCGAGCGTTCAATTCCTCGGATGCGATTTCCACGCTTACCGGCACATTTGCTGACAACGCTTCCAGAAATGCACGTAAGTTGATCCCGCCCTGCCCCGGAAACAGCCGACCGCCGCGCGCAACGCGGATCAGCTCGCTATTGGTGCCGATAAAATCTTTGGGCGCATCGCATATCTGAAAATAGTGAATACGCTCAGGCGGGATAAGAATAAGATCTTCGACTTTACCACCCGTCCGATCCCAGTGCAGAGCGTCGGCGAGCACACCGCCGTTGGCTTGACCCGCCTTTTCCACAATGGTCAAGGCCTCGCGTGCGTCCCGCACTCCGGTCCACGGCATAAATTCGAGATCGGCAGTCAAACCGTAGCGGCCAGCAAGCTCTGCAAAACCTGCAAAAGTCTGGGTAAGCCGTTCTGGATCAGGATCGTCACCGGCAACCAGAATATTTGCAGCGCCGAGCGCTGCCGCACATTCCAGAAACGGCAGAAAACCTTCCACATTGGTCTGTGCATTCAAACGCACGATCTCGACATCGCCAACACGTATGCCGGTGTCGGATAGCGCGGATCGGGCTTCTCTCAGAACTGCCGAATCGGTGAGAATGGGATAAGGTCCTTCGCCGCTGGCAGCGGCTGGAAGCAGGCGTAAACCGACACTGTCATACCCGGTTTCCGCCGCAATGCGGATTGCATCTGCTGGAGCAAGATCTGGAATGGTGAGAAATGCGAGTGCGAAATGCCTGCTCATCTCAATCACACCGCACAGAGAAATTCGACCATCAGGTCACGCACTTCGACAAACATATCCGCGCCGGTGATCGTGCCGCAGCCGATTTCGCGGGCGCAAGCCACAAGCGGCGAGATGGCCGGTTTGGTGATCACTTCCCCAACAAACATATCGGACGTTAGCTTTTCACCATCGAATGGGAGAGCATCGCCGTCCTTCATGCCCGCAGGCGTCGCATTCACAATAACATCAAACCCTGTCGGATCAGATGTGCCGACAGTGATTTTCACCAAGCCCAATAAAGAAAGCCTATGGATCAGATTATCTCGGCGTATCTCGTCCATCTCATGAATGGCCAACTCCGAGATACCCGATTGCACAAGCGCATAGGCAATGGCTCCGCCAGCACCACCAGCGCCTGCTAGCAAGACTCGTTTGCCTTCCAGTTTGCATCCAGCCTTGCGCAGGGCCGCAACATGGCCAATCCCGTCAAACATTGCCCCTTCCCAGCCTGTCGGTGTCCGCCGCAATGTATTGACGGAACCCAAGAATGCCGCCGTCTCAGAAAGACGATCTGCCATGACCGTAGCCGCGATCTTGTGAGGAACAGTGACAATAACACCATCCAGATTCTGAAGTGTGCGGGCGCCCTGCCAGAAACTGAGTAAATCTTCAGGCCGCACATGTCCTGGTATGCAGATAGCATTATGTCCCCGAGCCTGAAGCATTTCGGTGACGCCCTGTGGCGATTTAACTTGCGCGATGGGATCACCGACGACCATGTGGAGGCGCAGCGCGCCATTAAGCTCGAGAACCATGCCTTCTCCATTTATAGAATTACATTCAATTTCTGAATAACATACACGAAATAAGCGGTCGAGCAAAAAGCGCCGATTTCTCCGACGCCTGGAACCGGAGTGCGTCCAGCCAGTTTCTTTTGAGCATTCAAAAGGAGAGCGACATGAGCGACTTCGATCTTTATTACTGGCCTGTACCATTCCGTGGTCAGTTTATCCGAGGCATTTTGGCCTTTGGTGAATGTTCCTGGAACGAACACGATTTCGACGAGATCGAAGAAATCATGGGCCTTGCTGTCGAGGAGCAGCCCATAGCGTTCATGGGACCGCCGGTTCTGATCGATCCCCATCACAATTTTGCGGTATCGCAGATGCCGGCCATCGCAATATATCTTGGAGAGCGGCTAGAACTTCTGCCTACGACGACAGAAGGCCGGGCATTGACTGCCAAGATCGTAAACGATGCGAACGATGTGATTGATGAACTGACACTCAATGGCGGACGCGAAATGTGGACGCGTGAGAAATGGAAAGACTTCGTTCCCCGGTTGCAAAAGTGGCTTCGGATTTTTCAAGACACCGGCGAACGAAACGGACTTGAAGCTGATACAGGATTTATGCTGGGATCGGAAAAACCTGGCGTAGCCGATATCGTGACTGCTATCCTCTGGGCGACGATGGCTGATCGGTTCTCGGTCATCAGAACAATAATCGAAGAGACCTCCCCCACAATCATGGGTCATTCCAAACGGATGCAGGCAATCCCATCCCTCGCGGCATTGGACACCAAAAGCTTCAATGCCTATGGCCAAGCCTATTGTGGCGGAGAAATTGAGAAATCGCTCCGAAAGGTTGCTACTTAGCGCTTCCTTGTTCCGTACAACACTTTCAGCTGCTCGATTTTGCCTCTCTTACCTTTCTCAAAAACAGCATTGGATTGCCATTTTTCTCAAAAGCGGGAATGCGCATTCCGCCAATAGCGATCAAACTCTTGGAGCTGTGATCAAAGTGGAGATATCTCCAATTCCTTTGCTACCGCTTCATCAATCGGGGTCTCATATGTCATGAGAATGTAACCAAGCACTGAGTAAAAGCCAACCGTAGCGATCAAATCGAAAACAGCTGCTCGCCCAATTTGAGCGGCCAGCTTTTCTTCAAGATCGAGTGGCAACCGCCTCTTGTCGAAAAGGCAATCGACAGCTTCCGCAATCAGGCCATCTTCACCTTCTGGCGTCGACCGCATGGCTGCGATGCGCTCATCCGATATTCCCAGCACGCGCGCGCGGCTCACATGATGCGCCCATTCGTAAGCTGATCCCATCCGGTGTGCCGAACGCAGAATAACCAGTTCTGAACGCTCCAGCCCCAGTGCGGTGTCTTTCACAATATGCTGGCGCAACGGCGCCCAGGCCCGGACGAGATCCGGATGATATGCCATCGTTCGATATACATTCAAGGCGCCAGCAAAACCGGACCGAAGATCTTCAATGGCTGCGGGCCAGTCGGCATCTTTAAGCGGCGGGCATGGTGTCTCGGTCATTGTTTTCTCTTTGTGATTTAATTTTTTTCAACGGAAGGAGCGTATTTCGCATAAAGCTCCGGAACACGGTCGACCCAGATTCCTGTCGCTGCGCGATAACGGGCAATGTCGTCGAGGTCGAGTTCAACCCTCAGCACATCTTCTCGGTCATGATCAAGATGACCGACCACCCGCCCGTCTGGGGCAATAACACAAGACCGCCCCATAAAGCGCTGATCCCCATGCAGGCCTGCCCGGTTGCAACTTAGAAAATAGACGCCATTTTCCACCGCGCATGTAGAGCTTCTCATTGTGCCATTGATGCACCTTGATGTAGACCCCTTCATTGCCCACAGGCGTAATGACGAGTGATGCATTGCGCATGACACCGGCCAAACGTTGGTCTTTGACCCCAAGACCAACCACCGGCACAACGTTTTGAGCAGCGGCGGCGTCTTTCAGTTGCTGTATCTGCGGTCCATCAAGATCACCAGAGTGATCCAGCCCACGTAGAGTTTCATCGGTATAGAATGCAATCGCCTCGCCCGCCGGCCCCAACGCCCCGAGAAGCGTGTGGAACAATGGCACGAATTCAACGCCATTGTTCTCACAAACCCCGATTACGCCGCCGGGAACGGTATTCGTACCGCGAAACTGCTCAACCAGCGCCGCTCCGCAATGCCCCATCGTCAGCTCCGAATTGCCGCTTCGATTGCAGATGACACCCGGTCGACGATCAAATCAACTTCTTCAGGCTGGATAATATAGGGTGGTGCGAGAAGCACATGATCGCCGCGAACACCATCAATTGTGCCACCCATCGGATAGCACAGAAGCCCCCGCTGCATTGCTTCCCGCTTGATCCGCGCATGCAGCTTCTTGGCAGGATCGAATGGCGTTTTGGAATCCCTGTCGGCTACGATCTCGATCCCACGGAAAAGTCCGCGTCCGCGAATATCGCCTACATGTGCGTTCTGTCCGAGCGCCGCTTCAAGACCGGACTGCAACCGTTCACCCATGCGGACAACATTGTCGAGAATGTCGCTGCCAGTCAGGATTTCCACGACCTTGTCGGCAGCTGCCGCCGCAACCGGATGACCGATATAAGTATGGCCATGCTGGAACAGACCGGAGCCGTCTGCAAATGCACGATAGATGCGCTCCGAGAGAACGACCGCGCCGATGGGCTGATAACCACCACCCAGGCCCTTGGCGATTGTGACCAGATCAGGGACGATACCTTCCTGCTCGAACGCAAAAAGAGTTCCAGTACGCCCCATACCGCACATGACTTCGTCCAAAATCAGAAGGACGCCATACTTGTCGCAAACAGCCCGTATTTTCTTGAAGTAATCGGCGACCGGGCCAACCGCGCCAAGCGTTGCGCCTACAACCGGTTCAGCGACGAAAGCGATGACTTCATCAGCACCCAGCTCAATGATCTTGGCTTCGAGTTCAGCGGCCAGACGCGTTGCATAATCAGCACCATCTTCCTGCGCTTGTTGGTCGCGATAAGAATAGCAGGGCGATACGTGATGGGTTTCCGGGAGGATGGGCTGGAACTGTGCGCGGCGCCAGGCATTGCCGCCTGTCGCCAGCGCGCCAATGGTGTTGCCGTGATAGCTTTGACGACGCGCGATGATGTGGCGGCGTTGCGGCTGCCCGATTTCAACAAAATATTGCCGCGCCATTTTCAAAGCGGCTTCCACCGCCTCGGACCCCCCCGAGACCAGATAGACATGGTCGAGCCCGTCCGGGGTCATGGCGACGAGACGTTCGGCAAGCGATTCCGCCGCATCGGTCGTGAAGAACGACGTATGCGCATAGCTGATACGATCGATCTGCGCCTTCATCGCCGCAGTAACTTCTGCATTGCCGTGACCAAGACAGCTCACAGCCGCCCCGCCCGACCCATCGATGTAACTGCGCCCCTCACTGTCCGTGATATAGATACCGTGACCGCCCACGGCTCTTGGTAGATTGGCGCCAATCGAACGGTGAAGAATTCGTGTCATGTTTCTCTCGATTGCCCTGAAAAATTCAACGACCTGCGTCTGACACATTTGTTGCAGGCTTTTCGCATTATTGCAACATATGTTTTATAGTGTAAAATTTAGGCACAAACGTATTATTTTGGCATCCATGAAACGTTCTGATCAGAGTTCTGTCGACGGCCATCGCGGCATAACGTTCGAAATTATTTGACTTTTTACGCAAGACCGCCAAATTCCATCCAAATCCATCTGACGAAAGACGATACAAATGTTGCATACCGACCCATTGCGGGCGCGCATCATTGCTCGCTTTGACGAAATGTCACATCAGTTGCAGCAAGCCGCCCGATATATTCTGGCGCACCCGCAAGATGTCGCCCTTGTGTCCATGCGGGAACTTGCCCGCAATGCTGGCGTACAGCCTTCCACGATCACGCGTTTGACCAAGTTTCTCGGCTTGGACAGTTACGAAGAAATACGGTCCCATCACGCGCAGGCAATTCGAATCAGCGCCGATGGTTTTGCTGCTCGCGCCCTGCAATACAATGTCGATACGCCGGGCGGCGACACCAACGATCTGGCCCGCAATATGCTTCAAGGTCTGTCGGCCCAGATTGCGCGACTTTGTGAGCCCCAGTCACTCAACCAGTTAAGCGCTGTGGCCGATCACCTCTTGAAAGCCCGTCGTGTCTACGTGCTCGGGCTTCGATCCTGCCATTCCGTTGCCTGGCATTTTCACTATGTGATGTCATTGTTGGGCGACAAGACGATACATCTGGACGGTCCGGCAGGAACCGGCGGTGATGCGCTCATGCATGCAGGCTCCGATGACGCCCTTTTTGCCATTTCAATCAATCCCTATGCACTACAGACATTGGAACTTGCCGAGGCCGCAAGGCAAAAGGATATGTCGATCGTCGCCATCACAGACAGCGAGGTTTCTCCCCTCGTCGCGATCGCAAATCAAAGCGTGCTGGTTTCCACCGAAAGCCAAACGTTCTTTCATACTTTGACGCCCGCTCTTGCAGTTTCAGAGGTACTGTGCGGCCTTCTGGCCAACCGCAATCGTCCTCAGTCTGTTGAGGCACTGACCAATGCTGACCGCTATCTGCAATCCCTGAACATTTACGCAAGCACCATCCCGCACAGAAAACTCTAGACCCGTCCTTCACCGGTATTGATGTTCGCTCCAACAGCTTGATCTGACTAATAAATCGGCATTCTGTACAATTTTCTCGCTCACCATGCGCAAATTTTCATTGCGACAAACAATAAAAAGCATTCTATATTTGCAAGAAGCAGAGAAGGATCAACCTTCAACGCCTCCAACGATAAAGGGAACACATCCATGAAAACGCGTATTCGCCATCTTTTGCTCGGTGCTGTCATCGCTGCCATGTCCATTGGAGCTGCCAAGGCCGAAGACCTCGTCGTTGCCACCGATACCGCCTTCGTCCCCTTCGAGTTCAAGCAGGGCGATAAATATGTCGGCTTCGACATCGACCTATGGGATGCCATCGCCAAGGATCTTGGTGTCACCTACAAGCTCCAGCCCATGGACTTCAACGGCATCATTCCGGCACTTCAAACCAAACAGGTCGATGTGGGCCTCGCCGGTATCACCATCAAGGATGAGCGCAAGCAAGTCATCGATTTCTCCGATGGATATTATGACAGCGGATTTCTGCTAATGGTTCCTGCGGACAGCACAATCAAGGGTGCGCAGGATTTGAAAGGCAAGACCGTAGCCATCAAGACCGGCACATCTGCTGCCGACTATGCCAAGGCAAACTTCAAGGACACCGAACTGCGGCAGTTCCCGAACGTTGACAATGCCTATATGGAACTACAGACGGGCCGCGTTGATGCCGCCATGCACGATACACCGAACATCCTTTACTACATCAACACTGCTGGCGGCGGTAAGGTTAAGGCTGTGGGTGAACAGATGATGGCGCAGCAATATGGCATTGCTTTTCCCAAGGGTAGCGACCTAGTCGCCAAAGTGAATGTGTCGCTCGCCAAGCTGAAGCAAGATGGTAGCTACACCGCCATTTACAAAAAGTGGTTCGGTACCGAACCAAAACTCTGATCCGTCACTGAACGACCTTCGCGCGTCGGGTTTACCGACGCGCATCCTATGGGAGCACACCAATGCAGTTTGACTGGTCGGTGGTCGTGGATGCACTACCCGCCCTTCTGGGCGGCGCACGCCTGACCATCCTGATTGCACTCGCCGGTCTTGTCGGCGGCACTATTCTTGGAACGATTACCGGCTTCATGCGCGCCTATGGCAATTGGCTGCTGAACGCTATTGCTTTTATCTATATCGAGATTATTCGCGGCACCCCCATCGTCGTACAGGTGATGTTCATTTATTTCGCATTGCCAATGGTCGCGGATATTCGTGTGAATCCAATGACTGCGGCCGTGACTGCTATCGTCGTCAATGCTGGCGCCTATATTGCTGAAATCGTTCGCGGTACTTTGCTTTCGGTCAGCAAGGGCCTGAAAGAAGCTGGCCTCGCCCTCGGGCTGCCCATGTGGAAAGTGTTGGCCTATGTCATTGGTCCCATAGCTTTCCGCCGCATGATCCCACCCCTCGGCAATCAGTTCATCGTCAGCCTTAAAGATACCTCGTTATTCATCGTGATCGGCGTCGGAGAATTGACCCGCCAAGGTCAAGAGATCATGGCTTCCAACTTTAGAGCCGTCGAAATCTGGACCGCAGTTGCGATACTGTATCTCATCATGACAGGCGTTCTGACCCTCGCTCTCCGCTTCACCGAAAAAAGGATGCGCATCCTATGAGCATCGTCGAGTTCAAGAACGTTACGAAAACCTTCGGCCCGATCACCGTTCTCAAGGATGTCGATCTCAACATCAATGCCGGTGAGGTGGTTGTCCTGATCGGCCCATCAGGTTCGGGAAAATCCACGCTCTTGCGTTGTATCAACGCATTGGAAGAAATCGATGCCGGTGACCTGATCGTCGACAAGATCAGCGTCCGTGACGGACGCTCACGCGTGCGCCTGATCCGTCAGGAAGCTGGCATGGTGTTCCAGCAGTTCAATCTCTTTCCGCAAATGACCGCACTCGAGAACGTGGCCTTCGGTCCGCGTCGCGTGCGCGGCGTTTCGAAAGCCGACGCAATAGAGCAGGCACAGGCTTTACTGGTCAAAGTGGGATTAGGTGAACGTGGCGGCCATTATCCTTCGGAATTGTCCGGTGGACAGCAACAACGTGTTGCCATTGCCCGCGCCCTGGCTGTGAAGCCCAAACTCATGCTCTTCGACGAGCCTACATCGGCACTCGACCCGGAACTGCGGCAGGAGGTGCTTAAAGTGATGCATTCGCTTGCCGAAGAGGGCATGACGATGATCGTTGTTACACATGAGATTGCTTTCGCCCGGCAAGTGGGCACCAGGCTGATCTTCATGGAGGGCGGCAAGATCACGGTCGATGGAAGCCCGGCTGCATTGCTCGATAATCCCGAAAATCCCCGTCTGCGCGAGTTCCTTCAACATGTCCATTAATGTCTCCAACCGGCTGTCGTCAATCGCGGTCACAGGCACCCCCTTCGAAATTGGAAAAGCATTGGGACAGCATGGCGCAGCAGCTGCGCATCGGCATCTGATCCGTACCCATGCCTGGGCCGTCGTCACCGGGTTCAAGGACAGTGAGCGCGTACAAGAAGCGCTCTCGCTGACGGAAAAGCATTTTCCAAACTATCTTGACGAGTTGACCGGGTTGGCTGACGGCTTGGACCTCCCGTTCGTGGATGTTTTTGCATGGAACTGCCGTGGCGATGTGTGGGCTTTAAGCCCTGACGGTTGTACAACCGTGCAGACACCCGGGGCCAAACCGGGGGTCGCTCACAATGAGGACGGGGATCCCGGACTGCGGGCGGGTTGCGCAATTGCAACCGTTCAACCGAAGCTGGGCCGCACTTTCAGTGCGTTTGTTTATCCCGCTTCCCTTCCGGGCCACACATTTGCGCTCAACGATGCCGGGCTTGTGATGACGGTGAATAATATCCGGTCTCGCCAAAGCGGCAACGGGCTTCCGCGCATGGTACTGACCCGCGCCTTGCTCGATTGTACCTCACTGGATGAAGCCATTGATCTCTTGCGCGTCTCACCGCGCGCTGGCGCATTTCACCTCACCCTCGCCCGTTCAGGTGAACCGGAAATCTTCAGCGTCGAGTTCACGCATGACAATGTATCGGTCATTCCAGTGGCCACGCAGTCCTGCCATGCCAACCATCTGATCCATGAGACCACGATCAAAGAAAAGCAGATCGTGACGGAATCGTCGCAGTCGCGGCAGGAACGTGGGGATGAATTGCTCGCCCTTTGCGGGACGGTATCTGCCGACCCCTTGACCATTCTCCGCGATGTAAAACGGACGGCACTGCCGATCTATCGTATGCAGCCGGACGACCCAGACAATGAAAATACGCTGGCCACAGCAAACTTTGCGATTGGTGGCGATAGTGTTGAGTGCGCCGTTTATGATAATCTCGAATCTTCTCCGCGCTTTCGTTTTCGCAGCGATGCGCTCAGCCCTGTATGAGGTTCATGGATGACCGGTGGCAGTGTATCGACTGATTTCTCACGTCCGCAGACGCTTGAACAGCTGCGTACTTTGACGGTCGATATTCGGCGCGGTGCGGCGGGCCTATCATTAGGCGGTAAATCGCTGGATGTGCTCTCGCGCCTCGTCGACGTGCCAGAACAAACAGCCGTGCGCTCGATCTCTGAACTCGCCGATATTCTAGGCATCAATGCATCGACATTGACCCGGCTTGCACAGCGACTGGGCTATGGCGGCTTTGGTGACCTCCAGAGCATTTTCCGGGAGGCCATTGCGGATGATGAGCAGTATTTTTACAGCCGGCAGGCGGGCAAGCTTATGTCGGTCAAGTCGGAACCCGACGAAGAATTGCATGTCGTCGAGATAATTTCGGCAGAATCGAAAGCAAATATCGATGGGTTTCTTTCGCAATTGGACAATACCCAATTGCGAGAAGCGGCTGCACTGCTGGCCCACGCAGGACGTATTCGCGTTCATGGCGTGAGACAATTTCATGCTTTCGCGAGTTTTCTGACCTACGGACTGTCGATGATCCGCAGTGACGTAGCCTTATTGGATGCGCCACGGCTTGGTGAAGCCGAAAGCATCGCCCAGCTTTCGCATGGGGATGTCATTGTGGTGGCGAGTTGCGCACCCTATACGCGCAATGTCGCCGACGTGGCAAAGGTGGCAGCGAAGCACGGCATTGATGTGATTGCTATCACCGACACGCGTGCGTCTCCACTCGTGGTCCCCTCAAAACATGCTTTTTTCATTCCCCATAATAGCAGCTTCTTTAGCAACAGTATGGGCGCGTATATCGTCTTCTGCGAGGGACTACTCAATCTCGTCGCGCGTGCGCTTGGCGATCAAGCAATACATGCGCTCGCAAAACGCGAAGCACTCATAGGCGACTTGGGTATAGAGAACTGATCCTCTGCTGTGTGGCACCCGCCACACTTGCCGGTCGATAAACAGGGTGAGGACATTCTTGCGTTTCGGCCCCAGCAAAGCCAGTTCATTGCGACTATTCAAAGCGCGCTGCATCATTCAATATGCGTTCGAATAGAGGATGGTATGGCCGAAGTCATGCCTTGCTGATCGTCACGACCGTGATTGTTACCGCGCTATCGTGGCGTTTCATTTCGTATCGAACATGATTTCCTATCCCGCAGCGCGACAGGCGCCGCATTTGCATGCTTTCTCGGCGAAATGTCGGGATCGGATGGAAGCAACGATTGCGCTCATAGTCATTACAAGTGACCCACAATCTCAAAAGACCCTTTGAGCAGAACCGGTTTTCTCTTTTCATTCCTCTCCCTGTGAACAGATTTTGAGAAATTATCGGCATCAAAGACTCATTATTGCATTCCAGAAATTATCCGCTATCATATTTCAATCAAAGTAATCGCATAACAATTAAATGGGAAAATGACGGTGCCAGTGATTGCGGAACTGATTGACCTAATTGGCGCTGACGCGGTGATCGTCGATGCTGCGGAGATGGCGCATGCCACCGAAGACTGGCGCGGACGATATAGCGGCGAAGCGCTTTGCGTTGCGCGCCCGGCAAACACGGAACAGGTTGCGGCTATCGTCGCCTGTTGCAATCGCCACGGCGTGGCCGTTCTGCCGCAAGGCGGCAATACTGGTCTGGTTGGTGGCTCCGTTCCCGCAAAGGATGGCCCGGCGCCCGTTATCGTCAGTCTCGAACGGATGCGCCGCATCCGTAATGTCGACCCCGTGAACAACACGATGGAAGTCGACGCAGGCTGCGTCCTGGCCAATATCCATACGGCCGCAAACGATGCCGGGCGTTATTATCCGGTCAGCCTCGGTGCTGAAGGTTCCTGCCAGATTGGCGGCACCATCGCGACCAATGCAGGCGGCACATCGGTGCTGCGTTATGGCAATACCCGCGAAAACATCCTCGGCCTCGAAGCGGTACTACCCGACGGCTCTGTCTGGTCCGATCTCAAGGCATTGCGCAAAAACAATTCCGGCTATGATCTGAAGCATCTTTTCATCGGGTCCGAGGGCACGCTTGGCATTATCACCGCAGCCGTTCTGAAGCTGCATCCGCAGCCGATCCGGCACGTGGTGGCCTGGGCTGGACTTTCGAGTGCGCATACCGCCGTCAAGCTTCTGACGACTGTGCAAGAACGCTACGGCGCGAAGCTTTCCGGTTATGAACTGATGAATCGTCTTCAACTCGATCTGGTGGTGGAAAACGTCCCGCAACGCCGCTCGCCGGTCGATACCGAGCATGACTGGCATCTGCTGATCGAACTTTCCGATAGCGGTGGCGAGGATGATCTCGACGCAGCGCTTGAAACCCTGCTTGGAGAGGCTTTCGAAGACGGTTTGATTGAAAATGCCGTCATCGCCAGCAGCGAAGCCCAGCGCGCCGCCATGTGGGAAGTACGACACAGCGTTTCCGAAGCCAATAAGAAGGCAGGCGTCGGGCTGACGACCGATTGTGCCGTGCCGGTCGCAGCGACCGCAGAGTTCATTGATCGCGCAAGCACTGCGGTTCGCGCTCTCGCGCCCAATGCCTCGCTTGTCATCGTCGGCCATCTGGGCGACGGCAATGTGCACTTCATTCCATTCTTCACCTTCGACGATTGGAAAGCGTTGGAAAATCGCGATGCGATTGCCGCCGATATCCGCCACGCCGTCAATGACGCCGCCTTTGCTCTGGGTGGCACATTCAGCGCCGAACATGGTGTCGGACAGGTCTCGCTTCAGGAAATGGAGCGTTACAAGACAACCACCGATCTGGCCCTGATGCGGGCCGTGAAGTCGGCGATCGATCCGAAAGGATTGTTCAATCCCGGCCGTCTCATACCGCCAGCAAGAGCGGGTACTGACACGACCGGCCAATAAAATCCTCCAGAGCCGACAGTCTGTCGGGTTCAGCACTGCTTTGAAAGGGAACAATATGACAATCAAGAATTCCATCTGGTCGCGCCGCCAGTTTCTGAAAACCACCGCAGTAGGTGCGGTCGCTCTCGCAACGCCAGCGATCTGGACGCCATCACGCGCCCAGAGCAAGCGCATCGTCGTGCGTGATGACGGCGGCATTTATACCAAGGCTTACGGCGCCGTTTTCTACCGTCCGTTCCAGGAAGCAACCGGTATCGAAGTTGTAGGCGTTCAGGCCAATGCGGAACCGACCGCGCAGATTCGTTCGATGGTTGATGCCGGGTCCTACACCTGGGACATGGCCAAGATCAGCGAACCGGCTATCCTCATGCTGACTGCCGGAGACAAGAAATATCTCGAAAAGCACGGCCTCGAAAGTGAAGCCGTCATCGCCAGCTTGCCGAAGCAGTACCTGTCGGACTACGGCGTGGGCAACAATGTTTACACCACCGTTCTCGCCTATCGCACAGATGCTTTTGAGGGTCGTGAAGCACCAAAGTCCTGGTCGGACTTCTTCAATCTGGAGAAGATCGAAGGCCGCCGTGCGCTGCGCAAGCACCCGTTTGACACCATCGAACAGGCGCTGATGGCCGACGGCGTGGCCAATGCCGATGTCTATCCATGTGATCTCGACCGCGCCTTCAAGTCGCTCGACCGCATCAAGAAGGACGTTTCAGTATTCTGGACCAGCGGAGCGCAGGTTGAGCAGATGCTGATTTCCGGCGAAGTGGACATGATCCCAACCTGGGTGTCGCGTGCACAGTCGGCCCAGTCGGGCGGTGCGCCGGTTGAAATTGTCTGGGACCAGAACATCTGGGGCCTTGATAATTGGGCGATCCTCGCCGGAACGCCGAATGCCGACGCTTGCCGGGAATTCATCAAGTTCGCTTCTGATCCGAAGCGTCAGGCCCAGCTCGTCGAATATTTCGCCGCCGGCGTTACCCAGCCTGAAGCTTTCGACATCATTGATCCAAAAGTCGCGCAGAACTGCCCGACCTTCCCGGATCACATCAAGAATGGCGTCAAGATCAATGCCCAGTACTGGTACGACAATCAGGACAAGGCCATCGAACGTTATAATAGCTGGCTCTTGAGCTAACCGGAGCAACAGGTCCGGCGCCAGCCGGGCCTGCCACTTCGAGCAGATACCATGTTCGGTAAAACAAAAACTTAGAGCGCCGATCCGGTACAAACGGATCGAAACGCGCTCTAGCCCAGCGGAATTGCCATGTCTTCATCCAGCCTTACCATTCAGAAACTCGCCAAGCGCTATGGCGATTTTATCGCACTTGCCGAAACGGACCTTCTCGTCCCCGAAGGCGAGTTCCTGACCCTGCTCGGCCCATCGGGATCGGGTAAGACAACCCTTCTCAGCCTGATTGCAGGCCTCGCCCGCCCGGACAATGGCGCGGTGCTGATCGGCAATGAGGATGTGACCTATAGCGCACCGCATCTGCGTGATATTGGCGTGGTGTTCCAGAACTACGCTCTGTTCCCGCATATGACCATTCTGGAGAACATCGCGTTTCCGCTGAAGATGCGCAAAGTGGCCGCCGAAGAGGCCCGCAAACGCGCAACCGAAGCGCTGGAGATGATCCGTCTTCCGCATATTGCACAGCGTTACCCGAAAGAACTTTCTGGCGGCCAGCAGCAGCGCGTGGCACTTGCGCGCTGCATGGTTTACCGCCCTTCGATTATCCTGATGGACGAGCCGCTTGGCGCGCTCGACAAGAAGCTGCGCGAACACATGCAGCTTGAAATCAAGCGCATTCACCGTGAGCTCGGTGCAACAATCATCTATGTGACACATGATCAGGAAGAAGCGATGACGATGTCAGATCGCATCTGCTTGATGAATTCCGGCAATATCGAACAGCTCGGCACGCCTGCCGACCTTTATTTCCGGCCAAAGACGCTATTTGTCGCCGACTTCCTCGGTGAATCGAACCTGCTGCCCGCGACGGTTGAAAAGATCGATGGTGACGAAGCGATTGTCCGCATCGGCGCCAAGGGGGTTGAGGCCCGGGCGCTCAGCAACGGTCCAGTTCAGCCGGCCGCATCCATCCATGTCATGATCCGCCCACAAAACCTTGCCGTGACGCTGGCAAGCGAAGGCGAAGCTTCGGCACTTCGCGCTACCGTAACCGATGTTATGGTGACGGGCAGCCTGACCAAGATCTACATGCGCGCTGAAGACGATACCCTCCCCGAACTGGTCGCCGCTTTCCCGACGCGCATCTCCGGTCGCGCCTTCCAGATCGGCGACGCATTGGCACTATCCTGGCACGGCACCGACGCGGTCACCATTGCCGGTAACGGGAAGGCCTGACCATGACCGCTCTCCCAACCCGTTCCAGCAAACAGCCGATGCCGCTCTGGATCAAGCGACTGCTCATGATCGCACCGCTGATCGTGCTTTTGCTCGCATTCCTCGTCTATCCGGTCGGCAAATTGCTGTCGTTGAGCTTTGTGGGCCGCGACGGCTTTTCGCTCGCCGCCTATCAGCAGCTTTTTGCTTCCAGCCTTTATCTCAATGTCCTGTGGATCACGCTCAAGATCTCGTTGGCGACCACCGCACTTTCCGTCTTGCTTGGTTATCCGGTGGCCTATCTGATCTCGACAGCGGGCCCCAAGGCTAAAAGTTGGCTGATTTTCCTCGTGCTACTGTCCTTCTGGACAAGCTTTCTGGTACGCGCTTTCGCATGGGTGGTTATTCTTGGCCGCAATGGCGCTATCAACCAGTTCCTGCTGGCGATTGGTGTCATCGACCGTCCGGCCAACCTCATCTACAGTCTCGGCGCGGTTCTCGTCGGCATGGTCCATGCCATGCTGCCGCTCGCCGTCATGACCATGCTGTCGGTGATGGAAAACATCGACCGCAATCTGCCCCGCGCCGCCTCGACGCTTGGAGCCCGTCCAGGTTCGGCCTTCTGGACGGTCTATTTCCCGCTGTCCATGCCGGGTGTAGCAGCGGCAGCCATCATGGTTTTCGTCACCTCAATCGGCTTCTTCATCGTACCATCGCTTCTGGGGGGTCGCTTTGAAACCATGATCACCCAGCTCATCATCGATCAGGTGCAGCAGACGCTGAACTGGGGGTTGGCTGGCGCGATATCTGTGCTGCTTCTGGTGGTCGTGCTTGCGGTCTTCATCATCTATGACCGGATTTTCGGCTTCCAGAGCCTGACTGGCGAAACAGCAACTGCCAATGTGAACCGCGACACCGCTGCCCGTCGTGCGGGTGCCAGATTTCTCGCCATTATCGGTGATATCAGTGACCGGCTGATTGCGCTTTTCCCCGGCAGCCGCAAAAGCTCCGACGCGGAGAAATCACCGAAACTGCTGAGTGGTTTTGTCTGGACATTGCTGATCCTCATTAGTTTGCCAGCCATCATGATGATCCCCATTTCGTTCAGCGCTTCCGGGCTCAACTGGCCGCCTTCCGGCTTTACCATGCAGTGGTATGAGCAGATGTGGAACACACCAGTCTGGTCACAGGCGCTGTGGCGGTCGCTGGTTGTGGCTTTCGGTGCCGGTATTTTATCGATGCTGATCGGTATTCCCGCGGCCTTCCTGCTGGCCCGCGCCAATATTCGCGGCAAGGCGGCAATCCTCGCCTTCGTGCTCTCGCCCATCGTCGCTCCGCGCATCATCATCGCGGTCGGCTTGTTCTATGTCTTCGCAGAACTCGGACTGGTCGGAACCTCCATCGGCCTCATTATCGGTCATACCGTGGTGTGTGTTCCCTATGTGGTCATGACCATGGTTGCGGTGCTCCGCAATTATGACACACGCCTCGACCTCGCAGCACAAAGTCTGGGCGCGAGCCCGGTCAAGAGTCTTGCCTATGTCACCTTCCCTATGCTGGCCGCAGGCATGTTCTCGGCATTCCTCTTTGCCTTCGCGACTTCCTTCGACGAACTCACAATCGCACTGTTCTCGTCGGGCGGTTTGAATTCAACCCTGCCAAAGCAGTTCTGGGATGAAGTGACCCTTCAGGTATCACCGGTCATCGCTGCGGTATCGACGTGCCTCCTTGTCTTTATCTCGGTGCTGATTTTCGTCGCCGACCGTTTGCGTCAGCGCAGCATGTCGCGCTGAACCAATTATTGAATCCGCATGAAAGGACTATCCATGATCAATTCTTCCAGCCTTCGCGGCATTTTGCCTGCCCTCGTCACGCCGGTTCAAAGCGACGACACGATCGACCTGAAGGCCACCGAAGCGCTTTTTGCCTGGCTCGACCAGCAAGGCGTCGACGGTGTCGTGCCGCTCGGCGGTACGGGTGAGTACGGCGCACTTTCGCGTGGCGAACGCAACCGTTTTGTCGAGCTTTCGGCCAAGGCCATGGAAGGCAAGGGCCCGGTCGTCGCGGGCGTGCTCGACCCCGGCTATCATGACGCCATTGCTTCCGCCAAGGACTTCGCGGCAGCTGGTGCTGATGCTCTGCTGGTTATCACGCCTTACTATACCAACCCGACACAGGCTGGCATTCGCGACTATTTCCTGCGCTATGCGGACGAGTCGCCCTTGCCGATCCTGCTCTATGAAATTCCATATCGCACGCGTATCGCCATCGATCCGGAAGTGACACACGAGTTGTCGCGCCATGAACGCATCATAGGCATGAAGGCCTGCAACACCGACATGTATCACTATCTGCGCGTAGTAGCAGGCGTTGATGCTTCGTCCTTCGCAGTGCTCAGCGGCGAAGACCACCTGTTCCCGCTGCATGTTGCAGCCGGTGCGACGGGCGGTATCGTCGTGACGGCAAATCTGCTGCCGCGCGTCTGGCGCAAGATGTTCGACCTGGCAAGTGAAGGCAAGACCGCCGAAGCGCTGGCATTGCACCGCGATCTGATCCCGTTGATGAACCACGCCTTCGCGGAAACCAATCCGGGCCCGATGAAGTCCGTTATGGATCTGATCAATGTCAACGCGCCGACCATGCTTGCGCCGCTGCGCCAGCCGAAGCCCGAATTGAGCGAAGCGCTCAAGAAGGAATATGCACGTCTTCTGGACAAATACGAAAGATCGCCTGTCGATCTTGCTTCTTGAGCAGTTAGTTAGGCAAATACGAATATGAGGTCAGGTTTCACAACCCGACCTCTTGAGCGCAGGGCTGAACGGTCCTGCGCTTTCGCAGCAAATAGAAAACGAAAGAACCGATATGTCGATGCAGGCAGATACAGGGAAAAAGTCGGGAGAGACAGGCCGCGAGGAAGCCGATCCCAAGCGCTCGTCCCTGTTCGTCGGATCGACCGAAAAGACGTTTCAGATCCTACACGCCTTCGACGGGCCGCAGCGGCAGATGCCGCTTTCGGAAATCGCGAAACTGGCTGGGCTGGATCGAAGCGCAGCGCAGCGTCTGGTTCACACACTGGAGACGCTTGGTTTTCTGCGTCGCGTCCATAATACGCGTAACTACGCCCTGACCTCCAAGGTTCTCCAGTTCGCCTATAACTATCTCTCCGCCCATGAAGTCCTGCATAAGGCAGCACCCTATCTGCTGGAGATCAGCCGCACGGTCGGCGAAACCGCCAACCTTCAGGAACTGGACGGGACGGAGATTGTCTATGTCGGTCGCTTTCCAGGCCAGCACCTCGTCAATGTCGACATTATGGTCGGCAGTCGCCTACCCGCCCTTTTCACGGCATCAGGAACCGTCATCCTGTCCCACCGCTCGCCGGAAGAGCAGGAAGAAGTCTTCGAACGCTCCGTATTGAAGTCGCTGACGCCTTATACGGTAACGGACAAGGGCCGCTTGAAGGCCCGTATTCAAGAGGCGGCCGAAAAGGGCTATGCCATCGTGGCCAATGAAACGGTTCTCGGCGATATTTCGGTTGCCGCCGCTGTAACCGACGAACGTGGCCGCGCCGTTGCAGCCGTCAATATCGCCGCGCCGACCACAAGATGGTCGCTCGAACGCGTCGAAGCCGAATTGGCACATCATGTTCAGGTGGCCGCAACGTCGATCTCCATGTCGAAGTTCATTCGCTAGGACCAGATTAGCGTCGCTTTAACCACCTGCTGCGCTTTGGGCATGCGTCGTGGCTCTAGCATCAGTTTCGTTTAGCCAGCGCGACGTTGAGGTCGTGCTTGCCGAGTGCGGTATGCATCTCGTTTCAGACTGAATAGCCTCGTGCCACCACACCCCGCTACCGCTGAGACGGTGAATGGAAGAAGTTTTCCCCGCCTCAAGATTTCGTCATGCAGATGCGGCCGCCAGCAAGGCTGCGGTCAACCACCTTCCCCATTGAACAACATCGTCCAGAGTTTCTATGAGGTCGTGACGGACTTCGATCAAAACGCCAGGTAATTTCCGGCTATCAGCATGGGTCGGCACTGTGTAATCTTCGTCTGGATGGATATTATACGGTTCATTATCTCCAATAATTAAACCTGTTTCCTTCTCCAAGGCAGCGATCAATGCGCGGCCAAAGACTTTGGCTTCTCCATATAGAATACCCGCATGCCATGGCCTGACCGTTCCGCTATAAACGGGTGTAAAACTATGCACACCTACAATAATCGTGGGTTGGCTCTGTTCAGCCCGCCCATCCAGTCTGCGCCTGACGGCATCAGCAAAAGGGCGAAACAAAGTGTCGATGCGTTGCTGGCGTTCGACTTCACTTAGCCCACGGTTTCCAGGAACAGGCGTAGCCTCGCTGATTTCTGGAATGGCGGAGGCCACATGTAGCGGCCGATTGCAGTCTATGACCAAACGCGAGTAATTCGTCATAAAAAGCGGTGCATCGAGTGCGGCACTCAGTTGCTGGGATAGGGCATTTACGCCGATATCCCAAGCGATGTGTCGCTGCCTTTCCTCATGCGACACGCCCAGATCACCAAGCGCGCGTGGTATGCGGTTGGACGCATGTTCGCACAGAAGCAAAAAAGGCGATTTCCCATCGGGATTGACAACCGCATATGGCGGCGGTTCGTCAATCGCTAATAGTGGTTTCGCTGGATCATGACGCGCCGCCATAGCCGAAAATCTCGTTTCGTCTTTCATAGCTTGTCCCGCATCAATAGACAGCTGCATAGCGATTACAAAGTTCATCAGGCGTATGCCCGGAAACGATACTGATCTCTTTCCGTTTCATTGCGAGGTAACAATCAATGAAATCCTTTGAGAACCATCCCGTTACGGTCGTGTCCTGTTGAAGTGCCTCGAGCGCCTCTTCAAGGCTGGCCGGCAGCCTCCGGATGCCCAGTCGCTCGCGTTCCGCATCTGTCATGTCAGCCGGATCGGAATTGGTGAGCGGTGGCTGTTCAAGCTCGGCCCGGATACCCTCAAGGCCTGCCCGCAACAGAACCGCGAGCGACAGATGCGGACTCGCGCATCCATCTGCGGCTCGAAATTCCATATTGAACTGCCGTGCCGGATTGCTTCCCGGTAGATCGAGGGTCGGACAAATCCGCAGCGTCGCCTCCCGGTTCTTTTCGCCGAGGCAGGTGTAAGCCGCACTCCAATGATGCGGCACAAGCCGCAGATAAGACAATACCGACGGCGCCGTAAAGGCCACGAGTGCTGGAAGATGCTTGATAACGCCAGCAGCAAAAGATCCGGCTATTTTCGAGAGCCTGCCAGGGCGATCAGGATCAAAAGTTACGGGATTGCCATCAAGATCGGTGAAGCTGACATGGAGATGGACACCATTGCCGACCCCATCCGCCGAAATTTTCGGAGCAAAGCTGGCATGCCAGCCGAAACTGGCAGCAACTTCACGTGTGACCGCCCGAATTGTGGCCCCACGATCCGCCGCAACAAGAACGGGCGCGGGTCGGCATGTAATTTCGAATTGATCCTTGCCATATTCTGGCAGGAACATTTCCGGTTCAGCCCCAGCCTCTTCCAGAGCCTGCATCAACAGGGAAGGAAAGGCGCCCGTGCGACGTTGCGCACGCAAACCAAAAGCTGGCGCATCTGGCCAATCTGCACCGACGATCTGAAATTCCTGTTCGACCGCGCTCACGACACGAAGGCCGGCTTCACGTTCATACGCCTCAATCGTCTCCTTGAGGAAAGTACGCACGCAACAATCCCACGGTGAACCGTCGAGATGGGTAATATCGGCATGGTAAAAATGCAGCGGTGTTTCGTCTGTAAGGCAAGAAACACGGACGCGGCTCTCTGCATCCGGCATCAGACGCAGGTCACCTTTCGAGCCCCAGGGATTGTCTCCCGCAATTTCATCGAATGGTGTCAATGCCAGGTTGGCTGGCACCCAGCCCACACCCTTGCGCAAGTAACTGTCGAGTTCGCTCGCTGCAAAGCTGCGCCCACGCGTAATGCCACAAAGATCAGTCGTGACGATGGTAGCAAGCTCCATGAGGCTCGCATCGGCTTTCGTGCGATTATCCATCTTTTTTTCCCGGAATTCGATGTCAGGACTTGAGTGCATTGAGCCGCGCGAGAACGGTCTCAGTATCGGTGATCCAGCAATAGCCAGCATAAGCGTTGAGTGCGGCTTCGTGACGTTCCTGCGTGTAGGTTGCGCAGGCATCATGCACGACCGTGACGAGATAGCCCCGGTCGGAAGCGTCGCGTACTGCCATGTCGACGCATTGATCGGTGACAACACCGGCAATGATAAGGTAGCGGGTGTTGAGATTACGCAGTACGTAATCGATATTGGTCGAGTTGAAGACGCCGGACGAGGTTTTTGGTAGAACGATCTCGTTCTCAATCGGCTTCAACGCGTCGATCACTGCCCCCTCAGGCGCATCTTTCGGCACATGCATGTCAGACAGTTTATGATCGAGCGAACGATCACGACCATCATTTGTCAGGCTCTGGATGATCGTGTGGAGGATATTGCACTCGGCAGCGCGCGCTGCATCGAGGATGCGCTTTTGATTGGGTACCACCAAATCGCGCAGGCGGCGATGATAGTAGCTGTCAGCATCCTGCGGGTGCGTCGGATCGAGATTGGGCTCGCACCAGATGCGCTGCATATCCACCAGCAGCAGAGAGGTCATGTCCCGCTCGTAAGCGCTTTCACGGCGCAAAAGATCGCTGCCGAATTTTACTTCGATGGAAGCCATCGTCTTCTCCTCATGAGATCAGTCGGTCGAATGCGCTCACTTGCTTGGTTTGAGCGCGTCTTCGGTAATTGCATAGCTGCGGCGCAGTTCTTCCAGCCGCTGGATGCGTTTCAGCGATGTGGCTGAAAAGCGTGTAGTGAGAGCAGCGATCAACGCTTCAGTTTGCGCCATGGCAGGCACCATGGTGTCATAGGGTGAAGCTGTATCGACCGGTGCCGTAAGTGTGATCGCGGCAAACTCGGCAATGGGAGAAAGCCACCGATCGGTGAATAGAATGATTTTTGCCCCCTGATCGGCAGCGTGCCGTGCAAACCGGATGGTACCGGTTTGATATCGACGATAATCATAAACGAAGAGCGTGTCCTTGCGTCCAAGGTCAATCAGACGATCAACCTCATCCGCTTCCGCTCCGTTGATCCAGTGTGTATCGGAACGCAGTTGTTTCATATGGGCCCACAACATGCCGGCCAACATGCCACTAAAACGCCCACCCAAACAGTGAATGCGCGTACTGGTATCGGCCGCCGCATCCACGACCGCTTCAAAATCATGCGCAGGCATGGTCGACTTGGCAGTCCCCAGCGCCTGAATGCTTGCATCAAGAAAATGCTGATAGAAATTGTTCTGCCCTGGTGCAGGCTTGCGCGTATCCATCATTGAAAGAGGAGAGCTCATGCGTTCCTGCACTTCACTGACAAGTGCGGCCTGAAATTCCGGATAACCGCTGAAGCCAAGCTTATTCACAAGTCGCACAACAGTCGGATCGCTGACCCCGGCAACTGATGCCAAATGTGCGACTGTGTTGAGCCCCGAAGCCGGATAATTCGACAGAAGTTCACGTATAATTTTCAGTTCCGACCGCGTGAAGTCGATAGCGCCATCGGTCAACCTATCCCTGACACTCATGCCATTTCCCCCATCAGACAATGTGTGCGCCTTCGCATATCCGGGATCATTGAAAGAAGATTGGTCGTGTAAGCATGCTGTGGCGAGCCAAACAGATCTTCCGTCGCGTTGATTTCACAAATTCGGCCCTGTTGCAGCACCGTAATACGGTCACAAATCTGGCGAACGACTGGCAAGTCATGGCTGATGAAAAGAATTGTCAGCGATAGTTTTTGCTGCAAATCCTTCAACAAGTTCAATATCTGCGCCTGAATAGACACATCCAGCGCTGAAGTGGGCTCGTCACAGATAAGAAAGCGCGGCCGGCTTGCTAAAGCCCGGGCAATGGAAATGCGTTGCCGCTGGCCACCGGAAAACGCAAGGGGATATCGCCGCGCGGCTGTGGCATCAAGACCCACGGCATTCAATAGCTCCAGCATGATTGGTTCGGCCTGACGGCGACTGGTTGCAAGCCCGTAATGTACCATCGGCTCGGCTATGATGTCCCCAACCCGCATCTGCGAGTTAAGAGAAGAATAGGGGTCCTGGAACACCATTTGCGTGTCACGTCTGATCTGCTGACGCACCGGAAAAGGAGCAGCGAAGACATCCTGACCGCCGAAAAACATCTGGCCATGGCTTGGGCGCGTCAGTCCTGCGAATATACGCGCCATGGTCGACTTACCCGATCCGGACTCCCCGACAAGCCCCATCACCTCGCCCTGTCGAATGTCGAGATTGATGTCATGCAGCGCCTTGAAGCCGCCCGATGCCTTGCCAAAAAACAGGCTCTTGCCGCCGTAGACCTGTTCCACGTGGCGCAACTCAACCAAAGCGTCATTGATCGATGAAGCGCCGCCCGCATTCCCTTGCAACAACCATTGCATGGCAATATCGATATTCTTTGGAGCGCCAGCGACCGGAAACCGATCAAGCTTGACGTCGCCGCGCGGCACAACGGAGATCAGCGCACGACTATATTCGTGCTGGGGCGTTTCGAGAACCGCTTGCGTGTCGTTCAGTTCAACGATCTCTCCCGCGCGCATGACAGCCACCCGGTCGGCGATCTGCGCGATGGCCCCCATGTCATGGGTGATGAGCATGACGGCGACGCCACGCTCCAAAGCCAGCTTACGGATCAACTCCAATATCTGCGCCTGAACGGAAACATCGAGCGCTGTGGTAGGCTCATCCGCAATAATCAGTTCCGGTTCTGAGCAGAGTGCAAGTGCAATGACGGCGCGCTGGCGCATGCCACCGGAAAATTCATGCGGCCAGTCTTTTATGCGTCGCGCAGGCTCTGGAATTCCGACCACTTCAAGCTGACGGATAGCCTCTGCCTTTGCATCCGCCTTCGACATCGGACGATGGGTCCGGATCGTATCGACCAACTGACGTTCGATAGTGAATAGTGGATTGAGACTTGTCAGCGGGTCCTGAAAAATTGTTGAGATGCGTTTGCCACGCAAAGCCTGCATAGCCTTGATATTGCGTGCATCGATGATGTCACCCGAAAGTCGGACTTCACCTGCACTGATGAAGCCTGGAGCCTGCAACAGGCCGGTAATGGCCGCCCCGACAGTCGACTTTCCGGCCCCGGATTCACCGACTATGCCAAGAATTTCGCCTGCGGCAATGTCGAATCTGACATTGCGTACCGCGCTGAACGTGCCGTGGCGGCTGGGAAAATCGACGCAAAGATCACGGATCGATAGAATGGGAGGCTTTGAAGATACCATCGCTCAAACCCCTCTTGGATTGAGTGCGTCGCGCAGCCAGTCGCCAAGCACGTTGATCGCCAGTGCGAGCGCCAGAAGCGTGACTGCGGGGAACAAAAGTATCCACCATTCCCCGGCAAAGAGAAAATCCTGACCGCTACGAATGAGCGTACCGAGCGATGGTTGGGTGGCAGGCAAGCCTGCACCAAGATAGGACAATGTTGCCTCGGTTATAATGGCGAGCGCCAAAGAGATGGTGGCAATCACCAGAATGGGGCGCCGCACATTGGGCAGAATATGGCGGGCGAGAATGATGCGGGTCGGTAGCCCCATCATGAGCGCAGCCTGAACATACTCACGTTGTTTTTCCACCATCACCGCCCCACGCACGGTACGCGCATAGGAGACCCAACCTGAAAAGCCGATTGCCAGTATAAGAACATAAACGGCCATCGTATCGCGTGCGCCAGGTGGCAAAAGCGAACGGGTCAGTCCAAAAATGAGCAGTGCTATCAGGATCGCCGGAATGGACAGTTGTACATCTGCAATGCGCATGATGATCGCATCGATGCGTCCTCCGAAATAGCCGGAAATCAATCCTAATGTGACGCCAATACTCATCGAAAGCAGGACTGCCGCCAAACCAACCAGCAAGGATACACGAGTTCCATAGAGGGTCGCAGACAGGATATCGCGACCCTGATCGTCCGTACCCAGAATATAGAACTGGTTGGAGAACTCATTGATGCTCCACGGTGGAGTATTGGCTGACAGCAGATCGAGCTGCGCCGGATCGAGGATGTCCTGGGGCGCCAGCAACGGTGCGCCGACGGCAGCAATCAGTATCAGAACCAGAACCACCGTCGCAAAAATCGCACCCGGTGAACGAAGATAAGCGTAGCCTATGTCCGAACGAAAGAAGCGCAGAATTGACGTCATTTCACACCTCCCGCAACCCGCAGGCGTGGGTCGATGAGATAGTAGATGCAATCAACCACCATATTGATCGTCACGAAGATCAGAGATGTCAAAAGGAGATAGGTTGCCATGATCGGCACATCGGAGAAATTGACGGAATTGATGAAGAGAAGTCCCACACCCGGCCATTGAAATACGGTTTCCGTGACCACAGCAAAAGCAATGATCGATCCCAATTGCAGTCCCGCAACAGTTACGACCGGTACCATTGTGTTCTTCAAAGCATAGGAGAAATAGATCAGTCGCTGCGACAAGCCGCGTGCCCGGGCAAATCGAATATAATCCGAATGCATCACCTCCAGCATTTCCGTTCGCACCAGCCGCAAGATGAGTGTCAACTGGAAGGTTGCAAGAGAGATCGCAGGCAGGATGATTGCCAGCCAACCGGATTTCGTCAGCAGACCAGTCGTCCACCAGCCGATTTTAACCGTGTCGCCGCGTCCAAAAGCCGGTAGCCAACCGAGCCGAACCGAGAATATATAGATCAGCGCAATACTGATCAGGAAATTCGGCAGCGATACGGCAACCAGCGATCCCGTCATGGCAAGCTTCGAAAAGATGGAGCGCGGACGCAATGCAGTCAACACACCAAGCGCGATGCCCGCCGCCATGGCTATGACAAATGAAAGTACGGCGAGTTCGAGAGTTGCTGGAAGCCGTTCGATAATCAAATCCAGTACGGGACGTCCGACGCGCGTTGAAACACCAAAGTCTCCATGCAGGATCGAGACAATGAAACGCCAGAACTGAATATAGAAGGGTTGGTCGAAGCCGAGCTCTGCGGCAAGCCGAGCGCGATCCTGCGCAGTCGCATCCTGTCCCAGCATATTTTGCAGCGGATCGCCGATAAAGCGAAACGCGGCAAAGGACAGGAAGGCTGTGATTAACATGACTGGCACAGCCGATCCCAGTCTGCGCAGGAGGAAGGCGATCATTTGTCTACCGATATCGTCTTGACGAAGAGACTGTTGGACAGGTTCGACGTGATGTGAATTTTCTTCGCCGAAGCACGAGCCAGCATCTGCGCATGGATCGGCAAATAGAAGCTTTCGTCCTGAACGACCTTCCAGATCTCAGCGATCGTCGCATTACGCTTTTCGATATTGGCTTGCGTACCCAGCGTCTCGATCTTGGCATCGATCTCGGCATTGTTGAAGTTCACAGCGCTCCACGCACCGCGTCCTTCGCTTCGGGAGTGCACAAGATTGTCGAACACATATTGAGAGTCGAAGGTCGAAGCCCCCCAGCCCATCAGGTAGAAATCCGTTTTGCCATTGGCGACCATTGGGAACACCACACCGGCGGGCTGCACATCGAGATGAACCTTGATCCCAATCTTAGCCATCATGCCGACAATAGCCTGACAGATACGTTCATCATTGACGAAACTGTCATTGGTACAATTGAGCGTGACCGAGAAGCCGTCGCCATATCCGGCTTCGCTCATCAGTTGTTTGGCCTTCTCGATATTGACCTCGGGCAACTTGCCCATTTCTTCCGTATAGCCATTGATGAAAGGAGGCGCGATGGTTCCGATCGGAATGGACTCACCCCGCATAATCGCCTTACCAATAACACTGCGATCAATTGCGATGTTCATCGCCTGACGCACTCGCTTGTCAGCGAATGGATTTCCCTTCGCTTCACCGTAAGTGAGCTTGTCGGCCCCCATATTGACGCCAAAAAAGATGGTACGGTTTTCAGGCCCCCTGACCACGCGCAGTTCCGGATTCTGTTCCAGCTTGGCAATGTCCTGCGGGGGAACGTCCTGCAGGAAATTTACCTCTCCGCTGATGAGTGCCGAAACGCGCGTGGCTGGCGACTGGATGGGGGTATATACAATGCGATCAATATCGAGAGGAAACTGGCCTATACCCCAATATTTATCATAGGCTGCCAGTTCAGTGCGACGGTCTGCTTCACGACTGACAAGACGATAGGCTCCTGTGCCGTTTTCGTTGCGTGCGGCATAGCTTTCCTTGCCAGCCTTGAAATCCTGCGGGGATGCGGCATCATTCTTTTCCGCCCAGGCTTTGTTCATCATGAAAATATTGACAAGATTGTTGACCAGCAGCGGGCTCGTGCCTTTGGTCTTGATCTGTATCGTATGCTCGTCCTTGGCAGTTACGCTATCGACCGCCGTCAGGAGCGAGCGTACGTTTGATGTTGGTGCCATGGCACGCTGAAACGAAAAGATGACGTCGTCAGTGGTGAATGGCGCACCGTCATGAAAGGTAACATCCGGGCGCAGTTTGAACTCCCAAATGTCGGTCTGGTCGGGCAGCATCTTCCATTCGGTCGCCAAAACGCCAATCAATTTGCCGTCGTCAGACCGAGCCACCAGCGGCTCATAGATCTGATGGTTGAAGGCATGGGTTATACCCTCATTATAGGCGTGGGGGTCGAGCGTCTGCACGTCCGACGCACGCGCCCAATTAAGCGTTTCAGCCGTTGCCGGCAGTGCTGTGGCCACCAAAGCCGCCATGCCTGCGGAAGCGACGAGATAAGCGAGACGCGAGCGCTTTGTGCGCATCTGGACTGGATTGAAGAAGTTCATCACGATACGATTTCTCCGTTGACGCCAGTGGCGCCGGAAAGGAACTATGCCGAAATTTCAAGTGTTTATGATCGCCTAGGCGACACCACACCAATCAAGAATAGCGGCAGCCATAACCTTGGTGGTCATCTTGATGGACGCCACATCGGCCCATTCATCAGCCGCATGCTGGTTCGCACCGAATGGGCCGTAACGTATGGGTTGGACGCCCGCGACCGCATAATGCGCACCGTCTGTCACACCGATAGAACCGCGCAACGCCGTTGGCTTGCCAAGGCTGGAACGCCTGTCAGTAACGATCTTGACCAATTGATGGTCGGCTGCCGTATTCATCGGTGGAAAGTGGAGATCATAGAGATCCCATTTCACGTCGATCGGATTTTCGCGCAGCCACGGATCGGTGGCGCAGAAATGCGCCACGAACTGTTCAAAATCCGCACGAATTTCCGCACTGGCTTCATGCGGCATGAACTTATGATCAATATCGATGACGGCGACATCCGGCACTATGCCAGGATTTGTCATGATCATCGGCAAACCGTCCGCACCAAGGCCAGCGCCGATCCGCACCGATCCCACGCCAAAATGATTGATGCCCGGAGCCATCATGGGATGACTTTTCACGCGGGCGTTGGCGGCTTCATAATCGCGCAACGCGACAAGGAAGCGCGTAGCCATATCGGCAGCGCTGATCGGTGGGGCCTTGCGGTTTTCCTGATGGGGTTGCGGATACATACCAGTGAAACGATAAGCGGAATGACCTTGACGTCCGCGAATGGTAATACGGAGCCACTCCAGGCCACCCTGGCTGATAAAAATCTCGTCACCACCCGGCTCTGCGATAATAGCAGCCGGCGCCAGATAACCCGCCTTGACCATGGCTTTCGCACCGAAGCCACCAGCTTCCTCATCGACGACAGAATGCAGTGAGACCTTACCCTGAAGCGCGATACCCGCTTCTCGGATCACCCGCAGTGCTTCGATGCAGCAGGCCATGCCAGCCTTCATATCCATCGTGCCGCGACCGAGCACTTTACCGTCTCGAACATCGCCGCAAAACGGGTCGTAGCTCCACTCGCGGACATCACCGACCGGAACGACGTCGATATGACCGCACAAGATCAAATCACGGTCGCCATTACCGACTGCTTCCGTCTCAGCCAGAAGATTAGGGCGCCCCGGCAAAGCGTCAAATGTCTTTATTGCAAGGTGGCTACCAGACAGTTCGCGCGCAATCAGCGCCTGCACTTCGGCTTCACGTCCCTCTTCGGGCAGGTCCTGAAATTTTGGATTGACGGAGGGAATTCTAACCAAATCACTGGTCAATCCCACGACCCGATCTGACCGGGCATCCAACCGCGCCCAGACATCGGCGACAGCGTCCTCAACTCTCATCTGCATCGTTCCCTCCTCGCGACTTTTACCACGGCCAATTCAAAGTCAAGCCGTAGCCCGGAGAAGGCTTTTCAATGCCCTTTCATCTCCAGCGCGATTTGAAACTCAGTATGAGTATCAGAAAAATAATGTCAATAAAATTTCATTATTGATAAGAGAAATTTTAAAAGAGGATTTTATTACATTTTGGTCGACACCCTGATTAGCCAGCATTGAGCTGGGCAATCAGGTCCGAAAAGCGTTCACCCTGAACAGCAATGTGCATACGCAACGCAGCCGAGGCGTCTTCGCTATTGCCCGACAAGATGGCCTTCACAATCCGGTCATGCTCCTCAAATGAGGCTCGCATTCGATTTCGCAATCGCAACTGCAAGCGACGGTAAGGACGCAAGCGGCGATGGAGCGCCTCACACTGCTCTTTCAAAAAGCCGTTATGGCTCGCGGTATAAATGGCTGCGTGGAAAACGTCATTGTCGTAATAATAGGCGTCCGGGTCCTCCGCTTCAGCGGATTTGGTACAATTCAGATGCGCCTCCATGAGCATCAAGCGGTCATTTTCGGTATGACGACGCGCCGCTTGCGCACCAGCCATGGCCTCCAGTTCAGCCATTACTTCGAACATTTCATAAATGCGCTCAGGTGCTGGCTCTACAACTATCGCACCCCTGCGCGGGCGAATTTCAATGAGGCCAATCGCACTCAGCTGCATCAACGCTTCACGTATCGGTGTGCGCGAGACACCAAACTGCTGAGCCAGCCGCACCTCATCCAGACGTTTTCCAGATGAGTAGCCCCCACTCAGAATTTCGTTTTCGATCTGATCACGCAATTTCAGAACAATATTTTCTGACATGGAACATCCTGTTCTAGGGAGTTAATTCTTGTATACAATCTTATTGACTTTGCATGCAAGAGGGATAAGCATAGGATGCACCTGACAGGACGACCAAGCAGTTCAGGCGTCGGCACAGATTAAGGCAAAATCGTCCAACCTTCTCAATCCGCGCCATCGGAGTAGGTTTATGAGCAGCATTTCCTCATTTCGCGACATGATTGATGCGATCGCAGACCGTGGCCGTCGACTGATTGCAAAATCACCGCGCCCCTCGCAGAAGCAATCAAACTTTGAACTGCTGATGCTGCACTGTGAGCATCTCCTCTCGAGTAAGGGAGAAGCTTCGGGCCTCGCACTAGCGCAGGATATACTGACCGGCTGGGAATTGCTCGGCAAAGACGAGCAGCGTAAATTCATGAGTGCCCTTCTTGATAAATACGGCGCCAACACTGCTCGTCTTGATAAAGCCATCGACGATTACCGTGCATCGCCAAATCCCGATGCTCTTTCCAGACTGCATGACGCGGCGGAACCAAGACGGCAAGAACTCATTCGCAGATTGAATGCAGCCCCAAGGGGAACAGCTTCGCTGGTCCTGATGCGCGATGCACTTCTGCATATGCAGACATCGATGCCCGAGCTTGGAGCGGTCGATTCAGACTTCTCACATCTCTTCACATCCTGGTTCAACCGCGGTTTCCTGCAATTGCGCTCCATTGATTGGACCACACCCGCACACATCCTTGAAAAAATCATTCGCTACGAAGCCGTTCATGCCATTGGCGACTGGAATGAGCTCCGAAATCGGCTAGCGCCATCGGATCGGCGGTGCTTCGCATTCTTTCATCCGCAACTTGCGGATGAGCCTTTGATCTTTGTCGAAGTAGCGCTCACGCGATCGATTCCCGACAAGATCGGCCCTTTGCTTGATAACAAGCGCGAAGCAATCGCGGCAAACGATGCCGATACGGCGGTATTCTACTCCATTTCCAACTGTCAAAGCGGTTTGCGAGGCATTTCCTTCGGGAACTTTCTGATCAAACAGGTCGTCGAAGAGTTGCGTCGTGAACTGCCAGCACTCAAGAATTTTGTCACGCTCTCGCCCGTACCTGGGTTCGGGCGCTGGCTGAAGACCGCGAGCGTCGAAAGCGACACCACACTGGAGCTTGACCGACTGCGACAACTTCTCGAAAATGCAGGTTGGGACAACAACGAGACTTTGACAGCCGAAATCCACCCGCTGTTCTTGCGCGCGGCCACGCATTATTTCCTGAATGCTCGCACCGCCAATGGACGTCTTATCGACCCGGTCGCCCGCTTCCATCTTGGCAACGGCGCCAGGCTTGAACGTCTCAATTATCTCGGAGATGTTTCCGCAAAAGCAATGCGGGAATCGCACGGATTGATGGTCAACTATCTTTACAAGCTTGATGACATCGAGCGCAATCATGAAGCCTATGCAGAAAGAGGAGAGGTCATCGCTTCTGCAAATCTTCGCAAACCAGCTTCCATTCAGCCGCCTATAAAGGCAGCCAAAAATTCCCTGGGAACAACATATGCCTAATCACCTGTTTGACGCCATCCGCAACGCAATTTCCACGACCGACGCGATCTTCATCGAGACGCAAGCAGAGAAAATCTGGACATATGGGGATATGCTGGCGTTATCGGCGCGCCTTGCCAATGTATTGGTCGAGCGCGGCGTTAACCCCGGCGACCGCGTAGCCGTTCAAGTTGAAAAAAGCGCCGAAGCTTTAATGCTTTATCTGGCCTGTTTGCGGTGCGGCGCGGTCTATTTGCCGCTGAACACAGGCTATACCGTTGCCGAACTCGACTACTTTTTTAACGACGCCAAACCAGCCCTGGTGGTGGTCTCACCGCAAAATGCGGAAAAACTGGCCGACACGGTCCACGCCTGCGGTGCGGTTCTTGAAACGCTCGACGATACAGGCGGCGGTTCATTGATGGACCGTGCAAACGGTACCGGAGTGGAATTTAAAGATGTCGACCGCGGACCAGACGATCTTGCCGCCATTCTTTACACATCAGGCACAACAGGACGCTCGAAAGGCGCGATGCTCAGCCATGACAATCTTCTCTCCAATGCTTTGACATTGCGCGATAGCTGGCACTTTACCGCTACAGATCGGCTCATCCATGCATTGCCGATTTTTCACACACATGGCCTGTTTGTAGCAAGCAACGTTACCCTGATTTCCGGCGCATCGATGTTTCTGTTGCCGAAGTTTGATCCAGACCAGATCATATCCCGTCTGCCCAAAGCAACCGTTTTGATGGGGGTTCCGACGTTCTATGTGCGCTTGTCACAGGACGCGCGTGTAAACCGCGAAAGCACTGCTCATATGCGGCTCTTTATCTCAGGGTCGGCACCTCTTTTAAACGAGACCCACCAGACTTTCTTCCACAACACAGGGCATGCCATTCTGGAACGCTATGGCATGACAGAAACCAATATGAACACCTCCAATCCCTATCAGGGGGATCGTATTGCGGGAACAGTGGGCTTTCCACTACCTGGCGTGAATATACGAGTGGTGGATATGGAAAGTGGCAGGGAACTTCCAGTGGGAGAGACGGGAATGCTGGAAGTCAAAGGACCAAACGTATTCAAAGGCTATTGGAACATGCCTGCAAAGACCAAAGAGGAGTTCCGTGACGACGGCTTCTTCATCACTGGCGATCTCGGCCTTATCGATGAAAAAGGTTATGTGAACATTGTAGGCCGCGGCAAAGATCTCGTAATTTCCGGCGGTTACAATATTTATCCCAAAGAAATCGAAAGCGAAATCGATCTGTTGGATGGGGTACTTGAGAGTGCAGTCATCGGTGTACCACACAGAGATTTTGGCGAGGGCACGACAGCTGTTGTCGTGAAAAAGCCCGGTTCTGCGTTGGAAGAAAAGCATGTATTGATCGCTTTGAGCGAGCGTCTGGCCCGCTACAAGCTGCCAAAGCGAGTTCTATTTGTAGAAGAATTGCCGCGAAACACCATGGGCAAAGTTCAAAAGAACATACTTCGTGAGCGTTACCGCCAGCTCTATGAATAAGGGCATAGCTTTTGGCAGTGCTAACGTCGCATTTTTTCAACGCAGCAAATCTAATTACGCTGCTTGCCAATCAATATTACATCACCGCAGCCTTCCGCAGATGTATTATTGAATAATATTTCGGCTTAGCATTGTGAAAGCGCCAATATCACTATACCTGAGTATAGGTTGGCTGAGGCATCATGGGTATCTATCCTTGTCGTGGGAGCGCAAGCACGACTAAGGAGTATCTGATGAACGATATATCTCGACGTGGAGCATTACTGGCATTGACGACTGGAGCAGCAGTTGTTGCAACGGGTGCAATTGCTGCTGAAACACCACAACCACGCAGACCCGGACTCGGCGGAAACGATCCTGGACCGAGAAACGTCGTTAAGGATCAGCTTAGTCCCGACATGCTCAACCAGCCAGCAACTGACTCTGGTACGATCCCCAATCTCAAGTTCTCATTTGCCGATGCACCCACAAAACTCTATCCGGGTGGATGGACAAGGCAGGTGACTGTCCGCGAGTTGGGCATATCAAAAAGCATTGCGGGCGTAGACATGCGCCTCAACTCGGGTGGAGTTCGTGAGTTACATTGGCATAAGGAGGCTGAATGGGCTTATATGCTATACGGCAATGCCCGAATTACAGCAGTCAATGCTACGGGTGAGAACTTTGTCAGCGATGTCGGACCAGGCGATTTGTGGTATTTTCCTTCAGGTATCCCACATTCCATCCAAGGCCTTGGTCCCGATGGCTGCGAGTTTCTTCTTGTTTTCGACGACGGTGGTTTTGATGAAGATAGCACCTTTCTACTAACAGACTGGTTCAACCATATTCCACCCAACCTGCTTGCGAAGAATTTTGGAGCCCCGGTCGAGGCATTTGAAAACCTTCCCAAAGAGAGCGAACGTTACATGTTCCCTCTGCCAGTCCCAGCCTCCAGCGCTCAAGATGATCGGCCAACCGGAGCGAAAGAGGTGTCTGACCGGCTCAGTCACCGTATGATGGCTCAGGAACCGATTAAAACACCTAATGGAACTGTTCGAATAACCGACTCCAGCAATTTTCCTGCATCGAAAACTATTGCTGCTGCTCTTGTCGAAATCGAGCCTGGCGGCATACGTGAACTCCATTGGCATCCAAATACGGATGAATGGCAGTATTACATTGAAGGGCAAGCCAGAATGGGGGTATTCGCTGCAAACGGCCATTCAAGGACATTTGATTATGCAGCGGGTGATGTCGGCTATGTTCCCTTCGCTATGGGACACTATGTCGAGAACACGGGCAAAACCACGCTCCGCTTTCTGGAAATGTTCAAGAGCAGCTACTATGCGGACGTATCACTAAACCAATGGTTGGCACTGACGCCTTCGGAACTGGTTCAGGGACATCTTAATCTCGATCCGAAGAAGGTCACATTCAGAAAGACGAAAGAACCTATTATCTGAACACGCCAGATGCGGACCGGAACAGCCGGTCCGCATGTTTAAAACTTCTCGATGGATGCTACTTTACGTACGAGTTCGGCCAGAGATTTCGCTTTCATTTTCCGCATGACAGAAGCTCTGTGCACTTTTATTGTGATTTCTTGCACATTTAGGTCATAAGCAATTTGCTTGTTCATTTTGCCTGCAACAACAGCCTTCATGACTTCAGACTCTCTTGGCGTTAATTTGCTTGCAAGGCCCCGCACCCGGTCGACTTCTTCACGCAAAGCAAGTCGCTTTGAGTATTTGCTCAAGGCTTGGCTGACTGCATCCAGGAGAACTTGCAGTCGGAAGGGCTTCTCCAGAAAATCCGATGCTCCAGCCTTGAGGGCTTTAACCGTCATGGGGATATCCCCATACGCGGTCATGAATATAATGGGCATAGCGTTTCCAACCCGCTCCAGGTGCTCTTGAATTTCCAGCCCACTCATCTCCGGAAGGTTCACATCTAAAAGGATGCAGCCGATGCCTATTAATGGTATTGACCTTAAGAAGGATCGTGCAGATCTATAATAAATAGCGCGAATGGATTCCTCTTCAAATATATCCGATAAAGAGTCGCATATATCTTGATCATCATCTACAATGTATATTGTAGCATTGCGGTTACTCTGGCTATCCATAGACATAAGCCTCGATCTGCAAATCAGAAATTCAGTAATATAAAAACAATTTATATGAGAAACCCATTCACTTTATAGCGATTATATTTTTATTGCTTGTCATATATAATTCAAAGAGCTTCGGTAGAGCGCACTCACATTACTTGTATTCAGGCGCGGAATGCCCGGTTCCAGTTTTCAGGCCCATTGACGAGCTACAGTATTTCATCCAGCCATAGCCTTGGCATTGCAGCGAATTTGAACGATCTCATCCAGCACGTAACCATCCTGATCGACTTCGCACAGGCCGACATTGTGACAGAACCCTTTTGTGGCTGTAGATTTGATTGACCCGACGGCGGTCGTCCTCTATGTCTGGCGAAAAGGTTCCGGCACCTGCCTCCTGCAGACGAAAGTCATGGTCAAGCCCGGATCGACACGACACCTCACCCTCGAAGCATTTCGCACGGTGGCAATGCAGGCTCCCATCCCATTTGAAATGCCTCATATGAGGAGTGAGCGATGCCTATGCGGCACGCCCAAAGGATTAATCCTTTTCTGACCGCCCCTGTCGGGCGGCTGTTTCTGTCGAACGCCCTTCCAATGGCCGTGGTTATGTCGATGGGCGGCATTCTTAGTGTCGTCGATGGGATTTTCGTCGGCCACTTCATCGGCTCCGACGCCCTCGCGGCAGTAAGTTTAGCCTTTCCTGTGATCATGGTCCTTTCCGCGCTCACCACATTGGTGGGTGGTGGGATGTCGAGCCTCATGGCGCGGCATCTGGGCGCTGGAGATCGTGTCGCTGCCGGTCGTATCTTTGCAGGTGCGCATGGATTGGCGCTGGCACTTTCGGTTGCCCTGATCGGGCTGTGGGTGCTGACTGGTACTTCGCTCGTCGCTTCCATGGCCGCGGGTAATCTTATGGTCGCCGGTCTGGCGCACAACTATTTGCAGATCATTATTGTTGGCGCGCCGGTACAACTGATGCTTGGCGTCCATGCCGATGCCCTGCGAAATGAGGGGCGGGCAAGCTTGATTGCAATCTTGTCCGTGCTGGTCAACCTGTTCAATATCGGTGCCAATTGGCTGGGGATCGCAGTGCTTGGCCTCGGTATTTCCGGTTCGGCTCTGGGTACAGTCGCAGCGCAAGCGCTCGGATTAGCATTGGTCGTTGGCTTCAGAAAACGCAACAAGGATCTGTTACCCCTGCCAGCTCCGCTTATGCAGCGCTGGCAAAATGGGTGGCCTCGCATCATCCGTCTTGGCCTGCCATTGTGTCTCAGTTTTCTCGGCATTGCCGTGGTAGCCAGTATCGTAATGCTGTCTTTGAGGCTTCATGTTGGGACGGAATATAGTACTTGGGTAGCGGCTTATGGCGTAGTAACGCGGCTTTTGGGTTTTGCCTTTCTGCCGCAAATGGCTATCGCGCTGACCACGCAGAGCATTACCGGCAACAATGCTGGTGCGGAAAGGAATGACCGTGTGCTGGCCGCGTTGCGGCTGTCGATTGGAGTCGCTTTCCTCTGGAGCCTGTCTGTCGCGGTGTTTGGCATCTTTGCGGGAACCACCCTCGGCAGTTGGTTCAGCGATGATCCCGCTGTAATCAGCGCCGTTGCACTGATACTGCAGCGCATGATGTTGCTTTACGCATCATCCGGCCCAGTCCTTGCCTTGGCGTTGTATTTCCAGGCTCTTGGTCGAGTTGGCCGAACGGCAGCACTCATTTTGATAAAGCCCTGGCTTTTGGCACCAGCGCTCATCCTCGTGCTTTCCGCCGCATTCGGAGTATCAGGCATCTGGCTGGCATTTCCGGTAGCGGACGGCATCATCTTGATGCTTGCCGTCATAATCGGTTGGAGTGCATTGTGCCAGCCTCGGCAATGAGGCGACGCGTGCCAGCCAGCCTTTTGCACCGCAGCTATATCGCTGCTCAGGAGTAACGACCATCACTCCTGAGCAGCGGTAGCCGATGGCGCGGCTTCATTACAAGAAGTGACAGGCGATTGTGCCGTAGGGGCCAAAGTCTGCACTGATCGTATCTCCGTGGCGGGCTTCAACAGGACGGATAAACGACCCTGCGAGCACGATCTGGCCGGCATCGATGCCGTCACCATACTGCGCAAGACGATTTGCGAGCCAGGCAATACCGCGCGCGGGTTGATTGAGAACCCCCGCGCCTAGCCCAGTTTCTTCAACTTCGGCGTTGCGTGAGACGATCGCGCCCATCCAGCGCATGTCCACCTGGTCTGGCCGCATCTGTCTCCCCCCGATGACAATGCCCGCATTTGCGGCATTGTCGGAAATCGTATCCACGATGCTGCGTGTCCTTTTCGTCTCTGGATCGGCGCGCAGCACACGCGTATCGAGTATTTCCAGCGCCGGGGTGATATAGTCAATGGCGTTTAGCACATCGAAGATCGAAACATTCGGCCCCTTGAGTGGCGCCTTCATAACAAAGGCGATTTCCGCTTCGACACGTGGCTGGATAAAGCGATCTGCCGGAATGTTTGCGCCGTCATCGAACATCATGTCATCAAGCAACACACCTGAATCCGGAATATTGATATTCAACGCATATTGCATGGCCTTGGACGTGAGACCGATCTTCCAGCCGATCTGCTTGCGGCCCGCAGCGAGTTTCTGCTTTACCCAAGCGGTTTGCACGGCATAGGCATCATCCATTGTCATGCCGCTGTGTTTCAACGACAGAAGACCGATTTGTGTGCGGCTCTTCTCGGCTGCGTCGAGCGCGTTTGCAGCCGCTGCTATTTCCGTTTCAGTCAACATGGATCAGACTTTCTCATCGGCAACAGTATTGCGGAGAACACCAATGCCATCCGCCTCCACTTCGATCACGTCACCCGGCTTCAGCCAGATCGGCGGGTCAAAACGGGCACCCGCACCTGTCGGCGTGCCACAGACCAGTACGTCGCCCGGTACGAGCGTGGTGAAGGTGGAAATGTAGTTGATGATCTTGCGGAAAGAAAAAATCATCCGGCTGGTGCGGTCCTGCTGACGAATATCTCCATTAACCCGAGTGGTCAGCTGGATATCCGCTAGCTGGCTTTCATCCGTAAACGGCACCAGCCATGGTCCGATAGAGCCAGTTGCATCGAAGTTCTTGCCTTGCGTGACATTGAACTTGGCGTGGCGCACCCAGTCGCGGATCGTACCCTCATTGCAAAGCGTGAGCGCGGCGATATGGTCGAGCGCGTCTTTCTCAGCAATGCGCCGACCGCCCTTGCCAAGGACAATGACAATTTCGCCTTCGTAATCGAGCTGTGGGCTTTCAGGCGGGCGGATCAGCGGTCGATCGTGACCAGTGAACGAGCGCGCAAACCGAATGAAGAGTGATGGATTGGGCGGTGCCGCCTGCCCGTCCTTATACTCCTCATTGCGGTCGGGAAAGTTCACACCAACACAGATAATCTTTTCCGGTGACGGAATGGGAATTTCGTAAGTGATATCCGCGAGTGGAATATCTGCCGCCAGGCTTGCGCCCTCCTCCGCAAGTCTTGCCAGCTCCCCTGCTTCGATAACTTCACGCAAGGTCGGCCAAGTCTGACCGTACTTCTTCGAAAGGTCGACAACACCGTCATCTTTCAGCAGGCCATAGGCTTTGCCCGCAGCGGTCGAAAAACTCACCAATCTGGTCATATATGTCTCGCTTTCGCTCCATCCGCGCGCCCCGGGAAGGGCCACCACATCGGCCAACTGGTTCAGGGAGCCACGATCGGCTGCGCTTTTAGAATAGAATCCCGCACTTCGGCCCCGGCAAACAGGCTGCCTTCTTCGAACCATGACTTCGGCGCAGGTGCGCCCCAGAGCGTCTGCCGTTGTGGATCTTTCAGATCCCATTTGATCGGCTCCAGATCGGGATCGACGGTTTGGTAATCCGAGCAGTAAATCTCGATACGGTGCCCGTCGGGGTCGCGAATATAGAGAAAGAAGGCGTTGGAAATGCCATGGCGGCCGGGGCCGCGCTCGATATTGGCGAGCCAGCCAGACGTCGACATCACATCAAGCAGATCGATGATGTTGAGCGGCGTCGGGACCCAGAAGGCGGTATGATGCAGACGAGGCCCTTTGCCATTGGTGAACGCAATATCGTGTACACCACCCTTGCGATGCGTCCACGCGGCCCACAGACGTCCGGTTTCGGCATCTTCAGTATATTCGGTAACGCGAAACCCGATTTCGTTATAGAAAGCAACGCTTTCATCGACATTCGGCGAGAAGCAGTTGAAATGATCGATGCGCAGCGGCTTGACGCCTTTATAAAGCGCATATTTCTGGTGGATCGGCGGCAGGCGATCCATTCTGGAATAAAACTCCAACGGAACACCATGTGGATCACGGGTGCGCAATGTCCGTGATTGATAGGGCCGCTCCACCCATTCGACAGGCAGTTCCTTGCTGCGAAAAAAATGCTCGGCCTTGTCGAGGTCTTCGTCGGAGAACACCTTGAAACCAAGGTCACAGGCTTCCGCCTTATCGGATTTGCGCAGCACGATGCAATGATGTCCGCGCTCCTCCATGGCACGCAGATAAATCGCGTCGGCGGTCTCGTCCGTCACCTGCAGCCCAAGAATATCGACATAAAAAGCGCGCGACTTCGCAAGGTCGGTGACGGCCAGCTCAACGTGCGACAGTCGCAGAATATTGAATGGCGGATAGAGATTTGGTTTCGGCAGAGCCATTATTTCCTCCTCGGAATGGCAGTTATCGTAAAGCGGGACGTCGGCGCGCCTTCTTCAACCGCCAAGTTTTTGAATCGCGTGTGCAGTGTTGGCAAACGCAATATTCTTGGTTTCCATGTAAAAATCGAATGACCAGTCACCGCCATCACGACCGATACCAGAGCTTTTAACTCCTCCAAACGGGGTCGGCAGATGGCGCACATTTTCGGAATTGACCCAGATCATGCCCGCTTCCAGACCATCAGTAAAACGGAATGCGCGCGTAACATCGCTGGTCCACAAATAGCCGGTAAGGCCATACTGAACGTCATTGGCAAGGGCGAGCGCTTCAGCCTCGTCCTTGAACGGAATTGCCGTCAGAACCGGGCCGAAAATTTCTTCCTGAGCGATACGCATCCGGTTGTTTGCACCCGTGAATAATGTCGGCGAAACATAGCAACCGCCACCAGGCCCGTCGAATTTTGCGCCACCGGCGGCAACAGTTGCACCTTCGTTCCGACCGATCTCGATATATTCCAGCACCTTCTTTTCATGGATTGGATGAATAAGCGGCCCCACGACGGTTTCCGGATCGAGCGGGTGGCCGACCTTTATCCGGCTGGCTTTTTCTGCAACCAGCGCCGTGAAGCGGTCATAAATCGTATCTTCAACCAGCAAGCGCGAGGATGAGGTGCAACGCTCGCCATTCAGCGAATAGATCATGAAGACAGCCGCATCGGCGGCGCGCTCAAGATCTGAATCCGCGAAAACGATAACCGGATTCTTGCCGCCCAGTTCAAAATGAACGCGCTTCAAAGTATCCGCACCCTGCTTCATGATCATCGATCCGGTGCGGCTTTCACCAACAAAGCCGATAGCCTTGATATCGGGATGCTCAGTCAATGCCTTGCCCGCATCCTCACCGAAGCCGTTAACGAGGTTCCAAACACCTTTCGGCAGACCGGCTTCTTCAGCAATCTCGATCAGCAGGCGAGCAGTGAGCGGTGAGAACTCGGCTGGTTTATGTACAATCGTGCATCCTGCAGCCAAGGCTGGTGCAATCTTCCAGGTCGACAGCATAAACGGCGTATTCCATGGCGTAATAACACCGACTGGACCTACAGGCACCCTTGTCGTCATGTTCACCTGACCCGGAGCGCGCAGGGTTTTGCCATCACGCGCCTCGGGTGCGCGATCGGCAAAAAAGCGGAAATTTTCTGCGCCACGCAAAGCGGCCTTGGCCATGAATTTCAGAGACTGCCCCGTATCCATGCATTCGACGAAGGCTATTTCTTCCGAACGAGCAACAATGGCATCGGCAATCTTGTGAAGCAGCTTCTTTCGCTCCACCCCCGGCATGGCTGCCCATTCCGGAAAGGCCTGTTTGGCTGCTTTAGCCGCACGATCAATATCGACCGCCTTACCGTGCGCAACTTTTGCCAGAGGCTTCAAATCCACCGGCGATAGGGTTTCGAATGTTGCACCGTCAACGGCGGCCACATCCTCTCCGCCAACGCGGTTCAGAACCCCATTTTCAAAATGAGCCAGATAGGCTTTCGCCTTGGCAACATTATCGTCGAGCTTAGACATGCTTTACTCCGTCATATGGAAATGGCTGACCGCGGCAACTTGCTGTGGGCGGCTCTGAATCAGGCCTGTTTCTGGCGCAGGCGCGGATGAATGGCGTTTTTCTTCCAGCTCAAATTTGGATCGATCTCGCGGACCTCAAGGGTCAACGCGAAATGCGGTGTCTGGAATAATGGGGTCAGAAATGTGCTCACTGTAGCGAAGATTGCCTCTCCGGCTCTCCGCTTCTCTTCCTCGCTACGACCATGGCCGATACGAAGGGACATATCGATGAACCCATTTTGGGGTAGCAGATCAGCGACGGCAAAGGACTCTGCTCTGAATGCGCGCACACGAACCGCACCAAGCTCGAAAAGCCCTGTCTCCATCATGGTCATATGCACGGCTTTGCACAGACCGTCGAAATCCACCGCCGCGTCGAGATTGGCGGAATATTCCATGGTGAAATGCGGCATCGTTCCTCCCACGAACTTAACCAAACTTGGTAACCATCGATATCCGGCTACCCCGTATGGCTGATTTTATTTAACATGTTAATCACAATGTCAAGCCCGGTTATCCAGATGATATGGGATGCAACATTCAAATGATTGAAAAGCGTTGGAAAATGCAGGATAAAGCTTGCATGCAAAATCGTTCCACCCCGAAGTCGAAATCATCGCAAGAAGACCTGCTGCCCCGCGACACGCGGCGTTCGGTGCCGATTGCATTGTTGCGTGCCCGCGAAGCGGTTATGAGCCACTTTCGGCCGATGCTTGCGCAGCATGACATTACTGAACAGCAATGGCGTGTTCTGCGCATTCTGGCAGAAATGGGCGTGGTCGATGCGTCGGAGATGGCTGACAAGGCCTTCATCCTGGCTCCGAGCCTGACTCGCATTATCCGGTCTCTGGAAGAGCGTGGGATTATCACCAAAGCCAAGGACCACAACGACGGTCGCCGGGTGCTGCTGGAAATAACCCCCATCGGTCTGGCTATCATCAAGGAAGTCGCACCGGAAAGCCGGTTGATTTACGCAAGGCTGGAAGAACGCTTTGGACGCGAGCGCATCGAGCAGCTTCTCGACACGCTGGAAGATCTGGCAGCAATCAACGACTAATTCACGTCTTAGCCCACCATTTCCCTATCACGGCTTAAGCAGTCGGGACTCTCTTTGAAAGAGACCGCCGCGATGCTCGCGCCGTGCATGTAACGCGTCGCTCCTGTTGCTTGTCAGGACTTTACGCTTTTAATTAACATGTTTACTTTATCCGTAATTAGAGGTAACGAATAGATATGACAAGATGCAAAACGGGATGGGAAATAGCTTCGATACGGTTATTGGGAGATATCCGACATAGAATACAGTAAGCATTATATTTATTCTGAACGGAATTGAGTGATATATTGATACAAGATTCTGAAATTAAAAAATTTTGGCAAATCAATTAAGTAATATTATACAGAGAGACGGTTTTATCGAAAAATTCTATCCGTGCGAAACGGGTCTAGCATTTCTCCCACATCTATTTACTTAACATGTTTATTATTTGAAGGCTTGATACCGCATATCAGCTGACAAGCTGACCGAGGAAATGGACCACGGAAGAGGACCGTGATTGCTGGGAGGCAATATGAGAATTCAGGGATTATCATCACAAGCACCTGCGGAAGCAGCATTAAATAGCCATCACACCGGCACAGACAAACTTGGCGACACGATACACCGCATCGTGACATGGCGTATCATGCCGCTCCTGATCGTGAGCTATATATTCGCGCATCTTGACCGCATCAATATTGGCTTTGCCAAACTTCAGATGACATCGGACCTCGGCTTCAGCGACACCGCTTATGGGCTTGGAGCTGGCCTTTTCTTCATCGCCTATGCCCTTTTCGGCGTCCCCTGCAACATAATGCTCGACAAGGTCGGCCCGCGACGCTGGATTGCCTTCATCATGATTGTATGGGGCATTCTCTCCGCATCCACCTTGTTGGTCACAACTGCCCAACAATTCTACGTTGTGCGCTTTCTGCTCGGAATTGCCGAATGCAGTTTCTATCCCGGCATGCTGGTTTACATCAATCGATGGTTTCCGGGACGCCGCCGTGGTCAGATCATCGCAATATTCAGCCTGTCGGTACCGGCGGCCGGGCTAATCGGCGGTCCCGTTTCAGGTTGGATTCTGGAGAGTTTCAACCAGTTCGCGGGAATGCGTGGCTGGCAATGGATGTTTTTGTTGGAAGGTCTGCCTGTTCTGCTGTTGGGCGTTATCGTTTACTGGATTATCCCTGATCGCATCAAGGATGCACCTTGGCTGGACAGAACCCAGAAAGACTATCTCACTGCCCAACTGGCGCGCGAAACCAGTCCCGTTGCCAATACCTCCTTGTGGGCGTGTGTCAGCGATGCGAAAATCTGGCAACTCGTCGGTATTTATTTCTCGGTCATGCTGGCGGTCAACACCATTGCCTTCTGGATGCCCGCACTCATTCACGAAACCGGCATAGCAAGTGACGCAGCCATCGGCCTTTTGAGTGCTCTTCCGTATCTTGCGGGCTGCATAGCCATGGTGACCTTTGGATACTCCTCCGACCGCCGCGCCGAGCGACGCTGGCACCTTGTCATTCCGGCCTTGATGGCCGCTGGCGGTCTCTTTCTGGTCGGCTTTGCCGCGCCAAACCCAATGCTTGTTATGCTGGGTCTTATCATTGCCGGCATGGGAGCGAGCGCTTCGCTTCCACAGTTCTGGCAGCTGCCACCCTCTTTCATTGCACCGGGCGCACAGGCAGCGGGCTTTGCATTCATAAGCTGCCTTGGGAATCTGGCGGCCTTTGTCGCCCCCTATTTTATAGGCTGGATGCGCGATACGACGCAAAGCTCATCAATAGCTTTGTATGTGCTGGCTACACTGATCGCTCTTGGCGGACTGATGGTGCTGCGGTTTTCCGCTGCAATCGTCAACCAGCGTTAGCAAACGTAGCGAATGGAACGAAGACGAAAGAAAGCACCAGACAATGATTGAGCATGAAACGACAGGTCAGAAGATCGCACGATCCCTGATTACGAACGGCGTCGATACGGTCTTCGGCATTCCCGGCGCACATATGTATGACTTTAACGATGCGCTCTATGAATACAGAAACAAGCTTCGTTTCATTCATACGCGTCACGAACAAGGCGCCGGTTACATGGCCTATGGCTATGCCAAATCCTCTGGACGAGCGGGCGTCTATACTGTCGTCCCGGGGCCAGGCGTTCTAAATTCGGGCGCCGCACTTTGCACAGCCTATGGTGCCAATGCTCCTGTCTTTTGCATTACCGGCAACATCATGGCGGACCTGATCGGTCGTGGCCGGGGGCAATTGCATGAGTTGCCGGACCAATTGGCCACACTTCGTGGCCTGACAAAAGCGGCGGAGCGGATCGAACACCCCTCCTCAACCTATAACGTCATGGCAAACCTGTTCACACAGATGTCGTCCGGACGGCAGCGACCCGTTGCAGTTGAGGCCCCGTGGGACGTCTTTGGCCAGAAGGGACTGGTTGCTTCTCCCCTGGTTGGAGCGCCGCTTGCTCCGCCGCCGGTCGATCCCGACAGCATCGAAGCGGCCGTCAAACTGATACGAACGGCGAAGAATCCGCTCATCATGGTCGGCGGCGGTGCTATCGACGCGGCAGCTGAAATCAAGGCACTGTCGGAGGCGATACAAGCCCCCGTCACCGCGCACCGTTCGGGCAAGGGCATCGTACCGGACGATGATCCATATGCTTTCAACTCGGTTGCCGGTTTCGACTATTGGCAAGATTGCGATCTTCTCATCGGCATTGGTAGCCGTCTCGAACTTCAGTTCATGCGTTGGCGCTGGATGCCCAAAGGCATCAAAGTCATCCGTATTGATATCGATGCGACAGAAATGGTTCGCCTCAAGCCCGACGTGGCAATTGTGGCCGATGCTGCAGAAGCAACCCTTGCGCTTGCGAACGCTGTCAACCCGACCAGTCTGGATCGCAAAGCAGAGTTCAGCGAGAGAAAACTGAAAGCCCGCGACGCGTTTTCGAGCGTTCAGCCGCAGATGGCCTATCTCGACGCCATACGTGAAGTTCTGCCGCGAGACGGCTTTCTGGTCGAAGAAGTCAGCCAGGTTGGTTTCACCGCGCGGTTTGGCTTTCCGGTCTATGCTCCACGTCAGTATGTGACGTGTGGCTATCAGGACAATCTGGGATTTGGATATAATACTGCGCTTGGCGTCAAGGTTGCCAACCCCGACAAGGCGGTTGTGTCGATATCCGGCGATGGCGGGTTTCTGTTTGGTGTGCAAGAACTCGCCACCGCCGCCCAGCACGCGATCAATGTTGTAGCGATTGTCTTCAACAACCAGTCTTATGGAAACGTATTGCGTGACCAGCGTCAGGCCTATCAGGGACGCTATATCGGTTCTAGCCTTGATAACCCGGACTTCGTCAAACTTGCAGAGAGTTTTGGTGTGGCCGCATGGCGCGCTGACAACCCTGCCGAACTGAAGAAGGCTCTGGAGCAAGCGCTTCTCCTCGATGCCCCCACGCTTATCGAAGTCACCGTGGAACGCGCCTCAGAGACAAGTCCGTGGCCCTTTATTCATCCAGCAGCCCCAACCTGATCCACGGTCAGTACGAGGGAATCTCGGCGCGATAGTCCAAGTGTTGAGACTGTAGCAACGACAAGCGAAAGGCCCCACGTCTTATCAGACGTGGGGCCTTTTAGTTCAATAGCGGATCATGACCGACTTGAGTTCCGTATAGTCATTGATGAATGCACTCCCAAACTCGCGCCCAATACCCGATGACTTGATCCCACCAAATGGAACGGCCGGGTCAAGTATGGTGTGCATATTGACCCAGACAGTACCTGCTTCAATGCGTGGGATCATGCGCAGTGCTTTGGAAATATCCTCCGTCCACAGACTGGCAGAAAGTCCAAATGGCGTATCATTCATCAGTTCCAGCAACTCTTCCTCATCATCATAGGCGAAGAAGGTGCCGATTGGACCAAAGGTCTCTTCCCGGATCAGCGTCGCGTCAGGCTTATCAACGCGAATGACAGTTGGCTCCACATAGAAACCGGGACGATCAAGAACCTTGCCACCACAGATAATCTGCGCGTTTTGAGAACGGGCTTGTTCGAAGAACGCGGCAATTTTCTCAAGGTGAGGCCTATTGGACAATGGGCCGAACTGGGCATCCTCGTCCAGTGGATTACCGACATTCAGACTGGAAATCCGGACCGAGAGTTTCTCCAGAATTTCATCCATGCGCGAGCGATGCACATAAAAGCGTTCGCCAGCCGCGCAGATCTGTCCTTGATGGATGAACCCCGCTTCGAAAATGCCATTCACCGCCTTGTCGGCATCGACATCACGCAAGAATCCAACAGCATTCTTGCCGCCAAGCTCCAGCGTCGCACGGGTGTGTTTCGCATCGAATGCACTCTTGCCAACGGCAATACCTGTCGGCACCGATCCGGTGAAGCTGACCTTGCTTGTTCCCGGATGAGCAATCAAGGCGGCTCCAACCTTGCCGGTGCCAGTAACAACATTCAGAACCCCATCAGGCACACCTGCTTCCTTCGCAATCTCCGCGATACGAAGCATAGTCAGCGGCGTAAACTCCGACGGCTTGATCATCGATGTGCAACCGGTCGCCAGCGCTGATGCAAATTTCCAGACTGCGATCAGGATCGAAAAATTCCACGGCACAATGCCAACGACCACACCAACAGGCTGACGAAGGGTATACGCCGTGTATTGCTCACCATTCAACGAGGGCAACGATGGTTGAATTGTCTCACCGGTAATCTTGGTTGCCCACCCTGCATAATAGCGCAGGAATGCGACCGCCGCATCGACCTCAAACCCGCGGGATATCTGGATGAGTTTGCCCGACTGAAGGGTCTCAATCTGCGCAAGTTCCTCTCGGTACTTGCCAAAGAGATCGGCAAGTCGCAACAGAATATTCGCGCGTTCTGCGGGGCTTGTCCTGGCCCACACACCTTTGAAGGCGCGGCACGACGACTGAACCGCTTTGTCTACGTCCTCATCGGAGGCATCCGCAATCGATGCAAAAGTTCGGCCATCCGCCGGATTGGTGATGCTGATCCGTCCTGTGGTCGTTGCAGGCGTCGCGACGCCGTCAATAAACAAACCGTGCTCGCGGCCAATAAACGCTTCCACCTCCGGCAGAAGAGAAACAGTGCTCATTGCAAACCTCAATTGTGAAGGGATAAAATTGACTTCGGTTTACCTGTGTTGGCAACGCTTAACGCAGCCGCAACCAGAGGATGCCGTGGATACGTAAACCTATTGCGCTGACTTGGACGCCAGCACGCAATGCACTTGCTATCGCATCTCTGTGAGCTTCCTCGCTTCCGATTGAAGCTTGGTCATCAAGCGATCCAACTGAAATGCTATCCAGTTGTAAACATCTGGTTCCTCCACCCTTTTATTTAACATGTTTATTATTTTGGCATTTGGCTCCCAAGTCAACCAATGGAGCAGCATTTGAATGGAAAAGATGACGGACGACCGACGGTTCCGTTGCAAATTTTCTATAAGCCTGACGGTGATCAAATTACAGCTTCTCGCAAACTCGATATTTCTGATGTCTGATAGCCACCATTTCGGCAAGCCAGTGGTTCTTTTATGAGAGCAATGATAGCTGGCCCATAAGCTGAGCTTGCGCAATCAGAAGGAAATGGCGACGATGCATAGAACCGGCCCAGACACGCAGGGAAGCGCCACCGTTCTTACTGGCATCTATGATGGGTTGCGGAGAAATTCCTCTACTTAAGGCGACGCTACCGCTTGAAATCAACGTCATTTTGATGCGTATAGACGTTGAGCAGCGATCATATCTAATTGAAAAGAGATAGGTAATGACCTTGGAGACTAGTGAGTGGCAACATGTTTATCTGCCCGGATCGAAGTCCTTCGAAGTCAGTTCAAAATGTACCGGCGAAACCTATAGGATTCTGGTGCGCATCCCCGATAGTCCGCCTCCCCAAAGCGGCTATCCGGTTTTGTGGATGCTGGACGCCGAAACAAGTTTTCCGCTTACCTATAGTCGCCCTACGCGCAATTTCACTGCTGGCGCGCCAATCGGCGGCACGGAAGCTGACGGCCTGATCGTTGCGATCGGTTTTCCCGGCGGCCCGCTGTGCAACCCCGCAGCGCGTGCTCGCAATTACACCCCCATACCGGACGGTGAGACAGGAGACCAGATTTCCCAAGATTTTGGCAAGGCCTCGGACTTCCTGTCTTTTATCGTCGAGGAGTTAAGACCTCTCCTAACAGAAAGAATTTCCCTCGATTCCGCACGACAAACACTCTTCGGCCATTCCTATGGCGGGCTTTTCGCCATCCATGCTTTGTTGAACCATCCCGGTCATTTCCAGCGTTATTGGGCGGCAAGTCCTTCGCTATGGTTCAGTGAGACGATGATGCTCCGCCATCTACGCGCACTCCCACTAATCACTGCGTGTGAAAAACTAGTCATTACAGTCGGCCAGGACGAGCAATATGCCTCGCAACCTCTGAACGACCAGCGCCAAGCTCATCTGGACAGACGCGCAATGGTGGACAACATCACCGAAGCAGCACAAAGGATTGCGGAAGCAAACCCGCAGCTTGCGATGCAATTGATCATTGCCAAAGATCATGATCATTTCGACATGCTGATGCACGGCGTACGACGCGCGCAACTGCTCGCCTTCAGCTGAGCAACCAGCCTCGACGCAATAACGAAAAAGCCCGGAACAACCGTTCCGGGCTTTTGATATTGCTCTATACCGGTTGCTTAGAACGTCGTTCCCAACTTGAACGAAACACTGCGCGGTTCACCGTAGAAGTTGAAGACGGACGTTCCGCCAACGCGTTCATAATATTTCTTGTCGAACACGTTGTTCACCGCAAGGGTGGCGGTCACATGGTCGTTGAACTTGTAACCTGCTTGCAGATCGACCACACCATAGCCCGGCGCTTCGATTGTGGTTGCACCACCGGCGGCAGTTCTTGAAATATTCTTGAATGACGAGAACACCTTGACGCCACCGCCAACGAAAATGCCATCGGTCCAGTCACCACGACCGTTAAACGTATATTTGGTGAACAGCTGCAGCATATGTTCCGGCGTGTAGAATTCCGAACCAGCAGCGCGTTGCGTATCCTCATAGACGGTATCGGTATAGGTATAGCCGGCGGTTACTTCCCAATAAGGCAGGACTTCGCCGTTGACTTCAAATTCGACACCCTTCAGATGCGCCTTGCCCAGTGCCAGATAGTCGCTCGTATTGCTTGGATCAGCGACAGCACGGTTCTTGTCGGTCAGGTCGAACCACGCGAGCGAAGCGTTGATATTGTCGGTCAGATCGGCCTTCAAGCCGATTTCAAACTGGCGCCCGGTGCGCGGATCGATGATAGAGCCATTCGCGTCCGTAACTGATTGCGGCTGGAATATTTCCGTGTAGCTGCCATAGGCCGAAAGCCAATCCGTCAAGTCGTAAACGACACCGCCATAAGGTGTGAACTCACCATCGATCTTGACTTCATCGCCGCTCGACTGGCCATCATACCAGCTGAAACGACCGCCACCAATGAGGGTCAGTTTATCAATTGGCTTGATGCGCCATTGACCGTACACTCCGTATTGATCGGTTTCTGTCTTGGTCGGGCTACCATATTTCACCGTCGGCTCGGCAAGATGGGTATTCCAGTTGTACAGGCTCTGTGCACCCGAAATTACACCTGTGGCCGAATAAAGCGTATCTTTGCTACCGCGATAATCCACGCCACCAATGATGTTGTTTTCCAGACCGAACATTTCGAACGGGCGGCTGATATGCGCGTCGAGCGAAACCGAGTCTTGCTGATAGTCCCGCGCCAGCCAGCGCGTGCCACTGCTAACGATGCCCGCCGTGTTGGCCGCGCCTGCGGCATAGGCATAGAGGAAATTCGTATCGACGCGCGAATAGAGTGCCGACACTTTGACATGCCCGCCATCGTCGAAACGGTGTTCGATTTCTCCGATATATTGGGTGACGTTGCTTTCGAAATTGTTCCAGTCCGCACCGGTAAATGTGGATCGGTCGAGATCGAGCAATGTTCCATTCGAGAGTGTCGGAAGACCATTGAACGGCGTGATGTTACGTTCGGTATGGTTGATGCTGAATGTTGCGGTCGTATTTTCATTCAGGTCGGCCTGAATGGTGCCGTACAGCACACCGACCTTGTTATCATTGTCATCCACCCAGCTATCCTTGGCCGACAGCACGCCAACGAGACGGCCACGGACGTTGCCAGATGGGGTAAGCGGGCCCGTGACGTCCCCTTCAATGCGCTTGCCGCTCCATGAATCGAAGATGGTATTGGCGCTTGCCTTGAATTCATCGGAAGCCTGCTTGAGACGCATATTGATTGCGCCTGCAGGTTCACCCGTTCCACCGAATAGACCCGATGGTCCGCGCAGAATTTCAATATGGTCGACCACGGCCATATCCGGCTGCGTGCCGTAGATCGACTGAATCGGCGTCGAAAGCCCGTTCATATAGATCGTGTCGAATTCGAAGCCACGCGAATAAATGCTGGAGCGACCATCATCATTCGTCAGAACGACAACCCCCGGCGTTTTGCGCATTGCCGTATCGAGCGATGTGAAATTGCCGTCGTCAAGACGCTCGCGGGTCAGAACAGTCGTCGACTGGGGAACTTCACGCAGCGGGCGCGTATCCTTGTCGCCAACGCTGATCATCTTGGTCGCGTAGCTGCCTGTACCTTCGGTCTCGTAACTGGCGCCCTCGATCACAACCGGCGCAAGAACCGTGGTGCCGGTCGCCTGTTCCGTCTTGACCGCATTCTGCGCGGCTGCCTTGGCGGTATCCTGAGCCGTCTCCTGAGCATGCGCGGCAAACGCAACGCCCGCCAGAATGGTTGTGCCTAGCAATACCCGCGTCAGCCGGGCGACGCGGCGCTGATTTCCGATGGTCTTCGTCTTCATTTCAATATCCCCAAGCGCCGCAGAGATAGCCTTCCCAAAACGGGTCGGACTGAAAATCGTTCTGGCATCCGCTAATCTTGACTGTAACTTTCATATATTCCTATAAGAGGTCAGGCGGACCTCCGCTTACGTTTGCCACGCATAAACTTATGCAGGAGACCGATGTGAACAGCACAATCGGAGTTTTTCCCTCAGCGGAAGCACATAACACACCTATTCTGACGCGACGCGCCCTGCGCAAGCGCGGTGTCCGCTTTCTCGATACGGGTGATCAGACCGAAGCTGTCGTCGGCTGCGGGGTTGTGGGCAAAGTACGGATGGATTGCGGGGTCTACGCCAATTTTGGTCGGCGCATGCAGCTTGAAGACCTCGAAATGGAGCTTGAGCTCGACGCGCGCGTCTGCATCAATATTTTTCTCGAAGGTTATGTCGAGGCATCGCTGGACGGCACCCCGCTGCCCATGCCCAAGCGGACATCGAAGGGGCGCTGGCAATCCTCGGCGGTTATTGTCTCCAATGAGAAGGGCGCCCGCTTGCGCCGGCGCGCCCGGAAGGGGCAATATCTGGACAAAATGGTTATCGGCATGTCCCGCGAATGGTTGAGACGCTGGGAAAGCAACAACGATATCTCGCCGGGCTTCAGCGCGCTGATTAATGGCGATCCCGGTTTGTGGCAATGGAACCCCGGCCCGAAGGTCGAATTTCTGGCCCGCCAGATGTTCGACGTCGCCGTGCGCAAACCACCCTTCTCCGGACTTCTGCTGGAAAGCAACACACTTGCCATCATAGCAGAAGCATTGACCGCAACCTTTAGCAATCGCAGTGAAGCGGTTGCCCAATCCAGCGACCTTACTGTGCTTGAACAGCAGCGTCTTTATGCTTTGATCCAATTCATAGACAGACATTCCGCCCATGATCATCTGTCTGCGGGAGAGATGTCTGGTGCGCTGGGAATGAGCCAGGCGACGCTCCAGCGGCTGGTGCGCAAGGGTCATCATTGTTCGCTGAATGAGTTTATCCGCTACCGATGGCTGGACGAGGCGCATGAGGCATTGCTGTTCAGCAATCACAGCATTTCGGACATAGCGTTCGATGCCGGATATGTACATCTGTCAAACTTCACGAACGCTTTTCGAAAGCGTTTTGGCTATCCGCCATCCGCGTTGCGCAAGCAGGCGACCACCCCCGCCCCTTGATACACAGCGCAATCCAGACAATCGAGATTTTGTGATAGCCAAACAGAAAAAATCGCGATTTTTGACTTCCCCCGAGACGGGCTGCCAATCTATGAGGCATCGAACAGTTGGATCTTTTCCGGAGATTTTCAAGAATGAAGGTTGCTGATATCCGCCAGCTACTCGTGCTGTTTATCGCGCTGAGCTTCATGGCGCTTGCGCCAATCGGCATCGCCCGGGCAGATGAAGGCTGGCCGCGAAATTTCACCAACGCCGATGGCAGCACGACCGTCATACCGAAAAAACCGCAACGCATTCTCTCCACGTCCGTTTCGACCACTGGCACGCTTCTTGCCATTGGTGCGCCTGTGGTTGCGAGCGCTTCTGCTGCAAACGGTAAGTTTTTCGCGCAATGGGACTCTGTTGCCAAGGAACGCGGTGTCGAAAACGCCTGGCCTGCAGGTGCGGTAGATCTCGAAACCGTCTATGCGACACAGCCCGACCTGATCATCGTAGCATCGAGTGGTGCCGGATCGGCGAAGGATCAACTTGCAGCATTCCGTGAGATCGCACCGACCATTCTTGTCGATGACGGCAGCGAAACATGGCAGGCGCTTGCCCAAACACTCGGCAAGGCCGCAGGGTTGGAAAAGGAAGCCGCTGCAACCATTGCCGATTTCGACGCCTATGTCGCCGCAGCCAAGGCAAAGATCAAAGTGCCGGAAGGCACGACCAATATCATCAGCTTCAACGGGGCCGGGCAAGCCAATCCCATTGCGCGCGTTGGCGGCCCTCATGCCTCCTTGCTGGCTTCGCTCGGATTTATGATCGAAGACCCCAACCCGGCCTGGCATACACAAGCCGAAAGCCGGGGAGACTTCGTTTGGGCCCCTTATGAAAACCTCATCGACTTGAAATCGAAAGTCACGTTTCTCCTGCGCGTAAATGATTCCGGCGCCGCCACTTTTCTGAACGACCCCTTTCTTGCCAATGTGCCATCGGTTAAGAGCCGTCAGGTTTACGGTCTCGGCGTCAATTCGTTTCGCATCGACAACTATAGCGCACGACAAATCGTCGACGACATTGTGAAGAAATTCGGAGCCTGATTTTTGAAAGCAGACAGTGCCGGAAGTGGAGGCGTATCGACGATGGAACGACGCCATTCGGCGGCGGGTCGCCGTCTGGCTATTCTTTTGGGGCTGGTCGTACTCCTGGCGGCTTGCGCCTTGTTCGGCTTTACAGTGGGCACGCGTCCGGTAACACTTGCAACGACGTGGGACGCCCTGTTCCATTTCGACCCGCAGTCGAGTGACCATCTGCTTGTGCGGAATCTGCGCATACCGCGCACCCTGCTGGCAATTATTGTCGGCACAGCGCTCGGCGTGGCGGGAACAGTGATGCAGGCGCTGACGCGCAATCCGCTGTCCGATCCGGGCATCCTTGGCATCAACGCGGGTGCATCGGTGATGATCGTCATTGCAATCACGCTTCTCGGCATCAGCGACGTCTCCTTGTACATGGCATTCGGTATCCTCGGTGCAGGGCTCGCCGGAACGGGCGTATATCTGCTCGGCAATGTCGGCGCAAAAGACAGCCAGTTGCGCGTTGTTCTCGCGGGGGCAGCAATCTCCGTTGTCCTGATATCGATTGCGCAGATCGTGCTCATCAACAGTGCAGATCAGGTCTTCGATCAATATCGCAACTGGTCCGTCGGTTCGCTGCAAGGACGCGGTTACTCCGTCTTTCTCCCGGTCGGCGGTCTGACGCTCATCGGCCTTGCTTTGGCACTTTCTCTCTCAAGTGCCCTGGACACGGCGGCACTTGGCAGCGATCTGAGCAAGGCTTTGGGCGCCAATCCAGTGCGGGTCTGGAGCCTTGCAGCAATCTCCATCATATTGTTATCAGGGGCGGCAACCGCCGCTGCCGGACCGATTGCATTTGTCGGATTGACAGCTCCGCATATCGCTCGGCTTCTGGCCGGTCCCGGTCATCGTTGGCTTCTCCCTTTTTCAATGATTGTCGCCGCCATTCTGGTAACGGTTACCGATACGCTTGGCCGCATTATCGCGCCTCCCGGAGAAGTCGGCGTCGGCATCATGATCGGCCTTTTCGGCGGACCATTCTTTATCCTGCTCGTCAGGCGAAACCAGATGTCCCAACTATGAAACAAACACGACTGACGCGCCGCCCGAACGAGTGGATCTGGCGCAGCCGCAGCCTGTCATTCAGCCTGAAACCGCGCTTCGTCGTTTATATGCTGTTGCTGACAGTTATGATCGCGGTTGCTGGTCTCTTCACGATGACGCTTGGCAAGGTCCACATTCCCGCCGAAACCGCAGTTTCGATCCTGTTCAGTCACAGTGACGCAAGCGCGATGCAACAGCAGATTCTTCTCAATCTGCGTCTCCCACGTACATTGACTGCCATCTTTACCGGCGCAGCTCTCGGCGTTTCAGGCGCCATATTCCAATCGGTATCGCGCAACCCGCTGGGATCGCCGGATATAATCGGTTTCACCATGGGCGCAGCCACCGGCGCATTGCTGCAGATTGTTTTCATGGGCGGCAGCCCGCTCGCCGTCGCTGTCTCGGCAGTCGCTGGCGGTATCATAACCGCAGGGATCGTCTATCTTCTATCGTTCAAAAACGGCACGACAAGCGGCTACCGGCTGGTTCTGATCGGCATTGGTGCCGGTGCGACCTTGAGCGCCCTTAACGGACTCATACTTGTCAAAGGCGATCTCGACAATGCAATCACTGCAAATCTCTGGTTGGCCGGCTCGTTGAACGGTCGCACATGGCAACATGTCTTGCCTCTCATGACTGGCTGCCTTCTCATCATCCCGCTCATCAGCCTTTTCGCCACGCGACTAACCATGATGGAAATGGGCGACGACCAGGCGCGGCAATTGGGGATAGGGGTAGAACGAACTCGCCTGGTGATGATCCTGTGTGCGGTCTTACTGGCGGGGCTTGCAACAGCCGCTGCTGGGCCGATCGCATTTATCGCTCTTGCAGCGCCACAACTGGTCAGCCGACTGACGAGGATCAATGGTATTCCAGTTATCAGCGCCGCGCTGATGGGGGCTTGCCTTCTGATTGCTGCGGATCTTTTGATCCAACTTGCAGCTTTCCGCCTTGTTCTGCCGGTCGGCCGTGTGACCGGCCTTGTAGGCGGGCTCTATCTCATCTGGTATCTGACCCGATCACGCTGAAATTAATCGTCATCTGCGTTGTCCAACGGAACAACCATGGGATCGCCGGTTATCGGATCGTCAATGACCACGCAAGGCAGTCCAAAAACCGTTCCCACCAGTTCAGCGGTCATGATCTCGCGCGGATTGCCTTCTGCAACGACATGCCCCTGCCGCATGGCAACGATATGGTCGGCATAGCGGCACGCCTGATTGAGATCATGCAGGACAGCCACAATCGTATTGCCCTGCCTGCGATTGAGATTACGCAGCAGGTTGAGAAGTTCGATCTGATGCGAGATGTCGAGAAACGTCGTCGGTTCATCAAGCAGAAGCAACGGCGTTTCCTGCGCAAGAACCATCGCTATCCAGACGCGTTGGCGCTGTCCGCCGGACAATTCATCTACAGTGCGCGTGGCAAGATCGTCGACACGAGCCGTTTGCATCGCCCAATTGACCGCTTTTTCGTCCGCTTCGGTCCAGCGCTGCAAGAACGTCTGATGCGGATAACGTCCGCGGGCAACGAGGTCGGCAACTGAAATTCCATTCGGAGCAATGGAACTCTGCGGCAAAAGCCCCAAAATACGCGCTACTTCCCGGGCGGGAACGCGCTCTATCTGCTTGCCATCCAGTATAACCGAACCCCTGTCCGGCCTGATAATCCGGGCGAGTGTACGCAACAAAGTCGACTTACCACAAGCATTGGGGCCAACAATGACCGTGAATTTCCCGTCGGGAATGCGCAACGACAAATCCTCGATGATCTGGCTGTCGCCATAGGAAACATTGATATTCAACGTTTCAAGTCGATCGGTTGGGGACTGTGTTGCGGGAGCTTCAGACATCGACGCTACGGTTTCCGGATTATCTCGCCTGCTGACAGGGTGCATTTAGAGTTTGGTAGTGAGGTTGATCGCTATAGCACTAAGACGCCGATTGAAATACCTTCGCTCTTCGTATTGCCAGAACAAAATGCAGAAAGTTGGTCAGGTTGATATCGAGACCCGCTTCGGGCAGGGCTGCATCCTTGACAATCGGGACACCTGCAGCCCTCGCAGCCGAGATAGGGAACACCTTCACTTTTTTACTTTACTTGCCCTTGTACCGGTCCAAACTTGGAGAACGCTTCCCATACACGCCTTTATCCACCTGAATGAACTGCAACTCTGCGCGACAAGATTTTATCCTCGCTTGAAGCAGACTTTGAAACGTGAAGGTTTCATTATGCCGTGCGATTTCTGGCACTGGCGGCTTGCGTGTGTCCGCAATGTGCTTTCGCTAAAAGTGATGACTGACAAGCGCTGCACCCAAACCCATCAGAATGGTGCCGCAAGTTTTTGGCACCAGCCAACCGGTCCTGTCGCCACTCATTCGTCCAAAAGCCAAAGAGGCAAGTGCAACGGCTGCAACATCGGCTAATGAGAAAATCAGGTTCACCACAACACCCAGAACAAGGAACTGGAGCCAGAGTGGGATTTCGGCTGCGGGTTGTACAAATTGCGGGAGAAAGGTCACAAAAAATAGCGCGGTCTTGGGATTGAGAACCTCAACGACAATACTATCCCGAAAAGTCTTGGACACCGGGCTGCTGGAATGGTCGCTCGCCTTGTTCCAATCAAAAAATATGACTAGCCCCAGCCAGATGAGATACGCGGCACCGGCAAATCTTATCATCACATAAACGGTCGGAGCATGCTCTATCAACGAAGCAAGGCCAATCGTAGCCGCTGCAATATGGACATAGCACCCAAGATGAACACCGAGAGCAGCCATCAGACCAGCATTGCGACCGTGTGCAAGGGTCTGCGCGGTCATGTAGAGTATGGCAGGCCCAGGTATACACGCAAATGTCAGCGTCGCGACAGCAAACGGTATCAACAACTCCAGCGACAACATGATGGTTCCTCCCCCATCGGCCAAACGCTGGGAGATTTAGGCTTCGCTGGAACAGAATGATATACGGCAGGTGCCGTATTTAAGCGGCGGTGATACTTGGATAGCGTGCTCTTGGTTAACGTTTTTCAATGCCGAAGCGGTTTCCCACAACGACGCACGAGCTTATTGTTCAATTCAGAATAGTGTCAGTTTCTGGCGTAGGTTAACGCGCTCGTGGTCTGATTCCGACATTTGCATCCCTCGGTTCAAGCGCTGGGCAAATGTTGGATCTTAAAGACCACTAGTTCGCTTTAGGTGCGGTGAACGCAGGAAGCGGATAGGTTTCTCCCAAAACAACCCCGGCTTCTCGTAAAGCTTCCTTTGGCGCCGCAAATGGCTTGTGAACCCAGCGATCCGGCAGGGCGGCGATCTCGGGAACCCATTTGCGTACATAGCCGCCATGGGTATCGAACTTGTCGCCCTGCAAGACCGGATTGAACACACGGAAGTAAGGCGCGGCATCCATGCCACAACCAGCTACCCACTGCCAGCTCCCCGGATTGCTGGCTATATCCGCGTCCACCAACGTATCCCAGAACCATTTCTCGCCCTCACGCCAGTCGATCTGCATATTCTTGCTTAAAACCGATGCCACCAGCATTCTTACACGGTTGTGCATCCAGCCTGTTGCCCAAAGCTGACGCATACCGGCATCAATCAGTGGAATACCGGTCTTGCCCGTCTTCCAGGCATCAATCGCCTCTGGATTGTTGAGCCAACGGATATCAGCCAATGTGTCGCGCATGTCGTTTTCAGCAATATCAGGACGATAATAGAGCTGATGATAATGGAAATCGCGCCAGATCAGCTCAGAAAGAAATTTTTCACCGCCAGCTTGGGTGCTTTGATCCTGATCCATGAGCGAAAGCGTAGCATGCCATGCTTGTCGTGGACTCATTTCGCCAAAGCGAAGATGGGGTGACAGTTTTGATGTGCCTTCAACGTCGGGACGGTCGCGATCCCTGGCATAATTGCGAATAGTTGTATCAAAGAAATGATATAGTTGGTCAATAGCAGCCGCTTCGCCGATCTTCCAAAGACCGCTCATCTTTCTGGACCAGACGGCCTCTTTATAGTTCTTCCGCCTGGGCTTGTGTTCGATGACCAATGGCTCGAGCTTCCGGTCTGGCGAGGGTAGTGGTCTGCTCACGCCATGCTGGCGCAGTGATTTGGCATATGGTGTAAAAACTTGATACGATCCGCCGTTGCCGGTTTTGATCTCCCAGGGTTCCGCCAGCAGATTGCCGGCGAAAGACTCCACATGCAGTCCCTTGTACTTTAAGTTGGATTTGATGAGCGCGTCGACTTCCCTCTCCTGAGGGGCATAACGGCGGTTCCAGAAAACAGTATCGAAGCTGTTTTCCTCGATTAATTGTTCAATGATATTGAGCGCTTCGCCATCGGCAATAATCAATTCGACATTTCGTTCATTGAGACTTTTTTCCAGCAAGTTCAAGCTCTGCTCCAACCACCAACGGACGGCACCGCCGGGTGCACGCAATTGTGGATTGGTTTCATGCACGAAAAGGGCCGTGATTGTGCCACCCATCTTGAACGCGGCATGAAGGGCAGGATTGTCAGCAAGGCGCAGGTCGTTGCGCAACCAGACAAGCGCTTTCGCAGTCATTCAATGATCCTCGGTTTATGTGTTGCTGAACGTGTTTTCGGACGTACGGATGCCACCATATTCATGTCGAGCCCCTTGATCTTCCGTTGCTTTTCCGTGGCCCGAGAAAGAATGCATTGACGCGATGTTGCAGGGCACGGAATTTTTCACCGCGCGATTTCAGCATATGCTCCTCAAGCGGCGGGATGCCAGAGACATGCACCAGCAGCCAATACATCTGGATCGGAGCGAGCAGCGACAACCAGCTCCATGACGATGCGGTAATTGCCATCAATGGCCACGCGCACCAGAACAGCCATTCAAAGAAATAGTTTGGATGTCTGGAATAGGCCCAAAGGCCGGCTTCACAAATTTCTGTTCTGGCTTCTGGAGTCTTGCGAAACTGCGCAAGCTGCGCGTCAGACAGCGCTTCACCCGTCAACGCGATGGCGACGATTGCAATCCCGACCATATCCAAGAAATATGGAAAGCCAGGGCGACCAACCGTAGCGAGATAGACCGCCAGAACCAGAATGACGGCTGCGAGAGCCTGTATCTGCAAAAACCAGAACAAGCGAACGGAAGCGTTTTCGCCCCATTCTTTTAGCAGCTTTGCATAACGCGGGTCTTCGCCATAGCGCATACTGCGCTTGGCAATGTGAAAGCCAAGGCGAAGCGACCATGCCAGGATGAGGATCAGTATAGCTGAACGTCGTTGCCATGTCGCATCTGCAAGCATAACGGCTATGACTGAGCCCACCCCCACCGAAAACGACCAGATGGCATCGATCCAGCCGCTTTTGCCGGTCTTTCGTTCAAGCGCCCAGGCAAATGCCATGATGGCAGACAGGCTAATGGCAACAATTAAAAGCAGACCGGGTTGCATGGGGACCTTTAGTGGAGAGTTCGCTTTTCCTTATGCAATACGTTCTGTTTGACCGGTTGGTTTCTTAAGCGGCTCAAAAAAATAAAAAAGTTTGGTCGCCGATTGAACCAAACTTCTTCTCAAAACGTAAAACGATGAAAATGCAGCACACACGCAGCTCAACGCGCGGTGAAGAGAGGGACTATGGATATCACGAACAGTCCGGGCAGCCCTAAACGTCTCAGCGTCGCGATTATCGGTAGCGGGATTTCCGGATTGTCTGCTGCATGGCTGCTTTCGCAACGCCACGATGTGACTTTATTTGAAGCATCGGACCGCATCGGCGGCCATAGCAACACTGTCGAATTTGAGAGCAGTCACGGTCCCGTAGCAGTCGATACCGGGTTCATTGTCTATAATGAAGTGACCTATCCCAATCTGACTGCCCTGTTTCGCGCGCTTGACGTTCCAACCGCCGCGTCGAACATGTCGTTTGCGGTTTCAGTCGGAAATGGCGCCTATGAATACTCGGGCGGCACCGGCCTCGGCCTCTTTGCCCAGCGCTCCAATCTGGTCAGTCCACGCTTCTGGTCGATGATCCGCGATCTCTTACGATTTTATCGCAATGCACCCAAAGACCTGAGCATCATGGGCGGTATTTCGCTTGATGATTATCTTGCGCGCAATGGTTATGGCCGGGCTTTCCGTGAAGATCATCTTTATCCGATGGCAGCAGCGATCTGGTCCACCCCTGCCATGGAAGTGGGGCAATATCCGGCTGCAAGCTTCGTCCGCTTCTGCTGCAATCACGGTCTTCTTGCTCTTCGTGACAGGCCAATCTGGCGCACGGTAACCGGCGGCAGCCGAGAATATCTAAGGCGGATCACCAAGCCCTATGCAGACCGGATCAGGCTCTCAACGCCGATCAAATCCGTGCGACGTTCCGAACATTCTGTCGAGTTGATCGACGGAAACGGCATTTCCCATGTGTTCGACGATGTAGTGATTGCCACGCATGCCGATCAGGCTTTGTGGATGTTGGCCGATCCGAGCGCGGATGAAAGCCGCATTCTCGGCGCGTTTCAATATTCACGAAATGAAGCGGTGTTGCACAGCGATGCGTCGCTGATGCCCAAACGCCGCACGGCGTGGTCGAGCTGGAATTACCTTACCAATGCGGCCACTGGCCCGGCGCAGCCATCAATTACTTACTGGATGAACCGCCTGCAACCGTTGGGCAACGCGCCTGAGACTTTTGTTACGCTCAATCCTTGTCGTGCACCGCGCGAGGAACTGGTGATCCGTCGCGAGATTTATGAACATCCGATTTTCGACATGGCAACGGATCGTGCGCAGAAAGAAATCTGGTCCTTGCAGGGGCAGCGCCGAACATGGTTTTGCGGCGCGCATTTCGGCTCCGGCTTTCATGAGGACGGTCTTCAGGCCGGTCTTGCCGTGGCAGAAGATCTGGGCGGCCTGCGCCGTCCATGGCAAGTCGAGCAGGAAAGTGGGCGCATCGTTCGCCAGAGTTTGCCTATCCGGGAAAGGGCGCTGGCATGACCAAGAGCTTCCAGTCGGCACTGTTTCCCGGTCATGTGACCCATGCGCGTTTACGACCGAAGGTTCACAAGCTGGCCTATAAAATCTACTCGCTCCTGCTCGACCTTGATGAACTGGAAGCCCTCGATCGCAAGTTGAAACTGTTTTCTCTCGACCGTTTGAACCTGTTTTCTTTCTACAGGAAAGATAGAGGCGATGGATCGGCTCTGCCACTGCGCGAGCAGGTGGAATGCGCCATGGAGGCAGCCGGAATAGTACCTGATGGCGGTGCAATCCGCCTGCTCACAATGCCGCGTATTGCGGGCTGGGCTTTCAACCCGCTCAGTGTTTTCTTCTGCTATAATTGCGGTGGCGAACTCGTGGCGATCCTCTGGGAAGTTGATAACACTTTCCGCCAGCGCCACGGTTATATGATCCCGGTCCGGAACTGCGATAACGGACGCATCGTACAAAGCTGCGACAAGGCTTTTTACGTCTCGCCCTTCATGGATATGAAGCTGCGATACGAGTTTGAAGTCACGCCACCCACAGACCGGCTTTCCATCCGCATCAACAGTTTTGATGATGAAGGCCTGCTTTTGACGGCCCGCCATCTGGCGCGGCGGGTTGAGCTGAGCGACGCCGCCTTGCTGCGCGCCTTTTTTTCGATTCCGTTTCTCACCTTGAAAGTGATTGGCGGCATTCACTGGGAGGCGCTGAAAATATGGTTGAAAGGCATCGGTTTACGCAAACGACCCACAGCGCCCGAGATTTCCATCACATCTGTTCGTAACGAGACCGTCCAGCAGAGGAACAAGGCCGCATGAGCCAGCTCGACGAATATCATCAACTATCGGCATCAAGCCGAACTGAACGACCAGCTTTCAGCCCTTCGGCTATCGTGTTGAAACGACTGCTGAAGCAGGTTAAGCATGGGCGATTGGTGCTTTCGCTGCCCGGCGGTGAGGTCATTGCCGTTAATGGTCCATTGCCTGGACCGGAAGCCAAAATTGCAATCGTTAAATGGAACAGCCTGCGTCGCCTGCTGACAGGCGGAGATATAGGCTTTGCGCAGGCCTATATCGAAGGCGAATGGACATCGCCCCATCTCACATCGGTCATCCGCTTTGCGGCGCGCAATCGCGATACGCTGACATCCACATTACGCGGATCTGGCTGGATGCGGGCGCTAAACCGTATCAGCCACCTGCTCAATGCAAACACGCGCCGCGGCAGCCGGCGCAATATCGAAGCCCACTACGATCTCGGCAATGATTTCTATGCCCGGTGGCTCGACCCTTCGATGCATTATTCATCTGCTATCTGGAATGAGACGACCCATAACCTCGAAAGTGCGCAGGAGCAGAAGTTGCAGTGTATTGCTGAAAAACTCGCGCTTGAGGGCGGCGAAAGAATTCTTGAAATCGGTTGCGGTTGGGGAGCCCTGGCTGGCTATCTCGCAAACTGTCGCAATGCCCATGTGACAGGAATAACCCTGTCACCATCGCAGCTCACCTGGGCAAAAGCCGTCGTTGAAAACGTGGGACTGAGCGATGCCGTTGACCTTCGCTTGCAGGATTACCGCGATGTTCAGGGCCAGTTCGACCGCATTGTATCAATTGAAATGTTTGAGGCTGTCGGCGAAGCCTATTGGCCGGATTATTTCGCAACCCTGAAACGCTGTCTCAAGCCCGGCGGCAGAGCGGTCCTGCAGGTCATTTCAATAGAAGAAACGCGCTACGAAAATTATCGCCGCAAGGCCGATTTCATCCAGAAATTCATCTTTCCGGGCGGCTTTTTGCCGTCAGATCAAGTGCTTGAGCGCGACCTTGCGAAGGCCGGTCTGGTTTTAAAGGAGACCGAGCATTTCGGCCATTCCTATGCTCTTACGCTTGCCGAATGGCGTCAGCGCTTTATCGCCAATTGGCCCGAAATCGAGAAGCTTGGCTTTGACGATAAATTCCGTCGGCTTTGGGAATACTACCTTTGCTATTGCGAAGGTGGGTTTGAGGAAGGTGCCATCAATGTTGGGCTCTATACGATTGAACATGCTTAGGCTCCACACTCACTAACGGAGGAAGCGTCGATGAAATGGATACTGACGGTCGGCATGATGACAGTGTTGTTTCCCTTCTCGGCGCAGGCGGCTGAGATCAACGGTAACTGGGCGCGCGGAGATGGCAATGCGCGGGTGAGAGTTGCCAGATGCGGCAAGGACATTTGCGCCACCAACACCTGGATCAAGCCCGGAACACCGAAAGAGAAAACCGGCGACCGGCTGGTGATGAGCATCAACGAAACTGCGGACGGGCGATATTCAGGTACGGCTTTCGATCCGCAACGCAACCTGACCTACAAGATCAGCGTGAAAGTCGACGGCGACACTATGACGACCAATGGCTGCGTTCTGGCTGGCATCCTGTGTCGCAATGTGGGTTGGACCCGCATCAAGTAAGAGAGCGAGCTATCGATGAAAGATTATCTTATAGCCTATGTGGTGACAGCGGTTGCATTTCTGGCAATCGACTCCGTGTGGCTATCCAACATGGCGAACGTGTTTTACCGCCCTGTCATGGGCGACATGCTTGCGCCGGGTTTTCGCCTCGCGCCAGCTATCGTTTTCTATGTAGTCTTCGTGTTCGGGCTGGTTTTCTTTGCGGTAAGGCCCGGACTTCTGGCCGATAGTGGCACAGTCACGCTCGTGCACGGGGCGCTTCTCGGATTCGTCGCTTATGCGACTTATGATCTGACCAATCAGGCCACTTTGAAAAACTGGTCATGGACCCTGACAATCGCAGACGTGGTCTGGGGCACTGTCCTGTCTGCCGCGTCAGCCTATATTGGCTATTGGGTTACGTCGCGGATCAGCGGATAGACTGGAGTAAGCATATGCAAAAATGGGGTCTTCTGGCCGTCTTCGTCTTCGTCATCATTGTTGTAGGAATGGCAATCGGCATCGGTTTCCCGCCGGGCGAATGGTATGCAGCGCTTCAAAAGCCTTGGTTTACCCCGCCGAATGCAGCCTTTGGCCCCATCTGGACGATACTCTATATCTTCATTGCCATTGCAGGCTGGCGCACGTGGATAAGTGACAGCGGATGGAGGCGGCGCGGACCCTGGTTTGGCCAGATGATTTTGAACTTCATCTGGACGCCGATTTTCTTCGGCGCACATATGACTGTGCTGGGGCTTGTCATAATCATCGGTGTCTGGCTTTGCGTGCTTTTGTTTATCATGCGCGCGTGGCAACCAGATCGTATCTCGGCTCTACTATTCGTGCCTTACCTCATATGGCTATCTCTGGCGACAGCGTTGAATGCGGCAATCGTCGTGTTGAATTCATGAAGAAGGCGGCAATTATGCCGCCTTTTCTTTAGATGCCAATCAATGGCTGCACGAGCCGCATAAGCCAGCTCTGGAACTTGAGCGGCGCGTCAGTCACCGCAAGACAGATGCAATCGCCATCCGGTGAGGCAATCGGCTGATGCACGAGATCAGCATTCGCTTCCTCAATGTCGCCGCGCGCAAAGAGCCCGGTTCCATCATTGAAACTGCCGCTCAACACCAATGTCAGTTCACGACCGCCATGCCCATGTTCTGGCACTGGCTTCCCTGCTGGAATTCGCAAAAGGCGAACCTGCGTTTCGCTATCGCCGGTCTCGATTGGCACCTGATAGGCGCCCCGGCCAAGCGATTTCCATTTCAGGTCCTGCAAATCGCCACCGACATAGGAACGCAGCGGTTCCGGTATCACGGCAGGCTGCTTTATCTCGCACCGCGGTGCCGATTGTTCCATTGATTGCGGTGTTTTCTGCAACCTGTCCTTGAAATTATCCCATGTGGATGCTTCGAGTTTCTGCGGCTCAACCGCGTCAAGAAGCTGACCGCCAATCTGTTCAAACTGCTTGAGCCTTAAACGGCAGGCCGGGCAAAGCGCAAGATGAGTGGCGACTGCTATGCTCCAACCCTCGGCCAACGTGCCTGCAGCATAGCTTGAAAGGAGTTCGTCGCTCAGATGATGCTTGATATCCATCAGTGCGCTCCCGAATTATCGAGCGCTGCGCGCAATTTGTTGAATGCCAGCCGCAGGCGGGATTTAACCGTGCCAAGCGGGAGGTTCAGCTTCTTCGCGATGGCGCTATGCGTGCTTTCCTCGAAATATGCGAGTTCGAGCAAGGTGGATTGCTCCTTCGGCAAGTCAGCCATTGCCGCGCGCAACTGACTGGCGGATTGCCGCTCGGCAATCCTTAAATCGGCGGGCTGTTCCTCATCGGGCACAAAGGAGGGATCGGTTGGGTCAAATTCCGGGCGACGGGCGCGCCGCACTGCGTCAATGCGCTGGTTTCGTGCGATGGTGAAAATCCAGGTCGACAAGGCTCCTTTGGCAACATCAAACTGATCTGCCTTGTTCCAAACTGCAATCATGGTCTCTTGCATTAATTCTTCCGCTGTTTGCGTATCAGCAGACAGTTTGGCCATATAGGCCTTCACCCGGGGTGCGAAATGCTTGAAAATCACCTCGAAAGCGTCCACGTCGCGTCGAGAACTGACCGCCAGCATCAATTCCTCCATTGAGGGCTGATCTTCAGGTGCGGTCTGTCCATTCATCCGTATTAAACCCCATACGCTCAGATGTAGCGAAGCCAGAACCTGTAAATTATGCTGAGCTTCCATGTGCCACTGTTGCGAGAGGAAAGAAACTTTTGTGTTCATCAGCATTATACGCAAACAGATTTAATCTGGATCACACCAGATTTCAAATGTAGGGCGTCATCACAAGCAGCACTCTGGAACTCTGCCTTCTTCGCAATAAATCATGCATCAGCTATGTGAATTCATAGCAGCTCAGCAATCTCTTATTTTGCTCGTGATCTTATGGCTCACCAAATGCTTTCTCGTAATTGATCTCAAACGTGCGAAAGCTGTCAATCGCGGCTTCGATGCACCGTTCTTCATCTTTTTTGTCGAGCGACATGGTTTCAAGCAAAGAAACAGTCTTCTTCCAACCGGCCAGGTTTCCGACCTGCTTTGCCAGGTGTCGCGCACCGTACCCGGCATCAAGACCAAGCAATCGCGCCTTCTGGATGAGCAATGTTGCCCCCAAAGCGGAACCTTCGAGCACGTATAGCGTACCAATCGCTGAAGGCAGATCGACAGGCGTCGCTGCGACGAACTGCAATTCCGGCTTCTTCAGTTCTTCCCCGTCCGACAGATCCGCATAATCCATTTGAAGTTCAGATTGAATTTTATGATTATCCCAATCTGAGAATACTCGTCTCAGGTCACTGACATCCAGCAGTGTTTCCAGAGCCAATCTGCTGTGCCAGGTGGCTTCCAGATATTTCCGGTAGGCGTCCAACGAATTGAACATGCCATATAACGAACCAAGCCTGTCAATCCGTTCGTGGTAGGGTGCGGTAGCCGCCTTCAAATCCCAACGACGTTGCAGGACAGTGCGTTGATTCATCAGCAAAACTTTCCATAGTTCGTTATTCGGTCCAAGACTACATAATATCGTTATGAATAGATTCCGTGCATTACGGCATCGTAATGCTCTTCGATTTCCTGTGTGCACTTGCACGATTTGCGCTTCAAAGCGCTCTTGTCTTTTATGATGAACAATCCGCGCCTGGTGACGATAATGCCCTCATTGCGCAATTGACCGATAATGCGCGTTACAAAAGTCCTGCCGACTCCAAGCATTTCCGATAACTGATCGTGCGTCATCTCAAACTGATCGGTGCCGGTTCGTTCTGCCGCTGATAGCAGCCATTTAGCAGTTCGCTGCGTTATCGTATGGGTCGCGTTACACGCGGCTGTTTGAAATACCTGAGCCATCAGGCAATCGGAATAGCGCGCAAACCAGTGCCGAAGCGAAATGGAATCCAGCTTCAACTGTTCGAGTGCAGCCGTTTTGATCCTGACAAAGCTTCCCGAATTACGGACGATGGCGGTGGCATAGGCGGGTAAACTCCCGTTCGACACAATACCTCCCACAGCCCCTTCCCTTCCGATCAACGCAATCTCGACAGCGCTGTTATCTTCGTCGACCCAGCGCTGAAAACTCGCCAACGCGGATCCGCACGGAAACCAGGTGTGAACAACATCATCTCCGGCCTTCTGCAAAACAGCTTCCGCCTCAAGTTCGTAGAAGACCGTATGGGGCAGCAGCTTTTGCCGGTCTTCCTCATTGAGCATCATCAGAAGCAGATTGCCCGACATCTCGTGGGTCGATGTTAAATTCATACAGTCGAGTTCCTCTTTTCGCGGCCGTTGTGTCCAATAGTGGACGGACGATCCTTTCAGTCTATGTTACTTTTAGACGTAATTACCGTAACCCTTTGAAAAGATGGGTTTGTTTGTGTGCTTCATCGTTGATACTACAATCTCAACAGATATTTTCGTTTGTCAGCGGTCGCAACGTCTTACCGTTTTCAGCTCTCAGATAGTTTAGCAATCCTGCAAAAGGTGCGCTCACGAACGGTTAAGTCCGGGAAAGTTCTGCCGCAATGAATGTGTCCGAACCTGTCAATCTCACCAATTGCGATCGCGAACCAATCCATATTCCAGGATCGATCCAACCGCACGGCGCAATGCTCGTTATGGATCAGTCTGGCCAAAATCTCCTTTTTGCTTCGGCTAATATTCCATGCATAACGGGCTATGGAGGGGATTTGATCCCTGGTACCGCCATTTCTTTTATTGTTGGCGAGAAAAATGCCCATGATTTCCGTAACGCCGCCGCCAAGGCGAGAGAGCCGGGCTTATCGTCTGTGGTGCTTGGGCTTCGTTTTCCAGGCAAATCCACGCTTTTTGACGCTGTGATCCATACACATATGGGAAGGACTTTCGTCGAAATAGAACCCTGCGCGGATCGAGGACAAAGTGCTCGTCAGGCACTCGATCTCACACGTAGCGTCATCCATCGCATTGGTCGCGAGGAAACGGTAGAGAGGGTCGCTGCAACAGGCGCGCGCCTCGTCAGGGCCATGCTGGGTTACGACCGCGTGATGGTGTATCAATTTCTCCATAACGGAGCAGGTCGCGTCATCGCAGAGGCAAAGTCACCGACACTTGGCAGCTTCATGGGACAGCATTTTCCTGCATCTGATATCCCCCTGCAGGCCCGGCGCCTCTATCTCGTCAATACAATCAGGATGATTTCCGACACATCCTATCAGCCGATCGTACTTTGTCCCTCACTGGCGGCAGACGAACCTGCTGTCGACATGTCCTTTGCACAGTTGCGTAGTGTTTCCCCGATCCATTGTCAGTACCTGCAGAATATGGGTGTCTCCGCTTCTCTGTCGATTTCGATTGTCGTTGATGGTGAATTATGGGGCCTGATTTCCTGTCATCACGACAGCCCGAAAGTCACCCCTCTTCCCCTGCGCATAGGCGCTGAACTGTTCGGGCAGTATTTTTCGCTGCATATCGCCGATTGTGACAGACGAAAAACATTGCAGATCACCGCAGACGCAAGAACCAAGCTCGACGCTATTGTATCGCAACTGAGTATCGGTGACGAAATTCGAGACAGTCTGGGGGAACAACTCAGCCGGTTTTCCGAACTCGTTGCGGGCAACGGAGCTGCATTGTGGATGAACGGGCAGTGGCTTCAAAGTGGCGATACGCTCAACGAACATCAAACGCGCCAACTGCTCAAAGTCGCAGGTGATGAATCTCCACGCGAACTTTGGGCGAGCCAGGAAATCAGGGCCCACCTGACCGACTATACCGGAAGTGTTGCAGGCATGCTCGCAATTCCACTTTCCATGGCGTTCAGTGATTATCTTGTTCTGTTCCGCAATGAAGAGGCCCACGCCATCGAATGGGCGGGCGAACCGGTGAAAACCACCGTCGAAACACCTTTCGGTTCCAGATTAACGCCCAGAGGCAGCTTCGATACCTGGCGGGAAGAAGTTCGCGGGCGTTCAACCCCCTGGACCACTACCGATCTCTCAGTAGCGCAGTCGATTGGCACTTACTTACGCGACGTCATCCTTCGGCAAAATGAACTGTCTGAACAGGAAAGAGCAAAAACCGAACAGCGACGTCGGGTGTTGAACGCCGAACTCAATCATCGTGTTAAGAATATTCTTTCTCTGGTGAAATCAATTGCGTTGCAGACAGGAGCCAACGCTGCAAATGTTGCTGACTACGCCCAAACGCTTGAAGGGCGATTACGCGCGCTCGCATCGGCACACGACCAGTCTTTGGACGGTGAAAACGGCGGTTCGCTAGCAGATCTGCTCAAAACTGAGGTCAATCTTTATAGCGATGCACCAGGTCGCATAACTCTGGAAGGTCCACCGGTCTATCTCGATCAACGAGCATTTGGCGTAATCGCCATGGTCTTTCACGAGATGATGACAAATGCTGCAAAGTACGGCGCGCTTTCGGTTCCGGAAGGACGCCTGAAGATCAGCTGGAAACTGGAAGTCTCCGGTGATTGCGAAGTATTCTGGAACGAAACCAACGGGCCATCCGTTACATGGCCGTCACGAACAGGTTTCGGTAGCAAGCTGATTAGAAATTCTTTCGAGTACGACCTCCGGGGAAAAGTCAAAATCGAATACCACCGGGATGGGCTTCAGGCGCAGTTTTCTGTTCCATCTGTATATGTGACGCAATTAAACGACGAGTTGATCACGGCAGATATTCCAAAAGACGTTGTCGAGAAAACCCACATCAATGGAATGAAGATTCTGGTTGTCGAAGATCAGAGCCTGATCGCCCTTGATATGGAAAACACCCTACGAAAATTGGGCGCCGAACATATTAATCTTGCCTCCAGTGCACCAGAGGCATTTGAGATGATTGAAAGAACCAAACCCAACCTTGCAATTCTCGATTTTAATCTGGGAGACCGTACTTCGGAGAATATCGCCGAACTGCTTCTAAAGCTGAAAATCCCGTTTCTTTTTACGACAGGCTATAGTGACAGGGTGCTCATCCCCGAAAATCTTCGCGACATAACCATCGTGCGCAAGCCCATAAGCGATTCTGCAATCGCAGCGGCCATCAACGCCGCTCTCGGATAGAGTATTCTAACAGTTTGACGAGATAGAGGGAATTGGGAGACGATCATCGCCGACTGCCAACCCTACCCATAGATTACCGATCAAAACTGAAAGGGTGGCTACGAAAGTATGAGCCACCCTGTTTGCTTCGGTCGTCATTGAGCCATCTGTATCCTCGCAGTGGCACTTGTGGCTATCAGAGTCGCTCCAGCTATTGCAGCCACAGCCGAGAACAGCAGACTGCCCGCAGCTCCTTGCAGATCAACAAGCACCCCGCCGAGAACCGCACCGCTTGATATCGCGATTTGAAATGTCGTCAACATCAATGCGCCTGCGCTTTCCGCTTCATCTCCCGCAGCGCGTGTCGTGAAACTTTGTGCGCTGACCGGCACCGCTCCAAACGCTACCCCCCAGACCACTGTTGCCACGATGGCCACAACGGGCACGGAGCCGAAAACGAAAAGCACAATCGTTGCCAGTGACAAGCCGGCGGCCGCGATCGCCAAAGACATTCGGGTGCTTCGCTCAGACATAAATCCGCCAAGCAAGTTCCCAAAGAAACCACCGATGCCAAATGCAAGCAATATTCCCGAAATCGAGTCGATGCCGAACTGCGGGACATTCTCCAGAAATGGCCGGATATATGTAAAGCTGGCAAAGTGGGCGGCAACGACGAAAAGAAGAGTGGTAAGGCCGACACGAATAATAGGGCGGCGTAACACCGCCACCAGTGTACGAATGCTGGCATCACCCGAAGAAGGCAGCGACGGCACTGTCAAAAGCTGTACGATGAAGGTTACGGCTCCGATAGCCGCTGCAACAAAAAAGGCATAGCGCCATCCGAATGTCGCCCCGACCCAGGCCCCCAAAGGCGCTGCGCATACCGTAGCCACCGAAACGCCTGTCATGATCACAGCCATAGCTCTCGGCAGAATCCTACTGGGCGCAAGCCTCATCGCCAATGCAACGGACATCGCCCAGAAGCCGCCCAGTCCCACGCCTAAAAGAATTCTGGCCGCGTAAAGAGCAGTCAAACTGTTTGCGAAAGCCGACAAGAGACTGGACAGGATGAGTGCGAAAGTGAGACTTAAAAGAACATAGCGCCGGTCGAAGCGCTTCGTCCCAATAACGATGCCCGGTCCAGCGAATGCAGCGACAATCGCGGTCATTGTCATTGACTGGCCGGCTGCGCCCACACTCACACCAAGGTCGGCAGAAATCGGCGTGAGCAGACTAACCGGTAAAAACTCAGCCGTTACGAGCCCGAAAACGCCAAGAGAGAGCGAAATAATAGCAGGCCACACCGCCTCCTCAATCCCGTCCCGGGATTCATTTCGCGAGTTTATCTTCATGTCCATGGCGAACTCCATTTCCTAAGTTAGACAGAAAATAGGAGTGACGCTTCGTTGTTTCTATGATAGTAAATCCGAATAACATGACAATTCGTCCAAATCTGCCGAGACCACGATGATCGATCCACTTACGGAGATTCTGCGCGGCATAAGACTTGACGGCGTTGAATATGGCCGCTGCCAGCCATGTGCTCCATGGGCAACCCTGTTCCCATCCGGTGAGCCGGCGCGGTTCCACTTTCTTGTCTCGGGTTCAGCCTGGATTCAATCGCCGGACGGCGATTGGCATGAGTTGAGGCCCGGCGATGCCGTCCTCCTCCCGCGCGGAGACGAACATGTGATTGCCAGCAGTCCCGGCATCACACCCGTACCGATCAGCGATTTTCCAAGTAAAAGCGTAGACGGCATCGTCAATGTCGAATGCCCCAACGCCGACGCTCGAAATCTGCTTTTCTTTGCCGTTATGAAATTCAATCTGGACAGGTTCCATCCTCTTCTTCAACTGATGCCGGGGTTTATTCGAGCAAACGACTTTGCAATCAAAGAACCTTCCATTCCGTCTCTACTTGAAAGCATGTCGCGAGAAGCCGAGATGAACCGCGTTGGAGCGTGTGGGATTCTGGCGCGGCTGGCCGACGTCCTGACAGCAACGATGATACGCAGCTGGGTCGAGCATGGATGCGGTGAGGCAACAGGCTGGCTTGCCGCATTGCGCAATCATGAAGTGGGTCGAGTACTTGCGGCAGTTCATCTTGACCCTGCTCGCCACTGGTCGGTTGAGGAACTGGCACGTATCATGGGCGCGTCACGGTCGAGTTTTGCCCAGCGATTTCTTGATATCGTGGGGGAAACCCCTGCCCGTTATGTGGCGCGCACGCGGATGCAACAGGCCCACCAGTGGCTACGTGAAGGCCAGCGCGTCGCCTCCATCGCCAACAAACTTGGTTATGACTCCGAAGCCTCCTTCAGCCGTGCTTACAAGAGAATAATTGGCACGCCTCCAAGTTTTCACCGCCTCGCTTCAAGAGCGTGATGAAATCATAAAGTGGGTTCGAGTTATTCTTGGATAACGACCCCAGAAATTCGGCCAAAACCTACGTGAAAAATAAAAGCCCAGGAGAGTTGCGGTCAACTGTCCTGGGCCAACATTGCCTTCAATATTGTTACACCAGATCAACCGGTTGGCGCGTCGGCCGAAATCACGCCCTTATCCTTCAGGCGCACCCAAAGGGAAGCTGGAATCTCCTGCTCGAACCAATCGACATTTGCCTTCATCTGTTCGCCATTGCGAGCACCCGAAACGACCGTGACCACAGCCGGATGCAATGCGGGAAAGGCCAGCGCAGCCGCTTGCATGGTAATGCCTTCGGATTCGCATGCCGCTTGAATCTCATCGACGCGGCCAAGGAGATCGCTCGGCGCTTCAGCATAGTTGAACTTTCGATTGCCTGCCAGAAGACCCGAATTAAAAGCACCCGCCACGACGATACCAACGCCTGCACGGTGGCAACGGTCGAGAAGATCAAGGCTTTCCTGCTCAAGCAAGGTATAGCGGCCAGCTAGCATGGAGACATCGATGTCAAATTCCTGCATCGCATCGGATACGACCTGCCATTCGTTGACCCCCAAACCGACGGCCTTTACCAAACCTGCAGACCGCAGTTCTCCAAGCGCCTTGAATCCGCCGCCCTTGGTCAGCTGGTCCCAATAGTGTTGATGACGATCGCCGTGGGTGGCGCGACCAATGTCATGAATGTACAGAACGTCAGGAGCAAACACACCAATGCGCTGGCGGCTTGCTTCCAAGGAACGCATGATCGCATCGTAACTGTAATCATAAGTCGGCCGGAATGGCAGCGGCTCCACATAAGCGTCTTCTTCTGGCCCGACAGTTTCGTCCGGCACCATGATACGTCCAACTTTCGTGCTGAGCACATACTCGTCGCGCTTGTGCTCCGTGACCATGGTGCCGAGGCGACGCTCTGAACGCGTATAGCCATAAAATGGCGCTGTATCGAAATAACGGATACCAGCATCCCAAGCCGCATCGAAAGCACTCAGAGATTCCTGATAACTCGTCACTCGATAGAGATTACCCATCTGGGCACAGCCGAGACCCATTAGCGTGAACGAGACGTCACGATTGCGCAACTTGCGTTTGTCTGAAACCTTCATGATGAGCCGATTCCCAATCTAACCGAAAAGAGCGCGCGGATATGTTCCGCGCGCCAGCCTTAACTTAGTAAAGAACGTTCTTCGCTTCCGGCTTGTCGACATTGTCCTTTGTGACAACAACGACGCCAGTATCGATTGTCTTTTCGACCTTTTCCTTTTTGAGTAGCTTCAGCAGCGTCGCAACGCCTATATCGCCCATCTGGTAGGAGCCCTGAACAACAGTTGCAGCGAGCGTGCCATCCTTGACGAATTCCTGCAAATCCTGGTTTCCGTCGAAACCGATTGCAGTAACCTTGCCCGCCTTGCCTGCCTGCTTGATCGCCCGGCCCATGCCGATTGCGGTCGGCTCATTCGCTCCAAAAATGCCCTTCAGGTCGCTGTTGGCAGCAAGAACATCGGTCGTCTGGTTAAGCGCAGTGGCCATCTGCGACTGTGAGTAGTACGGTCCGACGATTTCCAGTTTCGAATTAGCCTTTATGTAGTCGGTAAAACCGCCCACACGACCGATTTCGGACCCAGCTCCAGCAACATAAGACATAACCGCAATTTTGCCGGTGGTTCCGACCTTGTCGATCAGAGCCTTAGCGGCGAGTTCGCCAGCCTTTTTATTGTCCGTTGACAAGAAGGACTGATAGTATTTCTCGGCACCGTCGGCGAGTTGGCTGTCGATGATGACAACCGGGATGCGCGCTTCCCAAGCCTTTTTCACAGCTGGCACGAGCGCATCAGGATCGGAAGGTGCAAGGAGTATGGCGTCGACTTTGCGGTTGACCGCATTTTCGACCATATTGACCTGATCGGCGATAGCCGACTCCGATGCAGGCCCCTGGAAAGTCATCGTGTGCTCGCCCTTTGCGTCGGCAATGGCAGCATCAGCACCCTTTTGAACGTTCTGCCAGAAGGTCGAATTGACCGTCTTGACGATAACAGCAATTTCACCAGCCGAAGCAGTGGACAAACCACCAAAGACCATGACCGAAGCGAGAAGCGCAGTTTTGAATTTACCCATTTTTTCCTCCAACTAACCGAACCCGACCGGAGCTCGAAACGGGGGAAGGCCCTACCCTTCCCGTCCTCCTCTTCAGCGGCGATTGCGCAGTTGGTCGATCCAAACGGTGACCAGAATGACAAGGCCGATGATGATTTGCTGAGTGAAGGCGGACACGCCATTCATGTTCAAACCGTTGCGCAGAATCCCGATGACGAACGCACCAATAAAGGTTCCGGAGATCGTGCCTACGCCGCCGATTAATGAGGTCCCGCCGATGACGGCACTGGCGATGGCATCAAGTTCATACATGACGCCCTCATTCGGCTGTGCCGTAACCAGTCGCGACATCAACACACAGCCGGTCAATCCTGCGAGCGTGCCTGAGATCAGGTAGGTATAGATGGTAATCCGCGAAACATTGACGCCCGACAGACGCGCTGCAACAGCGTTGGAGCCAATGGCATAGATATGTCGGCCGAACACGGTCCGATTGAGAACATATGCAGCAACGACTGCAATTAAAATCATCAGGACAACGGGATAGGGGATGCCCGGAAAGGTAACGACCGGAAATCCCTGTTCATCGATAGACTCGAACCGAAAAAGCGAACCATTACCCAAAACACCGAAGCTTTCTCCCAGTCCCGAAACTGCGCGGGCGCCGGTTATCTGCAACGCAACACCGCGGGCAATCAGCATCATGCCGAGCGTGGCGATAAAGGGAGGCAACTTCAACTTTGTGACGACGAGCCCGTTGATAAGTCCACAAAGCGATCCAGTCAGAATACCGAGCAGCATTGATATCCAAATGGGCAGCTGTAATTCCTTGACAGCCAGCGCGGCGACAACGCCAGCGAGCGCGAGTACCGACCCAACAGACAGATCGATACCGCCGGTGATGATGACATAGGTCGCACCGATGCCAAGCAATGCAATCGATGTAACCTGAAGCGCAATTGTCATCCCATTGCCGACGGTGAAGAAAGCGCTGCTCGTTGCGGAGAAGATCGCAGCCAACACGACAAGACTGCCGAGTGCGGCAAACTTCTGAATAATATCCTTTTGCCGCTCGCTGAGACGTCGCCCTTTCCCTGCCGGGACTTGTGGCTGCTCTTCCGATTTGTCGCTGGTTACGTCCGCCATGCTGATTATCCTTATTCGCCGCGCCGACCACTGCCGGACGCGTAATGCATGATCTCTTCCTGATTGGTGTCTCGCGTCGTGAGCGTCGCAGCGATGCGCCCGCCATGAAAGACGGCGATGCGATCAGACATCCCAAGCACTTCCGGCAATTCAGAACTGATCAAAACGACCGCGATACCACGCGCCGCAAGCTCGTCCATGATCTGATAGATTGCGAATTTCGCGCCAACGTCGATGCCACGGGTGGGCTCGTCGAAGAACATGACTCGCGGCTCACGAAACAGCCATTTGCCGATGATAATCTTCTGCTGATTGCCACCAGACAGAAGGCGAACCGGCTGATTGAGGCTCGGCGTCTTGATGTTCAGAAGATCAACATAATGCTGACTCGCGTCCCGCTGCTGCTTGCGGTCAATGACGCCGAGACTGTTACTGACCGCCTGCAGGCGCGCCATTACCAGATTGGCATCGACGGGCATCGCGATGGCCAGACCTTGAGCCTTGCGATCTTCAGACAGGTAAGCGATGCCTGCATCGATCCCGCTGCGTGGATCTGATATCTTCAATTCTCTGCCGTCGAGCATAATCGTGCCCGCATCAAGCGGATCAGCACCGAAAATTGCCCGCGCTACTTCCGTTCGTCCCGCGCCCATAAGTCCGGCAAAGCCGAGGATCTCACCGCGACGAACATCAAAGCTTATGTTTTCGAAAACATCGCGCCTTGTCAGGCCTTTCACCGAGAAAATGACATCGTCAGCAGGCCGACGGGTCGGCTCGGGAAACTTGTCCTCCAAAGAGCGCCCAACCATTCGCGCAACGATTTCATCGACGGTGAGGTCAGCAAAATCATCGGTCGAGACATATCGCCCATCGCGCAAAACCGTAACGCGATCAACAATTTCCTGCATCTCATCCAGCCGGTGCGAGATATAAATAATGCCGGTGCCCTGGCTTTTCAGGTCACGGATCACCTTGAAGAGAAGCTGCGCCTCCTGTTCAGTCAGAGACGAGGTCGGCTCGTCCATAATCAGCACATTTGCGTTCAGGGAAAGCGCCTTCGCGATTTCCACCATCTGACATTGGGCGACCGAAAGCGTTCGCACCTGCACATTCGGATCGATACTTACTCCGAGCCGGTCCAAACAACGCTTGGCATCTGCGATCAACTTCTTTCGATCGACCAGAAAGCCCCGCCGGGGTTCCCGTGCGAGATAGATATTCTCCGCAACGCTCAGGTGCGGTACGAGATTCAGTTCCTGATGAATGATAGCGATACCAGCCGCTTCCGACTCCAGCGTCGAAGCGAACCGGACCAGCGCGCCCTTGTAGGTGATCGAACCTGAATTTGGCTGATATACACCGCTGATGATTTTCATCAGCGTCGATTTACCAGCGCCATTTTCTCCACAGACAGCATGAACTTCACCGGCGCGCAGATCGAAACTAACGCCCGAAAGAGCTTTCACTCCGGGAAATTCTTTTGATACGTCGTCGAGTTTCAACAGCGCAGGAGCCGTTTCAGATGGCTTCTTTGCAGAAAGACCCCTCATCGCGCTCCTCCTCCTAAAGCTCTGTCAAAAGTTGCCACTTGATGGGGGAAAATAGAAATTTGGTCAAGCCGCTTTCTCGAAATTTCTTATGAACTGGGATAGAATGTGAAAAATGGCATTGAAAATAATCGCTCGCAGCAATTTTGGTCTTACCACATGCTTGAAACCAGACGTGTCTATCAGCAGATAGCGGATCAGATCCGCGAACTCATCGTTGCAAGTTCATTGACATCCGGATCAAGGCTGCCGGCTGAACGTGATCTTGCGCAGCAACTGGGGATTTCCCGTCCATCGCTTCGCGAAGCGCTGATTGCGCTCGAAATTGAAGGCGTCATCGAAATTCGGTCTGGATCTGGCATCTATGTGCTGGCTCCCGCCGACACAGATGTGAACGATCAGTCATTGGGTGAAAGCCCTGTTGAATTAATGCAGGCGCGAGTTTTGATCGAATGTGGTTTGATCGCGCAATGTGCGGCACAAATCAGCGAGCAAGCATTAACAGAATTGGAAAGCGTTCTTGAAGCAATGACGCTAGAAATCGAAGCCAATCGAAAGCCTGTCGAACACGATAGACAATTTCATATTGGGCTCGCATCGGTGGTGGGAAACAGCGTTCTGACCAATATGGTGATCAAGCTCTTCGATGAAAGACACAGCCCGATCTCCGAACGGATGCGACGGGATACGGAGAGCCCGAATACGTGGCGATCAGCGGTTGAAGAGCATCATGCCATCTTAATTGCGTTACGGGCGAAAGACCCCTTTGCGGCGCAAGTCGCTATGCATGCACACCTCACTGCATCCGAGCGCCGATGGGTTGAAGAATAGCATCGAACTACTCTTGAGCGGTCGGGCGCATAGACTTCAGCCTACCATACTGTCGGGGATGCCTTTTAAAAGGCTGCACACGTCGAAGAAGGCGACAAAGTACCGCTAGGCGACCGCCAGACCGGCCTGTCCTTATGCACAGACGGAATTTGATTGCCCATCAGAATTCGCATGTTGTGGCTCCGGTCGAAGTGCTCCAGAACAATTGCAAATGTGACATGTCAGTTTTAAATTGACATGTCAGTTTGATGACTGTTAGTTTCATATTATAGACTTTAAGTCCGCTATATGAACAAGGAGGAGCCGTGGTCACGCAACCGCCCGGGGATATCGACCCTGAAACATTGCGTCGGATGCCCTATCAAAAGCCGCAGCCAATAGAAATGCTGCCAGATTTGGTGGTGCCCAACGCCATTCCAACTGACGAACGCATCTGGGTTCCGCAATCCGAGAATGTCTGGTTCAGGCCTTTGTGCCTCAACCGGTCAGCCGGTTACTGGATGAACCTTTTGAAAGTTCGTAAGTCCGGCGTGCTCAGCCGCCATCGTCACCCCGGCCCGGTTCACGCGCTGGTGCTCAAAGGAAGCTGGCGCTATCTGGAACATGACTGGATCGCCACCGAAGGGTCCTATGCCTTCGAACCACCGGGCGAAATCCATACCCTTGTCGTCGATGAAGGCGTGGAAGAAATGATCACCTATTTCCAGGTCAACGGTTGCATGTATTACGTCGATCCCTGGGGTAATAATAACGGCTACGAAGACGTCTTCACCAAGATCGATATGTGCCGCAAGCATTATGAAGAAATCGGCCTAGGCGCCGATTATGTCGATCAGTTTATCCGCTAATCCAAAGGGCGGCCCGTATTAAGGAAAATGCAAAAGGCAGGTCTACGTCCTGCCTTTTGCAACAGTTATCGCGCGCCAAAAATTCTCTCAACCCGTCAAAGAGTATTCATCATGACCTATGCCCCCGACCTTTTTTCAGGGAAACTGGCGCTTGTCACCGGAGCCACAACCGGCATCGGAGCCGGCATCGCGACAGGACTTGCCAAGCTCGGTGCAAGTGTTGTCGCCGTCGGTCTTGGTAGCGACCAGTCAAAGCCGGAAGCAGGCCTCGACATCAGCTATCATGAACTGGATGTTTGCGATGCGAATGGCGTGCAGGCGCTGATCGACGGTCTCGACCAACTTGACATGGTGGTCAATTGCGCGGGCGTCATCCGGCGACATGAGGAACACGAACTCGACGTGTTTGAAAAAGTACTCGCCATCAATCTCACCGGAACGATGCGTGTCTGTACTGCGGCGCGCGGCAAACTTGCCGCCAGCAAGGGCGCCATCGTCAACACCGCCTCCATGCTGTCCTTCTTTGGCGGCGGACTGGTCCCCGCCTACAGCGCCAGCAAGGGTGGCGTGGCTCAGCTCACAAAGTCGCTGGCTTTCGCCTATGCCCCCGATGACATCCGGGTGAATGCTGTCGCTCCGGGCTGGATAGCCACTCCGTTGACGCAGGCTTTGCAGGACGATCCCACACGCTCTGCTCCGATCCTCGACCGCACCCCGATGAAGCGTTGGGGCAAGCCCGAGGATATTGCTGGTGCTGTTGCGTTTCTTTGCAGCCCTGCAGCGGCTTTTGTCACCGGGATTGTCATGCCAGTCGATGGCGGCTACCTGATAGCCTGACCATGATCCGGCGGACCGCCAAAAACAGGGAGGACATATCCTGACGACACAGGAAAAAGTATCTGGCACCGCCGCGTTCTCCCGTTTCATGCAGGTCTTGCAGACCGTCAGCGACCAGCAACAACCGTTGACGACGGCCAAGCTTGCAGCGTTGGTCACATTGCCCCGCCCAACGGTTTACCGCATCGTCGCCGCGCTCAAAGCAGAAGGAATGCTGACGGAAGCCCGTGGATCAGGCGCCTTGTTGCTCGGCCCACGGCTTATCAGCCTTGCCGCACGCAGCTGGGAGCGTTCGGATTTGAGACAAGCGGCGGAATTACCGCTGGTGCGGCTGCGCGACGCCATTGATGAGACGATCCATCTAGCGATCCGCAGCGGCAATGAAATGATCTATATCGACAAGCTGGAAAGCAACCGGACCGTCAGGATGATGTCTCGGGTCGGCACGAGGGTTCCGTTTCACTCCAGCTCTGTTGGCAAAGCCTGGCTTGCAGCGCTCGACCCGGCGGAAACCCAGACCATCCTCGATACACTTCCCTTGCCTCCCAGAACGCACCATACGATTAGCGGACGCAAGGATTTCGCCCGCGAAATCGAAGCAACGCGGGAGCGGGGCTTTTCGCTTGATCTGCAAGAAAATGAGGACGATATCTGTTGCTACGGTCGCGCTGTTGTTGATCGGGACGGGCTGGTTCTGGGCTGTATCAGTGTCAGCATGCCGCGATATAGGTTCGAAGAGAGCCCGGCGGAGCCAATTCTCAAGGCGATGGCGGATTGTGTCCGCGACATCGCCTGTGAGTTTAATAAATTTAACGACTGAGCTTCACGCAAACACCACAGAGACCGGACTGCCGATCTCATAGGTTGGGCCAAACGGCGAAAGCGTCCCGCTTGTCTGGTCAATCTTATAAACCGCAACCGAATGGCCGTCCTGATTGGCTGCGACCAGATAGTGTCCGCTCGGATCAATTGCGAAATCGCGCGGCGTTTCACCCTGCGTCGAATACCAGTCAATGGCCTCCATTTTCCCGCTTTCGACATCTATCTTGAAAGCGGCGATGGAATCGTGACCGCGATTGGATGCGTAGACGAAACGCCCGTTCGGATGAACACGGATCGCTGCGCAAGCCGATTCACCGATAAAGTTCGCAGGCAAGGTGGAGACCTCCTGGATCAATCGAATTTCATCGTCGCCAAGGGCATATGCGCTGACCGAGCAACCCAGCTCATGCACGACGAAGAGCTTCGACCCATTGGTAGAAAGCGCCATGTGTCGCGGCAGATAACCGCCTCTGGTTTTCACCACCAGATCTGGACTTGTTGCGATCAGGCCTTCAGCAAGTGAATAACGTGCAACTTCATCTGTTCCTGCATCGCAAATCAAAACATGGTTGCCATCGGGTGTGACTGCTGCACAGTGGACATGCGGCCCTTCCTGCCTGCTCTCATTCGGACCCGTTCCGTTACGCTGAATATTGACCACCGCGCCGGTTGGGACACCGGCGGCATCGAGTGCGCAGGTTACGAAATTCCCGCTCAGATAGTTGGAAACGAAGAGCCTGCTTTCGGCTTTGTCCAACGCAACGTGGCAAGGCCAGTCGCCCATAGCATCGACGCGACCAACCACGCGTAAGTCGCCCGTGTCCTTATCGAAGTTGAGCGCCGCCGCAGCCGCACCATCCTGTTCGGAAAGTTCCTCTACCGCGTAAAGCGTCTTTTTGTCGGCAGAGAGCGTCAGATAAGTCGGATTGCGAAGCCCGGCGAAATGCGAAACCGGCGTTAGACGACCGGTTTCCTTCGACAGGCGAAGAATGCTGATTCCCTGCCCCCGCGCCTGCACATGTGGCAGCGAATCCGTATAGCTACCAATGATTAAAGTGATTTCGTCTGAACTGTTATTCTGTTCGGTCATGATCGGGTACTCTTCCATTCATTGTGCGATGCGGGCGTAAAGATCGTCCTGCGGATGATAGCCGAGGAAGCGCTTGCCATTTTCAAGGCTCCAGTCTGAACCCGCATTAGCTGATACACCGTTGATGACAACACTTGGCTCTGGCCAACCGTCGTCCGAAGCAGTGACGCTGGTGAAAACGAGTTGCTCGAAATCGCCGTTTGAAAGCCACATATTGCGGAACCATCGCAATGTGCGCGCTTCCTCCGCATCGGCGGCATTGGTCGCACTCTGCCCGCTCGGCGAACCGGAGGTGCTGATGTCGGCAGGATCATTATCGCCGGGCAACGCCCATCCGACACGCAAAGATACGGCGCTCAGGCGTCCATTGGAACCCGCAGCAAGACCAGCGACGAAACGCTCGCCCATAATCTTGGACGAACCATAAGCCGTCGAGTCGATGTCTTTCACGCCATCGTTCCAGCGGGTACCGGGCGCGGGCGCCAGTTCTTCGCGCAGTGCACCCGGCGACATGGCAGTTGCGAGTTCACCGTCCTTATAACCGCCCATCGCGTGATTGGACGAGCAGAACACATAGCGAGACACCCCATGTTCAAGACAGGCTAGACCGAGATTGACGGTCATGTCGAAAGACGCCGCTGCTTCGGACCATGTGGAGTCCGGCACAGGGTTTTTTGCTGCAAAATGGACAACGGCATCCACGCCTTCAAAATGCTCTCGCCAGCTTCCGTTCGTATCCGTCAGATCGGCTACCACAACTTCGATCTTGTCATTCACTGGTTTCGGCGGCGTGCGATTGGGCGAATAGAAACCGATGACTTTCTTGCACCAGGGTGCTGTGGCCAGTGCTTCGACAGCCTTCGCGCCCAGATTACCACCAGCGCCCGTCACAATCACCGTTTTTGCCATGCTCAGTTTGGCGTCCTTGTCCATATGTCTCACTCCCTATCGGTATCTTATCGCTTTCAGCGCACGAATTGTTCGAACAAGCTAGATGCCCTGGCTCGTCTCTTGCGGCACAGAATAGTCATGCAGCGGGCGAAACCTCAGCGCGTCCTTATTGAGGGCCGCAATATCGGGGCATCCGAGAAGCCCCAGTCCGCGATCCACCTCGGACGCCAATATGCCAATGGCGTGCTGCGCACCGGCCTGACCGCCTGCGGCAAGGCCATAAACTCCCGCACGGCCGATCAGCACAAGATCAGCCCCCAGAGCCTTCGCCTTGAGAATATCGGTGCCGCGCCGGAAGCCACCATCCAGCATGATAGCAAGCTTGCCTTTCAGCTCGGCGGCAATTTCCGGAAGCACCTCCAAAGCCGAAACCGCACCATCAAGCTGACGTCCGCCGTGATTGGAAATCACGATCCCGTCGGCACCGCAATCGAGCGCCAGTCTTGCATCCGCGACCGTCGAGACACCCTTCACGATGAGTTTTCCGGGCCAAAGGTCGCGCAACCAACGGATGTCGTTCCAGTTGAGAGATGGGTCAAGCTCGCGACCCAACACCGCCGATGCACCTTTGGCCGAGTCCTGCCCCGGTGGCAGCAGATCGCCAAGGTTTTTGAACCGCGGCAAGCCATGCGGGATCGGCACATCCAGCAGCCAGCGCGGATGTAAAGCCGTATCGATGAGATTACGCAGATTAAGTTTCATGGGACGACGAAAGTTGCGAAGATCCCATTCGCGATTGCCATAAACCGGAATATCCGTCGTGACCACAAGCCCTTTAAAACCGGCTGCCTTGGCACGTTCGGCGACTTTACGGACAAAGTCGCGTGTCCGGTACATATAGACCTGCATCCACAAGGTGCCGCCAGCATGTTCGGCGATATCTTCCATCGACGTATTCGAGACATTGCTGAGCGTGAACGGAATGCCCGCTTTCGCGGCGGCGCGCGCAAGCTTCAGGTCGCCTTGATGTGTGAGCATTCCATTAAAGCCAGTCGGTCCGATAGCAAACGGGCTCGCCACACGCTGGCCGAAGAGCTCGACTGACTGGTTGCGACTGGTCACATCGACAAGCGTGCGCGGCAGAAAGCCGATCTGCTCGAAGACTTCCCGGTTACGCCGCAATGTCACCTCGTCATCTGCTCCACCTTCCACATATTCGAAGCAAAAATTCGGGGTTCGACGGCGCGCGATCAAACGCAGCTCCTCGATGTTGCGGGCGCGTCTGAAATCCCAACCGGCGTAATAACGTCTTTTCATCAAATACTCGCTATCCGTTGCAGAATATGCCCATGCAAACAGAAATGTAACATGTCATTAATTGTGCTATGGCTCCGCCGTTTCGGAATGCAGAGCCATCTGCATTGGAATTTGCGTCAGCCGCTGTGATATCCGCCATCTACCGGCAATACGGCACCGGTAACGAAAGCTGCCGCAGGTGAAGCGAGGAAAAGCGTCGGACCGACCAGATCTTCCACCGTGCCCCAGCGCTTCAAGGCCGAGCGCTCTGCAATCTTGTCCGCGCTACCATCGACCTGCCACAGATCCTTCGTCATGTCGGTCTTGTGATAGCCCGGCGCGATGGCATTGACCCGCACGCCGTCACGACCGTATTTATGCGCCATGGCGCGGGTCAGACCGACAATGCCAGCCTTGCTCGCGGTATAGGCAGGCACGGTTTCGTCGGCAAGGTAGCTTAGCATCGAAGCTACATTGATGATGTTGCCCCCGCTTGCCTTCAATAGAGGATAAGCACTACGGGCAAGACGCATGGCACTCGACAAGTTGATGTCGATGACATTCAGGAACGTGTCTTCGTCCCATTCCTTGTCGGGACGGGAAATGCCCTGACAATTCACCAAAACATCCAGCCCCTTGAGCTTGCCAAAAAACGCATCCACGCCCGTCGCATCGCGAACATCCAGGCGCTGGAACGAAAGCCGGTCAGTCGCGAACTGCGCGGCATCGGCAATACGCTGTTCAGAACTGCCCGTTGCGATGACAGTTGCACCGGCTTCAGCGAAACCACGTGCCATGGCAAGCCCAATGCCGCTGGTGCCGCCGGAAACAATTACGACCTTACCGTCGAAGACTGGCCTTGCGAACGTGCTTACATCCATTTTGATTAACCTCCTCATTTGCCCTTGAAATCACGAAGCCAGCGCTCTGAGCGCCGACACCACCATGTCGGCTGTAATTGGCATTGGTTCGTTATGAATAATCTCGCCTTCGCGGGTGGCGCGCCTTGCGACAATGCCAAGTTTCTCTTCCGTCGCCTCTTTAATGCCGATGTCGGACAGACGGGTCGGAAGTCGCACCGATTGACAGAACTTCCGCACGCGCTCGTACTCTTCTGTTTCGCCCGCCATGAGCAGTCCGGCCAGCACACCGATCGCGACCTTTTCGCCGTGCAGGTGATGGTGCACGTCATCCAGTTCACAAAGTCCATGATGGATGGCGTGGGCGGCGGCAACGCCGCCAGATTCAAAGCCGATGCCAGACAAAAGAATGTTGGCTTCGACGATGCGTTCCAGTGCCAGCCCCGGCTCGTTGCGGTCACATTGCGCAAGTGCTTCTTCACCAAAGGCAAAGATTTCGTCCCGGCATCTGGTGGCTATAACATAAGCCAGATTGGCGCCGGGCAGCCCCATGCAGTTGTGTGCACCACTTCTGAGACAAGCGTCGGCCTCATAGAAGGTCGCAAGTGCATCGCCAATCCCCGCCGCCAGAAAACGGGAAGGAGCGCGCGCGATCAGCAGCGTATCGACAAGGACGAGATCTGGATTGCGCGGCAGGAACATGTCATAAGCCACCGTTCCATCATCGCGATAGACTACCGCAAGTGCGCTACACGGCGCGTCAGATGCGGCAATCGTTGGCACGATGACAACCGGAACGCCGAGCCGATGAGCGACAGCCTTGGCCGTATCAAGCACCTTGCCGCCACCAATCCCGACGATCAGGTCACAGGACGATGTGGCAGCCAGTTTCTGGACATGCTCCACCTCCGTTTCCGAACACTCACCGCCATGTCTGACAGCCACCGGCTGCATAGCCTCTCCGAAGGCAGAACGCAGGCGTGGTTCCAGTTCCGCGAAAAGAAATCCGTCCAGAAGCGCCAATGGTTGGACGCCAAGTTCGCGGCTGTGCTGTCCGAGTTGCGCGAAGACATCGGGTCCCTGGATGTAACGACCGGGAAAACGAATGCCATGGACGGGAGACATGTTATTCATGCGCCATCTCCGATCCGCACCACGATTTTCCCCGACACATTGCGCTCACGCATGCTCTTCAGCGCATCGACCGCCTCTTCCAGCGAAATGACTTGCTCGATCATCGGGTCTAGTTTCTTTTGCTGCAAAAGTGCCAGCATCGCGTCGCCCATCACGGCGAAGTCTCGCTGCGTCGGAATGTGACCGGCCGCATAAGCACCGCCCAGCGCAACCTCATGAATGGAAGCGGCATAGGTGTAAGGCGGAACGTCATGCAAAACCGGCATGGGATCAATGCAGAGCAGATGCCCATTGTAGCGGATCAGATCAAGTGACTGCCGCGCATTGCCGGGATTGGCAACTTCCAACATAATATCAGCTCCATAACCACCGGTGAGCGCGCGCACTTGTTCCTTGAGATCATTCGCGTGGCGATCCAGAACATGATCTGCGCCAAGTGATCTAACGCGCGGTTCCTGGTCGTTGCGCGCCAGAGCAATAACCGTCGCGCCCATTGCCTTGGCAATCTGCATGGCAAAGCCGCCGACAGCGCCGCTTGCTCCCTGAACAAGTACGGTCTGCCCTGCTTCCACACGCGCCTTGCGTACCAATGCCTGATAGGCCGTCAGACCTGCGCAGGGCAGTGCCGCCGCAGACGTCGCCACAATGTCGTCCGGCACTCTGGACAGGACATGGCTGTCAGCCAGCGCAAACTCGGCCAGAACACCCTGCCGGTTAAGGTCGCTATGCCAAACGACGCGATCCCCTACATTCCAGCCTGTCACCTCCGGTCCTAGACTCTCGATCACGCCTGCGCCATCAAGACCGACGACGTGAGCCCCGGTTCCTTGCCACCACGGGGCAAATCCGGTCGCGAGTTTCCAATCCACGGGATTGAGCGATGCGGCCTCGACGCGCACGCGGACTTGTCCCTTAGATGGTTGCGGGCGCGGAATCCGGCGCAGGCTGATACCCTCCATCTTCTCATCTGGCGCATCACAAACTACAGCGCGCATCGTGGATTCGCTTGAAACATGTAACATGTTAGATCTTTCTGCGAGCTGATTGAGATTTGTCATACCGTCATTCGTCCATCAGACCAGCATAATAGACTTCGGAATAGCCGATGTGTTGCCGCAAGAGCTTTCGCACGGCTTCCACATCATTGGCCTTGATTGCATCGCGCAATCCCTTGTGTTCATTGAGCGAATGCTCAACGTGTTGTGGCTGCTGGCTGAAACGCGTGCGGAGCGCGGCAAAGCGGCTATTCACCTTGCTGGTGAATGTTTCCTCCAGGAAAGGCGAACACGCACTTTCCACGAACAGAAGATGCAATCTTGTATCGAGCTTTTGATATTCGTCGATTGCTCCGCGCCGCGCGCAATCGACCATCTCGTCATAAATCTTGCTGACGCTGCGCTGCAACACGCGCAAGCTGCGCTGCATGGCAAGCGAGATTGCCTCAAGTTCCAGCGCCGTGCGCAGTTCAGACAACGCCTGAAGCTCCTGCGGTGTTGGCTTGAAGACAAAAGTGCCCGACTGTGCCCGGATTTCAATCAGTCCTTCCGCTTCAAGACGGATATAGGCGGAACGGATGGGCGCCTTGGTAACCTGATAAAGTTCCGAAAGCTGACCTTCCGAAATCTTCTCGCCCAGCGCAAATTCGTTGTTGACGATATCGGCGCGCAGTCGTTCCAGTACGATCTCGGATACCGGCTTCGGTCGGACGATTTTTGCAATCGTTTTCTTGGATCTCATATCATCCTGCCCGCTTGTTACCCTTGGCACTGTTCACAGTACCGACCATAGCTTCAACTGCCTTTGCCGCAATCACAAGTGTCGTCGAGTTGGTATTGCCACTGATGATGTTCGGCATTGCGGAAGTATCACCGATTCGCAAGCCCTCGACACCCATCACTTTAAGATCGCTGGTGACAACAGCGTTCGGATCGTCCTCACGTCCCATTCGCGCCGTTCCAACCGGGTGATAGACGGTTTTGACGAACGCCCTTGCATGCTTGGCCAACTCTTCATCCGTATCCTTGCCCGTACCGGGGAAGATTTCGCGGTCGACCATATGTTTAAGTGGCGCAGAATTCAGCACCTTACGCGCCTGACGCAAGCCCGCAATAGACAGACGCAGGTCTTCCGGGTCGGACAGATAATTCGGATTTACCAGGGGCTGTTCGTCGGCCTTTCCGGAATTCAGTCGAACCGTCCCTCTGGATGCCGGACGCAACACACAGGAATTGATGGTAACGCCATAGCTTGGCTTCAGGTCGGTTGTGCCCCGGTCGAGGTAAACCGACGGAATACAGAACTGCTGTATCTTCGCATCGTTGGAAAAATCGTCCGGGTCGAAGAACGAACCGGCTTCCACGCCGTTCGATGTAACCGGACCGCTTTTGAACAGAAGATATTGCAGGCCGTTGCGGATCTGGTTCCAGCCCGTGTCCTGCCCGAAATACCCATATTTGCCGTTACAGAAGGCAAGGACTGGTACCTCCGTGTGATCCTGGAGGTTTTCGCCGACGCCTGCGCGATCCAGCACAACGTCAATTCCGTGTGCCTTGAGATGTTGCTGCGGACCGATGCCCGACAGCATCAGGATTTTCGGCGTGGCGATAGCCCCTGCGCAAAGCACCACTTCCTTTTGTGCGACGATCTCGGTCACCGCATTGCCACGCGAGAATATTACGCTCTTTGCGCGTCCATTTTCGATGCGCACCCGATGAACGAGACTGCCGCTTGAAATATCGATGAGACCCGTTTTCGTGGCCGGATAGAGAAAAGCATCGGCTGCCGAGCAACGGCGACCATTATGAGTATTGAGCTGGAAAAAACCCGCTCCGGTCTGCAGACCCCGATTGAAGTCGGCCTTGAATGGCAGGCCTGTGGCCTGCGCCGCCTGTACATAAGCTCGCGACAGCTCATTGACATGCAGCGGATCGGACACTTTCATCGGCCCTTCGCTGCCATGCAGATCGTCGTTGAAACGATTATTGCCCTCAATGGCACGGAAGAGTGGCAAGAGGTGCTCGTAACGCCAGCTCTCGTCACCAGTCGCCTCCACCCAGCGGTCGTAATCGGTGGACTGGCCACGGATATAAACCATCGCATTAACCGACGACCCACCGCCGATGACGCGACCCGATGGAATGACCGGTGTGCGTCCATTGAGCTGTTCCTGTCGAACCGACTGGAAAAACCACATATAGCGTGCAGCATTGAGCAGTTTCACATAACCCGCCGGCATCTGGATAAGCGGATTGCGGTCCGATCCGCCTGCCTCGAGAACCAGAACACTCGCGCCCTGTTCGGCCATCTTGGCTGCAATATAGGAACCAGATGTGCCGCCACCGACGACGATATAATCATAAGCCTTGCGCGTCATTTGAACTGGTCTTCCTTTGCCGCGTGGAACAGGAGCAATTGGGACGGATCGATGGAGATTGTGACCGCCTCACCGCGCTCTACACGAATATCCGGCGGCGTAACGATGGATATGCGGGTCGCGCCGACATCGGCGAAGACAATGCTATGATCCTGCAATTCCTCTGTGATGAAAGCCTTGGCTTGCAATTGGATCGGGCCGTGCGCGCCGAGTTTCAGAAAATGCGGGCGCACTGCGACCTGCCCTTGCGGCCCCACATCTTGCAAACGCGGCAGGAGATGTTCCGGCAGATCAATGTGATTGCCCTCCACATCCAGCACACGGTCAGACGCTGCCTTATAGGGGAGAAAGTTGATCGGAGGTTCGCCTACAAAGCCCGCCACAAAGGCATTTTTTGGGCGCTGGTAAATCTCTGAAGGGACGTCGAACTGCTGAATATTTCCATTGCTCATCACCATGATGCGGTCGGCGAGCGCAAGAGCCTCTTCCTGATCATGGGTCACATAGATCATCGTATGGGCGAATTCCTGATGGATCGCCTTGATGAACCGTCGCATGCGATAACGCTGACGCGTATCGAGGTGACTGATGGGCTCGTCAAGCAGGAATACGGATGGCTTTCTGACCAAGGCACGCGCCAGTGAAACACGTTGTGCCTGCCCCGAAGACAATCCGCCCGGGCGTAACGAGAGCAACGGCTCCAGCTCCATCTTGGATGCGATGTCGCGCACACGCTTTTTCACTTCCGCATCCGCCATGCCGGACGCGCGTAAGGGAAAGGCGATGTTTTCGAAAACGGTAATCGGCGCATAGAGTGCGTAATTCTCAAAGCTCATCGCAACGTTGCGATCGCGAGCACGCACATCGTTGACTTTCTTACCGTCGAAATAAATTGCACCATCCGAGACAGTTTCGAGCCCCGCGATCATGCGCATCGTTGAGGACTTTCCGCAGCCGGACGGACCAAGAATAGCGACAAATTCACCATCATTGATCTCGAAATTCAGCGGATGTACTGCTTCTACAGTGCCGTATCGCTTGACGAGGTTTTCCGCTCTTATCGATGCCATCTGTCAGGCCCTCCCTTCCAGAGCCTTTTCGCCCTGGAACAACTGAAACTTGCCGGGATCGATTGCAACGCCGACCCTGTCACCAGCGCGCACAGACGTGGATGTCGGCAGCGATATCGACACCTGATCCCCACCCACATTGACGACGGCAATATTCGCATAACCAAGATGTTCGACGACGCTGACCTGCCCCGCAATCGTGCCAGGCGCGCCCGCTTCGCCAAGCGAAACAGCTTCTGCCCGGAAGCCGGCCTTGAGATCATCCAGCTTGCTGAAACGGCTGAAATGTTCGTCGGAGACGATCTTTTCGCCGGCCAGACTCGTCAATCCAACGCTCTTGCCTTCGCCCGTCACACGCACGGAAACAAAACTCATCGGCGGATCGCCAATGAAGGAAGCGACAAAGGCGTTTTCCGGCTTGTGATAAAGTTCGGCCGGGGTTCCCACCTGTTCCAGCTTGCCCAGATTGAGCACTGCAATGCGGTCGCCGAGCGCCAATGCCTCACGGCTGGAGGTGGTGGTAAACACCACGGTGGCATTGAGGTCTTGCGCAAGCGCCTTGAGTTCAGCCCGCATCTGATGTCGCAATTTTGCATCGAGATGGCCGATGGGTTCGTCCAGGAGATAGATGTCGGCCGGACGGATGATAGCGCGCCCCAAAGCCACGCGCTGACGCTGGCCGCCAGACAGGAAACCCGGACGTCGGTCAAGTAGATGGCCGATGCCCAGCATTCCTGAAACCCGCTTGACCCTGTCCTCGACCTCGGCGCGCGTCATCTTGCGCGCCTTGAGCGGAAAGGCGAGATTTTCGCCGACGCTGAGATGCGAATAGAGCGCGTAATTTTCAAACGCCATGGCAGCGTCGCGCCGTTCCGGCGCCAGCGGCAGCAGGGAAATACCGTCGCGTTGGATGTCGCCCGAGGTTGGCCTGGTGATACCGCCCAGAAGATTGAGCATCGTCGACTTTCCAGCGCCTGCCGGGCCATAAAGAACGAAGAAACTGCGCTTTTGAATATCGAGATTGATCTTGCGCAGCGCAACTGTGCGTAAACCGTAACGTTTATGGACGTTGACAAAACTATACATGGTCAGTCCACCTCTTTCATGAGGGTGGCGATTTCGGCTTCGGCCAGCGCGCGTTCCTTGCGGCAGCTTTGGCGGGCGAAGATGAAAAAGCCAATGGCGAGTACGGCGGCGGCGATATTCATGATCGTGACGGAAAGCCCACGGTCGGGAAAACCCGCTTCAAGAAAGCAAAGCCAGAAGAAGACAACGCCGATATAGATCATCACGGATTTGAAGCCCGCATCCCAGATTTGTGAGAAAGACATCGTTACCCCCTCACCGCGCCGAAGGTCAGGCCGCGGACCATATAGCGCTGCATCAAAAGGACGAAGAGAAGCATCGGCGCCACCGAGATTGTCGCCGCCGCCGCGACGGGGCCCCAGAGAATGCCTTGCAGGGTGAAGAAGCTTTCAACACCGACTGTCACCGTCGAGGCGAACTTCCGGGTAAGGATGTAGGCGAAGAGAAACTCGTTCCAGCAGAAGATCAAGGTGAAAACGGTGGTTACGGCGATGCCGGGTGCAGCCAGCGGCAACGTGACCTTGCGCAGCACTTTCAGGCGGCTGAGACCATCCATACGTGCTGACTGTTCCAGTTCGCGCGGAATGTCCTGAAAGAAGCTAACCAGAAGCCAGATAGCGAATGGCAGGTTGAACATCACATAGGACACGATCAATGCACCATGCTGGTCGAGCCCCAGATGCATGAACTTGCCAAATCCGGTGCGACCAATATCGCGGAAGATCAGGAAGTAAGGCAGGATCACCGCAATGGCGGGCATCATCTTGGTGGACAAGATGAAGAAAAGCACATGACCATCGCCAACATTGTACCGGGCGAAACTGTAAGCCGCGAGCGAGCCGACAACGATCACGATTGCGGTCGAGATCACCGATATGATGAGCGTGTTGCGCACATAGAAAAGGAACCCTTTGTCAAAAAGCGCGTGCTGGTAGTTTTCCAGTGTCGGTGTGAAGAAAAACTGGGGCGGCGACACCATGATTGCCGATTCCGGCTTGAAGCTCGTCAACAACATCCAGAAAATCGGGAAGAAAAAGAACAGGAGCACGACAAGGATCGCCGCATAGCGGAGAATTTCTTTCAGTGGTGATGTCTTGTGTTGCAACATCTCATGCCTCCCCTGCACGATCGGTGAACTGCTTGAGCAAAGGCTTGAGCGCGAAGATCGACGCTACCAGCATCACGTAAAGGAAAAAGACAGCCATAGTCGAAGCGTAATCCATGCGGAAAAGCTTGAGGCCTGTGCGATAGAGATAGAAGGTCATGGTTTCCGTCGAGCTACCGGGACCGCCCTGGGTCAACACCGCGACCGCATCATAGAGACGAACACAGTCAATGGTGCGCAGCACAAGGATCAGAAACAGAACCGGCTTGAGCAATGGAAAGGTTAGCGTGCGAAGGACGCGCCATGTGGATGCACCGTCCAGTTCAGCGGCCTCGAAAGGTTCCTTCGGCAGCGCCTGAAGCCCAGCCAGTACGATCAGGGCAACGAAGGGCGTCCATTGCCAGACGTCAAAAATAATGACCGACCAGAGCGCGATGTTGAAGTCGCCGAGCCAATTGGGTTCCGGCAGGCCGAATGCGCCCAATACCCAGTTAACGACCCCGAACTGCGTATCATAAAGGTAACGCCAGAACAGACCCGTCACGGCAGCCGATGTCGCCAAAGGCAGGATCATGATCGACCGGATGAGGCCCTTTCCATAGGTGGCTCCATGGATGAGGAACGCAATCGCTATGCCGAGCGACATTTGCAGGCCGACCGAAACGACGGTGAATTTCAGCGTGATCCATGCCGAAGCCCAGAAAGCCTGATCGGCAAATATCGTGCGGAAATTGTCGAGCCCGACATAGTCTCCCAATTTGCCGCGCGAGAGATCGGCAAAACGGAAAGATACATCCACCGCATAATAAAGCGGCAACAGCGCGAAGATAACGATGACCAGCATCGCGGGAACGATAAGCAGGACCGAGAATGCGCGGTCGGACGCCACCTTTGCAGGCGGGGCATGATAACTGTTCATGACAGGAATCCGGACTGTTTCTGAATAGGGGTACCGGAGCGGCCCACAAGTGCCGTCGGGCGGAAACCGCTCCGGGTGAATAATGGAGATTTCGGCAGGAAGGCTCAATGCTTCCGCGAAACATGCCAGTTGATTAGTTGTCGGGACTGAACCCGACAACGATCTCATTTTACTTCCCGATAGGGCAAGGTCCGCCGCATATCTTTTCGACTTCAGTTGCGAGGCTTTCAGCCGCCTGCCGCGCGGTCAACTGACCGGCCGCCGCCGATTGCAACGGAATTTGCATCGTGTTGTAGATCTTGGCGCCGAACGGTGAGGAGACGAGATTTGACGTAAAACCGTTCATGCTCTCGAAGACCTTGGCCAGCGTTGCATATTCGCCATTGGTCTTGCGTGCTTCCGGTGTCTGGAACTTCGGATCGGTCAGGATAGACATCAGCGTCGTCGCACCGCCATAGGATGCAAATTTCGCCTGCGCTTCCGGCCCTCCGAGATGGGCAATGAACTTCATTGCCATATCCGGATTTGCCGAACTCGACGAGACTGCCAAAAGAAAGCCGCCCACATAGGACATTTTGCCCGGTGCTTCCGCGACGGCCATTTTCGCTCCGGGCACACTGTCTTCCGTTCTGACCGCATTTGGCCATTGGTCGAGGAAGAAGTCATGCGTCATTGCAATCTGCCCGTCGCGCATCTGGTTCATCACCCCATCATAGGTGACGGTCAAAGCCGCGGGAGGCGCAAATTTCAAAAGCTCGATATAATCTGAAAGGACCTTCTCGACATCATCGACAGGAACCTTGCCTTCACTGTTGAGCCAATCGGACTTCATGTCCCACAAAGGCGCCGACAGCTCGTCCTGAATGTCGGGAAAACGACCGGCCATAAGTCCAACGCCGTAGAAGTCTTTTTTCAGAACTTCACCTTTGAGTTTTTCACCCGCCTTGCGCGTAAAAAACTCGGCCATGTCGCGATGCTGCTTCCAGTCGGTCGGCTTCGCCAGCTCGTAGCCATATTTAGCTTTGAACGCTGCCTGCTCCGTGGGGTCCTCCCAAAGGTCGGCGCGATAGAAGAAGCCGGAGGAATAAGTATAATACGGTAATCCCCACAGGTCGTCCTTATAACGAATGGTCATATTGGCGAGGGTGGGGTGGATATCGTCGATGATGCTCTGCTTGTCTTTAAGGAAATCCGTCATCGGTAGAATGAAGCCGTTTTCAGCAAACTCGGCATATTCCGCATTGTTGAGCGTCACGACATCATAAGCGCCGGTCTGCCCCACCATCTCGATAACCTGTTTGTTATAGAGCTGGGAATTATCAATGTTGATGACATTGACTTTAGCGCATTCCTTTTCCTGAAAGTCATTGACGAGCTGCGCCATCGCATCGGTGTAAAAGCCTGCAATCGTAGACCAGGTGATCTCGACGCGATCCGCGTCGGAACAAGCCGCTGACGCCGGACTGGATAGAGCAACAAGACAGAGCGCGCTAGCGCCCAGAAGACAATTTCGCATGATTTCCTCCCATTTCCCCATTAGACATGTAACATGTCAGTTTGAATGTCAAGAACCACTTCTCGTTTTCTTTTTTGGGAGTGAACGCGAGCTGATCTATATTTTTTTGGGAAAATTGTTCGGAACAATGGGCGGAGGTCGGATTATCGATATCGCGGCTTTTTAAGAGGCATATCCCGCGGTAAGTCGTTTCCCCGCGATCAAAAATTGGTTTGCCCCCGGAAGGGTGATCCCATTGGAAGATTAGTACACGCTTAGCTCGATAGGTCGTTGGCGTTAAAGTCGGCCCGTTCTGTGGCAGCCAGACGAGGGCTTCCGGTCCCGGTGGCTTGTAGCCCAGCAATGAGTGAGGCCGCACTGTGTTCTAATGCTGTCTCCATTTCTCGATGATGATCTTATGCGGTGGGCAATCGGTTCGCTGGATCGACTTCCAATCCAGCTCACGATCATTCGGTGTCTTTACGATCTCGCGCGCACCGCAACCTTATGCTCATCCTCCGTTTGGAAAATCAACCGAAGTCGTTACATGCGCCCAGCGGTCGAAATCCGCCTTGAGCTTCTCTAAACGATCATAGGCCACTTTCAATGCCGAGGTTCCAAGTAGAAGTCGGAGAGGTGGCACTTCAGCTTCCACTGCATCAATGATGGCTTGCGCCGCCTTGGCCGGATCGCCAGGTTGTTTCCCAGATGCAGCGCGGGTCGAAAGTCGGCGTTTCCCCGATGTCTCTTTATAGTCCTCTATCACAACAGACGACTCGATCATCGACCGCCCTGCCCATTCTGTTCGGAATGCGCCCGGTTCCACAATGATGACGTTGATGCCAAGTGGAGCCACTTCGTGCGACAAAGATTCAGAAAGGGCTTCAACCGCGAATTTTGTCGCGTGATAATAGCCGGTAGCGCCAAATGCCACGAGGCCGCCAAGAGACGAAATATTGATGATAGTGCCGTGACGTCGCGCTCGCATAGCTGGGAGAACCGCCTTGGTAACCTCCACCAATCCAAAAACATTTGTTTCGAATTGCGCTCGGATTTCAGCATTCTCACCTTCCTCAATGGCAGCCAGATAGCCGTATCCCGCAGCATTGACGAGCACGTCGATGCCCCCAAACCTTCGCTCAGCCTCTGATACAGCCGATTGGATCGTTAGATTGTCAGTCACGTCCAGTCTGAGGGGAAGCATGGTTTCAGGATAACGCGCTTGAAGATCAGCGAGATGTTCTGGATGTCTTGCGGTCGCAACAGCATAATATCCACGCTGAAGAACTGCTTCACTGATCGCCCGACCCAATCCGGACGATGCTCCCGTGATCAGCCACACAGGCTTTTTGCTTTTCATATAAAGTTCCTTTCACTCGAAAGTCGAGCCAAGCTCAACAATGGAAAGGTAGCAAAGCACCGAGCGACGCCTTATATCGAAAGCAGCAAGTTTTAGCACAATCCTACCAGCCGTGAACTGATCGGAAATCGGGTTGTTTATGGAGCCAGCATGACCGAGATCGCAACGCATTTGAAAGGGCTGGTGCGTTTTCATTGCAACGCCGCGAAATCGCCAACTCCGATATCAGGATTGACGTTGTTTCGAAGTGACCGTCGGTCGCAGCCGGTGCGCAGTCTCTATACGCCTCGCATCTGTGTGGTCTTGCAAGGGCGCAAGCAGATTGACGTTGAGAAATCAAAAATCACGATTGAGCCCGGTCAATTTCTCGTTATCGGTCTTGATCTGCCTGTTTCGGCGAGCGTTGTCACTGCAACGCCTGCCGAACCACACTTGGCATTAACAATCGATCTGGAGCCTGCCATTATCGCCGAACTGGCGCTTGCCGCAGGTGATACTCCACCGACCAACCAGCTAAGAGGCGCGGCCATCGCCAAATTGAATCCGGATTTGCTAGAAGCGATTGAACGTCTGGTGCGCCTGCTTGATCGCCCGGCCGACATTCCAGTCCTGGCGCCACTTCTCCAACGTGAAATTTTCTATCGTCTGCTTCACAGTGAATTGGGCGATATGCTGCGGCAGTACGGCACGACTGGATCGAAGCTCAACCGCGTGTCCACTGCCGCCGCCTGGATCAAGCAGAATTTCGAAAAACCTCTCGAGGTCGCCAACCTTGCAGAACATGCCGGAATGAGCGTTACCTCATTCCATCGTGCATTCAAAGCCGCGACACATATGAGCCCGTTGCAGTTCCGCACCAGGCTTCGTTTGCACGAAGCCCGACGCCGCCTGTCTCTCGGAGAGCAACATATTGGGACAATAGCCTTCGACGTTGGTTATCGCAGTCAATCCCAATTCAATCGTGAGTACCGAAAGATGTTTGGTAACGCTCCGGGTCAGGATCACTCTGTTTAAGCTGTAGCGGCTTGCCGATAATCCCAGAGGATAACTGTTCATATCTCGGCCAGCCGTTGTCAGTCTCTCTCTAAACGGACGATTAAAGAGCATCAATCCATGCGGTTATCGCTGTGTTCACATCATCCTTGCGATCTTGCATGATCCAATGACCTGTGTTCGACCAAAGATCGACCTTCGAATCCGAATGCGAAAACCATGGGCGCATACGATCAGTCTGAGCTGGATCGCGACACAGATGGTAAACGGGAACCGTCAGCTTGCGACAGAAAGACTCGCTCGCTTCACCGACACCAACCTGCTCGGGGCCGAAGAAAAGCGGAGCAAATGACTCGCGCACGACATGCGATGGCGTCCCGCGAACGCGTCGCGCGTGCCAGCGTTTTAGCGCCGGATCAGTCGAAGGCGCGTAGACAAGTTGAAACAACTCCGGAACAACCACGCCAGGATCGCTGACATCCAGATTGTGAGCAACTTGCTCAAAGAGATGTTCAGCATCTCCTGCAAAGCCGAGCGCACCGTCAATCGATACCACGGCTTCAACCAGATCCGGTCTTTTGGAAGCGAAGCGAGCGGCGATCTGCCCACCCATCGAGTGTCCGACAACAACAAACTTCTGGCCAGGATATTGATGGGTGATCAAGGCCTCGATGTCCCCGACATAGTCTGAAGGGTTATATGCGCCTGATGGCATGACTTCGGATCTGCCGTGCCCGCGCAAATCAGGAGCGACAACGCGGTATTTGCTTTCGAACAATGGGAGCTGCCAGCTCCAATCGTGGGAATCACAGGTCCAACCGTGAAGGAACATCACGTTCTTACCTTCACCTGCCTCTGTTGCGAAAAGATTGGCTGTGGCAGGACTGATCGTAGTCTGTGCAATGCTGGCCACCTGAGACATTCCGAGCGCGAGCGCACCAGATCCCATCAACAGTGCGCGCCGAGATAATTTATATTGGTTCGTATCCATTTTACCTATCCTTTTCGAGTATGGTTGTCAGTCGTTCGCACTTTCAGATCGCGGTCAACGTGATGATAACGTTGGCGTTCATCGAATAGGCATCAACGGCTTAGACGGGGAAATAGCCCCAAGGCATTCGTTCGATTGACAAAGCCGTGTTCGACGTCACTGAAACCCTGATAAGCATCAAGCTTCTGCGTGAAGGAAGCGCCAACAGAAGCGGGCGCATAAGGATAATCGCTGCCGTAGAGCACCTTGCCCACACCTGCAAAGGCATTGAGCGAGGGCAAGCCGGACGGGCTGGAAAGCGCAGTATCAAAATAGAAGCGCCGGAACGTGGCAATTAGCTCTTCTGTCGAAGGAACATTGGATCGCACATGAGGCGCCAACTCGGCAAAACGATGAGCTGCATAGGGAAGAAAGCCACCCGCATGTGAGAGGATAACGTTGAGGTTTTGGTGGCGATCCACAATACCATTTAGCACCATATGAACAGCTGTTCTGGTCGTATCGAACGGATAGTCAACGATCGGACCTGGTACGCCGTCGAGTGTTGAAATCGGTGGCTTTCCAGGATGGATAAACACGACCGCTGAACGGCGATCTAACTCAGCCCAGATTGGTGCAAATATCGGATCGCCAAGATAGATCCCATCATAATTGCTGAGCAGAACGACACCATCGGCCTTCAGTTCATCGAACGCATATTCAATCTCGCGGAGCGCTCCGTCGACATCTGGCAACGGCAAGGTTGCAAAATTGCCAAAACGGCCAGGATGTTGGATCGTCAGATTTGCCGTATATTCGTTGACCCTGCGAGCCATATTTCGGCGTGCTTCGTCCTTCCAGCCCACAACGCTTGGCGCTGTCAGAGACAGAATGCCAGTAGCAATCTGCTGCGAATCCATAAATTCGATAGCGCTTTGAGGGCTCCATTCCGGGCTGAACCAACCAGACGGGTCGCCGCCATTCTCCGACAGGGCCTCCTTCCAAAATGGCGGAACGACGTGTTGATGAACATCGATACGTGCTGCGTCAGTCATTTTTCCATCTCCAGTAACTTCGATGACCGGAGAATGGTTGATCGTAACAAATCATTCAAATATATTGAAAATATCAATTAATCATCGAAAGTGATTGTTAATGGAGTTACGTCATCTCCGGTACTTCCTGATGGTCGCGCAAGAAGGACATTTCAGCCGCGCCGCCGAGAAGCTGCATATCGTCCAGCCAGCCCTCAGCATGCAGATCAGGTCATTGGAAGAAGAACTGGATGCTGCACTCTTTACGCGTACAAGCCGAAAGGTGACCCTCACTACGGCAGGCGAGATACTGCTCCCCGAGGCTCGGCGCATACTCGCTCAGGCAGAACGCGCAAAAGAGCTCGTTCGAAAATCGGTGCGAGGCGAGATTGGTTCTATCCGGGTCGGCTTCTCCGGCAACGCATCTTTCATCGGTAAACTGTCTGACGATCTGCGTGAGTTTAATCTTCGCTTTCCAGAGGTGCATATCGCGCTGACGGAAGCCTCACCGCGACAACAGGTAGAGGGCATTCTCGCAGGTGAACTCGATGTCGGTTATTGCCCGACATTCGCCATAGAAGTGGATATAGATCTCGACGCAGAACGGATCGGTTCCTGGCCCTGGATGGTGGCAATGAGCACCAGCCATCCCCTCGCCTCGCGTAGCGAAATCAGCAAAGCCGATTTGTTGGACGAGACATTTGTCGTGTATGCGGCACATGGTTCCGAAACGGCTCAGATTGATCTGCTTCGTCGCATCTTGGGTCAGGAGCCAAATGTCGCCCATTCCGTTGGCAACACACTTACATTTCTGACCATGGCGTCCGCTGGACTGGGGCTGGGCTTAATTCCGGCGTCACTGATGCAGGTGGCACTTCCGGGCATCGCTTATCGCCCACTGGCGGAAGTCAATGAAACCGCCGATCTCGTTCTATTGTATAGGGCGCGCGAGACAGCCGGAGCGGTCAGGGCGTTTCTTGATCTTGCAAGGCGAATAACCGCCGGTTGAGCAATGCCTGACTTTTGACTGCTAATCACCAAAGAGAGAGCTATTCCCTTACAATCACCGTCCTACAGTTCTCAGCTCAGTAACGAAAATACGATCATTGTTCGCCATGGCGATCAGCGTATCCGGTTTCAGACCACTTTTCAAAAAGCGGAAGAATGCTAGGTTTCAGATCGTGAGATACAGCACAGGTGAATGCCTGCCCCCCTGACATGGTTCCAACCACGCGAGGTAACATGACTGGTAAGACCGTTCTCATTACAGGCGCCAACAAAAGCATTGGTTTCGAGACAGCGCGTGCGCTTGGGCGTCTTGGGTATCATGTCTGGTTGGGCAGCCGCGATGAAAGACGTGGCGCGCTCGCAGCCGATGCTCTCAGATCCGAGCAGCTCGTTGTTCGCCTTTTGACGATTGACGTTACCGATGACGATAGTGTTCGAGCCGCGTTCAAGACAGTCGAAGCCGCTGACGGAAAGCTAGACGTGCTGATCAACAATGCGGGTATTCTGGGCGCGAGAGAAAATCCAGGCGAACAGGCCCTTAGCGATATAGAGAACGTCTATCAAACCAATGTCTTCGCTCCCATTCGTGTGACGCAGGTCTTTTTGCCTCTGCTTAAGGCCGCAGGAAATGCAAACGTTATCATGGTCAGTAGCGGACTTGGATCTCTCACCTGGCTTTCCGATCCGACACACCCGTACTACGCGACCAATATATTGGGCTATAACAGTTCCAAAACGGCTCTCAACGCAGTTACGGTCTCTCTCGTAAAGGACCTCGCCAAGCATCGCATCAAGGTCAATGCCGCAGATCCCGGTTACACAAAGACCGATTTCAATAACCATAGCGGTAGCCGGACCGTCGAGCAAGCTGCCGATACTATTGTTTGGCTGGCAGGTCTGGATGCAGACGGCCCCACCGGCGGTTTCTTTTATGAACGAAACGCCGCGCCTTGGTGAGCCCCATCAAGCATCGTAACGATAGTAGAACTATACCCCCAAGCGGCTGGGGGACTGCTCAGATCAATCCTGATGGGGATACATCCTGACATCAATGCCCCCATGCGGAAAGCCATCAAGAGTTGACCGCCAGCTTCCTCGCCCTGACGCCGGCGATTGCTTCGTCGGCCAGACCATAGAGTTCGTCTGCGGTCGCGCCATCTCTCGCCTGAACAGAGAGGCCAATCAGCACGACCATGAGATGCCCGGCCAGTGCATCTGCTGCTTGCGGATCAAGCCAGCGCACGAGTTGAGTAGCAATCGAATTTCGGATCGAGCGACGCCGTTGCGCAACGTCACTCGCCAGCTCGCGATGCTCGGGTGCACACTCAATCATTCCGGAAGAAATCATGCAGCCTCGTTCCCGTGACGCATCGGTGATCGCCCGAACACCGGCATACAGAACGGCTGCAACCGCATCGTCCAGGTTCGCCGCCGACTTTGCAGGTTGATCGAGTGCACCAGACGAAGCTGTATAACGATCGAGAGCCTCGCGATAAAGTCCAGCCTTGCTGCCAAAAGCGGCATACAGGCTCGGCGGGGCGATCCCGATCGCGGCTGTCAGATCATTGATCGATGTGCCCTCATAGCCCTGCCGCCAGAAAAGGCGCATTGCTTTTTCTACCGCCTGGTCTCTTTCAAACTTACGTGGACCGCCACGCCGCTTCTTTTTTTCCATAGCGTTCACTAAAGAATACAGAGGAGCTGATTGCAAGCAAATATTGTAAACGGCATCTCGACGTTATCTCATGCCTTTTGCAACGCGTATCAGCGTTCGGCTTAGGGAACGCTGATACGATAAAGGACAACATGCGGTAGCCGATTTGCCTGAGAGTTCCGTGAAAGTACCCTTTTGGATCCGGCTACCACATTGCAGTTTATGGAGGATGTCCTTGCATCACGCCGATTGATTGTCAGCGACCATTAGAGATGGAGTCTCTAAATGCCGTCAGGTCATGGTTGAAGCGACGCGCTTCCTCGATGAAGGGGGCATGGCCGGACTTCGCGTAGATTTTCGTCTGGATGTCTGATTTGAGTGCGCGAGCTCGTGCAATGCTTGGATTGACCTGCACGAGATTATCCTTGCCACCATATAGCAAAAGAACGGGCACGCGAGCCTTGGGCAACCCCTCGGCTGCAGACACAGTCATTGATGGAACAGCGCGCGTCATGACCCAGGAAGCCATTGCGGCGTTCGAGAGGAGCCGCTCAAAAGCAACTGTGTCAGGCTGCGTTTCAAAGCACAGTTGCAGAAATGTCCGAACTGAATCGAGATGCGATTTCAAATCGGCTGACGCCAGCCCCGCATAGACGGCAGGATGTGGCGTAATCAGTTTCTCGTTGAGCTCAATCACCCCATCAACATAAACAATGCCGCCGATGCCGCTATCCCCGTAAGTGGCGAGATAGTTTGAGAGAACAACCCCACCCAAGGACCATCCAACCAGGACAGGATTTCTGGCATTGCTGGCCTTCAACACTGCCGCCAAGTCATCCGCCCACCGACGCCCATCGTGATATGCTTCCACATCGTCCGGCTTTCCCGACAATCCATGTCCCCTCATATCATAGGTAATGAGGCGATACTGCCGCAGTGTTGTGCTGGTTACTTGCTTTTCCCAGTTAAGATGGCTGCCTAAAAGTCCATGAATGAAGACTATGGGCGGTCCATCAGGATCGCCAGTTTCTTGAACCGCAATAGATACTCCATCCGGGGCTTTGACCGTGTAGTTCTTCTCGGCTGCTAATGCTGTCGAAGGAAGGTATATAGCCAGTAAGGCAACCACCCACACCCGTTGCAGAATTTTCAAAATTCGTTCGCTCATCATCTCGACATACCTTTTTGCGGGATCGATGTCATAACAACATCATTCCCAATTGGCTTAAGCGGCATTCGCCGCACCACGTCACAATGTAGTGTTCACTACAAATAATGACGTCACCCGATCTGTCAACTATTTTTTAGTGATCGCTACAAACAAATAGCGAAACGCGCGCGGAGCCTTCGTTTGGCCCAGCGACGATGAGATTCAGCCGAGCCACTGAAACGCCCACTGACTACGCGCAAGTTTTTTCTTTTATTTGTTGGCTATACGATGCGGCTCCGCCATGGACGAAAAGCGGCTCGAATGTCTTCTGCCAGTGCCTGCGGCTGCTCCAAAGCGGCGAAATGTCCACCCCGTGGCATCTCCGTCCAGCGCTCGACCCTGAGCGCACGCTCAATCCAAGATTGCGGTGGGATTGGCAGTTCTTTTGGGAAATGCGCAATCGCAAAAGGAACCTCACACGGCAAAAACTCATCCAGAATGAGTGGCTGATTGCGGTTTTCCTTGTAGATCCGCAAAGACGCATCAATGCTGTTGCCAAACCAGTAGATGCAAATATTGGTCAACAACTCATCGATGGAAACCACTGTCTCCAGATCACCTGTATGGTCACTCCAGCTTTCGAACTTTTCTGAAATCCACGCTGCAAGACCTATTGGGCTGTCGGCGAGCGCATAAGACAAGGTTTGTGGCTTCGTCGCCTGAAGGGCGGAATATGCCCCCTCCTCAGCTGCAAACTTTGAAACGCGCTCGAAAAATGCGTTTTCTTCGGCACTCACTGGTGGAAAGTCAGGGCCCGTCGGTGGCCGAAAGCTGGCGGAAATATAGTTCAAGTGAACACCAGTGACACTTTGCGGGTAGAGCGCGGCGAGCCATGTTGACACACCAGCCCCAATATCCCCACCTTGAGCGAAATATTTTTGATAGCCCAGCGACAGCATGAGTTCCTGCCACAATGCGGCAACGCGACGGCTACTGGTTCCTGGTGCAACAGGGGCCGCTGAAAACCCGAACCCGGGAAGGGAAGGGACGACCACATCAAACGCATCACTCGGATCAGCACCGTGGCTGGCAGGATCCGTTAGATGTGAGATCAGCTTCTCAAATTCAACGAACGAACCCGGCCAGCCATGCGTGAGAACGATGGGGGCTGGTGATGGTCCGACGCCCTTGGCGTGCACGAAATGTATCGTGCAATCCTGGATCAATGTTTGAAATTGGGGCAGTCGATTGAGGCGAGCTTCTTGCTCCCGCCAATCAAAATTTTCGAGCCAATGGTCTTTCAACTTGCGTATAAACGGAAGGGGAATGCCATCTTCGGAGCCTTCCTGGAAAATTGCCCCAGGCAAACGAGCGTATCGCAGACGATGTTTCAGATCATCTATCTGTTCGTCCGGGATTTTAATCTTGAATGGATGCACGCCTCAACTCCTGCATACGGTCAGAGCACTTTTCCGCAGCTTACCGCCTGTCTGGAATGAGAAACAAGCCATTCAAAACAAAGATAAACATCACCAAGACGACACTGGACATCGGTCCGGGTGAGACACCTTGCGGGATCTACATCGCTTTTTCCCACCAACCGCGAGTGTTCACATTAGCGGCATCAGCCAGCACTTCAAGCTCAGCTATATCAACGCCGCTAAGCGTTAGTTTGCTAGCTCGGACCAGACCTTCGACATATTTGGGATTCGTGACGCCGATAATCGGAACTGTTCCCTTGGCGATTGCCCAAGCTACCGCCACATCGGGTGCTGCCGCATCGTGGCTCTGGCCGATCAGGGCGAGCTTGTCTGTTAGCGCCTTCAGCTGAGGCAGCATGCCATTATATGCCTCCGCCCGGTTGCTGCCTTCCGGTAGTGGATTCTCCGGGCTATATTTACCACTCAAGGCACCCTGTTCGAGCACCATATAGGCGAAGAAAGGGATACCCCGATGGCGGCAGTAGTCCAGGATGCCAGTATCTTCGGAGCTACGGTAGAGAAGGCTGTAGTGGTTCTGGATCGCTTCTACCCGGAAACCAGCTTCTGCGAGAATCTCGTCGGCTTGCTTGATTTGGCTCAAGTTATGGTTCGAGACGCCAACATGCCTGATCTTCCCACTCTGCAACAATGGGATCAACTGCGGTGTCCACCGCGCTACGTCGGCTGGATTGTGAACCCAGTAAAGGTCGATGTAATCAGTCCCGAGGCGGGACAGGCTTTGCTCCAGCATATCCGCCATCGCATTCTCGCCGGTTCCCGCAGCCTGCGGAGTGAACTTCGTCGAGAGCTGATAGTCCGAGCGTTGAAAACGCTTCAAGACCTCCCCGAGTACGGTTTCCGAACGACCCATGCCATATACCACTGCGGTATCCCACAGTGTAAAGCCAGCTGCATTTGCCTTTTCTGCAACTTTTTCCAAGCCTGCGCGCGTCAGATAACTGCCAAAGTAACCATTGCCAGTCTCGCCGCTGTCGCCCCAAGCCCATGTTCCCAGCGCAATCGCGGGAATCTTCAAATTATCAATCAACATGTTCGCTCCATATTTGTTTCGCAGCCGGGCTTGGCTGCGCCCATCCGCTCCAACACTGTGATACGCATCAACAGTCCGGCGTTAGCCCGATGCGCCGGAATTGCTGCCCAATCCTCCAGCAATCGCTTTTTCGAATTGCCGCCCTTCCACACGCATGCAATTGTCCCTCCCATGGAAACACTGACAGAAATCGCACTTTTGATTGCCCGTCACGTCACCAAGGATGGTTTTCAGACCACTCCCATCGAACGTTTGACGCTTGTACGATCCGCCACAGTTACAATGCCCATGCCAAATGTCTTTCGGCCGCAACTGTGCCTCGTTGCGCAGGGACGCAAAGACGTCACGTTCGGGGATCGGGTATTCGACTATGCGCCGGGACGTTACGGGATCGTAACACATGACCTGCCGGTGACTGGTCAAGTGGTGCAGGCGACGCCCGACAAGCCCTATCTTTGTCTCTACCTCGATTTCGATCCTGTCATATTGGGACAGCTGGCATTGCGTGTTCCGATGCCGTCTGGGACGGCCTCTCCGCCAACAGGAAAGACCGTTTCTAACGCCGACCCCACTCTGCTCGACGCGGCACTACGTCTGCTGCGGCTGCTTGATGATCCAGCAGCGCTACCTGTGCTCGGACCATTTGCTGAGCAGGAAATCCTCTATCGCCTGCTCGCGGGGCCTGATGGAGCAAGAATGCGCCACATCACTTCCAGTCAGGGGCGGGTGGCCCAGGTCGGGCGCGCTATCGCCTGGATCGGACAAAACTTCAGGGAACGGTTCAGCATAGAGCGACTTGCCACGGAAGTTGGCATGAGTTCGTCGAGCTTGCACGAGCATTTTCGCGCAGTGACAGCCAGAACGCCGCTACAGTTTCAAAAGCAATTGAGACTTCAGGAAGCACGCAGCTTGATGCTGGTCCAGGATATCGACACAACGACTGCCGCACTTCGCGTCGGTTACGAAAGCGTGTCGCAGTTCACTCGCGAATATCGTCGGCACTTTGGAGAACCGCCCGCGCGCGACATATCCCGCTTGCGCGCTTCGCCAGATCTTGCAGTGGTCGTTTGAGCTTGGCCTTGCGACTGTTCGGTTGCTATCTGTTTTCAAGCCCTTGAGTTCTGCCGCAGGACGGATGAGCAAATCTGTGGAAGGCAGCATTTTCTTCGCAGTCTGCTCTACTTAATGAGGGCGCAACTTTCTCGTTTTTATTAGAGACTAAGAATGACTCCCGCATCTTTTAGTTTGCGCTGCAACAAATTCACGCGAACAGACCGACTATTGCAATCTTGCTCCAATGCGATAGCTGCTGCCGTCCCTGCCGCTTGCCCCAAAGCATAGCAAGGGCTGGATACGCGTGCCGAAGCCTGTACCTCGTGTGTCGCGGATATATTGCATCCGGAGCCCAGAGATTATCGTAACCGGTGTTCCGCTGCCACGTTGTCCTTACTCCCTTAATCTGTGATCGGTTTTCTATGGACGAGCAATGGGAGTTTCCCGATGGACAGTACATTGAAGTTTCTCACGACCAGAAAGTCGGGACGTGAGAGCCACCGGCGTTGAACTGATAAGGTCAAAGCGCAGATCGTGTTGGAGAGTCTACGGCCCGGGACGATAGTGAATGAGGTCGCTGAGCGCCACGGCCTGAAGCCTAACCACCTATCGACTTGGCGAACGATGGCGCAGCAGGGCAAACTGGTTCTGCCCGCCCCCGAAGATGCGGTGGAGATCGCAGCGGTATTCGTCGAACCACCAATTTCGAAACCGCCGATCAAGAGGGCCAGCCGTCTCGAGATCATCGTCGGGTCCGGATCATGGTGGCGACAAAGCCCGTCGATTTCCTCAACGGCCATGATGGGCTAGCGGCTCTGGTCAAGAACGAACCTCACAAAGACCCTTCTACGGGTACGGTCTTCGTACTCCGGTCGCGGAAAGCGGATCGTTTGAAGCTCATCTACTGGGGTGGAAGCAGACTGGTAATCGCTTAAAGGCGGTTGGAGGAACACACCTTCATCTAGCCGGGCGTCAGGGATGGCCCAATGACATTGGGCCACACGCAGTTCGGAGCGTTATTCGCAGGCCTTTGACTGGTGTCGGGTTCGTTCCGTGGTCGTAAGACCGCCGGATGCCATCGAATAGATGTGGCGCGATGGCTCGGACGGCGGATTCTTCCGGCGGAACGTGACGAGGGTTGATAGATTTCTGGCGTGTGGGATGCCGCCGATCTTCCAGACAACATTGCTGCGCTGAAGGCCATGCTGATCGTGACGCAAGCACGATCGTATCGAGCGACTGGAGAAGCTGGAAACGGCCATTGCCGCCATCCATGCCGGAGATGACGCCGATAGCTCTCTGTGAAGCCGCAGCCTTGACCCCCTGCCACCAATCGCGGCTCTTTGCCCGCCCATCTTCCTCGTATCGAGGAAATTATCGAGCCAGAACGCTTGATCTGTGCTTGCGGTGGCGCCTACATTGCATCAGTGAAGACATCTCCAAGCGGCTGGATGTTATCTCGGCGCAATTCTGCATCATCCTCACCCGCAGTCCCCAATATGCTTGCCGCGCCTGGCACTGACGGCGTTGCCCAGGCTCCAGCACTCACTCGATTGATCCAGGCCGGCTTGCCGACAGATGCGACCATTGCGTATGTGTTGGTCTCCAAATACGCCGAGCATCTACCGCTTTATCGACAAGCCCAGATCATGAGCCGCTACGACACTGATCTCGACGGTTCCACGCTCGCCAAGCGGGTCGTCCGGGCAGCATTCGAGCTGCGCCCGATCTTTGTAGCTCTGATCGCCGATTTGAAGCGCTCGGCCAAGCCGTTCATGGACGAAACCTGCGCGCCTCTGCTCAATCCCGGTTCGCGCAAAACCAAGACTGGGTACTACTTGGCGCTGGCCCGTAATGACCGACCTTGGGGCGGCGGCGCCCCGCCTGGTGTGACCTTCACCTGTGCTCCCGGTTGCGGCGGGCCAGATGCTGAACGGATATTGCAAAGGTTCACGCGCTTTCTTCAGGTTGATGAATATGCTGGGCATAATCGTCTGATTGCGTCGGTCCCGACATCAAAATCGCCTGTCATTGTGCGCACGCCCGGCATAAGCTGATCGAGATCCCCCTAATGGCTCAACCCAATTGCTGAGAAAGGTCAGAAGCGCACAGGCGAACTCTGCCCTATCGAAGCTAACTTGCCTGCCTCAGCACCGACGCTCACCTTACTGGGAGGCAGGCACGGTCATCATCAACGGTCACACGCGGTCCCGCATCGATAAGGTTTTACCGTGGAATTATCCGGGCATGGCAAGCAATTTCACATGTAGTAGCCCCCCTTTTGCGTCCGACCGACTCTTTCGGAAGGATCGTTCGTGAAGTAAAATATTTCAATGAAAAATGAACTCGGCCACGAAATCTGGCCCACCGGGAGACGGCTTCAGCGCGCCCCTTAATAAGGGGGCTGTCAAGGCTGGCGAGATAACTGGGCAAAGCCATTTAGATGTCATAGCGAAATACTAGAAGCTTCAGGGCTGAGGCGAGTACCAGAAGAAGCACTGGCAGTACCACGAGCCGTACCCGACGAATGGGTTCTCGCCCAACGCTCCTTTATCGACAGAATGTGAATTTACAGCATGATCGCGATCAAAGCACACTCGCCTTGGGTCTGAAGGCCGATCTTCAAAACGCCCCCGTCTTTTGGTGGTAAAGTGTGGTTGGCACATCGCCTGCTCCTAACGGACCATTGCGGGCAAAACAATTGAATGTCGACAACGCCAGACCTAATGCCGGGTACGACTTGGCTTAGGCTTAGGCATCGCGGCAATGCATCCAGATAATTGCACGCCAGGCGCACGCGTTGCGTCATCAACCGACTATGGAGTTCCAGGAGAAACCAGCTCATTCTGTTGCCAGACAACATGCATTGTCATTGGCAATGTCATCCCGCGGTTGGTATCAAGGACTATAAGACCAACCCGCAGTCCGTCGGCGATTGTGTCCCAGTCCGACATTTGCGGTAGCGCTAGGGCCTGTTTGGCTGTTACGCCGATTGCCTAAGCGGGTAAGAGGCTTGCACTGACAAGACGTTCCAGTTTGCGATGTTCGGAGAAGCCGGGAATAGGTTTGGGAAACGCCTTTGCATTCACAGAATTGCAGTTCGTGAATATTTTCTTGGGGACGCTACATCGCCTTTCAAACGCAAGGGTCTAGATTCGAAAGACGTGGTCCACACGGCGTTGTTTGGGAGTGGTCTAAATCGTGGTCCTTGACTGCTCAGCCGATTACGTTTCAGAATTAGCTAGTATCCAGAAACTGCCAAACTAGGGGCGAGCTCTAAGCTCGCCCAAATCAGAAGAAGAGCCCTCAAGGATAGCGCTAGCCTCTTATATTCGCATCGCGCAACAGGTGCTCGGTCGCGTAGCGTTTTTCGTCACAGTGTCACCACTGCATTTCACCGGTTGCGACTTTGGCACTTATATCAAGCACGTTTTGTGAACCGAGGTTAGGGAACCGCTTCTTCATCGCGGCGATTAGCTCCGTGGATTTTTTGGCTTTAGCCGCTTCTTCCTGAAAAGCGCGGATATAGCTTGCCGTGAAATCCACTGAACGCAAATCTAAGGGAGCCCCCGGAATAAAGTGTCCTGGGATAACGGTTTTCGGCTGCAATGCGCGAATTCGATCCAGGGTCGTCAGCCAGTTGGCCTGGGCTTCAGCTGTTCGTGCGTCCGCCATAAACAGATGTCGTCCACCGTGCACTGGAATTCCACCCAATACTGTACTGATGGAAGGAATCCAGACAAAGCTGCGACTTGGTTCTGGTCCATCCAAGCCGACAATCTTCAGTGTTTGACCTTCCAAGGTGAGAGTGTCGCCTTGAAGTGGCTGGGGCATAACAATCCGCGCAGGCGCATTCTCCCCCAGTTTCGGACCCCAAACCTTCAATTTTCCGTCAACAGTCTCTTTCATCCGTGCGATTGTTTGCGGCGTTGCCAGAATTGGGACATCTGGAAACGCCTTCTGTACAATATCCAAGCCGAAGTAATAATCTGGATCGCTCTGACTGATATAAACGGCAACTAACCTTTTGCCAGATGATTGAACCAAATCCACCAGTTTGCGCGCATCGGCTGCCGAGAATTGGGTATCGATCAATATTGCATCTTGTTTTCCCGTAACCAAAACTGAGGCCACTGGGAACATGGCGCCCGGTCCGGGGTTGTAAACTTCAATCTTCAAGGCCTGTTCTTTTGTCTGAACAGTCGAAGTCGGCTGAGCGTAGGCGCGAGTTGTCACCGCCGGTGCACTTATTGGCAGAGACAATACAGCCAGCGTTGCAATGTAACAGAGATAACGATTTGCGATCATTGAAGAAAAGCCCTACAGATTTGGAGCGCAGTTTTGATTGTGAACTACGGCATTAGTCCGTACGCTAGAATATGGGAAATATCGGTTAAATTAACAAGTTCATTATCAATGTTTCTCTTCCAGATACATTAATTAATTTTAATGTCGTTGATATCTGAATCAATATTTTGTATAATTCTATATGTAGTTATATGAATTGATTTATATTTATTTGTTGTATTAGTTTGCTCATATATTTTCCAATTATTTTTTATTTATGCCGATTTCTCTTTAAGCGTGTGTTTTTCTTGAGCAACATACGTGAAGTGGGATGGGCGCCGCCTGTTGAGTGCTACCCAGAACTGGGCCACTGGAGGTGCGGACTAAAGCCTGGACAATCGAGGGGCTCTGTGCAGACGTCTCGTCAATGAACACTGATATAGATTTCGAGCTTTCAAAAAGTTGGGTTATTTGATGTTCAAAGACCGCCATTTCCATAATTCCGTTATCCTTCTATGTGCCCGTTGAGACTGGCTTACAATCTTAGCCTGCGTGACCAGAAGGAAACGATGGTTGGGCGCAGTATCGCGATGGATCACTCAACTATGCATCACTGGGTTCTGCATTTCGGCCCCATACTTGCTTGGGTGCTTCAATCGGCGAAAGCGCAAGTCACGCGAAAATGGAACCCAGACGAGACCTATGTGAAGGTCAAAAGCGAATGGCCTTGTCTGTATCGTGCCGTCTACCATAACGGCGATACAATCCATGCTCGGCTTCAAGTCTGAAGCCACTGCCAGCAGCGCGCTCGCAGTATCGAACCCATTCACATGATGCGAAAGCTGCAAAGCAGTTTCGGCACAACCGCACCGCTTCCACTCAACCAACATGTCACAACACTCACAACATAATTGCGTCTCCAGATAAGCCGCGCTCCGTGCTAAACGAATGTTTGCAACAGAACCAATTTCCGCTTTGAAAAAGTCATTCTGGGCGTGTGACCGAAAAAGAGAGCGCAGTCGACAATCACCAAACAAGATCACACGCTTATGCTTTTAGCATGATTGTTTGCACGGCCGCAGCTTGCACCGCTTTTGACGAGTAGACGAGCGGACATTGGTTCCCGTCGCGCCACTTGGCGTGAAGGTCCTGATAATGCGGTGTGTTCGGAACGCCCGACTGCCCCGGATTGTTGATAAACAGGCTGTTATCCCAAGCCCCAACGTCGATCACCATGCGAACTGATGGCCCGGCCAGAACGGAAAAATCCCGCAGACGATAATTGGCATAATTGAGCGTCGAACTGCTTCCGCCGAGACCGATAGGCGGCAAGGACCAGTTTTCCTCGGTGAGAGATTGCAAGGGGTGTTGCAAATGCAGCTTGTGGATTTGCCCCCACGACCAGCACTCGGGATCCGCACCCATCAAGGCTTCGCATTCAGTCCAGGCGTCATTGAGACTTTGGCGAATGCGTTCACCCATCTGCCCGTCGGCTTCCGCTCGCTCCAGCCACGCCACAACGCTCGGAGCATCAAACGGCATAAGCAACGGTACAATCTCCGGCGCAGCGCCCTTCATCCGGGCGACAAGTGGGCCGAGATGTTGGCTGAACCAAACCTCGAAAAAGGCAGCGCTCGCAGACCGAGCCGCGAGATCGCCATCCCAGTCTCGCAGCAACTGCCAGCCCCGGGACTGAGTGACTGTTGGCATGGCAAACAAACAGGCGAGCACGCGTCCAGCAATTGGGGAAAAGGTCGAGCATTGCAGGCGCGCGCAATCTTCCAGTGATATCGGCTCTGCCTTCGACAATTCGCGATGAAGCGTATTATGCCTGCTGCTGTCGAGCCACTCATAGCCGATGGCCGGATTCGAACGTGACCAATCGTCAGGCACATTCATGGCATTTGCAGTCGCCACGAAACCGCGCGCCGGATTGATCTCGTGGGGGCCGACTTGCGGCGGCAAATATCCGTCCCATTCATAACGCCCATCACCCGGCACGGGAAGCAGGCCATCCCAATTGCTGCGAACGGGTGTCGCCCCGGACGGCTTCCAAGCAATCGTGTTACCGGTATCGGCATAGATATGATTGACGGATGGGCAGCCCCAGCCTGCCAATGCATCTGCATACGCCGCATAACTGGTCGCCCGCATGACGGAAAGACTGGCCATATAGGGTGCCATGCCCGCCTCCATCCAGACTGTGCGCAATGCGAAAGCGCGATTATTTTCCGGGTCCTCGTAAAGGAGCGGGCCATGGCGGGTAAACTTCAATGCTACCGTCTGATCCGGATAACCCTTCACGGAAATTGGTTCCATCACAGTCCGGACGCATTCCCAGCCCGTTTCATAGGCATAGAGATCGGGATTGTTTTCCTGCGTGCGGTAGACATAGATGTCTTCCTGGTCCGCACCGAAAATGGTTAGCCCGAAAGCGGCAGTGCCATTGTGGCCCATCGATATGCCGGGCACCATCGGTTCGCCCGCACCGATAACGTTCAGTCCCGGCATGCACAGGTGCACGACATAGCGTATCGACGGCAAAATATGCGTGCGATGCGGGTCCAGAGCCAGAATTGGCCGGCCTGTACTGGTTTTACCCGCTGATATGGCCCAGTTGTTCGACCCTTCTTCGAAAGCGGCTCTGACGATTTCACCGGATGGAGCGATCGTGGTCCATAGACCAGCCTGCCCCAGTGTCGCGGCAAGCCGGTCCCTGGAGAATGTCGCCGGACTGACGGCGAGATTGAAATCGCGCAGAACCCTATCCGTCATGATTGCCGGATCGAACCCGTCTACCGGTTGCGGGACGACGCCATGCGACAATTCTTTCCGCAACTGATCGAGTTTCGCGCCAAGTTCGATCCCGGCCGCTGCCATCACTTTCGACCGCAAAAGTTCGGATGACGCATTGCGCGTGAGCGAATGGGTTCGAACGCGCACGACATCTTCCGGTTTCCAGCGATCAGGCCGATGACCAAGCAGCGCAAATTCCGGCGGCAGCGCTATCGTGCCCGCGTCGCAGGCATCGACATAGGCGTTGATGCCACCGGCAAATGCGGTGCAGATCTCTTCCGAATCCGGTCCATAGGCTTTCCATTCGGGAGCCATGTCGCCGCGATAAAGCAGCAGCCTTGCAGCCCTGTCCTGTTCAAGATAGCCGGGACCGAAATCGCGGGCCAGCAGGCCAAGACCGCGCTTTCGCGCGATATCGATCTGCCAGAGTCGGTCACGTGCGGCGTTCCAGCCCTGTGCAAAGAAAAGATCGTGAAGGTTGCAGGCGCGAATATGAGCAACACCCCACCGATCCACCATAATGGTGACGTCCTCTTTCAGACCCATGATCCGACGGGCATCAAGTTTCATCTCATCCGACTTTGCATCGAACATGGCCGCACCCATCACGCTTTATTCAAGCCCCAGGAACAGGCCCGCATGGAGCCGCGCCCGTTCAACAAGACTGTCCTCGAAGATATGCTCGCCCAAAGTGTGCAGGCCTTCGCCGCGCACGCCGATGGAGTCGAGCGTTGGTATGCCGAGTGCACCGGTGAAATTACCATCAGACCCGCCGCCCGAACTTTGTGCGGTCATGGAAAAGCCGATCTCCTTGGCAATGTCATTGGCGAAGTTGAAGAGCTTCATATCCTGAGGCTGCGCATTTTCCCAAACAGGGCGGGTCACGCCGCGGGTCACGATGAATTCGACATCGTCTTTCACGCCCGCAAGCGCCATGATCCGAACAACGCCGTCCTCAAGATCCTTTTGGGTCTTGGCCATGCTGAGCGCTTCGGCCTTGCAGTTCGAGGAGACGCAATTGACCCACTGCCCCGCCTGAATAACGCCGACAGAGAAGGTGCAGTCATCCGTGGTGAGCGCTTCGATATCGATGATCTTTTCCGCCATGCGGCGGATGGCGGAACGGCCTTCCGCCAATAGCCAGCCAGCATGGCTGGGCCGTCCGACAGTCTCGAGATTATAGCGGGCAATCGCATAGCGGCCCACCACAGCACCACCATCGCGCCGCGCCGGTTCAGGCACCAGAACATATTTGTTCTTCAGCGCTTCCTGTTCAATCAGGTTGCGTGTCGAAGGCGTTCCGACTTCTTCATCGGGCGTCAACAGGAAAGTGACGGGTAGCTTTGTCGTCAGTCCCGAGCGAATGATCTGGCGCATGGCTTCAAGAGCGACGAAATTACCGCCTTTCATGTCCTGAATGCCGGGACCATAAATCTTTCCGCCTTCGCGGCGATAGGGATTCACATCAATGACGCCGAGCGGATGCACGGTATCGAGATGGCCGGACACCAGAACGCCGGGCTTGCCCTGATCCGCATGCGGGAAGCGTGCACGCAGAGAGCCGCCAAATCCCATGCGTCCGGGGATGAATTCAACACTTGCACCGGCGGCGGCAAAATCATAAGCGGCAGCGTCGACCATGCGATTGACAGCCGACGCATCGAAGGTCGGGCTTTCCGTCTCGATCCATGGGCGCAAGCGCGCAATCATGTCGTCGAGATCAAATGGCAGTTCATGCGCGCTCATGCGGCTAATTCCTTATTCACTGGCAGACGGGTTTCCACGATTCGCGCATAGATCGACGAACCGATAGGCAGGGTCGCAGGATCGAGCGTAAAGGCGGGGTTGTGAAGCGCCGCTTTGCCAGCGTGCTGCACATTGATATAGGCGCCCGGCACACGCGCAAGCATGTCGGCAAAATCCTCGCTGCCCATGGCCGCGGGCGTGTCGTCGCTGACATTATCTTCGCCCAGCACATCGCGCGCTGCCGCCATATAAGCGTCTGCGAGATCGTGATCGTTGCGCAGAACATCGAACACATTGCGAAGATCGACATCGACAGTCACACCGTAACCGGCAGCGACACCAGCGCAGATTTCGCGCAGACGGCTTTCAGCAAGATCGCAGATGCTTTTCTCGAAGTAACGGATCGTGCCGGTGATCGTCGCCACTTCCGGCACGATATTGTAAGCGCTGCCCGTGTGGAATTGCGTACAGGAAACGACACAGGCTTCAGTCGCCGGAATGTTGCGCGAGACAATGGTCTGCAACTGACCGACCAGATCAGCACCGATCACCAATACATCGCGTGAATTGTGCGGCTGTGCCGCATGGCTCCCTTTGCCCGTTAGTTTGATATCGAAGAAGCTCGCACCTGCCATGGCCGCGCCCTTGCGGATGACCGCTTTGCCAAGCGTTCCCAGAGGCTGATTGTGCATGCCGTAGATTTCATCACATGGGAAGCGCTCGAAAAGCCCTTCCGCGATCATGCGGCGCGCACCGCCCAGCCCTTCTTCCGCAGGCTGGAAAACGAAAACCGCGCTGCCTTCAAAATTGCGCGTCGCCGCCAGATATTGCGCGGCACCGAGCAGCATCGTCGTATGCCCGTCATGACCGCAGGCATGCATGCGACCGGGGTTTTGCGACGTATAAGGCACGCCGGAGATTTCATCGATCGGCAGCGCATCCATATCGGCGCGCAGGCCGACCCGACGATTGCCCGCGTTGCGTCCCTTCAGGATGCCGACAACGCCGGTCGTCGCAATATCAGTATGAACTTCATCGAAGCCCCACTTTTCCAGAAGATCGGCGACCACGCCCGCAGCGTGCTTTTCCTCAAAGCCGATTTCGGGATGACGATGCAAGTCCTCGAAAACCGCGCGCATCTCGCCGGCCTTCTCCTCAATAAACGGTATAATGGGCATGATTTCATTCCTGTTTAAAATCACTCGGATAATCGGGGCCGCTTCTTGCTGCCCCCAATCAGACGACGGTCAGGCGACTAGCTGCCCTGCCGCAAAATCCCAGAAGCGACCGGGGGCCGCTTCAATAAGTGCGCGCGTATAGTCGTGCGACGGGCTTCCCAGTACAGCGGCAGCCTCTCCCTGCTCGACCACCTCGCCACGCTTCATCACCAGCACTTCATCGCAAATTTGTGCTGCAACCCGCAGATCGTGCGTGATGAAGATGATGGCGATGCCGGTGTCCTTCTGAAGTTCGGCAAGCAGATCGAGAACCTGCGCTTGCACCGACACATCAAGCGCCGACACAGCCTCGTCCGCAACCAGAATGTCGGGGCGGAGCGCAACCGCGCGGGCTATTGCGATACGCTGGCGCTGCCCGCCCGAAAACTGGTGCGGATAACGCTTCAACGCATCTTCCGGTAACGACACGATCTTCAACAGACGCTTTGCTTCCTCCACGGCCTCTTCATAAGGGACGCCGTAGTTCAGCGGGCCTTCGGTCAGGCTCTGTTCAATAGTCCAGCGTGGATTGAGCGAGCGGAACGGGTCCTGAAACACGACCTGAAGTTTTTTGCGAAACGGCTTCATATCGCGTTTGCCAAGATGGGCGATGTCGCGACCGTTGACGACGATTTCACCTTCCGTCGGTTCGATCAGGCGCATGATCGACCGTGCCACCGTGGTCTTGCCGGAGCCGGATTCACCGACAATACCGAGCGTGCGCCCCGGCTGAAGATCGAAGGTCACCTCACGCGATGCCTTGACGCCAGGCTTCTTGTTGAAAATGCCGCCGCTCTGATAGGTCATGCCAAGATTGCGGACCCGGATGACCGGATCGCGTCCCAGCGGTGCACGAGGCGCACGAGGAATGAGGCTGGGCACCGAACCGAGCAGGTCCTTCGTATATTGCTGCTGTGGCTGCGTCAGCACCTGCCGGATGGTGCCACGCTCCACGATCTCACCACTACGCATCACGCAGACCCGATCCGCGATTTCGGCAACCACACCCATGTCATGGGTGATGAACAGCACAGCGGTTCCATGCTTTTCCTGCAATTCCGCAATCAGTGACAGAATCTGCTTTTGCGTCGTCACATCGAGCGCGGTGGTCGGTTCGTCGGCAATCAGCAGCATGGGCTGCAGAATGAGCGCCATGGCGATCATGATACGCTGTCGCTGCCCACCGGAAAGCTGATGCGGATAGCTCTGATAAATCCGCTCGACATCCGGCAGATGCACTTGCTCCATGATATTAATGACTTTGGCACGTTTGGCTTCCGCCGAGAGCGCGGTGTGAACGTCGAGTACCTCGGTGATCTGTTCGCCAACCCGGATGACAGGATTGAGCGCCGTCATTGGCTCCTGAAAGATCATGGAAATGCGCGTGGCGCGCATTTTCTTCATATCGGCGAGCGACAGTTTGAGAAGGTCGTTGCCGTCCAGCCGGATCGCACCGCTCTGCACCTTGAGGGCATCCTTGGGCAAAAGCCCCATCGCGGTCAGCGAGGTCACCGATTTACCCGAGCCGGATTCACCGACGAGACACACCGTTTCACCCTTGCGGATATCGAAGCTGACGCCGCGCAGGACAGGCGTGCCGCCCGGCAGGGCAACGGCGAGGTTCTCCACCTCAAGCACAACGGGCTCTTGCGAGAAATCACGATTGCGCAGTTCCATATCAGCCCTCCCGCTTCTTGAGACGTGGATCGAGACTATCGCGTGCCGCATCGCCCAGAAGATTGATCGATAGCACGCACAATGTCAGCAAAAGGCCAGGCCAAAGCACAATGGACGGCTTGATGCGGAAGAACTGGCGGCCTTCCGCCATGATGTTACCCCAGGTCGGTATTTCGGTGCTGATACCGGCGCCGAGGAATGAAAGGATCGCTTCGGTCAGGATGGCCGATGCGACAATATAGGTACCCTGCACGATCAGAGGCGCCATCGTGTTCGGCAAAAGATGGCGGAACAGGATTTTCGGTGTGCTGGAACCGAGCGCCAGTGCGGCTTCGACATAAGGCTCCTCTCTGGCGCTCAGAATAACCGAACGGACCAGACGCACCACGCGCGGAATTTCAGGAATGGTGATCGCCACGATCACCGAACCGATGGACGGCCCGTTGAGTGCGACAAGAGCGATGGCAATCAGGATCGACGGCATGGCCATCAGCGCATCCATCATGCGCATGATGATTGCATCGGCGGTACGGAAGAAACCGGCGACGAGACCGATGAAAACACCGGCAGCAATCGACGCCGCCGCCGCGAAAAGCCCAATCAGGAGCGAGATGCGCCCGCCGAGGATCATGCGGGAGAAGAGATCGCGGCCATAATTGTCCGTGCCAAGCAGATACTCATCCGAAGGCGGTTTCAGACGCATCAGCGGGTTCATAGCAAGAGGATCGTGCGGCGCGATCCAGGGTGAAATTAGAGTAAGCAGAACGATTGCGGCGAGAAGAACGCCCGCAACCAGCGGCCCGATACCGACGCGAGTAACGCGCGGCAACGAGAACAGGCGAAGCATCCAGTGCATGCCAGCCGATGTCGATTCAGAGCGCATCAGTAACGAATCCTTGGGTCGAACAGTGTGTAGGAAAGATCGATCAGCAGGTTGACGAACACGTAAAGCGCACTCGTCAGAAGGATCATGGCCTGAATGACTGGATAGTCGCGCGCAAGCACGGCATCCACAGTCAGGCGGCCGATGCCCGGAATATTGAAGATACTCTCGGTGACGACAACACCGGAGATCAACAAGGCAAAACCCGTACCCACAATCGTCACGACCGGCACCGCTGCATTCTTCAGCGCGTGCACGAAAAGAAGACGGCGATCACTCACGCCCTTGGCGCGTGCGGTGCGGATGTAGTCTTCACCCAGCACATCCAGCATCGCCGCGCGGGTCATGCGGGCGATGAGCGCGATATAGATCGAAGCCAATGTCAGGGCCGGCAGGATTGCGCGTTGCATGAAGCCGCCAAAGCCCGATGAAATCGGCTTGAAACCCTGAACCGGCAACCAGCCGAGATTGACCGAGAAGATCAACAACAGCACATAACCAACCAGAAATACGGGCACGGAAAAGCCGAGAACCGAAAAGCTCATGACCAGATAGTCAATCCAGGAACGATGCCGCCAGGCCGCGACGACGCCCATGGGGATCGCCACCAGAACTGCAATTATGATGGTCAGAACGGCAATCGAAATGGTCGGGCCGATGCGTTGCGAAACCATGTCGAGCACCGGAACGCCGGAGATCAGCGACACGCCGAGATCGCCCTGCAATATCTTGCCCATCCAGGTGAAATATTGGGTCAAGATCGGCTCATTGAGGCCCATAGACTCACGAATACGCTCCAGTTGCTCGGTCGTCGCAGCATCGCCTGCGAGGATTGCCGCCGGATCACCGGGCGTCAGGCGCAAAAGGAGGAAGACGAAGATCGATACCAGCAATAGAACCGGTACCAGCGCAAGAATGCGTTTTATCAGATAGACAGCCATAGACACGTCCCGCGTGAGGCAGAACCGGAGGGAGGAACCGGCTCCGCGTTGGACAGGGAGCTATCACGCCAGGGAGACTTGCGGCGCGATAGGCGAGGCAGGATTATTCCTCTGTCTTTTTCACGTTCCAGAAGACCGGCACCGGCGAGCCGAGCATATCGACGATATTGGAACGTCGGCCCTGTGGCGGGTTGTATTCGCCGAGCGGGATATAGAGCACATTTTCAAGCGTATGCGCCTGTATCTTCTCGACCACCGCCTTGCGTTCTTCCGGCGACTGCGCGGCGATATAATCCTTCTTCAGCGCTTCAATCTTGTCGTCCTTCGGCCAGCCGAACCAGCCCTGGTCACCACGACCGTTGAGCATCACCGAATTGAGCGGCGTTGCGATTTCCGGGATCTGCCAGTTGGTGAAGAAGATGTTCCAGCCGCCCTTGGACGGTTCGTCCTTGGAAGCGCGGCGACCGACCAGCGTCTGCCAGTCCATCGGCTGCATATCGACCGTGAAACCAGCCGCGCGCAATTGCTGCGCGGCGACAACCGGTTGAGGTGACAAGCTGGTAACGTCGGTCGGCTGCATCATCACGACCGGCTTGCCATCATAGCCGGCCTTTTTCAGAAGTGCCTTGGCTTCTTCAATATTGCCCTTCGCCGTTATGGTTTCAGCCCCGATATCGGTGGCATTTGGTGTACCGCAACCAAAAATCGCGCCGCAAACCTTGTAATAGCTCGGATCCGCCATCAATGCGGCCAGCACTGGTTCCTGCGACATCGCGAGGAAGGCCGCGCGCCGAATATCTGGATTGTCGAAAGGCGGGTACTTGAAATTCAAACGGCCCATCGTCTGGTAGCCAAACGGATCGCGCTTTTCCAGAACGACGGAATCGTCGCCGTCGAACAGCGGGACCAGATCGACCGGGACCTGCTCCATATAATCAACTTCACCACTCATCAATGCGTTGACCGCTGTCTGGGCGTCCGTCATTGTGACCCAGCGCACCTTGTCCACATTCACAACCTTGCCGCCAGCCATCCAGCTGGCAGGCTCTTTACGCGGGACGTAATCCTCGTTCTTGACGTAGCTGACACCGACACCCGGCTGGAATTCCTCAGGCACGAATTTGAACGGGCCCGAACCGATATATTCTGTTATGGCGGTATCGGCTGGGGTTGCGGCGATGCGGGCGGGCATGATGAAAGGCGGAAGGGCAGACTGCTTGGACAATGTATCGAGGAACGGTGCGAAAGGCTCCTTTAGCGTCCATACCAGTGTCTTGTCGTCTGTGGCCTTGAGCGACTCCGTGATGTCCATGATGAGCTGACCACCCGTGTCGCGCTTGGCCCAGCGTTCCAGGGATACCACAGCATCGGCTGCTGTAACCGGCGCGCCATCATGGAACTTCAGACCGTCGCGTAGTGTGAACGTGTAGACTTTCTGGTCATCGGAAATCGTCCAGTCCGCCATTTGCGGCTGCGGCTTGAAATTCTCATCCACGGCGATCAGAACGTCGTAGATCATATAGGCATGATCGCGGGTGATATGCGCCGTGGTTATAACCGGATCGAGGATACGCAGATCTGAATGCATAACAGCGGTCAGGGTCGTTTCGGCCCATGCATTGCTTGATAGATTACCAGCACCAAGTGCGATCAGAGAAGCGGCTAGTCCAAATTTCAACCGGTGGAGAATGCGACCGGAGGTGGGGGTTTTGAAAAACTGCATCTATGTGGTTCCTCTGAAGGTTTTTTGTTTGTTTATTGTTTGAATTCTTTCCCGAGCGGCTCGAGCCGGATGCCCGAGCGCAAATGTTTCCATGACAGTTGAGCCGGACTCAGCGGCATGGCGCCGGGAGCCGTGCAGACCAGAAGCTTCTCGGCGATCGGCGCAAAGTCGGCGCGAAAATGCACCGAGCTTTTATTGACGAGAATAGCTTCCTGTTCGGGCTCGATACCGACCATGCGGTAGAGCGCGCGATCCGCCATTTGCGCCAGATTGGTCGTGACGACCACGCGCGTTCCGCCAAGCCGCAGACAAGCCGATGGCCCCATATGCAACCAGGTACCGCCATAATAGGGCCCGGTGGCATGCGCTTTACCGTCGGACAGTTTCTCGACCCGAAACCGTGCGGTGAAAGGCGCGTCCCCGGCAATCCCCGACTTGCCGCCCAGCGATAGTTCGATCTCGGCTCCCTCGCCTGCCCGATGGGCGAGTGCCGCAGCGTCAGGATCGTGCATACAGCCGATAGATGCCCGCTCGGCGCCGCAGGCGACAAGTGCGCGCAGCATCCCCGTCGTGTCGGAACTGCCGCCGGCGCCCGGATTGTCCTGCGTGTCGGCAATCACGATGGGACGCGTTGCATCACGAGAAAGTTCAATGGCCTTTTCGACACCCTCCTCGGGCTGATAGGCAATGCCTGCAAAAGACCCTTCCGCAGCAGCCAGCGCATCGGCAATGGCATCCGCGCAACGCTCGACTGCCGTGCGGTCCCAGCCATAAGCGAAAACAGAAGGACCGCATTCAGCAAAGTCGGCGGCAGGAAACCCCATGCAAAGCGAGGCCGTCAGCACATTTTCCGGCAGGTCGATGGTCATACCGTAAAGGGCCTTGGCGGGCTGCTCATCCGTGCATTGCCAGGCAATCGGAATGAGATAGTCGCCCTGACGCATGGTCTTGTGCCAACCATCCGGCGTGTCCATCAGTGCTTGCAACGCCTTGGCCGCACGATAACCGGTTTCGGCCATATCGACATGCGGATAGGTGCGGAAACCGACCATTACATCGGCAAGATCGAACATCCGTTTTGTAATATTGCCATGCAGATCGAGCGCGACCGCAATTGGTTCGTCCGGGCGAACAGCGCGAACCCGTTCCAGCAATTCACCTTCGCCATCATCTACATGCGCAGCGACCATTGCACCATGCAGGTCGATGAAAATCCCGTCGAGCGGACCACAATCCCTCAGTCCTGCAACGATTTCCGAAACAATGCCCTCATAGGCTTCCTCGGTCACTGGCGCCGATGGTATGGCGCCAGCCCACAGGATCGGCACGACATCCCACCCCGCTTCGCGCGCAAATTTCAGCGCACCCGCAATGCCCAGATTGACGTCTTGCGCCCGATCGACAATCGCGTCGCCACGCGACAGCGGAATATAACCGCCACCTTGAACGAACGCCGCCATATCGGCTGGAGCCGCGGCAAACGTGTTCGTTTCATGCAAAAAGCCAGCAACAGCCACGCGTTTTGACACGAGCATACTCCCATTTCATCGATTTGCCCCCTCGGGCTGGAATGTGTATCTCTCAGCGATACATCTATATCTATTTTTATCTTAGGGACCAATTTTGGCTCTTGTCAATCCTAGAACTGCGACTAAAGATTTTTCCCATGAGCACATTTCGAGACTTGGGCGGCATCTCCACTTTTCACCCCGAAGAAGGGGAAGCCTACAAAGAAGATCCATTGTTCCTGCGCTCGGTTGCGCGGACCGTGGCTGTCATGATGGCTTTTCAGAAAGCAAGGCATCCGCTGTCGCTAAGCCAGATCGCGACTGCGGCTGGGATCGACCGTAGTGCGGCGCAGCGCATTGTTCATTCGTTGCAGAAATTGGATGTCATCGCCCGCGATCCTGCAGATCGCGGTTATCTGCCAGGTCTGCATGTTCTGGACATGGCACATGATCTGTTACGACTTAATCCCATGCTGCAACGCGCCAACCCGATCATGCTGGAACTACGTCGCCGGGTGCGTGAGCGTGTTGATCTTTCGCTATTCGACGATGTCCGTGTTGTCTATGCCGTACGCATGCCGTCGAAGCACGAACTCTTCAGTGCAACGCTTGTTGGCCATGCTGTTCCAACCTATTGCACGGCCGGCGGCGTAGCCATTCTCTCACGACTTCCCGACGAAAAAATCGCGGATATTATCAGTCGCTCCGACCTGACGCCTTTTACCCCCCATACGGTTCGCACTTTGGAAGAGGTGATGGAGCACGTGAATGCAACGCGCGAACGCGGACATTCAGTCTTGTCTCGCCAGGTTTTGTACAATGAAGTTGCCATCGGCGCAGCCATTCTGGATGCGGATGGCAATCCAGTCGGCGCAATTCATGTCGCTGGTAGTTTGCAAGAATGGAAGGCAGAGAGCTTCAGCAACAGTTTCGGACCGCTCGTCGAAAATGCCGCACGCACTGTTTCGGAACGCCGGTAATCCCTTGGCAGTAATACGCCCATCAACTAGCCAAGTTTCATAGGTTATTCCCTAAAAGTAAGCCCCGGCCTTTTCCCTGACCCGGCATGAAGTTCTTTGGTGAGCGCGCATGGCCGTTTCCGGCATTTCTCGGACGACTGATCCCGCTTAATCAAGCGGTGAGGACAAACTTAAGCCAGCACCCAGTGACTGCACTATGAACCATTCTGTGTTGAATTTTGGTAGGGATTGAACCGTTGGCCACTTCTCGGTGCAAATCAACGCCTGCGGCCCCTTTGGCATCAATGGTGAGAGTGAAAAAGGCTAAATCCGAAATCAGAACGATCTAGCAATATATACGCACTGTCCAACATGGATTGTTCAATGTACGCCTCTTATTTTTGAACAGCAATTAAAGGGCGCAGCACCTATCGGAGATCAGTTTTGATGGAGAATATATTGTGATCAATCAGCAAATCATTCTGACTACACTTCCGAAAGATAAGCTGTCCGAGGATCATTTTGAATTGCGTAACGCCCAAATGCCCAGCCCAGCTAAGGGAGAGGTTCTACTACGTACGCTTTACGTGGCTTTAGATGCCGCCAGCCGAGCATGGATGCAGGGAGCCACTTATCGGGCCGGACTGAAAAGCGGTGATCTCATGGCTGGGATGTCGCTGGCAGAAGTCATCGAGTCGCACTCACCCAATCTGGAACCCGGCGATCTGGTCTTCACAGAGACTGGCTGGCAGACTTTTACTGTAGTCTCGGCACAAAATCTCACCAAACTCCCCAGAATTGAACCCTTGAGCCATCTGGTCAGCGTCTATGGGGTCCCGGGCCTCACAGCCTATTTTGGTCTGCTGGAGTGCGGACTACCGAAGCCTGGCAACACTGTTGTCGTCTCCGCAGCAGGTGGGGCCGTTGGCTCGATAGTCGGACAGCTCGCCCGGATTAAAGGCTGCCGCGCCGTTGGTGTAGCCGGAGGTCCAGCTAAATGCGCGCTTTTAACCGAGGAGTTGGGCTTTGATGCAGCTGTAGACTATAAAGCGGGCAACCTCGTCAAGGATCTGAAATCGGCTTGTCCTGACGGCATTGATATCTACTTCGACAATACAGGTGGTGACATTCTGGATGCCTGCTTGGCCAATATGGCTCAATACGGGCGGATCGTTTGTTGCGGGGCCGTTTCGCAATATGATGACGGTACTCCCAGTTCTGGCCCGAACGGCTTTCCAGGACTGGCCATTCTGAAAAGCCTTACTATCCGCGGCTTCCTTCTATTTGATTTTCTGGACAGGCAAGAACAAGCTGCTGCCGAGTTGCGCAATTGGGTCAGCAAAGGCCAAATCATAGTACGAGAAGACATTTTGGAAGGGTTTGATGCTCTCCCCAGAGCCTTGGTTGGATTGCTGGCAGGTGAGAATGTCGGAAAAAGAATGGTCAAGGTCGTGTAGGGGAAGGACCCATTGTTTTGAACCGCCGATAGCGGTTCAGCCGTGTTCAAAGAAGCCTGAATGAGTCATTTTTTTGGCCGACAGACGAACAATTGTCATGTGTTAAGCCGTATTTTCCCAATAGCCATAGCCGCCCTCCGATTGATGATCGGTGAGTACGATCTTTTTACAACCCATTCTTCATTGGAGCAAGATAGTGCGAAGGCCGCCCAAAGGTGAACCGACGTGACATTGGGAACTTTTCTGAAACGTCGCGGATCGGTGGCACGGTAAACAAAGAGTTGGGCAAAGGCGTCGTGAACGTATTCCAGTCGTTATCCGCATAAGACTGCGTAATTAAATTCACAATCTCACTCATATGGTTAGCTCTATTCTGCGGCTACATTTTCCGTGAACAATCGCGATGTCCTGAGGCGGTCCGAGCCGGCTGTTGTGGAAGTCATCGCGTACGTCTGAGATAAGGTGCTTTGCTGCAAAGCCAACGTCAACCGCTCTGATTGCCAGTCAAGAACATTGATCAACCTCGTCCCGTTGATGGCGCAATCCAAAATGCGTAATCTGATGCTCGACGCGCCGCTGAAGGTTGCGGCTTAGTCTACCTGGCCGAAGGACAGCTTGGACCATATCTCGCCCACGGACGTCTTATCCATGTCTTAAGCGACTGGTGTGAGCTCTTTCCCGACTACCGGCTCTAATTTCCCCATCCGTGGATAACCGACGCCAGCATTTTCGCTTCTCGTTGAGGTATTGCGGTATAGAGTGAAGTGAGAACACGCACGAACAATGGTGACGGTTTCGCATCAAGCTGTCAACTTTGATTGCATGTTGGAATTCGACCAAATAGAAGAACTTCTCTTCTGCTAATAAAGGCCGGTCATCCCGGCCAATTTTATTCTAGTTTCCATTAATCAAGTCGCGAATGAGCGGTTTCTCGAACACTAGTCACAAGCGTCAGCAGGGAAACTGCGGAAGCAACGACCAGATAATATGTCGGAGATAGCGGTGAGCCGGTAACGTTGATCAGCGAGGTCGCTATGAAAGGCGCAAAGCCGCCAAAGATTGCTGTTGCAAGACCGAAGCTGACCGACACGCCAGTCGTACGCAGTTTGGTCGGGAACATTTCAGACATGGTAGCTGGCATGATACCTGCAAAAATTCCGGTCAGCGCGCCCATACCGATGAAAATCGCGAAGAGCTGCGCAATGGATATCCCGCCGAGCAGGAGCGAGAAAACCGGATAGGCCAGAACCAGGGACAACAGAAGGCCAACGAAAAGTGGCGGCTTGCGACCAACCTTGTCCGAAATCAGACCGAATATCGGAATGCTGATCATCATCGAAGCAAGACCAGCGGTATTCGCCCAGAGAGCGGTCTGGGAGGAAATGCCGGAATATTTGGTGACGAAAGTCATGAGATAGATGAGGTAGATGTAGAATGAAACCACCCATCCGGCTGAAAGCGCGAGCGACTTGGCACCCTGCATCCATTGGCTGCGCGTATCCGTCACAAATGATGGATCGGGCGCGCGTTCGAAAGTTGGTGATTCATCGATGTGTCGACGGAGATAGAGACCGAGCGGCGCAACCAGCAATCCACCGACCAGAAACGGAATACGCCAGCCCCACGAATGGAGATCCTCTGTCGTCATGATCGTTGTCAACAGGGCCGCCGTGCCGGAACCGATCAGGGTGCCAAGCAGCGAAGTGCACTGTTGGAGACCACTGTAAAGCGCGCGGCGTTTTGCGGGAGCCCATTCGAGCAGAAAAGCGATGGCGTTCCCCACTTCGCCGCCAGCCGCAAAGCCCTGCATGACACGACCCAAAATGAGCATAATCGGCGCAAGAATGCCAATGGAATCATAAGAAGGGGTGGCCCCGACAAAGAGCGTGCCGATACCCATCAGCGGCATCGAAATCAGTAGCGCGAGCTTGCGACCCCTCTTGTCGCCAAAGCGACCGAAGAACAAGGCGCCGAGCGGGCGAGCAACGAAGCCGACGCCGAAGACCGCGAATGTGCTCATCAGCGCGAGGAAATCATCCCCAGCCGGAAAGAAATGCGATGCAATAATCGTCGCGAAGAATGCGTAGGAAGCAAAATCGACCCATTCGAGGACATTGCCGATCGTGGTCCCGATGACAGCATTGGTTCTCTTGGACGGTGTTGCGCTGGCGGTGACGGCGGCAGCATGGCCGACGTCATGGTCTCGTATAATAGTCATTCGTCTCCTCCGAACGATTGAACGCACCGCGTACCGCGAGTCGCCGTGCGCACGAAACGTCCTTTTTCAAACAGATCATGCCGCTGATGCGACGACACACGACGCAAGCCTCTCCACTGGCAGCGTCGGTCTCCTCCTCTTCCGGTGTTTCCGGAAACGTTCTGTGTTGATCGCACTTAGCCACAAGGACCGAGTGATCACAACGGAAACGACGGTCAACTTCTATACCGCCGCTCCTCGCCCTAGCGCATCCATCGGCACTCCCTATGGCAAGCCTTACCGACTGTCTGCATACCCGTTATTCAACCGACCTAATGTTCGAGCGACAATCCGAAGGAGTAGACTTTGATAGGCATAGGAAAAATGAAGATCACAGTTTACCCGCAGCAGATTATGAATGTTTCGATGAGAAATTTGAGACCAACGAGTCCAAGCGCACTCGTTCCGGGAATGCCAAGGGAGGCAGAATAGATGCAACGATTGAAGCACAAGGTTGCACTGGTCATGGGTGCAGGCAGCGCCGGACCGGGTTGGGGCAACGGCAAAGCCTGCGCCGTCCAATTTGCACGCGAAGGGGCAAGCGTCGCCTGCTTCGACTTGCAGCCGGATGCCGCCGAGGAAACAGCAGCCATTATCAGAGATGAAGGCGGCCAGGCCATTGCGATTGCTGGTAACGCCGCCGTATCAGCCGATGTCGCCGCGGCGGTTCAGGCTTGTCTCAAGGCTTTCGGCCGTATCGACGTGTTGCACAACAATGTCGGCATCGTGATCAATGGCGGTGTCGTCGAATTGCCTGAAGAAGACTGGGACCGCGTTTTTGATGTAAACTTGAAAAGCTGTTACCTCGCTATGAAGCACGCAATCCCGCCCATGGTCGCGCAAGGCGGCGGCGCAATTGTCAACGTCTCGTCGATTTCATCGCTGCGCTATCTCGGAACGCCCTATGCTTCCTACTATACCACCAAGGCCGCAATGAACCACCTGACCCGCGTGACGGCCGCCGAATATGCTTCGCGGCAGGTTCGAGTGAATGCCATTCTGCCAGGGCTGATGGATACGCCCATGGCCAAGCTGTCCGCATTAAAGAACCACGGCGTCAAGCCCGAGGAACTGGACGACAAGTGGCGCGAGCGTGTCTCGCGTATCCCGATGGGCTGGATGGGCGATGCCTGGGATGTTGCCAAGGCCGCTGTTTTCCTTGCCAGCGAGGAATCCCGGTTCATCACCGGCGTCAGTCTTACGGTCGATGGCGGCATGACACTAAGCAGCTGATAACAAGCAGGAAATTTCGGCGGAAATACCCATGACAGGAAAGACGGAAACTCCGCCCTCCCTTTTGCGCAACACGCAGTTCTTCACGCTATGGGCTGCGGTCGAACTGTCGTTTCTCGGCATGTTCATCCATGTGGTGGCCGGTGGATGGCTCATGACAGCGCTGACGCCATCGGCAGCATTGGTATCGCTGATACAGACCGCCTATGCCCTGCCTATGGTGGCATTCTCGGTAGTAGCCGGCGCGATGGCCGATACGTTCGACCGTCGCATCACCATGATTATATCGCTGGCAATCAGCCTGCTGGCGTCGGTCGGACTGGCGTTCTTCTCGGTCACGAGCATGTTGACGCCATGGTCAATCCTCGCCCTGATCTTCGCGGTTGGGTCAGGCGTCGCCATCTTCACACCATCTTGGCAGTCCTCGCTCGGCGATATCGTACCGCGCGAAAGGCTGGTCGAGGCTGTGTCTCTGCACAATATCGGTGCCAATGTCATGCGTACAGTTGGCCCCTCCATCGGCGGCATTCTGGTTGCCAGTGCCGGTGCGGGCATTACATTCATGGTCGGCGCTGTCAGCTATCTGCCAGCGCTGATCGTTATGTTTTTCCGTTCTCCAGTGCAAGCCAAGAGCAACGACAGGGAAGGTTTTCGTTCAGCGCTCGTGCTTGGCTTTCGCTTCCTCGCAGTATCACAGCCGCTACAGATCCTGTTGCTGCGGGTTTTCTGCTTCTCGCTCGCCGCCATCTGCGTCATGGCTATGTTGCCGCTGGTAGCCCGCGATCAGTTCGGTCAAGGGGCGCTAACCTATGGCTTCCTCTTCGGAGGTTACGGGTTTGGCGCGATCCTTGGTGGTCTATGCATGAAATATCTGCGCCGCCGGTTTACGGTCGATCACATTGTCTGCTCGGCTTTTCTCATGAGCGCGGTTGCGATGGCGCTTCTTGCAATCAGTCGCAACTTGTGGGGCGGTCTTCCCTCCACCGTGCTCGGTGGTGCCTGCTGGCTGACCGTGCACTCGCTGCAGAACAGTGTATTGCAATTGTCCTCGCCCCGCTGGATCGCAGGACGCATGGTTGCAATGTTCTTGTCCTCCGCCTTTCTGGGCCTGTCCATCGGTGGTTGGTTATGGGGTGTCGTGGCTGAGCATTTCAGAACTGAAGGCGCGCTTGGTGGTGCAACCGTGCTAATGCTTGGCGCTTTCGCCCTTGCCGTGAAGTTTCCCTTGCCGGATACGACCGGCATCAACCATGACCCACTGGGGACGACAGAACTGGCCGACGAGCAAAACATGACTTCACATGGCGGCCCGCTACATGTGGTTATCGAACACCAGATCGATGCGGGCCACGTATCGACGTTCATGGCATTAATGGAAACGCGCCGGCGACACCTGACAAGGTTGGGTGCCACGCACTGGGTTCTCCTGCGCGACTTGCGCCGGACAGGGCGATGGACAGAAAGTTTTCAGACGAATAGCTGGACAGATTATCGCCGCATGATGAGCCGCAGAACGAGCGAAACTGCGGCCTTGCGCCAGCAAGTGATCGATTTGCAGCTGGAGAATGCTGAGCCCGTCGTGCATTTGATGCTGCAGACCCGCGTGCCCCGCCAGGCAGGAACGATGTTGAGGGCCTGACCTCCAGAAAGGTCAGGCCGTTGCGTTTTCGTAGTCTTTCGGAAGGCCGATAGATTTCACTTCGAGATAGGGTTCAAAACCCTCACGCCCGCCCTCGCGACCGATGCCCGATTGCTTGACCCCACCGATTGGTGAAGCAAAGCCAACTCCGCAGCCATTGATCTCCACCGTGCCCGTCTTGATGCGCCCGGCGAGACGGATCGCCTTCTCGACATCGGCAGAGAAGATCGCGCCATTTAGACCATAGACCGAGTTATTTGCGATTGCGATGGCCTCGTCCTCGCTGTCATAGGTGGTGACACAGATCACCGGGCCAAAAATTTCCTCCTGGGCGATGGTCGAAGTCGGATCGACATCCGCAAGAAGCGTCGGCTTGACGAACCAGCCACGATTGAGATCAGCCGGTCGACCCGGTCCACCCACCACCGTGCGAGCACCATCGGCGATGCCCACATCAATGTAGTGGGAGACCCTCTCCATCTGTCGTTTTGTCACCATCGGTCCAATCTGGGTTGCTGGATTGGCTGGATCGCCAACCGGCATTGTCGCGAGAACTGCCGAGAATGCATCCAGAAGCTCGTCGCGCCGCTGACGTGAGACCAGAAGTCGCGTCTTGAGACTGCAAACTTGCCCTGAATTTCGCAATGAACCAAGACGCAACGCCTCGACCCCTGCAACGATATCGGCATCGTCGAGAAAGATGCCCGCGGATTTTCCGCCGAGTTCGAGTGTGATCGGGCGGATCAGTTCGCCGCATTTCGCAGCGAGATGACGCCCCGCTGCCGTCGAGCCGGTAAACGTCACCTTGTCGACGCCAGGATGAAGCGCGAGATATTCGCTGGCTTCGCGCCCCGCTGGCAAAATGGAGACGACACCTTCCGGCACACCGGCCTCTTCCAGCATTTCGCCCAGCATATAGGCAGAAAGCGGCGTTTCCGGTGCGGGTTTCAGCACAATAGTGCAACCTGACAAAAGAGCGGGGCCGAGCTTCATGATCGTCGTCATCATCGGCACATTCCAGGGCACGATGGCTGCAACCACGCCTTTCGGTTCGCGAACCACCAAACCGTGACCGGTGGCAGAGCGCCGGGTTTCGCGAAACGGAAAATTGCGTGCGATGTCGATGAAGGCATCGAGCATCATGACGGGCACGCCAGCCTGAAGCGTCTTCGAGAAAGTGATCGGACTGCCCATCTCATCGGAAATGAGCTGGCCGAGCACATCCTGCCGCGCGGCAAAACAGTCGCGCAAACGGCTGACAATCGCAATTCGCTCCTCCACGCTCATGCGCGGCCAAGGGCCTTTGTCGAAAGCCTGCCGCGCCGAGGCGACCGCCGCATCCACATCGGCCATCGAAGCCGAGGGAACGGCGGCGATGACCTGCTCAGTCACTGGCGAAATGACCTCGATGCGATCCGCCCCCTTCGGGACCACCCAGCGACCAGCAACAAACAACTTATCGTATTTTCCCTGCCAGACCACGTCCAGCGTCCTCCCTGTCATATCGAATTAATCGGACGCGACGGCATCATCAAAGAGAAGTACCACACGACCGCGAAACCCACCCCGCAACGCCATGCGATATGCGTCTGCGGCATGTTTGAACGAAAAGCGTCCACCTTCGGCCACACGGGGCACAATAGCTCGTTCCTCGATTCCAGACGCTATAGCGTCCAGAATATCCGTGCGCTCCATACCCGCAATGACCGAAACATAAGGCGTTTTCAGCCGCTTATCTTCGATCGGAGAAGTAATGCGGAGCGAGACAGCGGTACCGCCGTCTCGGACCAGAAATGATATGTTGTTACCGATCAGCGCACCGTCGACGAGACCGTCGACACCTTCAGGAAAGGCTTCGCGCACCGCCCCAACCATGCCAGCTTCGTCGCGCGACACACAAGTATCGGCTCCCAAAGAGCGTAATAGCGGCCAGTCATCGGTCGAACCTGTCGCGACCACGTGTAGGCCCGCGCGACGCGCCAGTTGAATGACGCTACCACCGAGCATGCCTGAACCGCCGGTGACGAGCACCGATTGGCCGGGCTGGAGGCTGAGCAGATCGAGCGTCATATGAGCGGTCAGCGCATTCATTGGTACTGTCGCCGCAGAAACGAGATCGACTTCCGGTTTGAGCTTTGCCACCGAAGCCGCTGGGACACGAACATAGGCCGCCTGTGCCCCTCCTTCAGGTCGCCGAGGATTGACGACACCGATGACTGCATCACCCTTAGCGACGACGTTAACGCCCTCGCCCACCTCATGAACATGACCGGAAAACTCCATGCCACCGACATAGGGTGGTGAAAGTTCGGCCATCATGCGGGCCTGTTGGCCGGAGAGCATCATGAGATCGGTCGGATTGACCGATGCGGCGGTGACGCGAACGACGACTTCCCCGCGACGCGGCAGGGGAATGGGAAATTCCGCTATACGCAAGTTGTCCGGCGTGCCGAAAGCATCGAATGCAACGGCGTGCATTGTTCCGTTCACGACACCTGTCCTTTCAAAGCGAGATAGGCATCACGGCGAGCCGGATCGACTGTAAGCGGCCGGTCATAAGAAGGGTCGCTGCGATTACGGGCGCTGCCGCGGCCTTCGTTCATGAAGCGTCGTTCGGCGTCGGAAAGCAGCGCGCGCGTTGAGGTGAAGGCGCTTAGATCTGACACATCGGCAATCTCGTCTGTCATCCCCCAATCGCGAAGCGTCACACGGGCAGCGATCCGCCACTGTCCATGCCGTTTCTCCAGGCGGTCGACATAACGACCGCCGCCAATGGTAACTGGCTTACCACTGCGGTTCATGGAAATGAACATGAAATAGGTTTCCGCATGGGCCGTTGCGCCATCAATCTCGCATGTGTGGTTGAGCAGGCAATGCTGGTGCGACTGGTGTGCCCCGCTATGCTGCGCTAATGCCCAGTCTACGAACTCCTCCGGTGTGCCGACAAACTTGCCGTGCTCATCCAAACTGTCCTCGTGAAAAGCAGACAAAACCATTTCCCGGTCGAACCGGTCTACTCCTCGCGAATAACGATGCAGGCATTGCCTGATCGCCTCCCTGTCCAGGAGTTCCAGAACGCCTGCCATCATCTCATCCATCGACATCGCCAAATCCTCCCCGATGTTTGCCGGCAATATATCCCCACCCCTCCAATCCGTGCCCATAGGAATGACCTATCAGTTGACAAGGCAACGGAAACCAGAACCGCTTACCAAGCATGAGCCTAACCAACTTCAATCGCCGCGATACTGGCCATCCGTGACATGTTCCTGCCAGTCGGTTGTCTCGCCATTCACGGCTTCAACCAGAGCAATATGGGTCGCCCCAACGTCCGGCGAAGCGCCGTGCCAATGCTTTTCACCGGGCTCGAACCAGACTAGATCGCCGGGGCTGACCTCTTGTACCGGTTCGCCCCAAACCTGAACTCGACCGACGCCAGTCGTATAGATCAACAGTTGACCCAGAGGATGCGTATGCCACGCCGTACGCGCGCCGGGATCAAATGTTACCGTGCCGCCGACGAGATGCGCAGGTGCGGGTGCAGCAAAGAACCCATCGCGGCGAACATGTCCGGTAAATGTGGCCGCACTGCCAATGGTGGATTTCTCGGTTCCGTTTCGTGTAATCCTCATAGAATGCTCCTGCCTCTTTTAGCATCTTTGATCTTGGGGCGTCATGGTGGTCACGCTATCCCCTGCTTGACTTCTCATTATGCCTCTAGTTGATCGCTATCTGTTGGAACGACGGTCGTGCCAGCGAGCCGATCGTAGATCAATGCAGCCGTATCGACCTGACTGGACGGTCCCTTTTCAGCTATAAAGGTCTGATATAATTCGCGAGTCAGATTGCCGAAGAACATCGGAACTCCGGAATCGACACCAAGCTGGCAGGCAAGCCGCACATCCTTATGTGCAAGCCCCAAGGTGAAGCCCACATTCAGCTCACCCTTCAGGATTCGCGGTCCCATCATTCTTTCCAGATATGCATTACGACCACCGCCGGCGATGAGAATATCAACCGCCTTTTCAGGAGGCACTCCATTCTTCGCGGCAAGGGTCATAGCTTCAAAAGACAGTAGACGTTGCGTCATAGAGAGCAGGTTGTTCACCAGCTTGATGACATGGCCATTACCGATTTCGCCCGCATGATAGACATTGTTGCTAATGGATTCGAGCAGTGGGAAAGCTCGTGAGAACTTCTCCTCACTGGCGCCAACCATAATGGCAATGGTACCGGCTTGAGCACCAGCAATCCCACCGCTGACGGGCGCATCGATCAGTTCGATTCCGACGCTAGCCAATTCCTTTGCCAATCGCCGGGTTTCGTCTGGATCGCCGGTCGTTTGGTCGATGATCATCGAACCCGCGCGTAAGACGCCGGAAAGACCAACAGGGCCAAAGATAACTTCACGAACATGAGCTGAGGTCGGCAGACACAGGAAAACGACGTCGCATGAAGCTCCAAGAGCAGCTGGTGTTTCTGCAGCAACCGCTCCCTTTTCCACCAGGCGCTCAACCGCAGTGGTGGACTGATCATAGACGGTCAGCTCATGTCTGAGCAGAAGCCTTGCAGCCAGCGCACCGCCCATGCTACCCAGGCCAATATATCCGACTTTCATCTTTAACTCGATTTCGTTGGAAATGTGTTGCGGCCCGGTTCTCCCGGCGGGCATCGACGCCCTACACCTGCCACATGTTATCGAGAAAGGCGCATTCAAGTCAGAGTAGCAAGACCTTCGCATATTGCGACAACGTCGATATAGGTTTTACCTTTGTCTAATATAGCCACTTCCTATCCATCAGACATATTCTGCCAACAGGACAGATAAGGTCCGGCGCTAGCTCATCGGAGCGAATAATGACGGCGAAGTACTGGCGCTTAAACTCTATCTCCAAGAAATCAAAAGAGAATTGAAAACCCGGAAGGGCCCGGTGTCGCCAACGGAATTGTCAAAACTTGCACCTGCGGGGGCCCGGTGAGAAATGCCCCGACGGCTCTGCGGCATCAACATGCAGTCACAAGAGGTCGAGCAGGCAGGGCCTTTGCTTGATTTTTCCTTGACGCGCACATCCATAGGCTTAGCCTATCGATTTGGAGAGCCTGTCTCAGGCTAGGAGGAATTTACTGATGGTCAATATGGACAAGGGTCATGCGCTGCTGAATTTTCGGCAGCTATCCTATTTTCTGGCGCTTGCCGAACATGGGTCGATCTCGGCAGCTGCAAGTGCAATGAACATGGCGCAGCCTTCACTTTCGGAAAACATTGCCAAGCTTGAAAAGATGCTGGATGTGCAGCTGATAATCCGTGGTACCCGCGGCATTCAGATGACGGAAGCAGGGATGGCGCTCACCCGTCGTGGAGCGGATATCCTGAAAAGTCTCGATGATCTGGTTGAAGATATCAGAAGCCTGAGCGGCGAACCACGCGGCCCGGTTTCTGTGGGACTGCCACCATCACTGAGCACACTCCTCAGCGTTCCTTTACTGGAGACCATTCACACAGAGTATCCAGACATCCGCCTTCACATTGCTGAAGCTATGTCCGGAGACATTATCGATTGGATCAGCACAGACCGCGTTGATATCGGTTGTGTCTATGAAGCCTATGATAGTGTGCCTTACTCGTTCGAACCTTTGCTATCGGAAGAACTCTTCCTCGTCACAGCAACTGATAATTGGCCCGGCGAGATTGGTCCAGACGGCATAGCGCTCAATCCTATCAGCGCCGCACGGCTTCAGGAAATGCCGTTGGTGCTAACCAGCCCTGCCCACGGTGCGCGCAAACTGCAGGAAAAGTTCGCACGCTCAATCGGCATACAACTCAATGTGGTTGCGGCGATTGATTCATTGCCCCATCTCGTGGAGATGGTCAGTCGCGCCAGCGCCTATACGATCCTATCACACGGTGCGGTCAGCAAGCAGGTTGCCGAAGGTACGCTTGCTCTCGTGCCCATTGAGGAGCCGACCATTCGACGCAACGCCTATATGGTGCGCAAGCGTTCGCGTCCAGTTAGCCGCGCTTGCGCGGTGGTTGAATCGCGCATTTTCCTGATCATTCAGGAGATGGTCCAGCGCTACGGTATTCGCGCCGTATTGCAGGGCGAAGCCGCCAAAGCCCTGCCTTCCACCGAACAGATTACGAAGATGGCCGGTTGAACACACTTCAGCGGATGGCAGATGCCATCCGCCGGTATTCCAGCTTGTAAGTCGCGCAAAAATTGAATGTCATAGCCAATAATCGCGAAAGGCCCATCGCATTCTAACGGTGCGCGCCCATCATAACAGCAACGATAGTACACGGCTCATGCGTGCGGTTGCTCCAGGTGTGTCGCGTGCCCCTCTGGACGAAAGAGTCACCTGCCTTCAAGCAAACTCCTCCCGCTTCAAGCACCGCGTAAATCTCACCAGAAATGACCGTGATAATATCGACGGTATCGGTCTCATGCATGCCGGGAATTTCGCTCGCCTCGACATGAGCATTCGCACCGCCCGATGCAGCGAGCGCATCCTTGTAGCGACCGGCAAAATCCCATGAAGCGTCCGGTGGAAACGTCGTGACAAGGTATACGAAGCCGCCAACCGGCGGTGCAATCGACACTTCACCCACGGAGCTGTCTTCGACAAGAACGTGCGGCGGAAGCTGGTCTACCTGCCAGATCTGATTGATGGTGAAAGCGTCTGTCGCAACCCTGGATGCGGTCATTGCATCGCTAAGCACGATCGACTTTCCCGCTCTATCATGACCTGACACGACCCGTCGCGCATAGATGGCGTTACTCATACCTTTTCCCCTCTCAAGCGCCGCTGTGCCTCCCAACAGATCAGGAACTAAAGCTGGTTGAACTTGCCAGTTCGTACCACATTTGCAGTTCCCCTTCGACTTGGGCCATCTCATTGCGTAGATGGGCGACAGCCTCCACGCCAAGAGGCAGGCGCAGTGGCGGTTCAGTGGCATCCACCAATTTGCAGAGCGCCGGACCAAATTTGGCCGGGTCGTTCGGTTGCTTCCCATGTTTGCTGGTCTGATAGGTGCGCACATATTCGGCAGCTGCAGCGTAATCTTCATTGTCGCTGATCAACGCATCCAGAGAACCACCAGCAAAATCGCTGCGGAACGGCCCAGGCTCGATAATCGTCACCTTTATTCCCAACGGTCCGACCTCATGGGCCAGAGATTCAGACAAGCCTTCAACCGCATATTTCGTTGCGCTGTAGAAGCCAAACCCGGCAACGGCCCCGAAACCTGCGACAGAGGACAGATTGATGATATGGCCGCTGCGCTGCCGCCGCATGATCGGCAAGACGGCGCGAGTAATCTCTGCAAGACCGAAGAAATTCACGTCGAAAAGAGCGCGATATTTCTCTGGGGGAGTTTCTTCGATCAGACTAATGAGGCCATAGCCCGCATTATTGACCAGCACATCAATCCGGCCGAACGCCGCTTCCGCTTGCGCAACGACCTCTGGTACGCGCGCGACATCCGCCGCATTCAAATGAAACGACCTGAAACGCTCCGGAAAGGTCTCGCTGAGTGGGTGGCGACCATCTGAAGCCAGCACCGTGACGACGACGTTATCTCCTCGCTTTAACGCCGTCTCGGCTGCAGAATATCCCAGCCCCTTGTCAGCACCGGTGATCAACCATGTCTTGCTCATGTTCAGCTTATCCTCATCACTTCACATCTGATAACTGTAACTTATGCCGAATGCGCTTGGCGGAGCCCCGTTAGCGCCTCCGGATACATCCTCGAATGCCGGTGCACATAAGACTTTTTTGCGCTCAATCATGCGTGCGTCAATTTGAGAATTTCTATCGGTGGAATTGGCCTATGCGGGACATAGGAGGATTTCGAAATGGCTTTTCTCTCTGCACCACTGAACGCGCAAAGCTGTCGCCCTGGTCATCCCAGAAAACGGGTCGATGCGAGCCTGCTCTCCCGGAAGAACTTAGCCTGCTCAAGATCGATTCCGATCCGGACGCTCTGACCGACTTCAGGTGATCCAAGTCCTTTACCTTCAACCAGCATGCTGTGTCCGCCGATATCAACCGTTACCTCGCTGATATCGCAATAGCTGATACTGTCGAGAACTGTTCCGTCAATCCAGGCACGGTTTCCTGCATTCTCCTCGCGACCGTTTGCCATGACGAGGTCGACAGGACGCATACGTAGACGATACTCGCCCGCTGGCAAAAAGTTTGCGGGCAGCTGCGCCTTGTCCTTGCCGACAAACATAAGTCCGTGTTCGTCAACCCGCACTGACAGAGCATTTCGCAATCCGAGAAACTCTGCGACATATTCATTGGCCGGGCGGCTATAAATCTCCATCGGTGCGCCAATCTGCTCCATCTGTCCGGCGCGCATCACAACAACCCGTGTTCCAAGACTGATGGCTTCATTCTGGTCGTGGGTTACATAAATGCCGGTAAACCCGAGCTTCTTATGCAATTGATGGAGCTGGCTGCGGAGATCGACGCGCAAGAGCGCGTCCAGATTTGAAAGGGGTTCATCCATCAGCATCACCTGTGGGCGCGATGCAAGGGCGCGCGCCAGCGCAACGCGCTGCTGTTGTCCGCCGGAAAGCTGCGAAGGATAGCGTTCGGCCAAATGACCACATTGCACAACGTCCAGCGCTTCCTGAACACGGCCTCTGCCAATCTCGGCTGCCTGTTTGCGGCATTTCAGTGGAAAAGCGACATTCTGCGCCACAGTCATATGCGGCCAGAGCGCATAGTTCTGGAACACCATACCCACGCCGCGTTTATCTGGTGGCAGTACCAGCCCGCGCTCTGTATCGACAACGATTTTACTGCCAAGTTCAATTCGGCCGCTGTCAGGTTGTTCCAACCCAACGATACAGCGTAGCAGAGTGGTCTTGCCACAGCCCGAAGGTCCCAGCAAAACCAGCATTTCCCCCTGTGCCACGCTGATCCCAAGATTGTCGAGAATACGTACAGCGCTTTTGCCAGAGCCGTAACTCTTTGACAGGTTGCCCACTTCCACGGCATTGCTGTGTGTTAGGGTTTCAGTACTGGTCATCATATTCATCGGGAAACTCCTGCCATTACATCTTGGCGAAGGCTTTGGTGCCGCCAACCCACAGCGCGACGAAAACGCCAACCATGGTGATGAAGGTCATTACCAGAGCGAAAGCGGCTACCTGCGGATAGAGACCGCCAGCATTGAAAAGATCGAACAAGACCACCGACATCACATTGGTATCGGTAGAGCGCAGCATCAACGCCACGCCAAATTCGTGGATCAACAACACGAAGATGACAGCGCCGGCCGCAGTCACGCCGCTTCGCGCCAGCGGCAAAATGATTTGGAAAAAGGTTCTGAACGCGCCTGCGCCATTTGCGCGTGCCGCTTCAACCTGAACCGAGCCAAGTGCGATCAGCGATGAAAGCTGATAGCGGACCGCAAAGGGCAGCTTGATCGTGACGAAGGCGAGTATCATCCCAAGAGCCGACCCATAGAGACCGAAAGGAAGTGCCGAATAGGCAAACAGGAAGCCAAAGCCCATCAAAGCACTCGGAACAGCAAGCGGCAGATTGGCGACTACATCAAGCGCCATGGACAGCGGACGCCATAGCAGATTGCGGTAGAAAATCGCCATCGCCACCAGCATACCCAGCGGCAGCAGGATCACGATGGTGGTCAGCGCGAGGCGCAGTGTCGTCACCACGGAATCCAACATGATCGGACTTGCCAGCACTGCCTGAATGTTGGCAATCGTCAAATTCGAAATGGACAACGACCCAGACCAGAACGGTGACAGCGCAACGAACAGCAACGCCAACAGTGGCAAGATCGCCGATAACAGGGCAAAAATTGAAATGACCGACACCGCAACGACACGGGTGGTGAGTGTCACGGGCAGCATTGCAAGCGAGGCATTTCCGCGCCCGATAAATCGGTCACGATTACCGATAATGCGATGTTGCATCCATAGGATCGCAGCTGCGACGATCAACAATGGCAGAGCATAGGATGCGCCCATGGCATAGTTGACGGGGAATTCCGTCGTTACGAGATACATCTGCGTGGTGATCACGTCGATGCCCTGTCGACGGCCCAGCATCAGCGGACCGGTAAACTGCCCCATCGACAACAGCAGCACAATCATGCCTGCATAGACCAGAACCGGACGTAGCATGGGCAACGTAATCGTGAACAATGTCCGCACCGGACTTGCGCCATTGGCTCTTGCAGCCTGGATATAGTCAGTGCCCATATCCTGCAGACCAGTGTAGACGAACAGGAAGACGTATGACGCCAGCGAAAAGCCGGTGTAAAAAATGATCCCCCAGATCGTGTAGATATTCAACGGACCGCTGTAGCTCTCGGAGAAGAACGGCAACAGACGCAGAACAGAATTGATGTATCCATTCTCGGGCGAGAAGAGGAAAACAAAGCCGATCACATGTGCAACGCTTGGGATCAAAAGCGGCAGCACCGGCAGGAACGATGTGTAGCGTCGGATCGACGGCGGCAGCGCCCAAACAGAGAGCGCAACAGCCGTACCGCAGACCATAGCCACGACGAGCGCGCCAAAGGCAAGCACAACGGTGTTCCATAGAATCTTCGGTGTATTGGCCTCTGCCATAACTGTTCTAAGACCAGCGGCCCCATCTTCCAGCGCCAGCCTCAACAGGGCGCCGATTGGCATAAAAACCAGAATTGCAACTGCAATCAGCAGCAAAAGCCAAGGCTTTTGGCGCCAGAGCATATGCAGAAAGGCATTGAAACGCGAATTCTTGTCCGCATTCCCGACAATGGTGAAATTCGTCATGATTTCCCCTGTTACAAGCTTGAAGTCGGGGCAGAATGCCGATAGCACGCCGCCCCCGCTTTCAGATCAAGGGGCAGTCGTTAATTCCGCCAGGCCTTGTCGAATTTCGCCTGCCATTCCTGCCGCACGGATGGGGGATATTTGGTGGGGTCAAGAACATCGAAGTCGGCAAGCTGCAAGGTGCCTTCAAGACCCGGTATGGGGCTCGCGCCAAGATGATTGCCGTTCAATGCCTTCTGGCCTTCGGGTGAGGCGGCGAAATCCACGAACACGAGTGCCGCGTTTGGACGCTTGGAGCTGCCCAATACCGCACCAGCTTGCGGATTTGCAAAGCTTGGTTTGGGGACCGAAAAATCGATCGGCGCACCCTGAGCCACCAGTTGGATGATGGTTGCAACATTGCCAGTATTGGCGGCCCAAACCTCACCTGAAGCGACAGCCTGTGTCAGCGGCACGGTGGACGGGTAGAAGCGTGGCTGTTGTTTGCCGAAAGCCTCGAAATAGTCCTGTCCGAGCCGGTCATGCACGAATTCCAGAAAACCTGCCAGCGTAGAGGTCATCCCCTCGCGGGTACCGACGTGACCTTTGAGTTCCGGGGCAAGAAGGTCGTTCCATTCTTTGAGACCATCTTTCACGCGGGCTGTGTTCCACACAAGAAAGCCAAGCGGCGAAAAGGAAAGATTCACAGACTTGCCATCAACCGTCCAACCCGCTTTGGGAAAGGCTTCCACATTGGGGCCTTTCAGATCCAGCAAGTTTTCCTTGTTGGTTGCAAACCAGCCCGTATCGGCGAAAGCGAACACATCCGCGCCATCAGAACCGGCCTGTTGTTCAGCCGCGATACGACCAGCCAACTCACCGGCGCCGCGCACGACCACAACCTTGATTTCCGGATATGTCTTTTGAAACGCCGTTATCAGCGCATCGTTCTGAGCTGGCGGCATGACAGAATAATAGTTGACCCGGCCCTCCTCTTTGGCCTTAGCAACGATCCCGTTCCAGTCGCCCGCAACTTCAGCCGAAGCCGCACCCGTCAGCGCGAAAGCGGCAAGGGCAACAAGGGATGCTTTGATGGCATGGGTAAAATGATTGGAGCTACGGCGCATGAGATCCTCCTTCTCTGAGCCTTAATTCAACCCATTATGCATAATGGATCGGCCCGCGCTTCACCGCCAAATCCTAGAGCAGATCAAGGTTCTGCCAATGCACCCGCCTATAAAAGCCCTCCGGTCCTGCCACCATCGAGCTGCAAAATCTGGCCCGTGAGATACCCCGCCTGTTGCGATGCAAGGAAAGCGACGCAGGCTCCAAGCTCCTCCGGCGTTCCCGCCCGACCCAACGGCGTTGCCTGTATCCTCGCTTCGAGATCGTGGAATTGTGAAAATGTCGGCGTGACGATTGTTGCCGGTGCAACCGCGTTCACCGTAATCCCTTCGGAGGCAAGCTCCAGCGCCAGATGTTTCAACGCCGCTTGTATACCAGCGCGGAAGATCGTCGATATCGCGTGACGCGGCATAGGATTTTTGACGCTCGCGGACGTGATGCCGATCACTCGCCCCCAGCCTTTACCGCAAAGCAACCGTGGCAGCACGCGTAGAACATTCAGACCTGCATCCAGTTGGTCACGATGCGCCTCCCGCCAGCGCTGATCGTCGGTTTCATCCAGAAAGTCCCGCATGGGACTGGGTGGACGCGGCGTGTTCAAAACCAGAATGTCGAGGCCGCCTCTTTCCGTGAGGTGTTCTGCCAGCTGATTCAGGTCATCCAGCCGAGTAACATCACCTGCAACGCAGTCCGATTGAACATTCAACCGGCCAAGTTGCCTTGCTGCCTCTTCCAGAGCCTCATTATTCCGCGCAAAGAGGGTGACATCAACGCCCTCCTCTGCCAGTGCCGTTGCTGCTGCAAAACCCAAGCCCGAACTGCCGCCAATAATGACGGCGCGTTTGCCTCGTATTCCGAGATTCATCGCGTCCTCCCTTTTTCGGAAGCAGGATCAGCCATCGCGATTCAATGGAGAACACATGAACGACGGATATCTCATATAGGAGCTTCCTATCTGCATTTTCTTTGTTATCTGTGCTCTGTAGAGTTCGAACACGACGTTATTTTCAGGAATGCTGCCTCCAATGACCACGAATACAATCCTGAACATTGATCTAGCACCATTTTCGATCGCCGCCGGCATGGAAGTCACTTTCTGCAATGGGCGCGAAGTCGAAGTGGTAATGCCCGAAAACCCACTATTGTTAAACAGGCGCGGCGTGGTTCATGGCGGAGCCATCGCAACATTGATTGACACGACGCTCGGGCTTGCGGCAGGTCTCGAAGATGGTGAAGGAAGTGCGCTTAGCGCCACGCTGAACTTGAACATCAACTATGTCAGCGCGGGCAAAGGCACGCTTTACTGCCGTTCGGCCACTCAGCGCCGTGGCCGCAGCATCATGCATCTCGAAGCCCGTGTCGTTGATACCGAAGGCACTCTTGTCGCTTTCGGTATGGGCACTTTCAAGACCGTTGCCAGGCGCTGATTGCGTCAGTCCTCGTCGTCGATGAAGTTTACCAGCTCTGAATGAGGCGGGGACGATGCGAGCTACGCCAGCTTGCACGATCACCCGGTCACTACGCCAACACCGCGCAATGCGGCTATGTCCGTGGCAGTGAAACCATAATCGACCAGCACCGCATCACTATGTTCGCCCAGCACTGGCGGACGGGCCATATCCACAGTGCCATGCGAAAGGCGCGCTGGCGGTGACGCAATAGGAACCGGTTGAGAGTTCGGAAACTCCACCTCGCGCATGAAGGTATTGCGCAGATCCAGTGTTCCAGCAACCACTTCGACAGGTGCCAAGACCGGGCCGCATCCAATATTCGCCTTGCCAAGTATGTCGATACAATCATCGCGCAGACGGGCTTCGCACCATGCTTGCATAATTGCGCTCAGTTCAGCGCCGTTTTCACCACGTAACTGGTCGGTGGCGAAACGTGGCTCTCCGATCAGATCTTCACGACCGACAACTTTGCACCAGCGCTGGAAAACCTTCTGACCGATGACCTGCATGATGAACCAGCCATCCTTGGCCCGAAAGACATCGGATGGACCCGACATAGGACTGCGGTTTCCGGTGGGTTCGCGATGGGTGAATCCGCTCGCCTCTTCCATCAAAATCTGGTTGGTCAGGTTGAGCGAGGTCCCGACAAGCGAGGCCTGCACATGTGCTCCCTTGCCGGTGCGCATCTTGCCGATGATCGCCGCAAGCGTTCCATAAGCCAGTGACAACGAGGTCGCGAAATCGATTGGCGCTGTCGCTGCGCGATAGGGCTTTCCGGGCTCCCCGGTGAGATAGATCGCACCGCTTACCGCCTGCCCGACACCGTCAAAGCCTATCCGTTCGGCCATCGGTCCCTCGGTGCCATAGGCTGACGCCGATGCCAGGATAATGTCCGGCTTGATTGCCTGCAGGGTTTCGTAATCAAGACCGAAATGCTTGAGCCCATTGGGAGAATAATTGGCGACGACAACATCCGCCTTTTCGATCATACGACGCATCACCTCGCGTCCCGCTGGCGAATTCATATCCAGCGCCAGAGAACGCTTGCCTCCGTTGCACTGCATATATTGCGCGCCTTCGCCATGGGCCGTGACCGGCATGAGAAACCGGTCGTCCTCACCTTTGGGGCGCTCTATTCGAACAACATCCGCACCTAGATCGGCCAGAAGATGAGCGCTGTAGGGACCAGCGATCCAGCGTCCAAAATCGAGAACGCGAATTCCCTCCAATATTGCAGTCATATGTGTTCTCCAAAGGCAATTTTGTAAGAGTTTATGGTTCGCTTGGGTAACGATCCACTGGCGCGGCTGAGCCAAAGTCAGGAACTATGCGCGCTATAGGTAGGGCCCTTTACCGCCTACCCACCTCCATGACGCGAGCGGCTATACGGACAACTCCATGAGTTGCCCGCTCAGCCATGTTCTGAAATTTATTGCAGTTCCTGTGCTGAGATACTCAGCGAAACATTAGCGTCCGGGAACGAGAAGCGATGCAATCTCGCTCGCCTTGCGATCAAAGCGCATTTCATCCACCAGCGCCCACAGGCGCGCTGCCTGCTCGCGCCCCATCACGCCATCAGTCAGATCGCTCAACTTTTCCAGATGTTCAGCGGCAGTATAGGGCTTCATAGGCGAGCCTTTGGACTGCTCGCGGAAAATCGTCTCGGTGGTTCCGTCTTTTAAGTGTACGGTCACATCAGCGACGAAGTGGCGGTATTTCTCATCAAGCTCGGGCGAAATTTCGATCTTGATACGGTTGATCAGATCATAGACGGGCGAACCATCTTTCAGATCGATCTTTCCTTCAAGCACAGCATGATGAGCAGAAAACCCGTTGCCGATACCAAGTGCCGACATCGCCATTTGCGCAGGCAACGAATATTGCACCTCTTCGATATTACGAGGCTGATAGATATTTGCGTTTCGAGTGCCAACGATATTGTTGACCATCGTCTGAACGCGCGCTTCCACCCGTTCGATATCCTGCGCCCGTCCCTGCAATTCCTGCATGGCCTCGATATAGGAGAAGGTGCAGGCACAGCAGCAGTAATGCTTGAAAGACAAACCCGGCATGAAATTCGCAACGCCGGGCAGAAAATCGGCAATCGCCTCATCGCCAACCGTTTTGTGACAGAACATGCGATAAAGACCACGATCACCAGTCAGGAATCGTCGTGGGCCGGTGACACCTGCAGCGGCAAGGCCAGCGGCCTCAATGCCGTTGCGAACGGCAATGCCAGCGTGAACGCGCTTGATGGACCCTCCAGTCGACGCATATTCCGTTGGACCACTGGCATGGCTCAGTGCAATGGCAAGCGCGTGAAAGGTCTGTTCGACGTCGAGTTTCATCAACTTGGCTGCAAGTGCGGCGGTGCCGAAATTGGCGAAAATTGCATGGGGCTGCCAGCCAACATTGAGAACTGCGGGCGATCCCCATTTGCCTATACGGACATAGGTTTCATAGCCAACTACCAGGGCAGTCAGCACCTCTTCAAGCGAAGCGCCCAGCTCTTCGCCAAGAGCAAAGGCTGCTGGAACAACCGCACAACCAGGATGAGCGTTCCCGAAGAAATCATCATACTCAAAACCATGGCCATAAGTGGCGTTCATGTAAGCCGCGTCAACTGCCGAAGCAGGTTCCGCACGATTGACAATCGTTGCCCGGCCTGGGTGCGGTGCGCGAAATGCCAGTGTCTTTTGCGACCATGGCAGCACTGAAGCGCCGATCTGAATCGCAAACTGGTCTTTGATCAGGGCCTTTGCGGCCTCAAGCGTCCGTGCATCAATATCCGCATGGGTAAAGTTGACGACAAAGGCCGCGACGGCCTCTTCCAGTGTTTGAGAATGATCGGTCATATTACTCCCCACAAACGTGATGCCGTCCGGCGCACGTCTCCTCCGCAACCGAACGGACTTCTAATTCGATGTCGGGAATAAATGTCTGATTTTTGCAGGTCAATGACTATAGCCTCACAATAGGCTTAGCCGATAGGCCACATCGCTTTTTGAACGGCGACCAGTACCTGATCGCTTTCGCTTACTGCCCCCCCGACATCTCGGTTTTTCCGATGATAGAAGAAGGTTTCACCTGTTTGGCGCTGATCTTTCGTTCCGTTAGCTTTTTGAAGAGTTGAACGAGAAAGCCATGACCAAGCCAGCACCATTGCAGTTTCCGATATTTGTCCCCGCCAATCGCCCTGAACGTTTCGCAAAAGCGGCTGCATCGGGTACGGATTCCATTATCCTCGATCTGGAAGATGCAGTCGCGGCGGATTGCAAGACCGCAGCGCGAGCAGCAGCCAATGTCAGTTTCACTGATTTGCCAGTGGTTTTGCGCATCAATGCCAGCGATACGGAATTCCATGACGACGACTTGCGTCTCGCAGCATCCTTACCCTTCGCAGCCGTGATGCTGCCAAAGTCCGAAAAAGCCGATGATATCAGCCGCGTTGCGGACATGACGGGCCATCCGGTGATTGCTCTTGTCGAGAGCGCGAAGGGCATAGCCGCAGCGCGCGATTTGGCGAGGTCGGACGCAGTCATGCAACTCGCTTTTGGTTCCATCGATTTCTGCGCTGATCTTGGCTGCGAGCATGAACGTGAGATTCTGCTGCCTATCCGTCAGGAACTGGTGATCGCATCCCGTCTCGCCCAGATTGCTGCCCCGCTCGACGGTGTGACAGCGGATGTGAAAAGCCCGGAAATTACACGCGCCGATGCGCGGCATGCGCGGGCTTTGGGCATGGGCGGTAAACTTCTGATCCACCCTGCGCAAGTCGCTCCCGTTCACGAGGCATGGCGGCCAACTGCTGCCGAAACTGAATGGGCGACCAAAGTGCTCGCATCCGGCGATGGCGCCGTCAAAGTCGACGGAGCGATGGTCGACGAACCCGTCCGTATTCGCGCCCGCGCAATTCTTGCTCACAACATATGCCTCTGATCCGGAATTCCGGCTCGGATATCTCGACTCATCGGCAAACTTCGCTGCCGGAAACGGAAATACCATGTATGATCTTTTGAGCGATTTGACCGTCGTTGAAGGCGCTTCATTTATCGCGGCCCCATCCTGTGCGTTGCATCTCCAGCAATTTGGCGCGAAAGTAATCCGCTTCGACAATATTGGCGGCGGGCCGGATTATCGGCGTTGGCCGCTCAACGATGCGGGCGACAGCCTCTACTGGGAAGGGCTGAACAAGGGAAAGCTCTCCGTTGCCCTCGACCTTTCCCGCCCCGAGGGCCGTGAACTTGCAGCAGCCATCATCACAGCGCCCGGGCCCGGCCGCGGCCTTTTCGTCACCAACTATCCCCGAGACGGCTTTCTCGCCCATGCAAAACTGCGTGAGCGCCGCTCCGATCTGGTGACACTTCGCGTGCAAGGTTGGCCTGATGGTCGCAACGGCGTCGATTACACGATCAATGCTGCGGTCGGCGTTCCGATGATGACCGGCGATGACAGCCAGAATGGCGCGCAGCCTGTCAATGCCGTGCTTCCGGCGTGGGATCTACTGACCGGCGCCTATGCTGCCTTTAGCCTGATGGCCGCCGAAAGACAGCGGCGCGTCGACGGACGCGATATCGAGATCAATCTTGCACTGAGCGATGTCGCGATTGGCGCGCTTGGGCATCTCGGACAGATATCCGAAACTCTGATGGCAGGAGACCGCCCGCGTATCGGCAACGCCTTGTTCGGCGCATTCGGTCGAGATTTTGCCACACGAGACGGACGTCGCGTCATGATCGTCGCTATCACAGCCCGACAATGGAAATCTCTGGTACAGGCCTTCGACATAGCCAAGGAAATCGGCGATCTGGAAGCAGTTCTCGGTGTTTCATTTACGCGTGATGAAGGCCAGCGCTACCGCTATCGTGAAGCACTCTTCGCACTGTTGGAAAAGGCGACCGCGAAGCTTGATTTCGTCGATCTGACAGCTCGGCTGGAAGCGAGCGGCGTTTGCTGGGAACCCTATCAATCGCTCGCGGAGGCAATAGCAAACGATCCGAGACTTGTGCGTGACAACGAAATTTTCTCGACAGTCGCGCAGCTTGCGGCAGGTTCTGTGCCTGTACCGGGCGCTTTTGCCCGCATCTCGAAGCGTGAACGGGGACAGGTTCAACCCGCAAGACGGCTGGGTCAGGACAGCGAGGCAGTTCTTGCCGATCATCTGGGTTTACCTTCGGGCGAAATCAGCAAACTTGTTGATCAGGGCGTGATAGGTGTCTGACGCGCCACAGGACGATGGTTCGCGAATACGAGCCATCTATAGCTATGGCAATTGAGGGGTAAAGGGCCTCCCTATATATATTGCTTTTGCCTTTACCCGGGAATGGCGACATCCTCCGGGTAAGAGGAGAAAGTCATGTCCACACAGGAAAAGCCACCGGCGTTGAACCTGCGCCAACTCTATTATTTTCTGACCCTTGCCGATCATGGATCCATTTCTGCTGCGGCTGACTCACTCGGCATGGCGCAACCCTCGCTTTCGGAAAATATTGCAAAACTCGAACGCAGTCTTGGCGTCAAGCTTGCGATACGCGGCGCGCGTGGCGTGGAACTGACCGAAGCCGGTGTCGCACTGACAGCACGCGGCAAGCAGATTCTACAAATGTCGGAAAGCATGGTCGAAGGCGTGCAAAGCATTGGCACCTCGACAACTGGTCAGGTGACTGTGGCGTTGCCCCCTTCCGTAGGGCTCGTGCTGTCGGTGCCGCTGGCAGAAACGGTTCAAACTGAAATGCCGTCGATCAGGATGCATTTGACCGAAGCGATGTCACGGATCATTCTGGAAAAAATCGACCGGGAAGATGTCCATATCGGTTGTGTCTATGAAACGCCGGATCCGTCTCAATTCGTGACCCAACCACTTTATACTGAAGAGTTGTTTCTATGCACGGCCCCCGACAATTGGCCGGGAGAAATCGGTTCGAATGGCGTGGCTCTTCAGCCCGTGCCAGTCGACGTACTTGAAAAGCTGCCCCTCGTGATGCCCAACAATTCGCATGGCGGACGCACCGTGGCGGAAAAATATGCGCGCTCGTTCAACACCTCGCTGAACGTGGTGATGGAGATCGATCCTTTGCCTTCGCTCATTGAAATGGCCTGTCGTGCCAGCGCCTATACAATTCTCTCCGAGGCCGCTGTCATGCATCATGTCAACGCCGGAACGCTAGCGCTCGTCCCGATTGAAGGCGTCAAGATGGAGCGCACGGCTTATCTTGTGCGCAAGCGTTCTCGCCCCATGTCACGCGCGGCGTTCTGGGTTCAAAACATGATTATCAGCATCACCGAAGAGATGATCCAGCGCTACAAGCTTTCTGCGAGATTACACCCCGCGCGTGAAAACAGTGAGACAGCCTGAAGGTCGCCTCAAGGCTTTCCGGCTGTATTCCCCCCGTCGACGGGCAGCACGACGCCGCTGATGAAGGCTGCATCGTGAGACCCCAGAAATGCCACTGCCGAAGCAACATCTTCGGGCCGCCCCACACGGCCTAGTGGATAGTTTTTCAACACCTCCGCGATCCGCTGCGGATCGTCGAAATAGGATTCTGTCATGGGCGTACGGATCACCGCAGGTGCAACTGCGTTGACGCGAATACCCTTCGGCCCAAGATCATAGGCGAGCTGTTTGGTAAGGCCCACCACACCGTGCTTTGACGCCACATAAGCTGCACGGTTGCGGCTGGCGACAAGCCCGGCAGTGGAGGCAATATTAACAATCGCTCCGGATGTACCCGCCGCAACAATCTGACGTCCGAAGGCCTGCGCCATCATGAATGATCCCGTCAGATTGATATCCAGCACGCGGTTCCACTCCGAGATCGGCAAATCGAGTGGAGCAATGATTTCGCGAATACCTGCTGAATTCACCAGCAGGCCAATGCTGCCGAAACGCGCCTTCACATTGGCAAATGCGGCCTCCACGGCCTGACCATCCGTCACGTCCAGACCAAGGGCAAAGGAATCTCTTATATCCACACCTTTGGCTGCGATTTCGCGCAGCACACCTTCGCTTTTCGCGGGATAAAGATCAGCAACCACAACGCTCGCGCCCTCGACTATCAAGCGCTCAACCGTTGACTTTCCAATACCGCTCGCGCCTCCGGTTACCAGAGCGATGACACCACTATATCGTCCCACTTTATCCCCTCCATCAGAAACATTTTCAGGATAGAGCGGTGCGTCGAACCCGCCAACAGGAACAGCCAGCGGTTCCGGCTATCGCTGCTATTGCCTCATCCGCTGTATGCCCTCGGGATAGCGAGACTATCATGAGAACACACGGTGATAGTTTGAGTACACATCGTCGCGATGTCGATGCGGGTTACATTCAGGCGGCTGCCCATAGCCTAAACCTTATGGGCATCTAGGACCGGACTTTACCAGCTTTCACAAGGGTTTACGCGTCGCAATTTCCGGCCGACAAAAAGCACAAGCAAAAGCAGATTGGCCTTGGGAGGGCCGTATCCATGAAACCTATGCGCTCTGTTCTCTTTGTTCCCGCCCATCGCGAAGGCTGGGCAGTCAAGGCCATGCAGAAGGGTGCAGACGGGGTCATCATCGATCTTGAAGATTCCGTACCGACCCATCTCAAAGCACAAGCCCGCGACGTCGCTGCTGCTACCATCCGCGAGCTTGCGCAGTCCTACCCGGATCGCGGGGTCTATGTACGCCTGAACAGCCTCGACACCGGTATAGCTGGAGACGATCTGGAGAAGGTCGCTATCGCAGGATGTCACGGCTTTGCACTGCCAAAAACTTTCGGCTCACGCGATATCATCGCATTTGATGCGCTCACCACACATTTCGAGCGCAAGAACGGGGTTGCCGAAGGCACGTTCGAGTTCGTGCTCAATCTCGAAACTGCGCAGGCCTATGCCGATTGCGAGAACATGATCAATGCCTCGCCCCGCTGCGCGACACTGTTTGCTGGCACCGCGCGAGATGCGGATGTTTCGCGTTCCATCGGTTTCGAGTTCAGTCCTGACGGGCAGGAAACGCTCTATTTGCGCTCGCGTGCTGTACTGGCCAATCGTGCGGCAGGCAAAAATCATCCCCTGGTGGGCGTCTGGCAAGACCTGAACAATCTGGAAGGCGCATGGAACTTCGCACGCCAGAACCGGGCTCTTGGTTATCGTGGCATGGTTCTCATCCATCCGTCGCATATCGAAGTTGCCAACGAGGTTTTCACTCCTTCGGAACAGGATGTCATCTTCTATCGCGGCATGATCGAAGCCTTCAACGAAGCAGAAGCCAAAGGTCTCGCCGCCCTTCTCTATGAAGGCCAGCACATTGACTATGCGCATATCAAAACTGCGCGCGAGGTTGTCGGCCTTTACGAAATGCTGACCGCGAGCCGAAACGTTGCCTGATCCCTTCGAGATTCCATCAACTTCGCTCCACCCGAACAGAGGTGGAGAGCGCAGGAGAACAAACTGATGAAGGGCATATCCGAGTTCGGCAGCGCCAAAGGCGCAGCCTGGATCCCTCCCGCAGAATATGTCGCCCGCAGTCGCCTGGCGAAGGCCATGAAGGGCTGGGAACATGATACGCTGAGTGACCTGCAGCGCGCAGCCATCGACAATCCTGACTGGTTTTGGGCGGCGGCGGCAGACAATCTCGGCATCAATTTTACCCGGCCATGGGAAACGATACGCGACGATAGCGCCGGCAAGGAGTTTCCACGCTGGTTTGTCCGCGGAGAATTGAATGCGTCATGGCACTGTGTCGACCGCCATGCAGAAAACCCCGATTTGGCTGATAAGTCCGCCATTGTCTATGAAGGCGATCAGGGTCAGACTCGCACCTATACCTATCGCCAATTGCGCGATGAGGTGGTGCGCGTGGCGCGTGGTCTTGCCGATCACGGTGTCGTCAAAGGCGACCGCATCGGCATATTTGCACCCGTTTCGCCTGAAGCAATTGCGACCATTCTAGCCGTTGGTCGACTGGGCGCAATCGCCGTTCCGGCATTTTCCGGCTACGGCCCTGAGCCACTGGCGGCGCGACTTAATGCTTGTGAAGCAAAGATACTCGTCACGGTGGATGCGACCTCGCGGCGCGGCAAAGTCGTGCCGATGAAAGATATCGCCGATCAGGCGCGCGCACTTGCGCCGTCGGTCGAGAAACTGGTGATGATCCGTCACTCCGGCGTTGATGCGCCTTTCGATACCGCTAACGATATAGAGTGGGCGGAACTTGGCACCGCCGATAATCGCCCGGTTCCACCCGTTGCGATGGAAGCCAATGATCCACTGCTGATCATCTTCACCTCCGGCACAACCGGAGCGCCGAAGGGGATCGTGCATTCGCATCTCGGCTATCTTCTAAAGCCGGCTATCGATTTCGGCTATGCCTTTGACATTCAGTCGGACGATACCGTTGCCTGGATTGCCGATCTCGGCTGGATGCTCGGCCCGTTGATGACCTACGGTATTTTGCAATTCGGTGCCACGGCGGTGTTCATCGAAGGTCTGCCGGATTATCCAATCGAAAATCGCCTCTGGGATATTGTCGAACGCCATAAGGCAACGCTTCTCGGACTTGCACCGACGGCAGCGCGCGGCCTGAAGAACGGTGCTCCCACGGAAAATATCTCAAGTCTGCGCGCCTTTATCTCGACGGGTGAAGCATGGGACACTCCAACCTGGCAATGGCTGTTCGAGACGGTCGGCGAAAAGCGTCTTCCAATCCTGAACTATACCGGCGGCACCGAAACGGGCGGCGGCCTCCTGAGCTGCTACACCATCGCGCCACAGAGCCCCGGCAGTTTCTCCGGCCCACTTCTGGGGCAGGATATCGACGTGCTGACGCCTGATGGCGCCCGTGCCGAAGGAATCGGTGAGCTGTGTGTCCACAATAGCTGGCCAGGCATGACCCACGGCTTCTGGAACAACAATGAGCGTTACAAAAACACCTATTGGACACAATTGCCGGGCACCTGGCTGCATGGCGATCTTTGCTCGGTGGACGCGCAAGGCTTCTGGCACATCCACGGTCGCTCGGACGATACGATCAAAGTTTCCGGCCGACGCATCGGCCCTGCTGAAATTGAATCTGCCCTCGTCACCCATCCGCAGATCACCGAAGCTGCGGTCATTGGCGTTCCGGATCAGGATCGTGGCCAACGCATCGTCGCCTTTGTTACTTTGACCAAAGATGCTGCGGCCCTTGATGAGGCGGACGCATCCGCCTGTGTGATCAAGGCGGTTGGCAAGGCAATGGCCCCTTCAGCGCTCATCGCAGTGCCGGGCCTGCCAAAAACCAAAAACGGAAAAATCATGCGGCGCGCAATCCGCGCCCGTTATCTCGGCGAGCCGGCGGGCGACATGTCCGCGCTGGATGCCGCGACCCCTCTCGATCTCATCCCGGTCATGGCCTGACCGAAAACGGAGTAATGCGCATGGCATTGGACACATCAGAGCTAGACCTGATACGCGAGTCGATCCGCAAGATCGCCGATCAGTTCGGTAACGATTATTGGAGCAAAAAGGACAAGAACAAGGAATATCCCTGGGACTTCAAGCAAGCGCTCGCCGATGGCGGCTGGCTCGGCATTTTCATGCCCGAGCAATATGGCGGCATGGGCCTTGGCATGCAGGAAGTTGGCATCGTCCTGAACGAATTGGGTCAACGTTGCGGCTTCAACGGCAATTCGGTTCTGCAGTACTATGTCTTCCCTCCGGGCCCAATCATTCATCACGGTTCGGAAGAAATCAAACAGGAATTCTTGCCGAAACTGGCAAGCGGCGAAGAGATGATGTGCTTCGGCGTGTCGGAACCGGACAATGGTGTCGACACGTCGCGTCTTTCGACCTTCGCAAAAAAGGCAGGCAACGGGCGCTATCTCGTCAATGGCCGCAAGGTGTGGATTTCGAATGCGAAAAACGCCGACCGCATCCTGTTGTTGACGCGCACTGCGCCACGCAATCCTGAACGTCCCTATGATGGGATGACCCTGTTTCTGACCCGACTGAAGGGCAAAAAGGGCGTCGAGATCAATCGTATCGACAAGATCATGCGCAATGCCGTTGACAGCAATGAAATGGTCTTTGACGATTTCGAAGTTTTCGAGGGCGAAATCATCGGCGAAGAAGGCAAGGGCTTCCGGTGCCTGCTCGATGGCTTGAATCCGGAGCGTATTGCTGTGGCCTTCACCGCCATCGGCCTTGGCCGAGGTGCTCTGAACCTCACGGTACAATACGCAAAGGATCGCGTCGTGTTCGATCGCCAGATCGGCAAGAACCAGGCTGTTGCCCATCCGCTGGCCGATGCGTGGATCCGTCTGGAGGCTGCCGAACTGATGGCGCAGAAAGCTGCCCGCCTATTCGACGAAGGCTTGCCCTGCGGCCCCGAGGCCAACGCCTCCAAGTTTCTGGGTTCGGAAGCAGGCTTCAATGCTGCTGACTGCGCCATGCAGTTTCACGGCGGCTACAGCATGGCCACCGAATATCACGTCGAGCGTTACTGGAAGGAATCCCGCCATCTGAAGATCGCTCCGATCAGCCAGCAGATGGTTCTGAACTTCATCTCCGACAAGGTTCTCGGCCTGCCGAAATCTTACTAACCTCATCAATTGTGGGGGCCACACAAGGCCCCCATACGACCATCCAACCTCATCCAAGGTATGTTATGCGCGACGCCTATATCTGTGAGCCGCTCCGCACGCCCGTCGGGCGTTATGGCGGCACGTTGAAAGACATCCCCACCGCCGATTTGGCTGCGGCCGTTGTGAAAGCGCTTGTCGCTCGCTCAGGGATTACCTCAGGCGATGTTGACGATGTCATCTTCGGCCAATGTTATCCCAATGGTGAGGCTCCGGCGATTGGCAGAGTTGCGGCGCTGGATGCTGGGCTTGATATTTCGGTTCCCGGATTACAGCTCGACCGCCGTTGCGGATCAGGCCTGCAAGCCGTGATCGACGCCGCCATGCGTGTACAGACAGGGATCGCCGATCTGGTGATTGCAGGCGGCGCGGAAAGCATGAGTCAGGCGGAACACTACGTTCTGGGCGGGCGATTTGGCCTCAAGGGCGACAGCCAGCCATTCTGGGACCGTATCGCGCGCGGGCGCATCACGGCTGGCGGGAAATATTACCCCGTGCCGGGCGGCATGCTCGAAACGGCCGAAAATTTGCGGCGCGAATATTCGATACCACGCGAAGAGCAGGACGAATTCGCCGCAAACTCTCACGCCAAGGCGATCAAGGCGATCGAGTCCGACATCTTTGCCGAAGAGATCGTTCCAGTCGAAATCAAGACGCGCAAGGGCGCCGTTCTATTTGAACAAGACGAACATCCACGCGCCGATACGACCATCGCCTCGCTCTCAGCATTGAAAGCCGTGATGTTGAAGTATGACGCTGACGCGACGGTCACGGCTGGCAATGCATCAGGGCAAAACGATGCAGCGGCCGCATGCATCGTGACGACATTGGAAAAAGCAAAGGCGATCGGTCTGCGCCCGCTCGCAAAACTCGTGACCTGGGCAGCAGCTGGTGTCGAACCCTCCCGCATGGGCATTGGTCCAGTCCCTTCCTCGGAAAAGGCACTGGCGCGTGCTGGTCTCGCCATGACGGACATGGACCTTATCGAATTGAACGAAGCTTTTGCCGCACAGGTGCTCGCCTGCACGCGTGAGTGGAAGCTGACCAAGGCCGATTTCGAACGGCTCAACGTGAATGGTTCCGGCATTTCGCTTGGCCATCCGGTAGGCGCAACCGGTGTGCGTATTCTTGCGACCATGCTGCGCGAACTGGAACGTCGCGATGGCCGTTACGCGCTCGAGACGATGTGCATCGGCGGCGGTCAGGGTCTGACGGCCATTTTCGAGCGAACCAAAATATAAGAATTCCGGAGGACAGACAGTGATCAAGCACTATCAAGCTAAATATAGCCACGCGATGAAGTTCGAAGAAAACGTGCCTGGCGTTCTCGAAATCATCTTCGATGGCCCCAATCTGAATGCTGTGGACGAAAAGCTTCACACCGATATTCCTGAAATCTGGCGTGACATCGACCGCGATCCGAAAGTTCGCGTAGCACTGGTGCGCGGTGCGGGCAAAGCCTTTTCAGCGGGCGGTGATTTTGCGCTTATCGAAGCGCAGAACCGAGATTATGCAACACGAATCAAGGTTCTGCGTGAAAGCCGCGACCTGTTCTATAACATGATCAACTGCAGCAAGCCGATCATTTCGGCCATTCACGGCGCAGCAGTTGGTGCAGGTCTGGTCATCGCATTAATGGCCGACATTTCGATCGCCGCCAAGAATGCGAAAATCGTTGATGGCCACACACGGCTAGGGATCGCAGCTGGCGATCATGCGGCAATGGTCTGGCCATTGCTGTGCGGAATGGCAAAAGCCAAGTATCTGCTTTTCACGTGTGACAAGATCACCGGCCAGCAGGCCGATGATTATGGCCTTGTTTCGATGTCGGTTGACGAAGACAAGCTTTTGGAAACAGCACGCGATGTCGCCCGAAAGCTCAGCTTCGGCGCGCAGGAATCGATCGCCTTCACGAAGCACTCGATGAATATGTGGTACCGCCAGAACGCAGGAATCTTCGAAGCGTCGCTCGGCTACGAATTCATCGGTGTCTCGGGCCCCGATGTTATGGAAGGCGTCGCCTCCCATCGGGAGAAGCGAGCACCTGTCTTCGTGCGGGAAGCTTAATCCTCAAATTCAGCGTAAGGCCCGCATTGTCTGCGGGCCAGCCTTTTTTAATGCCGGAGGGAGGCCGCTATGACAGATCTGGAACTACGGCTGATCCGCTTGGAAGCGGAAGCAACAATTCGTAACGAACTGGCGCGTTACGCACGTTCAGTGGACCGCAAGGACTGGAAAACTGTCCGCGACTGCTATCATGAAGACGCAACCGATCAGCATGGCACCTATAGTGGAGGCCGAGATGGCTTCATTGAATGGGTGGATGCGCGCCATGCAGCGACCAGACGTTCCGTGCATTTTTTGGGCAACATTATGATCGACTGGATCAATACGGAGAATGCTTTTGTCGAGACCTATTTTGTGGCCATGAAGCGTCAGGACGACCCCGAGCCCGACATAACAAGCCGCGATGATCTGATCGTCGGTCGCTACCTCGATCATTTTCAAAAGCGCGAAAACAACTGGCGGGTCGCCAACCGAATGGTTGTTTACGATCTGACCCAGAAGCTGATTGCCGATGGCAGCGAGCCGCCAATGAATGGCAGTCGCGGACGGCGGGACAGCAATGACCCGGCCATCGCCTTTCGTGCGAAAATCGCGACGCAATAGGTGCAGTGACGCGGCCACTTACCGAGGAGAGTGTGATGAGTGCAGGCCAGCGGCTTGAGGGAACCCCGGAACCGCATGGGTATATTGAAACGCGTGACGGTCTGAGCATCGCCTATGATCGTTATGGTGACGTAAACAGCCCTGCATTGGTTCTGCTTCATGGGGGCGGCCAGATGCGCGCTTCATGGGACGGGATTGCCCGAAAACTTGTTGATGCCGGGTTCAGTGTCACCACGTTCGATGCACGCGGGCACGGCGACAGTGACTGGTGCCCAATAGGCGACTATGGCCAGCTGAAACTCACAATTGATCTGGAAACGATCCTCTCGAAACTCCACATTCGCAAGCCGATTCTGGTCGGCGCGTCCATGGGTGGAATGACGGGAATAGTCGCGGCAGGCGCCGGACTAGAAGTCGCTGGACTTGTGCTTCTCGATGTTGCGCCCATGACCGAGGAGAAGGGTTTCAATCGCATCCGCTCCTTCATGAGTTCAGCGCCCGATGGTTATGAAAATCTTGAAGCGGTGGCACTTGCCGTTGCCCATTATCGCGGTGAACCGCCGCGCCAGCCAGGACGTGGATTGGTCCGCAGCCTGCGGCAGACGCCGGATGGTCGTCTGCGCTGGCACTGGGATCCGCGTCTGCTTGCCAGCCGAACCGCCGAACTGGAGGGACGGCGCAGCAGATTGTCGGATGCATTGGCGCGGATCGAAAGGCCGGTCTTGCTGCTGCGCGGAGAGCATTCGGACTTTCTCTCCGAGGAAGGGGCGCGGGACTTTCTGAACATCGCCCGCAATGGAAGATACATCTGCATCAAGGGCGCGGGGCACATGGTGCAGGGCGAAGACAATGATCCGTTCATCACCGAGATATTGAACTTCGCGCGTGCATTACGAGATGACGCGCGTCTGGCGTCAGCGCCTTCCTGAAATCGGACAATTCTGTTCTTAAAAACTGCCGGGATCGGAAAGTCGATCCCGGCAGTTTTGGGTGTGTCCTTCATATGGCTTGGCAGCCACATTACGATAGCGGGGAAAGCTTGCACCATTGCGAGACAGCAGATTGCTTCTCGCAGCTTGTTATCAGGCAGCTTCAACCTTGACCGGGCGCTTGAGCATCAAGCCAGTACGGCGCAGCGAGACGACCAGCTCACTGCGTTGATTGATGCCGCGTAGTTCAAATTCGACAATGCCAGTGCCCGGACGAGACTTCGATTCACGCTTCGAAATAACCTCCGTTTCGGAGTAAATCGTATCGCCGAAGAAAACCGGCTTCGGAAATTTCACATCGGTGAAGCCGAGATTGGCAAGTGTGGTGCCAAGGGTCATTTCGTTGACGCCAACACCGCACACAAGTGTCAGTGTGAACAGCGAATTGACAATCCGCTTGCCGTAAATGGACGTCTTGCAATATTCCTCATCCATATGCAGCCACGCGCAATTATAGGCCAGCGCCGAAAAGAGCAGATTGTCCGTTTCGGTTACAGTGCGCGTGATAGCGTGCCGATAGGTTTTTCCAGGTTCGAGGTCTTCATAGTATTTTCCGGTGGCCAGTTCTTCGTAATTGACGGACATGGGCTGTTCTCCTCCAGCAGAATTATTGATGGATCGGCACACGTTTCATCCCTCGCTCAGTCGTCCAGTTGCGACGGAAGGCGAGATATGCAGGCCGTGCGATAAGACTATCGACCGGATCAAAAGCGGCCGTGGCTTGACGATACGATCACTTCTGCCGGTCCCGCAACGATGTTTAGGCAATGTGGGGGCTAACATAGACCCTTCTGTTTTGTGTTATAGGGAACGCCTATAATCTCCCATTCACCTGACGAGCAAAATCAAACTTGCTGCTTAACAATACCCTTTGCCAAAGCATCAGCGATCTGCGTGTCGTCAATTCCCCAGTCCTGCAAAACGGCTCGCGACTGCTCACCTTCGGAAGGGGGAGAGAGGACAAGTTCGCCCAGACTGCGCGAGAAACGCGGTGCGGGAGCGGGATGGGCAACACCATTAAACATCTGGGTCGCGCCTCGGGCCACATTATGCGGATGGCTTGCCGCTTCTGAGAGGCTCAGTACTGGCGTGACGCAAGCATCGGTGCCATCGAAAACGACTTCCCAATTGGCGCGCGTTTTTGTGGCGATTATGTCGGCAAAGCGCTGGCGCAGTGTGAGCCATTGACTACGGTCATTTTGAGCCGGAAGACTTTGCGGATCAAGACGCAGACCTTTGAGAAACTCAACGTAAAAACGCGCTTCAATACAGCCGACCGCCAGCCAACCGCCATCCAGCGTCTGGTAGGTCGTATAATAAGGCGCGCCTCCATCGAGAATATTTCCGCCTCGTTCCGGATTGAGTTTGCCGGCTGCTTGAAATCCGTAAAACACCGTCAAAAGCGACGTCACGCCGTCCACCATCGCCGCATCGACAATCTGCCCCTCGCCTGACCGCTGTGCTTCGTAATGGGCGGCGAGCAGCCCGAATGCTAGATACATCGCACCACCGCCATAATCGCCCACCAGGTTTAATGGTGGCACCGGCGCGTGTCCCGCCTCGCCGATCATCGACAATGCTCCCGTCAAAGCAATGTAATTGATGTCGTGACCGGCGGTCAGGGCAAGCGGACCGTCCGAGCCCCAGCCGGTCGCCTTGCCATAGATGATCTTACGTTGGACAGCGCGGCAGGCGTCATAGCCGATGCCAAGCCGATCCGCGACGCCGGGCCGCCATCCTTCCAGCACGACATCGGCCTTGCCTACCAGCTCCAGAAACAACCCGCGTCCCTCAGGCGATTTCAGGTCGATTGCAACCGAGCGTTTGTTGCGCCCGCGCAGCTCAGCGCTGGTTTCATGGGCGATGCCAAGATCGGTATCGACTGTGCGATCCACCCTGATCACCTCCGCACCCATGTCGGCAAGCAACATGCCGGTGAAGGGAACTGGACCCATTGCGGCAAGCTCGATCACCCGCAGGCCTTTTAGTGGTCCGGTCATAGTCGTTCCTCTCATGAAGTCCGTGAGATGTCTGTTCTCCAACACATAGCCTGCGCTGAGGAACCCATTCTAAAGTGTGGTTGCCAGTCCGCCATCGACGGGGATCATAGCAGCCGTGACATAGGCCGAAGCAGCGGAGGCCAGATAGATCGCGGCGCCCGCCATATCATTCGGTCCCGTCAGGCGCTTCAGCGGAACCGGTTCGATCAGCACCTCTTCGCCCTTTGTCTCTAGTGAGTTGGCCAGCATTTTCGACGGAAACAAGCCGGGAGCAATGACATTGACGGTGATATGCTGCGGCGCAAGCTGTGCAGCCAGATGGGCCGACAGATGGTGCACCGCCGCTTTCGATGATGAATAGGCATAGGTTTCGTGCTTGGGCACATGAAAAGCATCAATAGAGCCAACATTGATCACCCGCGCTGGAGCGCCATGACGACCGGCCTTCGCCAGCATCGGCACAAGGTCACGAATGAAGAAGAAAAGCCCTTTCACATTGAGATCAAAGACCTTGTCCCATCCACTTTCGGGATATTCGGCCAAAGGGGCCGCCCAGATGGTGCCAGCATTGTTGATCAGCACATCCAGACTGCTCTCATGTTGCGACAGATCAGCGATAAATGCCTTGCGCCCTGCTTCCGCAGACAGATCTGCCGAAAGGCCTTTGCAATGACCGAATTCCGACAGGCGTGCAGCGGTCGCGTTCACCTCTTCCGCCCGACGGGCGCAGATATAAACACGCGCGCCAGCCTTTACAAAAATCTCGGCAATCGCCTCACCGATGCCGCGGCTGCCACCGGTGATGACCACGCTTTTGTCGCGCACACCGAATAGTTCTTCAATTACAGACATGATAGGCCCTCAATCACTCAAACAGGTTCTGCTAGTTTTTCGGTCGCGCTTTCGACAACACCGCGCGCGAGATAGTCCTGCAATTGGGCATCCGAGAGCCATTCACGCAGGACTTCGGTTGTTCCATCGCCAATCTCGGGTGCGGCACCAGGAATATGCGGACGCGCACCACCAAAGCGCCACGGCGGACGAACGAAGCTCTGGCCATCCCGCGGGGTTTCCAGCAAATCCAACCACTCCGTCTGTGGGTGGTATATCGCTTCAGCTATCGTCAGAACCGGCGCGAAAGGCACATCCGCTGCTGCCAGAATGGCTTCCCATTCAGCACGGGACCGTTTGAGAAATTCCGTTTCCATAAGGGTTTTCAGCTGAATATAATTGTCTATCCTATTGGGAAACCGCGCAAATTCGGGCCGCGAGATCAGATCTTCACGCCCGATCGCGCGCGCCAGCGCCTGCCAGAACTTCTCGGACGACGACATATGCAATGTGATCGAACCACCGCTAGCTGTGGCAAGACAGAAATTCTGCGCCTGCGGATGGCGGCTGGATCGCGTGGGCACAATGTCCTCATCGAAATGCTGCACAACCGCATCCACAGTCAACACCGACATGGCTTCAAGCAGCGAAGTCTCCACCACACGTGTACCCGCACCTGCCCCCGTATCGCGCCCAACCAGCGAAGCCAGAATTCCCATTGCCGAAACCACGGCTGTCATGAGATCCGCCACGCAGGTTCCGGACAGGCGGGCATTACTCTCATCGTTCATGATTGAGTAAAAGCCAGACATGCTTTGGCCTATGGAGTCATATGCTGCGCGATCCCGGAAAGGACCGCCGTCACCAAAACCCGAGACCGAAGAATAGACCAGCCGTGGGTTCAGCGCTAGGAGCGCCTCACGGCCCAAGCCCATCGCTTCCATTTTACCCGGACGCGAGTTTTCCATGAAAACATCGAATTGGGGCACCATCTGCTTGATCAAAGCCACACCTTCGGGCTTTTTCAGATTGATGACCACCGACCTTTTGCCAACATTATACTGACGAAAATATTTGGAACCGGTGCCAATACCCCGTCGAAATGCCTCACCCTTTGGCGGCTCGATCTTCACCACCTCGGCTCCCAGCGCACCCAATAGCGCCGAAGCATAGGGCCCCGAAATATAGGCCGTTGTATCCAGTATTCTCAAGCCTTTAAGCGGAGATGCCATTGCTCTCATTCCCATATTGATATGCTTGCCAAGGTGTTGGAAGCCCCGGCTATTCCAGCAGTCGGCGCGCAATCACCTGCGCTTGGATTTCACCGGCGCCTTCGAAAATGTTCAGAATGCGCGCATCGGCCAAAAGTCGCGAAATGACGTATTCCTGCGCAAAGCCGTTGCCGCCATGGATTTGAAGTGCACTATCGGCGGTAGTCCACGCCACGCGAGCAGCCAGCAGCTTCGCCATGCCCGCTTCCAGATCACAGCGCTCACCACCATCTTTGCGGCGCGCCGAATAATAGGTGATCTGACGCGCTGCCATGATCTCAGCAGCAGCAACCGCCATCTTTCCCGAAACTCGCTGGAAAACTCCGATCGGGCGACCGAACTGCTTGCGCTCCTGACTGTAACGCATGCCCTGCTCCAGTGCAGCCTGAGCCACGCCCACGGCACGCGCCGCCGTTTGAATGCGCGCGCTTTCGAAGGTTTGCATCAATTGCCGGAAGCCCTGACCAGTCACACCACCAAGAAGATTCTCAGCCTTGACGTGGAAACCGTCGAAGGACAGCTCATATTCCTTCATGCCGCGATATCCGATCACCGGAATTTCGCCGCCCGTCATGTTTTCAGACGGAAAGTCCTCCGTTTTTGTCATGGCCTGCTTTTCAGCCAGCAGCATCGAAAGGCCGCGATGATCCTTGGAACCGGGTTCAGTGCGCACGAGAAGCGTCATCATGTTGGCGCGTGCGGCATGGGTAATCCACGTCTTGTTTCCGGTCACGCGCCAGTCACCCGCCGCGTCCTGTTCTGCCCGTGTGCGCAGACTACCAAGATCAGAACCCGTGTCCGGCTCAGTGAACACCGCTGTCGGCAACACCTCGCCAGACGCCAGCTTTGGCAGCCACTTTTCTTTCTGAGCGTCAGTACCACCACCAATGATCAGCTCGGCAGCAATTTCAGCGCGCGTACCAAGGGAACCCACACCGATGTAGCCGCGGGAAAGTTCTTCCGATACGACAACCATCGATTCCTTGGGGAGCCCCATCCCTCCCCATTCTTCCGGAATCGTCATCGCAAAGACGCCCATTTCGTTCAGATCCTGAATGACCGAATGCGGGATCAGTTCGTCTTTCAGATGCCACTCATGGGCGTGAGGGATAACTTTATCTTCCGCATAACGGCGGAAGATATCTCGCATCATGTTCAGCTCTTCACTCTGTCCGGTCGTGCCGAAGCTGGCAACCGGACCCGCATCGACGATCAGCCGGTAAAGGGCTTCACGCATCTCCGGCGTGGAACCGCTGGCGATAAGTTCTTTGGTCGCATCAGCTGGTTCCCACTCGATACCAAGATCGGCAATGCGGGCATATTCGCCCTGCCACATCGGAATACCGCCGCGAATATGGTTGAGATATTCACCAAAGGTCACCGACAGGATCGCGCTATCGATCTCAGTGAATTTTCCTTCCGTCGACAGATTGCGCGCCCAGCCCGCCATCTGCTCGAGCGCGCGGGCGTAGGTTGCAAACCATGCCAGCGTGTGGGCGGCATGTTGCCGCGCATCGAGCAACCGATTCGAAATCTTGCCGTTTTCGGCCAGTTCGTGCTTCAGCTTGTCTTGCGCGCGCACCGTTAGTGCATTGACATCCGCCACCGCCGCTCCGGCGCGGGCAACAAGGAGATCACCTGTCAGGCGGTTCCAGCTCATATCGTTCATGACAAACTCCTTAGACAGGGTCCCACGGAAAAACGTCAGCCGAGACATCCGGCTTGGCAAAACTGCTGCGAAGTGCTGGCAGGCCGTGGCCAAGCAAACTCTCCTCATCCCAGCCCTCGCCGCGATGAACGGACCGGATCGGACGAATCTGGTTCATGAGGAACAGTTCGTTGTTGCGCACCGAGAAAATCTGGCCTGTGATGTCTGCGGTTTGATCGGAAAGAAGTGCGTTGACCAGCGGCACGATTTTCTCGGGCTTCATCTGGCGCAAACGATTGATGCGTTCCTCCTGTTCAGCGCTATCGGCCTTGATGTTGGAGGTCATTCGGCTCCAGGCGAACGGCGCGATGCAATTTGAGCGCACATTCCAGCGTGCCAAATCCAGCGAAATCGATTTCGACAAGGCCACCATTGCGAGCTTTGCAGTGGCATAATTGGCCTGCGCAAAATTGCCGATCAGACCGGAGGTCGATGTCATGTGCAGAATGGAGCCCGAATTTTGTGCCCGGAAAACATCGGCAGCAGCGCGGCTCATGTTGAAAGCGCCATAGAGACTGACCTTCAACACCGCATCAAAATCAGCAAAGCTCATCTTGTGGAAGAACCCGTCGCGCAAGATGCCTGCATTGTTCACCAGACCGTCAAGACGACCAAAATGATCCACTGCGGTCCGCACGGCGGTTGCGGCCTCGTCAGGCTCGGCAACGGAACCAGTCGAAGCCACGGCCTCGCCGCCAGCGGCGATAATCTCATCAACCACCCGGTGCGCGACACCCACATCCCCGCGCTCGCCCTGCAAGCTTGCGCCGATGTCATTGACGACGACTTTTGCACCGGCTTTCGCGGCACCAAGCGCAAGCGCGCGGCCAATGCCACCACCCGCGCCCGTAATCAAAACTACTTTGCCCTCAAGCATCGCTTATTTCCTGACTGGATCAAAATGTCTGTGTAAGTTCGGGCAAGATGGCAAACAGGTCACCCACCAGGCCGTAATCGGCAATCTGGAAAATCGGCGCCTCTTCGTCCTTATTGATCGCCACGATAATCCTGCTGTCTTTCATGCCGGCGAGATGCTGGATCGCGCCGGAAATGCCAACAGCTACATACAACTCGGGCGCAACCACCTTACCGGTCTGGCCGACCTGCCAGTCATTCGGCGCATAACCGGAATCGACCGCAGCACGGCTGGCGCCGACAGCGGCATTCAGCTTGTCCGCCAGCCCTTCTATCAAGGCGAAATTCTCTTTCGAGCCCAACGCACGACCACCCGAAACCACTATCCTGGCGGCGCTCAGATCGGGTCGCTCTGAGTGAGCGAGACGATCCTCAACCCATACAGCGCTGACTGTATCGGGGCCTGCACTCACCGCCTCAATCTGAGCGGACGCTCCCTCGCCCACTGGTCGGAAACTCGCGGTGCGCAGGGTAAAGACTTTTACCACGTCTTTCGAGCGAACCGTTTCGATGGCGTTGCCCGCATATATCGGTCGCGAAAAGGTATCGACGTCATGTATCTGCATCACATCCGTCAGCATCATGACATCAAGCTTCGCCGCCAAACGTGGAAGCAAATTCTTTGTCGATGCGGTCGATGGCGCTGTTATATGACTGTATGAATGAGCTAGCATTTGGAGCAGTGCTACTGCCGGCTCAGCCATCTGCCGTGCATAGGCGGCATCATCCGCCACCAGAACTTTGGTTACGCCGTCAAGCTTCGCCGCTTCCACGGCTGCTTGCTCCAGACCCTGCCCCAGGAGCAGGAGATGCACCTTGCCCAAAGCTTTCACACCGCTGAGCGCTTTCGCTGTTGCGTCTTTACCGAGCGTGTTGCCGGTTACATCTGCAATAACCAATACTGTCATCTGAACACACCTGCTTCATCTTTCAACTTGCTGACTAGCTCGGCCACAGAACTCACGCGAATACCGGCCTTGCGCGCGGCGGGTTCAACCACCCGCAGCACTTCAAGGCGTGGGCTGAGATCAATGCCAAGATCTTCTGCCTTGATGACATCCAGCGGCTTTTTCTTGGCCTTCATGATGTTGGGAAGCGACGCGTAGCGCGGTTGGTTCAAACGCAGATCAGCGGAGATAACGGCAGGAAGAGCCATCCGCAACACTTGGAGACCGCCATCAACCTCGCGGGTTACCACGACGCCACTGTCCAGAAGTTCGACCGCCGAAGCGAAAGTTGCCTGTGGCCAGTTCAGCAAACCAGCGGTCATTTGGGCAGTCGAGCCAAGATCGTCGTCTATCGCTTGCTTGCCGGCAATGATCAGATCCACGGCTTCGCGCTGTGCGATTGCTGCGATCACTTTAGCCACAGCCAATGGTTCGATGCTGCGCCCACCATCGGCTTCCACCAAAATCGCACGATCAGCACCCATAGCAAGACCGGCCCGCAACACTTCTTGCGCTGCTCCTGGCCCAACGGACAATAGGATAACTTCGGCAATCTGGCCCTTTTCCTTATGCCGGATCGCCTCTTCGACGGCGATCTCATCGAAAGGATTGATCGACATTTTGACATTGGCCAGATCGACCCCGGAGCCATCTGGTTTGACCCGTACTTTCACGTTGTAATCAATCACGCGTTTGACGGGGACGAGAACTTTCATCGCTTATTCCCTTTCCCAGGCACAGCACCCGAAACCACTGCACTGGATGTCATGCGGCTTCCGCCTGCATGCATGGTTTGCCGAATTGTTGTGTGTGAAGACCAAGTGCACCGCCTTCCTTTTGCTCAAAGCGGATCGCAAGTGGTACGTTAGCGAATGCTGGCGCAACGCCGCGGAAACTGAAGCGACGCAATGGACGCCCGAGAACATTTGCGGCTTTCGCTGCCAGCAATGTTGCCTGTAGTGGCCCATGCACGACCAATGCCGGATAGTTCTCCTCGGCCTGCGCGTAGGGCAGATCGTAATGGATACGATGACTATTGAAGGTCAGTGCAGAATACCGAAACAAGAGCCGCGAATCCGGCAGAAAATCGCCTTCTTCCCGCGCTGGAGCAGGTGGCAGGACTGGAGTTTCTGCCGCCTGCTCTGCGGGGCGATAGACGATATCCTGCCGTTCCCTGATGTGCAGTTGGCTATCGACATAAATCTCGTGTTCGACAGTGACGAAGACCAGACTACCCGAGCGCCCGGACTTCTCTTTCACATCCGCAATACGGGAAAGACGGGTGAATGCCTGACCAGCGCGCAGGGATTGATTGATTTCCAGCGCTCCGCCAGCCCACATCCGGCGCGGCAAGGGAATAGGCGGCAGAAAGTCGCCCTTTGGCGGATGTCCATCCGTACCAAGCGTATCCGTCGGATAGGTCTCAACCCCGGCGCACCAATGAAATCCCAACGGCAAGCTGCCCGATGGATGATCCAGACCCAGCGTCGCATCAAACCGGGCAATGGTCGCCGTATCAAGCACGCCATCGCGACTGACTTCGCGGCCGATATAGCTTGCCCAAGGATCAGGCTCGGACATGGCGCAACTCCTGCTTTAGAACAGACAAAGGCAAGCGGGCAGGCGAAGGCCCACGCTATAAACGCTGTATCTGCTGATAGTTTCTCCTCCAGTCCGGTGACTGGTCCCTAGAAGTAGGTCTAAGCGAACCCGTGCGTTTTGACCAATAGGCATATCCGATAGACAGACAAAGCCTTGGCTATGTGCACGATGAGCAAGAGGAACATGGGCTGCCACTTAATGCAGTCATTTACCGATTAGAGTGAAAAAAGGCACCGTTCTTATGGTGCCGCCAACCGGGAAATCGGACACACGTACTGCGATCATCACCAGCACAAAGGTTTGAACAATCGGGCCGAGAAATATCATCGACCGACAAGACGGCGAGAACGGGTCATGAAGCGTTTCAAGTCAGCACGACACTTGGAGCGTTCCGCATCCATTTACGACCCGATCTACAGCCTTCATCATTTTCCCCGCGAGCGCTTCACCTCTGCCACTCACCGCGAACTGCGCAAAGCCACCAACACTGTCTGGCGCGATATCGCTGGCCTGTAAACTGCCCAATCACGACATAATAGATCAACACGCATCTGCACACAGGTTAAGGTTACGGTGCCGTTGAAACAGCTGAACTGCGTTGGCGAAATCTGTGTCTGACGCTGACAGACCGATAAGCTTAGTTGGTATTTCGCGTGAGGGTAAATTTTGTTTTATGAAATCAGAGATTATTTCGGGGGCACATCGAGTGGATGCAGGTGTATCGGGCAGCATCGAAAAATTTTAATGGACATCTTCCGTGATCGGTTTTGTTAGCCTAGTATTGTCTTCCGCCGACAGCCATTCTCTCGTCTTTCGTCTGGCGTTGGAAAATGCCTTTGCCGTTGGGCGATGTGCTGATTGCCAGTCAGGTCATCGGATTCTGACGACCAGAATGGGGCCGTTTTCTGTCCGGCAGCTTCACGCTAGGAACAGGGCCAGAGCGGACGTTCGAACCCTCGAGAGATTAACCGGATCCGGCCTATTCATGTGTGAGGTCCCCAGTTCCGACCAGCTTCAGTACGATGGGGGCTGGAAGGTCTGCGGCTTTGGCAGACGTGATCCGCGGGTCCCCTATCGGGCAGCGGAAGAACTCGAGAAAAAATCGGTAGGCTGTCCAATTGCAGGCAGCGTGAAGATCGTTGTTCGTTGAACCTTCGATTCTCGTCGCAGATGCGCATCTCATCTCGCCTTTGGCATAGTCGAAAACAAACGCGGCGGGAGTAACTGCCAACATCTTCTTGCACTGTCCCAACAGTTCGTTTCGTTCCTTGGCGCTCATCTGTTCACCCGGCTCATGTCGCTTAGCCTGCACAAGGACTGCCTTCGAATATGTCTGCAGGGGCGTGTCAACTCGGACGTGGATGATCATGTCGGCGCCAATGCGCTTCTCCTCCGCGGCCACCCATTTGCGATGACGCAGTATCGAACTCGACCAATTGAGCCCACCGATGTCACTAACACTTTCTGCGGAGAATTCGGCATCGAGACTGCCTATCAGAACACCGGTCAAATCGTCCTCATCGGTCACGAGACCGTCGCGGTATTTTGTCATCGCCTTGGAGACGGCTTGCTCGGCAGAGTGGGCTGCAGTCCGCATCGCATCGTGAAAACCCATTTAGCGTTCTGTCGGCCTTTCATCCGTTTACAATAAAGCGCCTATCTGTGACGCATCCCACTACCTGAAGCCTTTTGGAAGGGAGGATCGACTCCCTCGAACAACGCTGAGCTTGTAGCACGGAAATGCTTTGCCTCAAGCCGGCAATGGTTTCCTAGCGACAAGATTGGGCCACTGGCGGACGGTCCGATATCCGGAGACGAGCCCACTCAGGCGGACAGTCATAATTCTGTATCCGAGAGGCTTCTGAATCTGGAATCGAAAATAAAAATCGAATATTTGCGGCGCATCGAATTGTGTGACTGTGGCGTACTTAACAACAATAGTGGGTCCAAGATCGGCGGTAGCCCTCTGCCGGGTTAAGGCTGCATTTGGTTTGACCTAGAACACAGTACCAACTTTGCCGATCCACGCGTCATTGCGACATATAGGTTCTTGGCATCAAGCTCATGAGCTTCGAGGATGACGCAAACGTCGGCTTCAAGACCTTTAAGCAGCAGGGTGCTACCTACGGAGCGTTTGGCGAGAGGGCGTCCTATGAGGCGGTGCTGTTCTCGTATTCGGACCGCGGCATCGTAGAACGTATTGCCGTCCGTACCGTCGCATTGCTCGAGTGCTTTCACGCAGGCACGAACAACGGCAGGGCGATGCTGTCGTACACCGCCTAGCTTGTTAATTTCCACTATCAGATTGGCCGCTGATTTCGAGGATGGATTGGCGCAGAAAGAAAGGGCGGCCTGTTCGGCATCGGAGGCGGCTTTGCGTGCGGTTCCATTTTGTAATGAGCGGTCGCGCGCAATGAGGTCGGGTGTGCCGACATTGGTCATGACCTCACCGGCGAAGGTCGTGAGCTTCACAAAGGCGTCAGTTGCCCTGAAGTCAAAACGTTTCGCAAAATCAACAAAATCTCGCAGATCGACATTTTCGACGGTGACTGCGCCAGGTGTACGGCTTGCCATATCCCGCTGACTTTGCGGGCTGGTGCTGCGTCCGATAATCAGCACGCGACCCTCAGCTGTCGGAGGTGTCGTCCGTGCCGCCCGCATCTGCCTCACCATGTCCTCTGTACCATCCAAATGAACCCAGCAAAGCTCTGCGGGGGCAGTGGTAAGATCTATCGCTTCGCTGTTCAGAAGCTTTTTGCGCACCTTCAACAGCCAGCGCCCAAAATCTTCTTTGCCGGCGTTGATCCAACGCCACGGCGTTTCAAGTTCACCGGAAATGGGGAAATGTTTGCATACATACTCATCCCAACTCGCCAGTTGATCACTTCCAAAACCGAAGATGGCCTGCATGGGATCGCCTAACACACAGGTCGGCAGCGTTTGCGCCGCATAGGCGACGACGGCATGCTGTCGAATTGAGCAGTCCTGATATTCATCGACAATCAGGCGTTCATAACTCGCTGCGAGGACCTCGTTGATATGTCCGGCCTTCAGAAGATTCATGGCGGCGACGCGGATATTGGGATAGTCGCTTCTGGCGTTCGCCAGTTTCAGAATGTTCGGGTCGTACGCACCACGTTGCGGAAACATGGAGATGAGCCTCATGGCCCACCCGTCTATGGTTGAAAGTCTATAGGCATTATAGGGAACGCCGGCTCTGTTGCAAATTTCGATTTTGGCCAAAAAAGACGGTTGGTCGGGACGACGGTTACCTGGCAGCTTGACGATTTTCTAGACTCTGAGTGAGCAGTGCTACAGCCTCCGTCAGTGCGCTCGGTCCGATGCCGAAAGCCCGTTCAACGATGCGGGCTTCTCCACGGACATCGCCGGTGAGATTGAAAATCGCTGCTTGGCCCTTGCGTAAGGCGCGCATCACCTCGAATCCCTTGATCGTTGCGTACGCCGTTTTCAGCGTCTTGAATCCTCTCACAGGCTTGATCAATTGTTTGAGCTTGCCGTGATCGGCCTCGACGACATTATTCAGATATTTGACCTGCCGGTGTATAAGCTCTCCCGGGCATTTGCCTTCGACCTTCAGTTCCGAGATCCCGATCCCGTAGGTCGGCGCCTTATCGGTATTGATGACCGTTGGCTTTTCCCAATCCTTCAAGCCATTCAAAGCCTTGCCGAGAAATCGTTTGGCTGCTTTGGTATTGCGTGTCGGCGACAGATAGAAATCGATCGTGTTGCCGAACTTGTCGACGGCCCGGTACAGGTATGTCCATCTACCGCGAACTTTGACATAGGTTTCATCGACACGCCAACTCGTCGATTGCGGCCGACGCCAATGCCAGCGTAGTCGTTTTTCAATCTCTGGCGCATATTTCTGCACCCAGCGATAGATCGTGGAATGATCAACAGGCACGCCCCGTTCACCCATCATCTGTTCAAGATCCCGGTAGCTGATCCCATAGCGGCAGTACCAGCGGACAGCCCAAAGAATAATTTTTCCCTGAAAATGACGCCACTTGAAATCGCTCATGAACAGCCTCGCTGAAAATCTTCGGCGTTCTTTCCCCGATCTGCCGTTTTTTTTGCAACAAAGCCCGATCAATCGCGGCGCAGCCTACCAGTACTTCGCCCGCATCACCGATGCTGACGGCGTCAGAGTTTCTCCAAGAGCATTTTCCAAAGCTCTTGGACCATCGTCCTCCCAGACCGAAACCAGCGAATTAGATGTGCCCAGATCAATCCCAACAATCGCCATTCTGCAATCATCCATTCAGTGTCAGCATCAAACAGCGTTGACATCACAACTTTAGAAGAGTTCGATTCACGTTGAGTTACTTTTAGGAGAAATGCTTTATGTCATCATCCATATCCAAAATAGCGCCAGATAAAAAAGCGGAATCACCAAATTTTTCAGATTCTTTAATCAAACGATCTCTTAATGATGAAACATCCACATGAAACCTGCGAACCAAGTGTCCTATGGCATGAGCACATGCCGCGATAACATCTTCATCACGCTGGTCCAAACTCCTTTCAATCACTACTACAATTTCATTATGATCGTCGGAGTAAAGGGACGCGCCGATAATTTCCTTTGCGTTCATTTAAACTTACCTTGCTAAACGACACCAGCACTGCGAAACGCTATTCTGCATCCGCCGGAATAGCTCCCTATTTGCCCGGGAACGGATGTACCAAAGGCGTCGCGGTTACCAACAACGAGATGAACCTGGAGGGGTCCTTACTGCGCCGAGAGATATTTCATAAGCTTAAATTTAAACTATCAGCCGATCGAAACTCAGGAGATGATGTTGAAATTACATCCAGACAAGTCCAACCAGTAATTAATCTGAAATGCTTGGTATCACAATATACTGCCTTAAATGCATCTGACTGTTGTTTCCAAAAACTTGAATCTTTAACCTCATAGGCGAAATGTTCCGGGATCAAACCAACATTCATATCATCTTCGTATTCCGTACTCAATGCCATCTCATCAAGTATTCTAACGATCTCTACCTGTTCAAACCTAACTTCCGCACATTTATTCCCTTCATCTTGCATAGAAAAATATGAAATTAATTCCTTTCCCACCCAAACCAATTTCAAAAGATCGCTTTTGCTCGACTGAATATTCATTCCTATTTCTATAGGTATATATATAGCCATATTTTTATCTCTTACTTTTCGTTCACTTTAGCGAAAACTTTACTGTCTTTCCATCAGGGCCAACATATTGAGCACCATTTCCGCTAGTCGAAGACCTCGTGTAGATCGTATAGCGAGAGGTCCCCTTGCTTAAAACAGTAAAGCTTCCGTTTTTGCTAGTACCTGAACTGACAACTTTATAACCGTTCGATATAAGATTGTTCTTGAACTGGTCTGCCGTAACATTCGTATTCACGTTGGGCTGCTTAGCGCTCTTAACCGTGCCATCCGTCGCAATCGCTGTACACGTGGCTGCGTTCGCGTGAGCAGATGGAACAATCCAGCTGAATGGACTAAAGTTGCTCGAAGCATGCCCGGTGCAATCGCGTAAGCCTGCGATCACTTTCGGGTCCTTCATGTAAGGTTCTAGCTTACGCGCGTCCGCACGTTCTTGTGGTGATAGGTCACCATTCGCCAGCATGCGATCAAGAACCTGACCTAGTACCTGCGTAACCTCCGCCCCCGCCTCCAACGCCGCCTTGACCGAGGTATCCGACAGATAATACTCGATCTCGACATGCTTATCCTTGGTGATCTCGTAAGCTTTTTTGGGCTCGCGGTTGAGGGCAGCCAGGTCTTCGGTCTGGCCGCTCGCTTCGAGATCTGCCTGTTTGTCCTTGTCACGGATAATGATCTCACCCGGTCCGACGGTAGCGCGTACTTGCTGGCGCGTATCGTCGAGTTGGTACGTACCCTCGGCAGTTATTCGTGGCTGTGATGTCTGATCCGGCTGCTGTTCCTTGTTGCCGTCAGCATCCTTCGGCGTCAGGTCGATATTGGCCTGAATATCGAAGCCTTCATATTTCTTCGAGCCGGAGAAGTCCTCATGCGTGAGCGTACCCGTATCGAGCTTCAGATCACCACTTTCGGAGATGATCTTGCCTGCGCCCAGATGCGTGTTGCCCTCGACGGTCAGATCAACCCCGCTCAATTACGTCACAGGCTTCCTCGATAGCTGGCAAAGCATTCAAACCTTTTCAAATCCAACCTGAACCCATATCGCTGGTAAATTTTTTCATTGGCCTCAACATCAATCTTATATGCCCCATACATAAGGGGGTCTTCATCCGGAACACATAAGGTTTCCCGAAAGAACTGGAGATCACTTTCTTCAAGCTGCAACATCGTCACTAGCTCATCGCGGTCCCGATGAAACAAATCAATCACCAAACAAATCGCCATTCTGCTCGCCTCAAGTCTTCGTTGTTCTTCCGGGCTTTGGTGGTTTAGTTTGCTCACCCGTTTTCGGATCGAACTCTCCTAAATGCTTCTTGCCCGTCTTGTCATATTTTTCAAGAGCACCGTGCTGGTAATCCCATTCATAGATGTTGCCCTTCTTATCGGTCCAACGCTGCCGTCCTCCCAGTGGTTTTGATGGCACTAAATCAGGGAAGCCTGTTATTTCCCCCGCCGTTTTGGGTGGCGGAAAATATTTTTGATCGCCATTCCCACCGCTAGAGTTCATCACCACGCTCGGTATACCTGCATTGGTGAGTACATAACCCATGTCTTTCAGCTGGCCCGGCGTCATCGGCCGCGTGCCGATCATACCACTGGTAAGGCGAACAGCACCGCCGTCGTCATAGGTCTCAATCGTCAGATTTGCCGTAGTGCCATCGGGGTAGGTTACGAGAATTTGCCGGATCGGCTGGTCGCCCTTGCCAGTAATCAGTACAGTGCTCCCGTCTCCGGCAGTGAACTTCTGATTAATGTCCGTTCCTGCAGCCGTCGTCGACGTCAGAAGAAATGCACCAGCTAGCCCTGCGATTGTTACCCCGGTCGCACTGATCATTCCCCGTACGACACCGGTCAACTGGTCATAGTCAGCCAGACACGTTCCTGCCTGCGTAGGAGAGAAATACTTGATCTGCCCATTTACCGGAATTGCACAACCTGTCTGCGCGTGAGCCGAGGGTACAATCCAGCTGAAAATACTGAAATCGACAGCACCATGTTGCTGGGCACATTGCGCCAAGGCTGCTCGAACATTCGGGTCATCAAGAAACGGAAACATCTCTTTAGAAAGTGCTGCCTGTTCCGGTGTCCGCTTGCCATCCTTGACCATCTGATCAAGGGCATTACCGAAAGTTTCGGCCAACGTCTGGCCTGCCTCCAACGCCGCCTTTACCGAGGTATCCGACAGATAATATTCGATCTCGACATGCTTATCCTTGGTGATCTCGTAGGCCTTGTCGGGATCGCGGTTGAGCGCGGCGACGTCTTCAGTCTGGCCGCTCGCTTCCAGCTCCGCCTGCTTGTCCTTTTCACGGATGATGATCTCGCCCGGCCCGAGGGTAGCGCGTACTTCCTGACGTGTATCGTCGAGCTGATAGGTGCCTTCAGCCGAGTTCTTTGGCTGAGAAGTCTGATCCGGCTGCTGCTGCTTGTTGCCGTCTGCATCCTTCGGCGTCAGGTCGATATTGGCCTGAATGTCGAAACCTTCATACTTCTTCGAGCCAGAGAAGTCCTCATGGGTAAGGGTGCCGGTATCGAGTTTCAGATCACCGCTTTCAGAAATGATCTTGCCAGCACCAAGATGCGTGTTGCGCTCGACATAGACATCCATCTCGCCCTTGGAAACAAGACCGGATTGTTCGCCGATCCAGTTGGTTTCGCCGGAGCCAGTCCCAAAGCCCGGCGAAACACCGGTAACCTTCGGTGTTCCACCGCTCAATGAGCCGCTCACGCCGAATGAGGACGACTCGTTCGAACTTTCACCTGTGTCAGGAACCGAGATGATGTTGAGATCGCGCCCGACATTGGCAGTAATTGTCTCACCTTCGACAACTGCACCCTTCAGATTGGTGTCGCGACCAGATTCAATATTGATATCGCCTGTACCGGTGACGTGGCTGTTAACCTGCGTCGTGCCATTGCTGTTCGACTTACCCGAACTACCGTTCGCACTTCCGGTCCAGCCCCCGGTCGTGCCGCCAAGTCCAATCCCGACAGAATAGCCAATGCTTGCGCCAGCTGATTTGCTGGACGAAGATGAGCTATTCGTCGCCTGCGCGCTTTCCAGATTGATGTCGTTACCAGCTTTCAGGCTGATATCGCCAGCACCGCCGGACAGCAGACCATTTTCGTCATAGCCAGCAACGATCTGTGCGCCATGGCTGTTGATGTCGCCCGATTTGGCTTCAATGGATACGCTGTTGCCGCCGCGAATACCTGTCACAACCGGTATCGAGCTTTCGGCATTTTCCTTCGATTTCGAATATTCGAAGCCTACCCCGATGGAGGCTGAGGCAATATTGCCATAGTTGCCGTTGGCATCCGGCATCACCATAGATGAGAGATTGTTGATCGCATCATAGGCTTTCAGTCCCGCAAAGCCCGCATTGGCAGCCGAATAGCCATCCGACACATTGGCAACTTTGCCTGCAGCATCTGCAATGCTCTTGGCCGAACTGACCAGACCGGTAGAGACTGTAGCGGTGATCCCGGCAAACAGTTCCTCATGCATATGCTCGTAGTTGGTCTTGTCCTGTGCGGCCAGAAGATTGACATCGCGCTCCGCTGTAATGGCGACATCGTTGTCGGCTTCAACTGTGGCGGCCTGAAGGTTCGCATCGCGCCCCGCATTGATTGTGACATTGTTGCCAGCCCGCAAACTGGAGCCCGCATTGGTTTCCGCGCCCTGCCGGGTTTCGTCTTTCGACGAACCGAAACCAATACCGATGGAAGCGCTGCCTTCGCTCGACTTCAGCTGAATGCCAAAGCCCGAACGCTTTTCCTTGTCCTCGGAAGCATAGCTTTCCGCGCCCGGCAGGATGTTGACGTCACGCGCCGCATCGAGTGCGATGTCGCCGCAGTCCTCGCAGGACTTGCCCGCTTCCACTTTCGAGCCGACAATGTTGACGTCGCTCTCACGGGCCTTGATCGAAACATCACCACCCGCCGAGAGCTCGGAGCCGACATTAGCAACAATGCTTTCCTTGCTACTATTTTCTTCCTTGCCCCAGACTGAATAGAAGCCGCCGCCGGAACCGGCACCCAGCCCGGACTTTTTGCTAGAGGATGACGCATCATGCCCCTCCTGCGCGCCGATAATGGAAACGCTATCGCCTTCGATGGCGATATTATCGCCCGCTGTGACTTTCGATCCAGAGATCGCAACATTGTCGCCAGCATTGAGGTTGACATTGCCGGATGCACCAAGCTCGGATGCAATGGTCGTTTCGTCATAGGCGTGGCCCTCGCCGCTCGCCTTCGAGAGCAGCCCGGACTTCGATTTGGACGTATCCGTCTCGGTCGTGTTCTTACCGGAAGCGATGATCAGATCACCACCTGCATCGATATTCAGATCGGCCTTGTTGTCTGCTGTACCGGCCTGAACCTTCGAGGCCGAGATGGTCGTATCCTGGCCGGAACTGATATCAACACCGCCACCGCCGCTGATGGATGAACCGAGAGCTGTTTCCGTCTCGGTGCGGCTATGGGTTTCCTTACTCGAGAATATGCGCTTCGAACTTGTGTCGACCTCTAGATAGCTCGTATCGCGGGCTTCAGCGATCGTGACATTGTCCGTTGCACTCAGATCGACCTTGCCCTTGGCGTCGATCTTCGAGCCAATAATGTTGAGGTCGTGCGCATTATCGGCATCCGATTTGTCGCCTGCTGCAACGGTGACCGAACCGCCGGAATTGATCTCCGAACCGATATGAGTTGTCGAACCCTGTTTGACTTCCGAGCCGTTGGTTTCTGTGCGCTGCTGCGCGACAGTGATATTGATGTCGTCCTTGGCCTCCAGCGAAACGTCTCCGTCCGCACTGACCTTCGATCCAGAGATCAGAATATCATCGCCAGCTTTGACGTTGGTATCGCCACCGGAAGAGAGGCTGGACCCTGCCGCCCAGGTCGAATCCGTTTGCGACATGCGGGTGCCAGCAACGCCGTTGACCTTTTTATCCACCCCTGCCGCGACAACATTGACGGAACCCTGCTCGGCCTCAATGTCGAGATTGCCTTTTGCAGCCACATCCGACCCGATGATGTTCACGTCGTCTGTCGCGGTAATCGTCGTATCACCGCCCGACTGCACAGTCGTGCCGATCACATTATCCGAACCATTATTGGTTGCTTTCGCCGTGTCGAGCGTCACGCTCTGCCCGGTCAGGCTAACATCGCCACCAGCGTTAACCTCCGCGCCACGCAGTGTGAGTGCATCGCCCGCGGTAAGGCTCGCATTGCCACCGGCCTGAACACCACTGCCGGATTTGACGAAGGTCTCGCCGCCGATCTGCATCGTTCCAGCCGCAATCGTGAGGCTTTTGGAAGCATTGAGCTGAAGATTATTGCCAGCATTAAAGCTGCCGCCCGTCGCCGTAATATTCGTCGCCGCGAGCTGCAAATCCGTCTTGGCTAAGATCATGCCCGAATTGTTGACGTCGCCGACATTCATATTGACCGTATCGCCGGAGATGATGGCACCGGCAACGGTCAGATTGGCTTTGTCAGCATCTGCAATGTAGACAGTCGGGACCAGCACCTCGATGCCGTTGATCGTCTTTTTCTCATACCAGACCATCGTCTCTGTTAGATTTGCGATGAGGTCAGGCGAAAGCTTTTCTCCAATGGTCAAGCCATTGGCCGCTGCAAAATCAGCGCCGCGATCCAGCAGAACCTTCATTTGCTCGATTGTATCGCTACCGGGAATGAACGAGCTAGCGCCCAGTCCCTGATTGATCAACTGCCTTAGCTGCTGATCGACAAGCTGGTTTTCAAAATAGGCGTCGCCCAGGAAGGGAACGGAATGATCGGGATTATAACCGACACGATTGATGAAATAGCCGGAGCCATAGAACTTACCGACGTCGAGGAACTCAGCACGCGTCTCGTATAGAAAGACCTGTCCGGGAATGGTGCCGCCAAAGCCGCCGGAATTGGGCTTCGGTGCGCTAGATCCAAGCGCAGCGATGATTTCCGCAGGCGATAAAGGTAAGCCGCCCGCTTGCAGACCATTACCCGAAACAGAAATGCCCTTTTCGGCCAGCAGGTTGGCGATTGCCGGGTTTGGCGTGAACAGCGCGCCTGCAGCAGTCAGCCCGTTGAGCGCTGCGGTCGGATCGCTGCTGGAAGGTGCGGACGAAAGCTGTGCCCCACCAGCAATAGAACTCGTGGCAGCGTTCGAATTGACGCTGGCAAAGCCGCTAATGTCCATATTGCCAGCGGCTTTGATATTGCCAAATGCTCCGCCGACAATTGTCTGGCTCGTGACGCGTGAATTGCCTTTATCGAGATCATTGACGGCGTCGTGATCGTCATTTGCATCGTAAGCCTCGCAGCCGCCTGTCGCTTCGCAGGTCGATGTGACGGTCTGATAAAGCGCCACGCCCTCATTGTTGAGCACAGAACCAGTCAGCTTCGCATTGCGACCTGCTTCAATGGAGCTATAGGCATTGTTCTGGATCGTGGCATCGATATTGAGATCACGCCCTGTCTGAATCAAAGCCTCAGGCGAAAGAGCGCTATCGAACTGCTGCTTGTGAATTGTCTGGCGCATCTGGGTGCTGTCATCCCAGGCAAATGTCCAGGCAAACGCGTCGTTTCTATTGACGATAATGACTGCCTTGCTTTGCAGGTCCGGTGTCAGAATAATGTTGCCGTCAGCATCCGTCGGGTAATTTTCCTTCAAAAAGCGCTTCATCGCTTCGACGCCGTGAAGGCTGTCACCCCAATTCCAGGGTACATTCTCTTCATAGGATGCGAGGCTGCGCGTCCTGTAGGATGTTCCATCCGCAAATGTAATGACGCCATAAAGCTGGCTCATCCATTCCAGACCCGCATAGTCTTCGCCCGGATAGAGATTGAGCGGCGCATTGGTATCGGAATTGACGAAGATGTGCCCGAGCGGCTTACCCCAGGTGGCCGGGTTGAGCACAAATTTGGATATCTCGTTGTCGGCGACAACAACAGTGGACCAGGTCGGCGTAGAAACTCGCCTGTTGGTCAGATTGGCTGTCGTGATCGTGGCATCGCGCCCAGCCTTAATGAGACCGGAAACATTGGTAATGGAATTGTTGCGTCCGCCAGCCGCATTCGCGGCAATGGTCAGGTCATTGCCGATAAGGATTGCGCCCTGATCGTTCAGCAGATCGCCTGCAACATAGAGGCGACCATTTTGCCCTGCATAAACAAGGCCGCTCGGTGTGTTGGTAAAGTTGCCCGAGATGTTGAAGGTCAGATTGTTGTTGGCGGCGAGCTGTCCGGTGTTGGAAAGCGACGCCAGCGTCAAAGTGAGGTCATTGGCGGCAAGGAGCGCGGTGGCCGATGTCGTGGTTACCGTCGATGCTGTGATCGCGATGTTGCCGGTGCCGCCATCTGCAGTCACTGCCCGAATTTTTGCGTTCGAAGCGTTTGCAGAACCCGAGAGGTTCAATGCAATGCCGCCGAAAGTCAGCGTGGAATTGGTAAGGTTAGCGCTGGCCGCATTGACGATCAGCGTTCCAGCAGTCGCAAGCCTGGAGCGATTGTTGCTAAGATCAAGGCTTTGCAGCGTAAGGGCAATATTGCCCTTCGCGACGGTATTCTTGTCGAGGCTGATTGTCCCCAGAATCGCATTGAGATCGGCAGAGGCAAAACTCTGCAAGCTGCTATAAGAGATATTCTGCTGGGCCTTCGCCTTGAGATCGCCACCGCTCAGCAACTGATCAGCAGTGATCGAGCCACCAGTCGCTCCAAGGGTCATCTGGCCTGCACTGGCCGTACCCGTTTTCAGGATAAGAGAACCACCCGCAGTGGTCGCACCACCGGATTGTTCAGTGGCAGCAAAATCCACGCCGGATACAAGCGTTCCGACATTGATCGCACTGGCATTGAGCGTCGCGTTGCCACCTGCCAGCGACTGGCCGGACAAAGTGAGCGTGCCGCCTGCAGTCAGGTTGAGGTTGCCATGTGCAATCGTGTTCGCCGAAAGATTGCCGCTTGCCGACGCTGTCGTACTACCTGACGATAGAAGACGGGTTGCGGTGACGTTACCAGCTGTAGCCGTAAGGTTAAGCGTATGCGCGGTGCTACCTGTTGCGATATTGCCCTTGGCCAACGTAACCAGATCCACGCCTGCGACGACCGTGCCGATATTGATCGCCGGGCCCGTCACAGAAACATCGGAACCGGACAGCAATTGACCACTGATCGTCGTATTGCCTGTAATCGTTGCCGTGTCGTTGCTGGTAACATTGGCTGCAAGGAATGTCCCGGCATTGACCGTCAGAGACCCCGCCGACAGCAATGTTCCAGCATCGATCCGGCCGCTCGCCGTGAGGACCGTTTGCCCGGCATTAAGGACAAGTGCGCCGCCCGCCTGTTCTGTCGCCATGAAGTCGACACCGGAAACAAGCGTTCCGATGTTCATCGAGCCCGCCTTGAGCGTGGCATTGCCGCCTGCCAGAGACTGAGCGGAAAGCGTGAGCGTGCCGCCCGCGGTAAGATTGAGGTCGCCGTGCGCAGTCGTATTGGCGGAGAGGTTGCCCGTTGCAGTGGCAACCGTGTCGCCGGATGACAGAAGACGCTGCGCTGTCAGATTGCCAGCCGTCGCCGTCAGATTGAGCGCATGGGCCGCGTTTGCGAGAACGACATTGCCCTTTTCGAGCGCTGCCGGATCGACACCGGCAACAGCCGTGCCGAGATCAATGGAAGTCCCCTTGATGGTAATGTCAGAACCGGACAACAGCTGACCGCTGATCGCCGTCGTGCCGGAGATATTGGTCGTGCCATGACTGGTGACATTTGTGGCTTTGAATGTAGCCGCATCAGCAAGAACATTGCCCGCCGACAAAAGCGTGCCGACATCAATCGTTCCGGCTTGCGCTACAAGTGTTGTGTCTCCAGAATTTCCGACGACAATGGCACCATTGGAGGACTTGCTTGCAGCAAAATCGACGCCGGAAATGATAGCGCCAGCCTTGATGTTCGCACCCGTGACGCTGATGCCACCGCTACCCAGCAACTGGCCTGAAACATTCGTATCGCCCGCAATCGTAACGATGCCGTGGCTGGTCACGTTTTGGGCTGTAATCGATGCACCTGAAAGGTTCAGGTTTCCGGCAGAAAGCAGCGAAGCAACATCAACACTCCCCGTAGTCGCAAGGCGCATGTCGCCCGTCGAACCAATCTGGATAGCGCCATTGGCCGCGTTTGTTTTGGCAACATCAACACCGGAGACAACATTGCCCGCTTTCAGCGAACGCGCGGAGGCAACAAGTGCACCACCAGACAGAATGTCACTGGTCGCGATGTCAGTCCCGGCGGTGAGCGCCATATTGTTGAAGCTGACAAGCGAGGCAGCGCTGATCGCACCCGATGTGGCAGTGATATTCAGCGCGCCGCCACCCGCTTTGCCAGTACCAGACAGTGCGATGTTGCCGGATGCTGTGGTCAGACTGGTCGAACGATCGGCATTGACCTGGCCAGCTGTAATGCCTTGGCCCGCCTGAAGGTTTACATTCTGTCCGGCAGAGATATTCCCTGTTGCAATCGCACCAGACGAAGTCAATTCAATATTGCCGAGGGATGCAACATCCGCACCCACGGAAAGCAAACCATCGCCATTACCCAAAATGACATCTTCGTCGGCGGATACTGCTTCCAAAGTAATGCCTTTGGCTGCTTTCACGACCACACGTTTTTTCGACGTTACCTTTTTGGCTTTGACCTGCCTGCTCTTCGACTGGATGGAAACACCATCACGACCGGATGCATTGCCAAGCGATATCTTGCCATCGGCAGAGAGCGTCAGCTCACCTGCGTTCGCGGCCATATCATTGCGCATGCGTACGCCAGCACCCTTGTCGGTGACGACGATCTTGATCCGGTCCGCTTGCATAGCACCAAGAGCCGAGCCATCGATGGCGAATTCACCCGCATCGTCGGCACCGTCCAGAGCAGTGGCTTCACCGGTAGCGTAATTGAACTTCTGACGCCCCGCAGAAAGGCGCAGATTCTTGCCATTGACCGGACCGTCGATTTGAATGCGACGTGACACAATATCGAACAAATCAACAGCACCGTCGCCCGAGGCAAAATTACCGCCCTTCGACCCAAAGGTGACGTCGCCGCCCTGAACCGTGAAACCAGAGAGCCGCCCTGTGCCGTCAATGTCCGGCGTGCCTGTCGTCAGCGTTGCGCGCGGCGTGTTGATAAAGCCGCAGCCATCGCATGTGATGCCGTTCGGGTTGGCAATGATAACATCGGCGCGACCGCCGAACACTTCTGTGGCACCCTGAAGCGCCGAGCGATTGCCGCTCGTCACTTCATTCAGGATAACCGACGCAGGACCACTATTCTTCAGATTGGCATTGCCGGGCGTAACACCACCGAGTTTCGAAGTGCCAAATTCCCCATTATGGTTGTTGAGGATCAGGCCCGGATTACCGACATTGAAGTCGTTATACTTGTTATGTGACAGTCCCTGCCCATTCGGCGTTACGATATCGACGAGCGGCACACCATTTGGCGCGGCCCCGACGCCCGGTTGATTACCGATAGGCGCGCCTGTGTCGGGCGCAACCTGCGCCTGAACCAGCATTGGCTGGAAAACCAGAAGCCCACTTAAAAGTGTGGCGACAGACTGACGAGCAATCCGGGCTGTGAGACGCAAGACGCGCCTACCAGCTCCAGAGCTTGCTTCGTTTAAAACCGATGCGCGGATAGATTTGCATTTCATCAGTCTGTTCCTCAAAATCTCTGGTGAGGTGAATCTAAAAGTTCCAGGGCACCAATTATTTTGGCGTCAACCACGTCTTCGTATTGACGGTGAAATCCTCTGCGAGCTTTTCCGCCAGATGTTCCTGGCTCTTGGTCATTGCTGCATTGATGGCCATGGCGACCACAATGCCTAAACCATCACCCTTCACACCACGGTTCTGGCCCACAACGCGCGGGTTTTGGGCGATCAGACGTCCCGTCTTGATGTCTTCAAGACGAACCGTGCCCCTGATCCAGCTGTCACTGCTCAAGATCACACGGCCCTGTTCGGATGCGAGATCGGCTTGCTGCAATGTGATTACCAGACGCGCCGGGGTGGAACCGCCTGGATAACCCGTCAGGTCGCGAGCTGCGACTTTGCGCAAGGCAGCGGTTACAATGGCAACCTGTTGTTCGGGCGTTTTGCCATTAATCATTGGCAAGCCTGTGCCGACGTCGGGCGTTGCTTCGACCCTGACTTCAGCAACTCTGGTGCCTTTCAAAGCTTCCAAAAGACGCGGGTCGCGGCTGGCGCAACCTGATAGAACGAAGACGCCTGCAACGACGATCAGGACCGCCTTGATCAATCCCTGCCCCTTCAAACTCACTTTCGAAAACATGCATTCCCCCACGTTGCACCTCACCACTGCAGTGATGTGCTAACAAAAAACAAATCTTTTGAACTGGTGTCGGCTGTACTCTTGATGATGCGCGAATAGCCGATATCGGCCCCGATATTGCCGCCTGCCAGACGTGCACCGACTGTCCAGCCGGACACATCGCCGCCTTCTATGGCGAAACGGTCCTGACCGAACACGTGGCCGTAATCGAGAGCCGCATAGGGCCGGAATTCGCCCAGACGCTTGGTCAGAAGCTCGCTATCTTTCCATGGCAATGTGCGCCATGTGATCTCGTTGCGGGTGAACAGGCCATTATTGCCAAACAGGATGCTGTCGCGCGTACCGCGCACGTTGGAATAACCGCCCAGTGAAATCTGCTCGGCGCCATAGAGGTTGTCTGGCGAATATTGCCCGTTGATCAGCGTCGAGAACTGCAGGTTTTGGTTTGCAAGCTGGAAGGGCTTGGTAACATTGATCGTGCCGGTGAATTTGGAGAATTCCGGTTCAGCATCACCCGCGCCGGGATCACCGCGTTTCGTTGCGCCAAAGAGGCCGAGCCCCTGATTATAGCTCAGATCGAACACCCAGAGCCCACCCAGCATGCGGCGTGAATGAGAAATCCCCAGATTGGCGACGGAGTATTGCCGACTGCCGACTTCGATCAGATTGCCCATCAGGAAATTGTTGGTTTCCTTATAGGCAATGCCTGCATTGAGTGTGGTGATGGAGTTCTGATCGCGCAGAATGACGCGGTCGACATTGAAACCGAGCTGACCGGAATCGCCCGATGTGTCGATATCGCCATAGTTCCCCGGAACCGAGCTGCGATATTTGTAATATGAGCCGTTGAGCGTGAAGGTCCAGTAGCCGTATGGAACGCTGATCGAACCTGAAATGCTGTTGCTTTGACCGACACCATCATTGGGCCATGGATAGTCCGGCCCGCTATGCTCATAGGTCAGCGAAACGAGATCGTTCAGATTGACCAGATTATCCATGCGGAACGATATTGATGAGCGGGAATAGCCCGTCGATTTCTGGCCGAGATTGTTATTCGCAATGGAGAAATGCCACGGCAGACCGGGCTTGTTCTCAACATTGAGAATGGAGGCACCCGGCTCCTTGCCCGGCAACATCGACGTCTTGGCATTGTTCGATGACAGGCGATTGATCTGATCAAGCCCCTGCTCAACATCGCGGATATTCGCCGCCCTGCCTTTCATACCCGGAAAGGCGGTTGCCAGGAGCCCGGGATAGTCTGCTGGCTTTCCATTCAGATAAATATCGGAAAGCGTGCCTTCAGCAGCGACAAGGCGCAGAACTTTGGTGCCTGCAATATCCTGTTCGGGCACATAGACGCGCGACGTGATATAGCCCGCATCCATGTAGAGATTGGTAAGGTCTTTCAGAAGAACATTGATATCGGCAAGGCCGATGCACTTGTTGCGATAGGGCGAAAGAACCGGATCAAGTGCAGCCTTTGAAAGCAGCGTTACGCCTTCAACATCGACTTGGTTGATTGAAAAGCATGGGCCTGTTGCAGCGCCCGTCCCCTCCTCGCCCTGCTCGGGCCTGACGGATGATCCGCCGCGTGGCGTGGCTTCGCGCAAACTATCTAACCGCTTATCCAGACCCTGTTCCGCCTGACGACGCATGAAGTCATCGGCAGGCGAAGCCGCAGGATTTGGAGCCTGAGCAAAGACGCAAGTCCCAGTCATGAGCAGGGAAACAGCCAACGCAAGGCCAAGCTTCGCCGGGCGAACAGAATATATCATATCTGCTCCCGATCAGGCCTTTGATGGCTTTTGAAGTTCTGCGAGCGCCTTGGTCAGGCCCTTCAATGAGAATTTGAGATTGATGTTCTGGCCGTTCATCAGACGAAGTCGAGCCTCTCCGGCAGACCCCTTCTGCAACGCTGCCAGCATCTTGCCGTCAAGCTTCTGCTGCGCCCAGCAACCTGCCTGATTACAATTGCGATAGGGAACCGTCACCACGTCCTTGCCATCAGCAGAAAAACCGAGGCCAATTGGCAAAACGACATTGAGGGGCACAAGTGCTGTCAGTAACAAATCATTGTCAGAAGGCTTTTTGCCAGCTTCAGGCGCTGTCTTTGCAATGGCCAGCGTGAGAACGTTGACGTCCTGGTCGCCCTGCTTCACCTGAGAGATCTGTGCAACCTCACATTGCGCAACAGATTTGCCGTCCGAAGCCTTCACATCAACACAGCGATAATACCAGTCATCGAAACGGGTGGATTGAACAGCAGGCGTTTCCGCCGCAACAGGCGCATCCTGCGCCGAACCAGCAGTTACACTCACCAGAAAAATAGACGCAAAAACGCCTGAAGACGTTAAAGTCTTGACAAAATGCATTCCCAATAAATCCCCAATTCAAACGACTTGTCCCTCAACAGGTCGGTAGATCATCAAAAAAGAAGTGAACAATAACGCTCCACTTCCGAGACCTTATTCGTATTGAACCCAAATGCATTTGGTTGCACTGCTGTATAAAGTGGCCCTCGACACCTCCCGCATGGCAGGAAAACAGTAAATACAACCCTTACTAGAGCTTTATCGAATGCGTGATTTTGTTCACTGAGTCAACATCAGATGGCGAAATTCACCAAGGAATTAGACTTTTTACCAATACAATACTTAGGAAGCTTATTATCTTTGGCGTCGGCAACGTGAAACTCTGAATGCACCCAACCCGTTCTAACGAACGCAACGGGACGCAGATTGCTGATCAAGAAGCGAACCTGCCGCCCGAGCATAGACCCCTCGCCTTGAAGGGATATGAACCTTCGTGCCACATTCTCTGCTTTAACACGATTTTCAAGTTTACTAAAATAAATTGACAATTTAGTAAATTGTGCGAAGTTTAGCCATCGTTTTGCAGATAGGATCAAATCCATGAACAGTGCGGCTCTCGTACAATTAGCCCTCGACGCACAAACATGCTCTCAAAAAGAGCTCGCAGCACTCCTGAAAGTATCACCAACCCAAATCAGCAAATGGAAAAAGGGCGAGCATATCTCGTCGGATATGGCGGATCGATTGCGCGCACTCGCCAAAATCGAGGATCTTGATCCCGAATTTGTCACCTGGACCGGATCGGTGGAATACGCAAAAAAATGGAACCGTCTTCTACGATTTCTGGCTGATCTCATTTCGGAAAATGCGGAAACCGGGTACCACACTGCACCGTTGGAAGAGGACGAGTTCAACCAACTGGGATGGCAGACGTTTCTTACGCTTCGGGAAATGGGCGTAGCGATACCAATCAGCTTTCCGAAGGAACTGGATTTTGACTATGAGGCTGATTTCGCTGACGACGATGACAGTGTCGAACTACATATAGAGGCTCTTGAAGCCCATCCTTTCACGTCACTCATAATGTCGATCTATCACGCTCTTAACGACGTATACGGCTTCTATGCGGCTTACGTAGAAGAGATCATTATGGATGACGAGCTCGAACTCTTCGATTCCCCCGCCGGGAATATCGAGCCTTGCCTTATGGACCTAGCCGCATCCAAGATAGAAGTAGACCGGACCTTAGCACCAAAGTTCAACACGTTTCGATATCAGACGCGTAAGGATTACACGAACTGGCTGAACTTTGCCAAGCAACGAGCGTATAGGGGCGGTGTTCCGCTTCGCGCCGAACTGTTGGACCTGGTGTATTCATCCCCTGGCGAACTTGGATCCGAGGCGGAGCTTGAGAGTTTCGGACGAAACGCTATTCGTTTGCATCCCGACATATATATGAACGAATTATTGGTCGGCATGCGCGCTATCCATAAAATTCTCCCTGCAATCATCGTAAAGCTCGGTATCGAAGACGAGATCAGCATCGATCCATCTGTTTTCACCGTCGCAGGATCGGACTAACCTCTGAACGGCAGAAGTAAACATCAGCGCCCTGATTTTTAGATCAGGGCGTGTCACTTGAAAGAACATAAACCTGATCATCGCGTATATAATTTGGATCATAGCAGACATGTACACGCCCTCTTATTCTCAGCCTTCAGCATTGATTAATCAATTCGCATTAGCAGCCCACGCCCGGCAAGAAGCCGGTCAATTTAGCAATTTGGGCTGCAATGAAAACACAGACTTCTTCACCTCTTCAATTTCGGAATATGATCTCTGAATTCTGCGACAAACGCGTCAGGCCGCATGTGTCCGAAGAAATACTCGATAGGACCAAGTCATATCTCGATGATCTGATCGTCCAGCACAGAAAGCCTCCGATGCGCAGAAGCCAGATAGACTGGTTATCATTCGCCTCGGAAAGCCGGATTGATTGCGAATTAACGGAGAAGCTGAAGAATATTATTCGGCCTGCATTAGAAGCCCTAATTCGATGGGTCGACAATAGCGTTCCCCAATCCGATCAAACTGCGCCAAAACATAAAATACGTGATCGTCGCCCCGCCGTGCGTTTGCCAAAGCCGGACCGGGCCCCGGCCTCGGTGAGAATTCCTGTTCGTCCAAAGTCGCCCAGTTTAGCGCCGGCGGATCCTGTTGAGGAGTTTCCGGAACCGCTGTTTGCGTGGACCGAAGATCCGCAGACTTTCCAGCAGGCCTTGAATTATCATATGCGCAGGTTCGGTGAGACCTACTGGCGCCTCCACCGAGCAATTATAAAACAGCATGAGATTTTCGACATCCGCACGATATCGAATTGGGCGAATGGAACGAAGACGCCGCGCTCTGCCGATAGCTTCGATGTACTTACGAGAATAGAACAGCGATATCGTCTCCCCGAGGGTTATTTTAAATCCAGACTGCCTCATCAGGCACGATCAATATACGGTCACGAGCTCGGTAGCGATGTTAGTGCCGCCGAACGGCGGCGCATTGTCTGGCATTTGCCAGACGACTTTAATCAGCTTTCCTTTAGCAAACGGGAAGAGATCCTCGAATGGGTCCGGCGTGTGATCATATCGGGCTCGACTGATTATCGCCGGTTTCAGAGGAAGGCGTCCAAACAGAGATACGCGATCCGGTTCCCCGGAATTTCTTACGGCACGGTATTGTCACCACGCGTCAGATCAGAAACTTTGGATTTCGAGGGCAGTCTGGATGAAGATGATTTTATCGAAGATCCCGATTTGCTCGCGGGCGTCGTAGACGCTCCTCCCCGCCTGGCAATGGAGATGGCCAACCTTGTCCGGTTTAAAACAGCAACCCTGACATCAGTCGGTTTTCAGAGAAACGGTGTTTGGGGAGAAGAAACTGCGTCTCAAAAGGTTGAGCATCTTGGACTTTTATTCGGCGCCCTTGCTGCTTCTCCAGATAGTGAAGTCAAGGGGCGCGGCATTCCTTTGCGGCAAATAACGTTCGGTTTGCTCGTCTTTCCTGGTATTTGGGACTGGTACCTTCAGTGGCGAGAAAAGCGACGCGGCTTTTACACATCGTGGGAGCAGGATATGCTGAGCGCAATACTCGGCATGACACGCCCGGAAACCGGTTGGATGTGGCAACATGCTGAATTAGCCAGAGGTCTGCAGCCTGTTCCAGGATTGGTGACAGCAGAAGAAATCGATTTTGCACAGCAGGATTGGCACGGGGCATGCGCGGAGTGCTTTAAACATGCAACACATCGCTCCAGAGAAATCCAGCGCGTGATGCGCGTTCACCGGGATCCGTTCGAACCGATCATGTGCGTTCTGGAAGCCGATAGTCCACTTGCCGAATATCGAAAAATCACGGACGAGATAATTAAACGATTGCCCGACGAGAACCGCGATCCGGGCACGCTGTTTGTCAAAACTGTAAAATCAAACAGCAAGGATGCAGCCTATGACCAAACGACATTCTACGAGGCTTGGCGGCTCACAATTCAGCGATACGGTATCTATAACCCTTATACCGACCGGGGCGCTATAAGGGGATTGCTTCCCCATGGTCCGCACAACGTCCGGGACGTCCTGGCTACTCATATCTTGAAGCAGACTGGCTCCTACGAACAGGCCAGCTATGCAATCCAGGATACGCCGGACATGGTGGCGAGTCACTACGGGAGATTTTTGCCCCAGGATAAAGCCGCGCTGGCCGCCAGGATACTCAATCAGGTCTGGATGGAAGTGTGAATGAGAACAGTGCCTGACATTCGCCGTTTTATAGGAGCGGTGCTGCACGCAGGCGCTCTCTCACTTCATCGAAGCTCAAGCCGAACCTCGCTAGATACTTGATCAGGCGATCTGCTTCATTGGCGCTCTTCTTTTCCTGCCGCGATTGCGCAAAGAGAACGCGTCCGGACGCATTGCCGATTGGCTCCCACCGCAAGTTTTCAAGACCGCGGAGAGTTGGGCTTTGTCGAAAAGATCAAGCCTATTCCAGCCCGTATGAAAGGTTCGGTGAGCCGGTCATTCTTCCGGGATCAATGGGGGACAGCACATGGCTTCTTGCCGGATGCGGGTCGGTGGATTTTCTGGAATCGGCGGCCCATGGAGCGGGACGCAAACTGTCACTGCAAAAATCGCCGTCGAGAACGCATACCAGTCACGACTTGCGTATGTTTGGACCGGTCGATCCACAAAGCCCGGCTTTGCGAGATAGGCAGATATCCTTGGCGAAATTCATGCACGCCTGATGAAGCATAGGCCGATTTCCATTTGCTCATAGACCGGAGTACTGACCTCAAATCACTGATAATACGTTGGTGCCTATCATTCTAACGGTCCTGTGCGAGCTGAAAAATGGTTCAATCACAGACGGAACTCAATAACCTCTCTCCTAACCAGTTGGCCACCCCGATAGTTTGACCACTGCCGGAAACTAAAATGAGTCAACGATTTGCATGAGCAAAGATATAGCTACGCCATCGGTACTCTGATCGACCCAAGGCATCGTTTCTTTCTGAATAATCAATGCAATCTAGTCCGGCTCTAGCCGCAGCTTCTAAGACCTGTGCGTCAGGGTGCGCATAAAAAATATCGACCGGCTCATTGGGCATTGGATTTCGGACGTCAACGGCCAGAAGACCAGTATCGGCTAGAAGATGCGCCATCCTCTGAAAGCTATTCCAAAAATCACTGTCGTCGAGCAGCATTAACACTGCTGAGCACAAAATGAAGTCAAACGGCGGAATTTTGTCCAAAAGCGCAAGCTTTGGAAGACGATCGTCAACCCAGGTCACTCCCTTGACACCGTTCGCTACTGCGACACGCCGGAACGCCATCGACGGTTCAACCGCTATGACCTCTAACCCCCGAGCAGCGAGCGCTCGTGCATCGCGCCCGCTACCAGCTCCTATGTCGAGAACCCGGCCTTCAACCGGAAGATGTAGGGCAAGGTTTGGATGGACGAGATCGAAACTGACGGCGTCGTATTGCGGCCCGAAATCAGCAGCCAGCCGATCGTAGTAGGCGACAGAATCAAATGACGTTCCCGACGCCATCAGGGTGTTGCCTTCCCGGCAGCACTTTTGGTGAAATAAGCCGATGGTCCCCAGCTCGTCACGAAAGAGCCGACTGCAGCAAACAGTAGCAGCATGCAGAAGGTGCCGACGATGATGAAATTTCCTCCGATCTTGCCTTTGCCATCATAGCTGCGGATGTCAGCGAGCACTTTCTGCATCACGTATCGCAGCCTGATGAGCGCGATGATCATCAGAAGGTTTGATATTCCAGCAAAGATAAGCAACATCGATCTTGCTCGATCACTGACTTCGAAGCTTCCAACCGCAAACCACAACCCGCCAGTAAGCGTCATTATGATAAGGGGCGATTGCCATAGAAACCCGTTGAGCGAACGAAAGTCCTCGCAACGCTGTTCGTAAATCACGTTCGGATCAGGTGGTTCATTCGTTAAACCGTTTGACATAATAACCTCACACTTCGATTCTGTTTAGCATCGAATGCTCGCTTAGTGCAGGAAGTTTTTGAAATGACCCATCCGATCTATCTCGATGGTTTTGCCACTCTGCCGCTTGCGCCTGAAGCTCGCGACGCGATGCTTGCCGTTTGGGCGCACCCGGGAAATGCTGGTTCGTCCAACGTTTCAGGCGAGATTGCCGCCCGCACGATTGCCGATGGCCGCGGATCGGTTGCCGACCTGCTTGGCGCCGTTGCAAGTGAGATAACCTTCACCTCGGGTGCTTCCGAAGCCAACAATCTCGCGATTTTGGGCGTGGCACGCGCCGCTCGCAGACTCCAACCCAATCGGAAACGCGTGCTCGTTTCGGCAGTTGAACATAAGTCCGTCTTGGAACCTGCACACGCCTTACAGTCCGAAGGGTTCGAAGTCATCATTGCTCCCGTCGATCGTCGCGGCCGGCTTGATCTTGCCGAATTCGCGAAGCTTGTCGACCATGACCTCCTCCTTGCATCAGTGATGACGGTCAACAATGAGACCGGCGTCATCCAGCCGGTCAAGGAAGCTGCTGCCTTCGCGCATGAGAGCGGCGCGCTCTTCCATAGCGATGCTGCGCAGGCTGTCGGCAAGATGGACGTCGACGTCGTCGAGCTTGATGTCGACTACCTCACCGTTTCGGCGCACAAATGCTATGGTCCGATGGGCATAGGCGCACTGTATGTCGCCGCATCGGCGCCAAAGCCGGTTCCCCTGACTTTGGGCGGTGGCCAGCAGAGCGGTCTAAGGCCCGGAACTGAACCCGTCGCGCTCGTTGCAGGCTTCGGTGCGGTAGCTCGGGTTGCAATGGAACGGCTTGCATCCGACCGAGAGCATTGCTCGGGGCTGATTGAGCAGTTGCTTCAGACGCTTCAACAACGTCAACTTCGCTTCCGACGGGTCAGCGGTGATGCGCCAACGGTTCCAGGCACGGCTTCCATCCAGCTCTTCGGCGTCGATGCAGACGAGCTCTGCGCTCGCATCGCGCGTCAAGTATCGCTTTCAACGGGCTCTGCATGCACGTCAGGTCAAATCAAATCCTCTCATGTTCTTGAATCTATTGGGCTTTCTGAAATAGATGCTCGTGGCGTTATTCGGATTCTCTGTAATCGCTACCAGAATACGGAAGAGATATTAGCGGCTGCCGGACACATTGTTGATGCCGCCGCGCTGTCTCGCCTTGAAACTGGAGACGTTCACCAGTAAGATCCCTTCATGGGAAACGCTACGATAAAGATCGATTCGAGAGGGCAGTTTGCGGGACACGAGACGTTCCCGCTACGGCTGCTATGGTTGAAGAAAGCCTTCGATGCAGTCGGCAGCGGAGCCGATTCCAGAACATTTCAGCAACAAGATGCAATAACTCGTTTTGGCGTCGGGCGCAATATGGCGGTTTCCATGCGCTATTGGGCGCTCGCTTCGGGCTTCTTCGTCGAAGTTGATCGCATGATTGTACCAACCGGGCTTGGTCAGGCCATTCTCTCCGACGATGGTCTCGATCCATACCTCGAGCAATCAGCGACGATTTGGCTCGCTCATTGGCATATTGCCAGCACGCCTTCGATGACAACAACTGCTTACTACGCGTTCAATCTGCTTAACGCGATCGAGTTCGATCCGGCCATGTTGCTCGACCAGCTCATGGCCTTAGTCGAGAGCAACGGATGGCGGGCAACGCGCGGAACACTAAAGCGCGATATCGAGGTTTTCTTGCGCAGCTATGTGCGGCGCGCGGATACTCTCAATGAAGACGCAGCAGAGCCTCTGTTAGCCGAGCTTTCATTGATCCGAGAAGCTCGGCTTGGTGGCTGGTATGAGTTTGTTCGCGGTCCCAAGCCGGGCCTCCATGATGCCGTTTTCGCTTACGCGCTTGGTCAGTTTTGGGAACGATCCGGCGGCGCGACCACATTGACGGCTGAACAGATCTGTTATGGAGCAGGCTCGCCAGGCCGCGTTTTCAAACTCGACGAAGACAGCCTGGTTTCCCGACTGATGCGGCTTGACGATCTGACCGCAGGTGCTTGGCAATGGGTCGATACGGCCGGTCTTCGCCAGATCCAGCGCACTTCCGAGTTCGATCCGACGAAGGTTCTTTCTCTCGCCTACCCACGCAAACTTGACCGTCAGATCGCAGCATGACCAAGCTTTCCAGTATAGTTTCCATCGATCGCCGTTTCGCGCGATCGGCCCGGCTCGATGCGGACCTGAACGGCACGCCGCCATTGGTCGGATACGTTTTGCAGGCAAGTGTCGCTAAAGCTCTGCGTATCCTTGGTGAGAGCCAGCGGGACCACCATCAAGGTGCCTACACTTGGACCGGTCCTTATGGCGGCGGCAAGTCGAGTGCTGCTCTGCTGCTTGCGAACCTCGTGGCCGGCACGAAGAAGAATCGGAAAATTGCTCGAGATATTGCGGGGGAGCTTCTCTCGACGCTGTTCAACCAGGCGTTCGCGGAAACCAGCGGCCCTTGGAAAGTCGTCGCCGTTACCGGAAGCCGGACACGGCTCCGCGACGCCATCGTTGAAGCCGCACGCAATACCCTCGGCTGGTCTGAGGACACCGCGTCACAGTTCGCAGCAAGCGATGATCGCCTCATCAAGGCTTTAATCGCCGGGGGCGAAGGCGCGTCGAGCGGAACCCTCCTCATTCTTGACGAACTCGGTAAGCTTCTTGAGCACGAAGCACTCGAAGGTGGAGACGTCCATCTGCTTCAGGACCTCGCCGAACGTGCGTCACGTAGCAACGGCCGTTTGGTCGTCATTGGTATTCTTCATCAATCGTTCGACCAATACACGGCGCGTGCAGCGCGCGACGCGCGCCAGGAATGGCGTAAGGTTCAGGGCCGCTACCAGGACATCGGGTTTCTTTCGGGCGCTGACGAAACAGTTGCGCTGCTTGGCCGAGCCATCGCCGCTGAGCGCGCTGATCACAATGCGTCCGGCGCCCGCAGTGTTGCGGAAGCGGTCGCCAAGCGCCGTCCGACGGACGTTGAAGTGTTGGCGGAAGCGCTTGCGCAGACATGGCCTCTTAATCCGGTGAGCGCACTTCTGCTCGGACCGATCTCGAGAGCACGGTTCGCGCAAAACGAGCGAAGCGTCTTTGGCTTCCTGAGTTCGGCTGAGCCGTCCGGCTTCAGGGAGTTTCTGGAGGTGACCGATCTCGAGAGCGGGACCTACGATCCTTCGATGCTCTGGGACTATCTCGCCGCTAACTTCGGAATGGCCCTTACCGCGGGTGTGGACGGCAACCGCTTCAGCCTTGCATTTGAAGCGATCGAGCGGGCCGGTGTCAAAGGAACTGGTCTGCACGTCGCCCTGACGAAAGCGGCGGCGATCATCGAGTTTTTCCGCAACGGTTCTGGGGTCGTGCTCGCAGACGACTTTTTGAGCGCGTCGGTACCTGGATTTGGGGCAAACGCCGTCAGCGGAGCGATCAAGGATCTCGTTGATTGGGCTATCCTGATCCGGCAGCCACGCCTTGGTGGGTATGCGCTATTTGCCGGCAGCGACTTCGATCTTGAGGAAGCCATTGGCCGGGCTATCCAACCGGTGGATTCACTTGAGCTTTCCGACATTCCGCGCCGCGTCGGCCTAGGCTTTGCGACGGCCAAACGGCATTATTTCCAAAAAGGCGCGCTTAGAACGTTTGAGATAGCGCTGCAGGTCGTCGGCTTGAACGACACGATCGCGTCCTTGACAAGCGGTATTTTGGCCCGCCCTCTTCATGGCAGTGGCCTTCTGCTATTGCTCCTCGGCGACGGTTCTTTGACGCCGAAATCAGTCAATCAACTAGCGCAGAAAGCCGCCAAAGCGCTGGCGAATGAGGAGCGTGTGATTGCCGTAGGCGGCGCAAATGACAGCTCTGCCCTCCGAACAACTGCAGCAGAGTTGTTGGCCGTCGAACGCGTTTTCCGTGAACACCCGCAGCTGGAGGGTGACCGGATCGCGAGGCGCGAGATTGCCGCAAGACAGTCCCACTGCATCGATCAGCTTCATCGGGCGCTGGAAACGGCATTTGAGAACGCAAGCTGGTACCTGGCACCTCAACCGAGCCAAGCCATTCGCGCACCGCTAACGGTCGTTGCAAGTGCGCTGGCCGACGCCGGCTACTCTAAGGCGCCGATCATCAAAAGTGAGTTGCTCCAGCGCGATAAACCATCATCCAATTCGATGGCGGCTCTGCGTGAGCTTGCTCATGCAATGGTCACGTCGTACGCGCATGAGCAGCTGGGAATGACCCAATATCCTGCAGAGCTCGGCCTCTATCTTACCTTGCTTCGGCCATTCGGACTGCACAAGGAGATCAAGACCGGCGTGTTTGGCTTTTCGGAACCGGACGATAGCCAAGAGGGAGCATCGCTCCGCCCTGCGTGGGAGGTAATCGATCTTGCGGGTGAAAAGCCTCTCGATGCTGTCTATGCGGAGTGGGCTCGGCCACCCTATGGCATCAAAGCCGGTGTGATGCCGGTATTGGCGCTCGCCTACATGCTCGCAAAGCGCGAGAGCGTCGCTGTTTATATCGACGGGGTTTATCAAACAGCAATCGATGATGTCGTCGTCGACAAGCTTTTACAGAAGCCTGGTCTCTTTCGTTTGAGGCGGATAGACCGGTCCGTGCGCGAAACCGCGTTTCTCAGTGGGCTCGCGCAGTTGCTCGGCCTCGACCATGACGGCGCGTCATTGCCCGTCGCCGCGGCTCTCTTTCAGCGTTTTGAAGAGCTCTCACAATTCGCAAAACGTACCACCAACCTTGATCCATTGGCCGTGAAAATCCGTGGGATCGTGATGAAGTCAGACGATCCCGAGCGTCTCTTGTTTGACGATCTTCCGGCCGCTCTCGGTGAAGAGCTTACCCCGGGAGCCGTCTATCATGCCCTTCAAGCAGCTGAAGCGAGCTATCCTGAGCTTCTCGAGGAGTTGCGTTTAGCACTTGCCAAGGCGCTCGGCATTGATGTCGTGAGCTTCGAAGGGATCGCGGAACGTGCATCGCTGCTTAAAGGCCTAACGAACGATTATAACTTCGACGCCTTTGCAGATCGCGTCGCAGCGATAGAGCTTGGGAAAGGCGATATCGAGAGCACGGTCAGCGTTTTGTTGCATCGCCCTGCCCGGAATTGGTCCGACAGAGACCGGCATGAAGCTTTGACGGAAATTGCGCGATACGGGCGCCGTTTCCGGGAGCTTGAGGCTTTGGCGATCGTGCGAGATCGACGCTCTCAAACCGAGGCCCTTGCACTTGTCGTCGGGCTCGACCCTAAGACACCGCCCTTGATGTGCAGCTTCGAACTGAGCGAAAGCGAAAAGATGGCCGCCGCAGGAATCGCTGATCGCTTGGTGGCTTCGCTCAGATCAGAAAACAAAAGTGGACGACTGCAGCTTGCTGCATTGGCGCGTGCAGTCGCGATGATGGCAGCCGATGGCGAAGATGAGGTTGGCAGACAATGAGTGAGGAACGTCATATCCTGGGTCTCTCGGGCGGGCGCGACAGCGCCGCCCTCGCCGTTTACATGCGACAGCATCATCCAGAGCTGCCGATTGAGTATTTCTTCACGGACACCGGCAAGGAACTGCCAGAGGTCTATAGCTTCCTCGACAAGCTCGAGGGTTTCCTTGGTCGGCCGATCCTGCGGCTTAACCCCGACCGCGACTTTGATTTCTGGTTGGACGAGTACGGCAATTTTCTCCCCTCGCCCCGCACCCGCTGGTGCACGCGACAGCTGAAACTTCGGCCGCTGGAACATTGGCTGGAAAGGGATCTGAAAAGCGGGACAATTGTCCACTCCTACGTCGCTATTCGCGCCGATGAGCCGAGCCGTGAGGGCTATCAAGCCACACACCCTAACATGCAGGTCCATTTTCCACTTCGCGAAGCAGGAGTCGATCGCACCGGCGTCATCGAGATACTTGAACAGTCAGACGTCGGTGAGCCGGCCTACTATCAATGGCGTTCCCGGTCGGGGTGCACATTCTGCTTCTATCAGCAGAAGATCGAATGGGTGCGGCTTGCCGAACATCATCCGGATCGTTTCGCCGAGGCCGTCGATTATGAAAAGACCGCGTTACGCGATGGCTCGCCGTTCACATGGAGCCAAGGTGAAAGTCTGACGGAGTTGATCGCGCCTGACCGGGTAGAACAGATCAAGGCGGATTACGAGAAACGACGGGAGCGGTTGCGCCGCGGCCGGAAGGTGAATCCTCTTTCCGGCAGGACCGCAGAAACGGTTGATGACGTCTATGGTCTCGATGAAGCAGCAGCGAGCTGCGTGATCTGCCACAAATAGCCGGCTACCCGACCTGTTGCGAGGGGTACCGGCGCCATAGATTAGCTTTTTGATGAAGCCGGGCGAAAATCATACCAGCCTCCTCCACTTCCTCATCTCGCATCAGCGAGAGCGGTATCAGCATCCCTGCGTTAGTTAGGCGCAATCTGATTAGGCACTGTATGAGAATGAGCAGCATACGAGACACCGTGTAGAACCGCGCGATTCCCCAGTGCTTTGGATAGCCGTCTAGTGGGATCGGATCCGAACCGTGCACCACATAGTTCCTAAAGACGCGCCCCAGTTCCGCAGCGGCAGAGGCTGTGGTGAGCTTATACTTGGTCTCTATCGCAGCGACCTCGTCTGCCAGGGGGGCTGCATATAGGCAGCACTTTCGAGCAATACGGTAAACGTAAGAAAGCGCAGGGATTTGATCGACTAAGCTGGCATGCTCTGCAAAATGCTTTCTAGCTTGCACAGGAAGCTTTTCGCGCTTGTAGGCAAAGATGTTTGACTGCCTTATAGCGTCTTCGTATGCCATCCAGACGAAGTTGAAGATCGTTAAAGCAGCGACATATTCTGACGCGGCGACCCGATCTTCCTCGTCACGATCCCAAGCGCTTTCACAATAAAGGCCGGCATCTGATTCATCAATATATGACGGATCTGCGAAGACGTCTTCAATGCTGGCAGCCATTTGCAGGGGAAACGCTACACCTGGCCACGGATATTGCGTATCATCGCAGCCATCAATCAAGCCGAAGTGTCCCGCCGAAAATATCCCATGAATTAAGTTTGCTATGTGTTCGCGGAACGGATATAGCGTCGCCATCGTGCAATCCGGCTTCCCACAACCACACGTGAAAATTCGAGTTGCGGGCTGGGTAGCGGATTGCTCTCTCTTCATCTGCTACCCGCGTCGCTCAAGCAAATTGAATTAACTGCAATGTCGATATCATCATCCGACAAGAACGGCGCTTGGGCATATATGATCGCTGGCTCGCCACTGAGTCTTGCCGCAAGGTGACCGAGCCCTAAGAGCTGTTCTGCCCCCTTCACTCCAAGTGCGATCTCGGATGTTCCAACGCTCGCAACTTTCAGGATCAATCTGTTGCCGAGGTTGTCACGTAGTTGCATTGGCATGACGTTCGCGTCGGGTCTTTGCGCTGCAAAAATCAGGTGCATGCCTGCGGCGCGCGCCTTCACGCCTAGCCGCGATATGTTGGATGTCACCGCGATCTTGTAATCTTCCGTCAGCATCCACTCCGCAAACTCGTCATGGACCAAGAAGACATATGGCAGCCGCTCAGCAGTCCCGACTTTGGAATTGAATGCTCTGATGTCTCGAGCACCCTTGGACCGGAACAGCTCGTAGCGGCGCTCCATCTCTGTGACGAGGTCCTCCATAACCTCAACCGCTCGCGTTTGGTCGACAATCACCCCTCCCTGCAGATGCGGCAATCTCTCGATTGCCGCGTAGTCCACGCCCATCTTCGGATCGATAAGGTGGATGTGCGCGAGATCACTGGAGTTGGTCGCAGCGATGTCGAGGAGCAAGGCCTGGATCAGGACGGATTTCCCCGACCCCGTTGCGCCCGCGACAAGCGTGTGGGGTTCATGCTGTTGGCCGCCGGCGAATGGGCCACCAAGGTTCAGATAGAGGATATCGCCGTCAAGTTCCTTCAGGCCGAGCACGAACGACGTGTTCACTCCCGCGGCATTGCGATTAATCTTCCGTCGGCCCCAAACATCCCAAAGAGAAACGACCTGTCGCTGCGGACGCGCTACTCCAACAACGATCTCGCCCGGCAATGGCGAAATCGAGATTAGCCTAAGCCCATGCGTCGTCAGAAGGGATGATTGTTTCGCTTCGATGTCTTCAACGCGCAGACGATCCGACCCCAAGAAACGGATGAGTGCCGCATTTGGGGTCAGGCGCATCCCGACGATCTTGGCTTGAAGATTGTAGCCGAGCAGTGCGGCGCGCAACTTTTGTGCGGTGCTGTCCAGCCATTCACGTTCATCCGCCGAGTTTTCGCGTGCTTTCTGCGCGCGAGCTTCGATTAGGGCAGCAAAGCCGACGTCAACGCCGGCGCTGGAAAACTCGTCCAACGTCGGAGCAGACGTTTCGCCGCTCGGCGACGCTGGAGCCCCCGGTTGCGTGTTTGGCAAAGACCATACTGAAATGGCCGATTGGTCTTCGCCGTTGATTTGGGTCGAGACTGGGGCGGGGGCGATTTCCCCCTTCGACAGACCGCTAGCGCCGCTCACGGCGACTGAATCATTACCGTTTGTGCCGGATTCTACGGCCTCAATAACCTTTCCGCCTTCGGGATCGCCCTCGTCGTCATCCTGATCATAGTCATGGCTGATGAGCTCATCCATTCCCGCAATCGGATGCTCTTCTTTGATGGCCTTCGTCCAATCAACCCGCGGGGCCGGATGACGATAGCTGACCGATTTCCATGTCTGCTTTTCGCCAAGCTGGGCCCGCAGTTCGGTTAGGCTTTGTTTGGCCTCGTAAGCCTTGATCAGTTTGCGAAGCCCCTTGCGCGTAAAAATTTCCTGAAGGCCCATCTGGATTTCCGGCAATTCATCTTGTTCTCCCGGCGAACTGCCGTCAGTCGCCGGGCCGGAAACGAAAATGTGCGAGTAACCGCGCAAATCGATCGGTACAGCACCGCGGCGAATGCCGTCTCGAACGCGTTCGAGAAGGTTTGCCTGGCCCAACGCTGCTGTACCGTCCAGCAGCAAATCGGAGATTCGGGAAAGCCAGAGGTCGCGATCGAGGCGTCCGGGATCGCCAAACAGAGCGTCATCGATACGGGCAACGGTCTGTCGCAATTGGCTGCGTGACTTGCGGCTCGCCTCCGCTAAACCGGATTGGTCGACGTATTTCGCTTCGGTCACGATCGCCCTGAGCTTCGGAAGACCATCCTCGCCTGTCGAGAGACTGATGCCAAGGATGTCGGCGATGCCTTCTTCTTTTTGCCCAAGCCATTCCGCGTAATCATCGAGGAGGAACCAGGCAACGGCTGCGCGTTGACCAAGCTCCTCTTCGACAAGCGCCCGGCTCAGCACCAAACCGATCAATTCGCCGGCCGAGACGCCCCGTTTGGCTGCCCGCAGAACGATATCGCCCGAAATGGCATTGGCGTCTTCGATCATTCGTCGCGCGAGACCTGCAAGGCGGTCGTCGTCAAGACCCAAGGAAAGTTCCGCAAGCCGCCGCTTGACCAGCACGCGAAGCATTCGCAGCTCCGATGTCGACGACACGACCATGTTGCGGCCGTGCGTACGTTGGCGACGATACCGGATCACGTTGATCCCTTGGGCAGCAAGTTGCCGCTTGTCGAGAAGATCGTCATAGGTGGCGACCCACTCCGCCAGTTTATGCACCTCATCGAACATTCCCTTCAGGCCGCCATCCTGGAACGAGATTTGGCGGGCTGGCAGATAGTGCTCGTCTGGACCATGCGACTGGCGCCGAACAACGTTCGCGACGGCGTCGATATACGCCCAACCAGCATCTGGCTGGCGCGGGCACGTCAGGTAGCTCGTCGCCTTGAGTTCGTCTTCGGCGGTGACCCGCCGGTACGACCAGCGGGCCGGTACGTGCTCCAGCAAGGAAGGATTATCCCGCAAAGCCGGAACCGGAAACCACTGTTCACGCGCCTGACGGGACACAACGTCGTGCAGGAACGCTACGTCTATCTCGCGTGCTCCGCCCGACTTTGATCCGCCCGCGACGTCGAGCATGACGCCGATACGCAGCTTCGACATGAAATTCCGCGATGTCTCGCTGACCACGACCGCATCGGGATCATTTTCCGATCGTTCAAGCAGCTCGGTGTAGACTCCAGACAAGCGAGCCCGGTCGCGATGGCGGACCAGCACATTGCAATGGACTTCTTCCTGGTCCTGCACCGAACTTAGCGCGCTCACGGTTGCGAGCGGCAACCCAGCCGCATCGCAATTGTAGAGCATGATGCTGAGGTTCGACCGCTCATGCGGCTGCAGGTCGAGATAGCGTTCGAGCAGCGCGCGGATCTGTCTTGCGGCCTCGGACGGATCGACATCTGTGGTCGCCTCAGACGGATCTCGGACCGGCCGCTCGACCAGACTGTAGTCGTTGACCGTGCTTGTTTCCGTGAGCAGGACAGGTTCGCTACCATCGTAGCCGACGGCCACTTCAGGGTAGAGCGGATGGCTGAGTTCGTCGCGGAGATCGCTGAAAAACAGACGCGAGTCGCCGAAGTTCACATCGACATCCGACAAGAGATAGTCGGCCAAGCCTGCCACCGATCGCATTTTAGCCGCGACGCCAGCCAGGCGCAGTGGATGCCAAGGTGCGACAATGGCTGACGGCGCGCTCCCCAATACTTCGATCGTCCCGATCCGCAGCACCGGCTCCCAGATGTCGCGGCGGTTGAGATCACCTATGGCACTCTTGGCCAAACTGTTCAGCAGCCCGCCGTAAGCGTCAGCCTGCGCGATGAGGGTGGCAGACGCGTACCCGGACGACTGCAGTGATGTAAGTGCGTCGGTATACAAGGCGACGAATTGCTTCCACGCCGCAGCAATGTCATCAGCGCCCGCCGGTGTGATCCGGCCGGCGTCCCTTGCCTCCTTCAGGAGTTTTGGGAACTGCTTCGCAAGGTCGAGGCCGGTGCTGGTGCGTGGGATAAGCGTTCCCGCATCCTGCCCGAAGGCTGGTTGCAGCGTTCCCGTATCGCTCAGCGACACCGACTGGAGGGCGCCCTTTCGACTAACCGCGAGACGCGCAACGCTGCTGCGTCCAAACGGGCGCTTGATGAGACGGCCGAGATCTTTCGGCAGTTCCAGACCGATGGCTGCCGGCTGACCGGTCCAAACGAGCTGAACGGTTGCCCGCTCCCGTCCGGCTGTTAGCGCCACATCGAATTTGATCTGCAAGGCACTTCGTGCCGTCGATTCATTTCGCCGGTACTTTTTTTGACGTGCTTTCGCCCGATCGAGCACTTCTTCGTAGCTAAAGAGATGCGGCACGTCCCATTCGACGGCTGCGCCGAGAAGCGCGGGCAACCCTCTGTAGCGCAGCCCGAAATACAGGCCAACGTCAGCATTGAGGTCGAGCCATTGGTTACGCGATCGCCTGGCCGACTTAATGCTCAGTTTACGGGACCCGCCTCCGAGGTTCACCTGTCCAAAGAGACGTTCAATGACTCGCAACAAGCCTTCGAGGAAATCGGTGCATTCGATCGGGCGACCGAAGACGAAGCGCTCCCACTTGACCCTGAGAGCCTTGTCTTGCCCGAGATCATCCCTGTGGGCCTCGAAGAATTCGCGATCGTCCTCACGCGTCTCCTTCAGCGATCGGCCCTTCAGAACGCGGAGGTATTCGTTGTCGGCTGGACTCACTCGGTCGGGAAACGTGAACTCGAAGAAATTGATTGTCTCTTGCGCGAGCGAGGTTTTCTTCAGCTTTATTCCGGAAAACAGCTGAAGAACGCTCTCAGCCTCCCATTCGAAGAGGCTGAGCGCTTCTGCTCCTGGGCCCCAGCCCGGCGCGGCCTCAATGAATGCATCGATGGCAGGATGGACCTCCGCCGGGATATCGTCCCGCACCTCGGCGAACTGCTCTCTCAACTCTTCATTTTCGATAAGCTGGCGATTGGGGCGCTGCTTAACCATCAAGGGTTTGCGCTCAACGACGAGCTTTTCGAACAGCTTTTTCCACCGACGCGGGACTTCGCGATCGCGTTCGCCAAGCCCCAGAAAGTAACCGCTGTCGCGCGGCAGGCGCAACGCCGGCAATGCCCATCCGAGGGCATCGGTGACCGGTACCGCATCGGTTTCGATACGCGTTCGGGTCATGGCGACATAGGTTGCAATCTGGTGGAGCGTCCAGTCATCGGCCGCAGTCAGCCCCTTCAACGCAGCCATCCAGGTCGCGATCTGGCTCGCGCTCAGACCAAGGCCGACGGCGGCGGCCTCGACCCAAGGTCCCGGCTCTTCCGTCAGCTGTTTCGCGCCGATCAGGGTCACATCCCCGAGGGAGGCGCCTTGGTCTTCGTCCGTGTTGGCAAAAAGAAGTGCCGGACGGTTATAGTCGGCGTGCCGGATCGCCACCATCCGCTCGTCCGTCATCACGCTGTCCGGTAGTCCGAAGGGTGAAACCAGGCTACGCGGCAACGCAATGTTCAGAAGCTCGGTGGCTTTCGCATCGGTGAGCAAGGCATGGGTGATCGCAGCAACCTGCTCGCCGGTCAGACGATCGAGAAGATATCGCGCCATGCCATCTTCCGGCGAGAGCGCGTCAAGACGCAAACGGATCGATGTCGCGCCGGCGGCGCCAATGAGATCTGAGGGGTTCACTCGGCTCTCGCTCTCTGGAATGGGTTTTCGACGTAGGCGCAGCTGTCGGATAGGCGTCTGAGGAGACCGAGGCTTGCCAATCGCTCTTCAAGGCGATGCGCATTGTCTGAAAAGTCTTCCTGATCTGCGGTCCCGGCATCGACAAATGATCGTGCCTGAGCATCCCCAATGACGATCCCGTACCGATGATGTAAGCGCGCCAGGAAGTCTTTGAATTCGAGCCTGTTATCCACGCACGCGACGACGAGGGTCTTCAGCAACCGATCGGTCGGTGCGTAGCGCACGCGCCGGCTCGATCGACGTGACGACAATCCGATTGCCCGCGACCATGTCGCATGAATTTTGCCAACGTGCTGTTTATGACGGGTGGTGGCCTTCCTGAGCAGCTCGTCAAGCAGTTGCTTCGGATCACCGACAGTCTCGTCTTCGTCCCCGTCTGGCCATCCGAACTCGCGCTGCATCAGGTCACTGGCCCTCAAGACGGGTTCGTCAGATGCAACGGCGGCCATCCAGGCCGGCGTCTCGGCTATGCGCATGACAAAGCGCTCGATCGCCAGTTGCGGCAGCATGTTGTTGTGTTGATAGGAGTCGGCCGAGAGATCCCGCACAACGGACTTTCTTGCCGAGACGATTTCGCAAACAAGTTCGACAGGAGAACGGTCAAGCAGCTCTCTAGCCCGATCGAGTTGATAAAGAAGCAGATTGAGGCCGGCAGTGGTTACAAGGTGCGGAATAGCGTCATGGCCCGGAATGGGCAGCTTCAGGATCGAAAGCCAATCTTCGGCCATCCGATCGAAAACAAGATGCTGCGAACACGGCAGATAAGCGCCCCCACGTTCTGCCTTGGCGAGCTGGACATCCCCCTGGAGCGCGCGCGCCATTGCATCATAGGTCGCCGGTTGATCCAGAAAACGGGAGGTCAGTAAGACGCGAAGCTCGTCAGCGTGCTTGCTCCTGCTTAACATGAGGTAGAGGATTTCGCCGGTGCGGGCGAAAAACCGGCGATCGTTCGAGACGCTGCCATTCGGCTTGACGTTGACGTCTTCGAACAGAGAATGCGGCCCAAACGGGAAGACGAATTTGGAGCTCCACCGCTTGTTGCTCGACCCTTCGATTGCTGAGCCTTGAAGGAAGCTCAAGACGGCCGCAAAATCGTCGAAAGTTTCAAAGCGATCGCGTAGATACCTGAAATCAGGCTTGTCGATGCCGCCTGCGGTTTCCGCCATCTTATCGAGCCAAAGTGACCATGCCGCGTCGTCTGACCCTGCTTCCGCGCGAACAGTCATCACATGGGGATTGTTGAACACGAGGTTGCGCAGGCGCAGCTGAAGCTGCGGCTTATACGAGAGGCTGTTATAGGTTTCCTCGCTCAGTGCCCGGCCTTCGCGGTGCTCCGACAGGAGCACCGTCAGGAACTCGAGGAATGTCAGCCACGGTGACTGCTCGTCATGAAGGCGGTGTCCCCAGATCGCTTCGTCGATCCAATAAGCAGGCCCGGTGCGTTCTTCAAACTGGGTGGGGCGATCAAGAAATTCCATTATCATACTCGCACAATCACGCGTCGCGGCTGAGCGCGGCCATCGGAATTGATATCGATAAACCGCAGAACAAGTTCTCCGTCTGCCGTCACGTCGTCGCCATCGAGCTTGCGGCGGTTTTCGGTCTCTCGCAGCAGCCTCGCTTTGAAGGCGAGTAGGTCTTCGTGGCACTCAAGCGAAAAACTACTGGGCAGGGCACCTTCGGCGACGCGCCCGAGAAACTCGAACCTGGTCGGCGACAATGCCAGGAACACCGGAGGAATTTCGCCACCGCGCACGAGCTTGACCGAAACTCCGAAGTTTCGGCCGGCTTTGTCCGGAACAATGCTGACCTCTTCGCCGCTCGCACGAGGCACGGAGATGATTTCGTCGAGCAGCGGACTGCGCTTCGACTGCGAAAAGCTGCCAGACGTCGCAAGCACAAGCTCATCCTGGTTCTGAACCAACATCCCTGTGAAGATACGATTCAGTCCGCGAACGATCATACTAAGCGCCTGCCGGGGAGCCGCTTGTCCGGCAGAGATTTTCTGTGCTGTTTCGAGGTACAGGCCCGCATAACGGAACACGCTGAGGTCCCACAGATCGTACTCGTCGATCTTGGAGTCCGGCATCGTAAAGAACAGGCGCTGCCGTTGGGCGCGAAGCGCTACAAGGAACGCAGTGCGTTCATTGGGATCCGCGCCCTCGAGGTAAGTGCGTTGAGCACTGGTGAATGCGGCCGTCGCTCCGTACACAGAATCCGAGACGACAAGTTCATCGTAGTCGACCTTATAGGCCGGATCGTCAGCGCCATAAACGAGCAGATTATCAACCCGGTTGCTCGTCTCCGCGCCGATGCCGAATGCATTGAGCTTCCGAAAAAGCTCCGTCTTCTCCGCCCTGCTCGGCTTCAGATTCTCACCAAAAATATTGCGGTAGATGCTTGCTAAATCGAGGTGGCCGGCATCCTGCAGTGCAGGGACGTCGGCGCATGTCATCAATCCGTCCCGGGCGTCGGGATGACCGAGGAGACTGTTGGCGATCAACGCCAGGAGCTGACGCACCGGAAAATGGCTTCCGTTGCGCTCGCTGAGTTCAATGACCGCGGCTAGTCGCTTTTTGAAGGGATCCATTTGGCCGACGCCCATGAGCCTTCGGCGATTTTCGAAGATGGGACAGATAGAGTCGTCGCTGCGCGCGGAGCAGCCGTCGCATCCCTGCCAACCTTCGTGCTCGGTTATCGCCTCGATGATCGCCGTTATCATCTGAGCCGCCGGAGATCGGCTGAGGTCTCTGAGCTCAAGACGAATTCCGCCGTCGTTGGTCATGCCCGTAACCAATAGGTCTTCGACAACCCGGCTCGCCCGCTCGATTTCAGGCGTCTTCGGCGCGGATTTGAGTTTCTCGAGCAGCTGCCCGTGATTGGCTGCAAGGAGGTAGGATGTTGCGGCAGCCGGGTCAGCGATGTCGGCTGAGAATTCAGCGATCAGCGATGCACTTTCGTCATCGCGGAGTTCGCTCAAATCTTTGACGACCACGAGGGAGTGGCTGTCGCCAAGGTCCAGACGCTGAACCTTGGCGCCTTGGCTCCAGAGGTTCACGTCGCCCCCGAGCTCGATCCAGACCTCCCGGCAATGATATGTTTTTCCATCACCGGCCGTCCCGGTGATGATGTACGAGACTGGCGAAGGGCCGCGAAAGTTTTCAACGAGCTCGTCGCGAAGTGGCGCGGGAAGCGCAATCGGCCGGATCTTATGCCGCCGGAGCGCGCGCTGTATCGTCTCGTCATACATATTGTCATTTGTAGGGATCGGCCCGTAGTTTCTAAGAAAACGAACCCACGCATGAACCGAAGGTGTATCTGACAAGCCCCGCCTCCAAAATCTCTTCCAATTTAAGTCAGAGAATTGATTCGCCTATAGTTGATAGAGAACTACTTACCCAAACCAGCCATTTGTATCTTCCGTGGTTTTCCGACGCACCTTTGAAATTTTTCGCGAGCTTTGTGAAAATGACCTCAGCGGAAAAACACATCGACGAGTGGGCTGCCCGATCTCCTTGCCCCTCTAGGTCTCCTGCTTAATCAAAGAAGATCTATCGAAGCCCCCCCCAATCGTGCGGTGCTTCCCGAAAGGACGGCTCGATGTTCTTCTCCGATGACGAGGTCAATCTGTTTCACAAGTCGGGGAGGAACGCCCCTCATTTTGATATAGAGTTGAAACCGATGGGTCCCGAGCGACCATTCTCCTGTTTGAAAGCCCGTTTGAGCTGTCGGTGACAGTTCCAGCAACAGCGCTTCCTTACTCCCGGGCAAAACAGCGAATTCAGCGGGATGTTGTGGCTCATAGCGCCTCTCGCCGTCAGGGCCGACTATCTTCATCACCAACCACTCGACGATTGCCACTCCCAAGCCGCCATTGACGATCGTCACCGGAACTTTCAGCTCGAAGGAGCGAACACTTGCCTGTTTTGGCTGATGTAGCTCCACGATATCCCAGAGGACCTCGCAATTTGCCGCGAGCTTCTGCTCGATCGCTTGTGGGTAGGACGCCGCGACCCACTGCAACAGCATTCCGTCAAATTGCTCTCGCGTGTGTTCTCGGCCGTAGATCGCGCCATCCGTGACTTTGCTGGCAAGCAAATCTACGATGTCCGCGCGAACGGCATATGGAACGCCCGGAACACCTTTCTCCGTGAGGTACGCGTCAAGCCTATTGCTCGCCTGCTCCATGAGGGCCAGAGTATCGAGAGCCCTAGGCGTCGGGACGCGCACGTTGTGAAACGGCTGGTCGTCGATAACACTCTGAGCTATCGGTCCGGCAAGTAGAATCTCGTAGTCGTCCGCGTCCTTCGAATCCGCCAAGTCCTTGCACCAACCCTCAACCTCGCCCCTACCCATCTGGTTTTTCGAGGACTTGACCTGTTGCGCGCGTGTGCGACCGACGTGACGCCAGAGGATATCTACCTTGTCATTACTGGAGTCCGGCTCAATAATTACTGACTGCCAGTCGTTGTGCTTGCGGTCTAATGCCTCGAGAACCGCAAGCAAGGTTTGAATGGCAAAGCCCCGTATTGCCTCACGTCCGCCCATGGACAGCCCCGATCCGATCAGCAAAAAAAATAGGGTGCATTATTCCTCGCTTTCGTCGAAGAAATCCAAGGCGATGCCACCCCAAGTCTGACGGAACTCCATCATCAATGACCTCATCTTCGCGGTATTCGCTTCGTCCTCCATCCGCCCCCAAGCAGCCAGAAGCAGCAGGAGCTGCTGAAGGCGCGGATCGTCGCTCGCCGCGTGAGCTTCGCCCTCTTCCGGCATATCCGAGAAAAGCTGTGAATGAACGGGATGGCCGGTATTTAGCGTGATCATTATCAAGCCGCCGGTTGCGTTAACATCGAAGAAGCTCGTTCCCCCAAGATCGGCATGTCGGAAGCGGTATTTAAGTGCCTTGGCGACATACTGGACGGCGATCTGATCGGCCACCGCCTTGTCGATCCCATCCGTTTCCAACTGCGCACTGATAGCTTTGGTCCGTTCCTCTGTCGGTTCGCTTTCCTGCTTATCACTCTGGCCGGTGTTACCGCGGAGGGCACGGCGCTTAGCGACCGATTCCGTCGCAACGATTTCAGCGGGCGACCCAATGACTTCAGCCTCGCTCTCGGCCTTCTCGACCTCCTTCATCTGGCGGATCGTCCTGCGCATTTTTCGCAAGAGCTTTTCGATTTCCGCGCTGATGAGATACATCGGCATGCGCGGGTCCTCGTCTATTTCGAGGAGGTTTTGGTATTGCTCGGCCGTCATGCCCTCCGCCGCCGCGTCCTCTTTTAGATATCGAGGCACAAAACCTGTCGCAGCCTGCTTATTGTTGGTGACCCCGAAGACATCATCGAGCGCGGGTTCGAAGTCTACTTCGATACCCCACCAACGTTCTCGGGGATCATAATTATTTTCGAAACTGCGGTTTAGCTCAAGCTCGCGGCCTGCGCGTACAACCGATATGCCGAGATTCTTGCGCGCATGCTTACCGATCGGCTTATCACCGCCACCGATCCGAACCTCGGGTTGGCAAATCGATGCCGTTAATTTGACCGGGTGCTCTTCACCGCGAAATCCAACATGAATCGTGAACGGCTCCGAAAACAACTCAAACGCGGGCTTTTGATCATATGGCGCGGGGCTGCTACTTGGCGCCATGAGATACAGCGGGTCATTGGGCCGAACTTGGCTGTTATACCCCGGCTTCAGAACGGAGTTGGAAATCTCCTCATAGGACGCCAGTCGGATCTTGGTCTCACCACGCGAGATGAATTTCCTGTACACCCTACCAACGATGAATTCGGTGTGTTGGAGGAGTGTCTTGCTCTGCTTCCAGGAAACGCGGTCCAGATGGCTCCATACGACGAGCGTCCCGTGAGACTGCACACGGGACGCAATCATGCTGAGCCAGTCCGTCGGCAACGTATCGATGGTGGGCTCAGGGACTTGGGTCATCTCGCCTCGTTCAATGGCGCCGACATCCAGATAGCAATGCAGGATTTTTCCGTCACGCCAACTCCACACGTCCACGCGCTTGCACTGGGAAATGGACGAGTTCGGCAGACCCATCCCGAATTTGCCGATCCCCTTCTGTTTGCTCTTGGAGAGGTGCGTTCCGTTGCCGAATTGGAGAGCACGTCGCAACGTGTCCGCATCCATTCCAGCCGCATCGTCGAAGACACCGATCCTGGACAAGCGCGTTCGCCCGCCCTCGGTCGGTGGCTTGTCGACGCAGATAAGCTCTACCGTGGTGGTGCCGAAACTTTCCAGACCTGACTGGATCGAGTTGTCCACCAGTTCGGCGATGGCATGCGCGGTGTCTTTGTACCCCGATGATCTCATTGCTGAGATGGAAAGGTTTTGCGGTATCACATCGAAAGTCATTTTGTCGTCTCGCTCCAATGTGTCGTTGCCTTCACCAACTCCGGATATCCGGGTATCCCATCATCGACGATGATCAGTTTGAGCGTTCCCTGCGCCCCCGACCTTCCGCTCGCCAGTCGGCCGAAGGTCTCACTTAGCTTGGTGGCGGAGACAATCGGCGTTGAAATAACCACTGCAGTGACCTTGGGCACATCTTTGCCCGAGATGAGAACCTCATGGACACACAGGACCTGAGTTTCGTCTTGTAGCTGGTACCTTCGAATTTGTTGAAGCCGGGCGTCGGAGGGCATCTCGCTTGTGACGGTTATCGCGGTGCTGCCGTAAAACGAAAGGATGCCGCTGAAAGTCTTGGCCTGTTCTGCAGTCGAGGCAAAGAAAACCACGTTGCCGCCGGCTGCCACCTCACTGACAATGCAGTCGACGAGTTCAGCGTTCCTCGACATGTCTTGTGCGAGCCGATGGTGTTCTTCGGCAGTAACGTCAAATACACCCACTTTCGGCACTTCGTATGTCGATTTCGGCCGTAGAAGCTCGAGTTCGAGAGCATCAACCTCATTCGCCTCGAACAAGGCACGCACAGGAGAGCCATCCCCAATCGCAACACTCGTGCCGAAAAGCGTAAGAAATGCGGAGCGCCCGATGGCCTGAAGCCCCTCTTTGTCACTCGGACAGATCCCGACGACGCGCAACCCACCTACCCTGTCCATCGCGTGGAAGACGTCGGCGAATGGCGGAATGTCTAGCAGCGAGGCGTCGTGCAGAACAACGACCGAAGCGCGCCTTACAAACGGTGCCAGCTCCGGATCAACGACACTTACGCCAGCAACGAATTGCTCGACGTCGAAAACGAACATTCCATCCGCAACGTTCGACAAATCGGGAAGACGTTCCCGGCCGAAGGCGCGCGTCACCGTAACGGGCCTAGTCCCAATTTTCTCCCAAGCAGCGACAAGCTCCTCGAATGCGTCCTCGCATAGCTGCTCACCCGACGCGAACCAGAGAATTGTCTTGCCGTCGGCCTCGGCTCTGAACAGGTCGGCAGCCGTTACTGCCACCATCCTCAGTTTACCCGCGCCGTACGGCATATGGACCAGCACTTTCGCGTCCGGCACATTGAGGGCTTGCCGCAGCTGACGATACCCAGCCGTCTGGTGCGGCCTCAGCAGGTCGTTGGGCGCCGCCTGAAGGCTAGCTGTCACTGGCGATTCTGCAAAGCTCGTCGCCAGCGATAATGAAAAGTACGACAGGAACTTCTCAAGCTTTGCTGGATTGGTAACCGCACCCCGCAATGTCGGGATTGGATCGGCCGTCGGTAGCCGCAGGACCTGGCAGATTTCTACTGCCTCAGGAACAGTTAACCGTTCGATCACGGCTTCCCGGATTGCCGGGTCCATGAGGGCAGCCGCCTCACCGGACGTGTGGACCAAAAATTCAGCTAAGCCCGGTTGACTGACCGCTTGGGGTTTCAGCCGCCCTAGCAGCTCGACGGAGGACTTGCCCGCCAACTGCTTCAGCCGATCTAGCGGCACGCGAGCCAATATCTCGGTGATCTTCGGCGCCAAAACTAGTCCCCCGAGCCGTGTGCCGCCGGACAGCCCGGGTAGTCACAGTGCCTCCGCCGCGTCGGAAACATTCAGACGCGAATCGTCAGAAGGAATGAAGGATTCGAGTGTTTACTGCAACTGCTATTCAACCTCTTGGGGCATCAATGGTGAATATTATTTAGAAAAGGCATGCGTAGCGGCAGCTCGACCGTAGGAAGCGACCCCATACGCCGGCTTGCGGGACGGTGCAGGCAATCTGCTCGCCGGACTAGATCGGCGAACCTCTCCGCAATGTACGGGCGAGCCCGAAGACGCTCCTCCAGATGACTAGGTCCCCACACGTCGACCCAAATGCCTTTCTGTGCCAGTCCCTCGCAATAGTTGAATAGGTCGTTCGACCATCCTGGATGAGCGACAAGCAAAAAGCCATCGGCGTTATGGCGCTCGATCGTATCTCGCACATCCTGGACATCGCTTTTCCCGACGGTCTTTTTGCGCGACTTCACTTGGACGATGACTTTTCGTCTTCTGACGGCGGTTTCGTAATGCACATCTCCGCCAGGCAACCCCGGCGGCGTTACCCACTCCGCTATAAGATCTCGCCCTTGATCCCGTTCGAATGAGGGACCTGCCGCCCTCACCCACTCAAGGCCGGATTCCTCGGAGAGGATGGCATCAACCAATGCTTCGAACCGCGTCGGGTCGAGAGGTGTATTCCAAATCCACCGTACGCCGACGAGAAAGATCGCCGATTGTTCTGCATTCTGGCGTTCCCATTTGGCCTGAAGCTCATTGAACCGCGCCGCGTCGAATCGCCCGGCGAGCGCGACGATGGTACGCTGTCCGATTAGCACGCAGTGGGAGTCCACCGGGATGGTCATGACCTTGTGCGCATCTACCGAACCCTCAACCCGCCTTAGGATTTCCATTCCTTTGCGAATTGTCGGCTGCGGCTGATAGTAGGATGCCAACTCGTCAAGCGCATCTCGCGCATCGGGCTCAAGGCGCACGATCGACACCGAATTGTCCCCAGCGACGAGATATTCCCAGTTCGGGTTCTCTCTTGTGATCCAGATCCAATCACTTGAGCCCAGAACAAGGTCTTCGAGGCCCGCGATCCACTCTGGTTTCGGCTCTTCCCACCAACGAGGCTCGACAACGTCGGCAGGGCCGAAGTGAAACGCATCCCATAGTATATGCGCAATCCAGGCGGTGTGCGCTGCAAGGCGTGGCCCAACCAGCTTACTCTCTATCTTCTCCTAGAGCCGAGCTAACGGCTGGGTGAAAAACATGAACCGACTATAGATCTCGGGCGCGCCTACCATTCCGACATCGAGCCAAACTTCAGGCGACGACGCTCCTGTTGCTCTTAGTGCGGCCGCCCACATTAATCCGAAGATGTCGTGTATATCCGTTCGGCCGCCGCCGCCGTCCCAGGGAAACGAGCTAAGGCGGACCGCTCCATAGAAGATAACGCCGCTGGAATCGCCTCCTTTGATCAGACGAAAAGGGAAGTGGTCGTCGCCTGCACAGGGCTGTAAGGCGAACAATTTATCAATAGCCGCGGTGTTCATTGCAATCCCCTAGAGCGCACGTCTCCGATACGCGTGGTCAGCTACCAATATCGAAGAGATCTTATTTTGGACTGAGCAAAACGGCTCCGGAAGTGCTGGCGATACTTCGCGTGTAGCTTGGCCCGCTAAAGTACCCCCCATGCCCGAAACCTCCCCCTCCCCGTCATCTCCCGCAAGCCCAACTCATCGAAGATCCGCAGAGCCGCCCGCGGCGTGATGTCGAGTTCGGCGGCGATCATTCCGGTCGAAACCAGGGGCCTCGCCAGCACCAGCTCGATCAGACCGGGCAGTTTGGACGAGGCTCGCCTGCCCGTCAACCGCCGTTCCAGCATCTGCCGCGCCAGCAGCAGCCGGTCATGTTCCTTGAAGCCGAGCTCAATCCCGGCCATCAGGCCCTCGAGACTGGCGGTGAGCCGGGTTTCAAAATTGCGATGCCGCCGCCGTTCGACGCGGATAGTTTTCAGGCCGACATTGAAGGCCAGCAGATGTGCCTTCGTGGTCAGTCCGTTGCGCCGCAACAGGGATGACGCCAACAAACGACCCAGCCACGGCGCCCGCTGCAAAACTGCGAGCTCGTTCCAGGCATCGAGCGCCAAGAGTGCCTGCAACACCGGCGGCAGATCGCGGATCGAACGCAACACGGTTCGCCATTCCTCCAGCCGTTCCTCTTCATCCCAATCGGGGTCGCGGATCAGCGGGTCAATTTCCGGCTTCGGCAACCGCTGCGGCTGTCTCGCTTTGGCGAGAACTTCTTGGGACCGTGCCAGAACCGCGTCAATCGCATCGAGATTGATGCCGGGCAGATCGAGCCCGTCATCCCAACGATTTTTCCGCCCTTCCCCGTCCTGATCCCGCCGATTGACCGCCGCATCGTGCACCCCGGCGTTTTGGGGTTCTGCGAAGATGCCACCACCAGGAGATGGTGCAGGCCACGCCTGCCCACCAACCCGGAGACTGCGCAAGCCGTTCGGGCTCAGTGCCCAGTCCGGCGCCTGCGTGGCAATGCGCCGGCGGGTCTGCAACACGTCGCGGGCGATGGTGAGCTGGTGGCTTGGCGAGCGGATATCGGGGGCTGCTTCATGCAGTACGAGATCTTCCATCTCGACCAGTTCGCCGTCGAGCCACAGCGACGCGCAGGCATCGGCAAAATGCAAACGTTCGATCAGCCCTGTGCCGACCGGAGAACGGGCAAGACGCTCATCGAGACGCGCCAGCGGCTGCAGCAAGGTCTTCAGGGGCAAATCGTCTAGGTCATAACCCATTGAAAATATGATAAACAAATTCTCAAACGGACACCAGTTATTATTTACTGTCCGGCACTGCTGATGCTGTTAGGTTGGGCTCTAACACCCGATAAGTATAGGTTATCGATGGTGATTGATTTCGAGGCCCAAATCGGTGAAAGTCAGGGCAAAGCAGTGCCGCAGAACGCCGCTTTCAGCGCAATCAAGGAGTTTTGCCCGTGCCATCAGCCCAGGTTTCAGCCGTCGAACGCCGCGCCGAAAGGCTCGATACGATTGCCGCCCTACTGCCGATGGATCGCCGCGATATGCTGGCGGATCTTCTGACCGATCAGGACGTCGAAACACTGCGCCATCTGGTCAATGAAGGCATGGGCGAAAACACGCTGCGCGCGCTGACCTCGGATCTGGCCTATCTCGAAGCCTGGTCGCTGGCCGCAACCGGTAGCCCCCTGCCCTTCCCGGCGCCGGAAGCCCTGTTGCTGAAATTCGTCGCGCATCACTTGTGGCGGCCGCAGCAACGCGAGATCGAACCCGATCACGGCATGCCAGCCGATGTGGAAGCAGACTTGCGCCGACAACGCTTTTTGCGCGCGGCCGGACCGCATGCACCGGCCACCGTCCGTCGTCGGCTTGCCAACTGGTCGACGCTCACCCGCTGGCGCGGGGTGGAAGGATCGTTTTCCTCGCCTGCCGTTAAATCGGCCATCCGGCTTGCGGTGCGCGCCCTGAACCGGCCGCGAGCCGCAAGAGTGCCAATGCGATTACCGGCGATATTCTGGGCAAGCTGCTGGTAACCTGTTCCGGCGAGGATCTCACCGCTTTGCGGGACCGGGCTATCCTGATGGTAGCCTTTGCCTCGGGCGGGCGCAGGCGCAGCGAAGTCGCCGGCTTGCGCGTAGAACAGCTTGTCAAACAGCCCCCTGTCACCGATGAGGACGGTTCCCCCCTGCCCTCTCTCGGCGTCCATCTTGGTCGCACCAAAACCAGTGGTACCGATCAGGACGAAACCGTCTATCTGACCGGCCGACCCGTCGAAGCCCTCACCCGCTGGCTGGAAGCAGCCAGGATCGACAAGGGCAGTGTGTTTCGAAAAGTCGATCGCTGGGGCAATGTTGCGGCGCGAGCGCTCGAACCAAGCGCCATCAACCAGATTGTCAAACAGCGTGTGCAAATGGCAGGCCTCGACCCAAGTGAGTTTTCCGCCCACGGCTTGCGCTCCGGCTATCTCACCGAAGCGGCCAATCGTGGCATTCCGTTGCCTGAAGCCATGGAACAATCTCGCCATCGCTCCGTGCAGCAGGCGTCCGACTATTACAACGACGCAAAACGGCGCAGCGGGAGGGCGTCGCGGCTATTGTCGTGAGAACATGGCAGTGAACCGTGAAAGACGTTGAATTGGGGTAAATCATCGATTTACTTTACTTAATAAATGAACGCTGTTGGGATTTTATCCTGTCGTAACCCACAACATCTGCTGGCAGTGCAGCAATTGCTGATGTACAAAGCAGCATCGCAGTGTCGTGCTGCGTTGCAGGGGGCATGAAATGGGGCGACAATTCTCGACAACCAGCTTTGCTGGCACATCTTTTTCAACTCTACGACGCAGATTTTGGCTCTCTTCGGCCTACTTTCTGAAGTATTGGGATATTAAGACGCCCGCTAAGGTATGGATCTGTACCCTATCCTGCACGGCTGTGCTGCTTTGGTTTCCATCGATTCGACCCGCTCACGCTCAACAAATAACAACGACGTGGACGGGAAACGCTGGTAATGAATGGGACAATGCCGCAAATTGGTCTGGAAACATTCCAGGAAACGCGGACATCGCGTCAGTTGTCCAAGTGGTTGCGGGTGCTAATCAGCCAATTATAGGGACGGGCGTCACTGCACTGGTTGACAAACTTTACCTCGACCAAGGCAATATTCTGACGGTGAGTAATGGCGGCAGTCTGGTTGCCACGGACCTGATCAGCATTGGCCGACAGAACAGCATCTCATCTACAAGTTTTATGCGAGTAGTTTCAGGCGGCTCGGTAGAAACTGACCGGCTATTTATCGGCGACGGAATCAATGAAGGATCGGTTCTCGTCGACGGGACGGGCTCTACACTAACCGTCAACCTTTCAACAACAAGCAGCAGAATGGTTGTAGGAGCGTGGGGCGACGGCGAGCTTACTGTCGCAAATGGAGGTGTATTATCGGTAGGGGGCACAGGCCTCCTTGAACTGGGCTATGGCGACTCTGGATTGGCCGCCGGTGTATTGCGCATTGGTGATACCGGTTTAGCTGGTTCGGTAACGGCGCAGGAAATCCACTTCAATAAATCGAACTCTCAGATCATCGCTGATTTTACGGATAATTCTGTGCTTGGCGCTATGATTACAGGCACTGGGTCGGTCAAGAAGAGCGGCGTCGGCACGCTGATACTCGGCGGAGCCAACACGTATAGCGGTACCACCAATATTGATGGCGGTATATTGCGCGCCGGTTCCGTGAATACGTTTTCGACCAATAGCGCCCATGTAGTATTCGGCAGCGGTGTACTTGATCTCAATGATTTCAATCAAGGCATAGGTTCTCTCGCGGGAAGTGGAACCGTTGGTCTCGGTAGCGCAACTCTAACGACTGGGGCAGATAACTCAGATACGTCCTTTAGCGGCCTCATTCAGGGCACCGGTCAACTGATTAAAACCGGCACAGGCACGTTTACTCTGACTGGAAACAATATTCACACCGGCGGAACCGCAATTTCGGCGGGAACGCTCGTCGCCAAGCATGCAGACGGTAGCGGTGTCATCGATGCGCTGGGCACAGGCATGGTCACCCTCAACGGGGGCCGACTGCATTTTGCAGCAGGAGATTCCACGCTCAACAGCTATCTTGTTACCGGCGGTACAACGAGCACGATCAGTGCGGAGACGGGCACCGAACTATGGCTCAACGGCTCAGGTAGCCAGCGTTTTTACCTGCAAGGCGATTTGGTGATCGGTGCAGCTGATGGAGCTGGTACGGTGGTCATGGACGTTAAAGGCGCCCTGACAAGCTCTGATGCGACCATAACTGTTGCGTACGGACGCCTTGCTAACGGCAATGGCACATTGGGTAGTATCGTAGCTTCCGCATTTGCAACACGTGTGGCGTCAGGGGCAACGCTTGATCTATCTACATTCAGCAGCACAATTCGCAACTTGCAGGACACAACGCCCGGCAGTGGCGGAACGGTATCGTGGACGAGTAATCCTCTTTACGTATATGGCGGTAGTTTTTCGGGCCAATTCGAAAGTCTGCTGGGTGGTGAGCTCGTCAAGGATGGTGCTGATACGCTTCTCCTCAATGGTGACAACTACGCTTTCAGTGGCACGACGACAGTTGCAAATGGCAAACTAATCGTCGGCGATGTCAATAACAGCAGCGCTGCGCTCGGCGGCAATATCACCGTTTTATCCGGCGCCATCCTTGGCGGTTACGGCTCGGTCGGGGAGACCACAGTTCAGTCGGGCGGCATCCTGTCGCCCGGCAATTCCATCGGCATCCTGACCGTAGATGGCAATCTGACGCTTCAGCCTGGCTCTGCCCTTGAGGTCGAAATTGCGGCAAATGGCGCTTCAAATCGCCGTTCTGATATTGTGGGTGTCACCGGTATGGCCACAATATCTGGCAGTACGGTTTCCGTTACCGCCATCGATCCGCAAACCAGTTATCAAAGCGGCCAGAACTATACCATTTTGCACGCAGATAGCGGAATCAACGGGACGTTTGGAAGCGTAATCTCGAGATCTGCTTTTCTCGATCTGAGTGTCAACTATTCGGCAAATGATGTTCTTTTAGAGATCGCCGTCAAACAAGATCCCACAGGTCCGGAACCATCCAACCCGGGCACGACAGAACCCGAGACACCTGGCCCCGGAAAGCCCTCCCCTGCCCTCTTCACAACTGTGGCCCAGACCCGCAATCAGCTGGCAACCGCAGGCGGTCTGGATACCCTGGCGCAGACGGGTTCGTCACTGGCCTTGTACAATACCCTGTTGATGCTGTCGGCCGATGAGGCGCGTGCGGCCTTCGGCGGGCTTTCCGGCGAGGCGTATGCTTCCGCCACGGGCGTTATGATTGATGACAGCCGGTTTATCCGCAATGCAGCCCTTGGGCGCTTGCAGCAGGCGTTTGGCGGCGCTCCGGCAACGCCGATCAATGCGCTGTCCTATGCCGGAACGCAGAAGGATGTTTCGGCTTCTGCCTCCGCTATTGATGCCGTGGCCCCTGGCGGCATTGCTCCGACACACAATCTCTATACCGCCTGGGGCTATGCCTATGGCGCATGGACAAGACAGGACGAGAACGGCAATGCGGGCGCTGTAAAATCATCTGTTGGCGGTTTTGTCACCGGTATTGATGGTGCGGTCCTCGACACATGGCGTCTCGGCCTTCTGGCAGGCTACAGCCATTCCAGCTTCGATGTGGATGATCGCGCTTCATCGGGCAGCAGCGATAATTATACCCTCGGCGCCTATGCGGGAACCGAATGGACGCTCAACAATGGCCATGCCTTGGCGTTCCGGTCCGGACTTGCCTATACATGGCATGATGTCGACATGAACCGTTCTGTCGCCTTCCCCGGCTTTGCCGATAGTCTGGCCGGCGATTATGATGCCGGAAGTTTCCAGCTCTTTGGCGAACTTGGCTATAAGATTCACTATGGCAAAGCCCTGTTCGAGCCTTATGCGGGTCTTGCCTATGTTCGCCTGAAAACCGACGGATTTGATGAAAAGGGACAAACCGCAGCAGCTCTAACCGTTCAGTCCGGCACGACGGATACCAGCTTCTCAACACTCGGCCTCCGCGCATCGACAGAGTTTGTTCTGGGCAGCATCACGGCAACAGCACGAACCGATCTTGGCTGGCGACATGCCTATGGTGACATCACGCCGGTTTCCACCGCTAGCTTCATCGGCTCGGATGCCTTCACGGCCTTCGGTCTTCCGATCGCCGAAGATGCAGCTCTCATCGGAGCAGGGCTTGATTTCAAGCTGACCGACGATGCCACACTCGGCATCTCATATAACGGCCAGTTCGCATCCGGCTCCAAACAACACGGGTTCAACGCCAAGCTCAGTGTCGGTTTCTAACTTCTAAGTGAATGTGCAAATCTAAAAGTGCTGACGAACGGCAGGTTTGGGGCCCACAGCAGACGGTCTGTTTCCCCATAACGCCTGAGTTAACGATAAGCCAAGCCGTCATAAGGCCGTCGCAGTTAGAACGCTATTTTAGAACGTCATGTTGATTTCAATAGTTTCAAGATTTCCCGAAGAGACATACCCAGCCAAAAGCCAGAGAGGCGAACTGACATGGGTATAAACTGCCGCATCGCTGGACCCGACGACAAAAGCATCATTGCCGACTTGATCGCTGAGCTTCAGTCATTCCATCGTCTGCCAGCGCAATCCCGCGACGAAATCCTTGCGGATATCGATAACATGCCCACCAGTTTTGAGGTGTGGCTGGCAGAAGACGGGAATAAAATTGTTCTCGGCTTCGCTCTGGTAAGCCTTTATCCTGGACCGGGTATTGCGGCTGGTCTTTATCTTAAAGAGCTTTTTGTCACATCAGCTGCCCGAAAGGGCGGGGTTGGTCGCGCTCTTATGCAAGCCTTGGCCCAGTCAGCATTAGGAAGAGGTTTCCAGCGCATGGATTGGATGACAACCTACGACAACGTTAAGGCCCGCTCATTCTATGATCGTCTCGGATCTAAAGCGAATGAAGACAAAGTATTTTATCGCCTGGACGCTGATGGGCTGATGAACATCGCCAAGCAGAAGGAGCGTTCCGAATTCTGGCTAGAGTTCACAGTCGGTACTAGTCAAAAGAGCACGCTCTTGTCTGTTAATGACCACGGAACGGACGACAGTTATGAGGCCCGAAGCGCTCGGTCCGGTTTCAGAGTGATACTCGCTTCACAATTACGAACCTGACATGCAATCGTCATGTAAAGCAGATATGGGCGCAGAGTAATCCAGAACCGTTGACTGTATCAGTTTGCTTTCAGTCGTGTATTAAGCGGACTTCATTCTTAGCGCTGTGCTTTAGGATCGTGCGAATGAAACTTGTGACCGGAAACTCGAACCGTCCCCTTGCTGAAGCTGTCGCCGCCCACCTAAACCTTGAACTTACACATTGCACAGTTACGCGCTTTGCGGACCAGGAAGTGCACGTCCAACTTCATGACAATGTTCGGGGTGAAGACGTCTATATCATACAATCCACAAGTACGCCTGCAGACGGCCATCTTATGGAATTGCTGATTATGACTGATGCACTCCGCCGTTCATCCGCTCGGCGCATCACCGCCGTCATCCCGTATTTTGGATATGCTCGTCAGGACAGGCGCACTATCGGACGCACACCAATCTCGGCAAAACTGGTGGCGAACATGATCACCGGCGCTGGCGTCAACCGGGTTATAACCGTTGATCTTCATACCGATCAGATTCAGGGATTCTTCGATATACCGACTGATAATCTCTATTCAGCTCCGGTTATGACGCTGGATATCGAAGCACGTTTCAGGGCAAAAAGCGCGGTGGTCATCTCACCTGACGTTGGTGGCGTATCCCGGGCACGCGCCATTGCCAAACGCACTGGAACTGGCTCTGTTGCAAAAAATCGGCTGATCGCGGAAAGAACGCCGAATATTTTCAGCGAGGCTGTTCATGAGCGATTTCAAGTGGCGTCATTTTCAGAGAGAAATTATTCTTTGGGCTGTCCGCTGGTACTGCCGCTATGGGATCAGCTACCGGGATATTGAACAGATGATGGGTGAACGGGGCGTGCCTGTTGATCATTCCACGATCTATCGCTGGGTGCAGAAATATGCGCCAGAGATTGAAAAACGACTATGCTGGCATTGGCGTCGGCCGCAATCGACGAGTTGGCGTGTCGATGAAACCTATGTCAAAGTTCGCGGTAGATGGCCATACCTGTACCGGGCCGTCGACAAGTTCGGCAACACGATCGATTTCTATCTGTCGCCGACGCGCAATACCAAAGCAGCCAAGCGATTTCTCGGCAAGGCTTTGAATGGCTTGAAGGATTGGGAAAAGCCAACGGTCATCAATACCGATAAGGCGCCGACCTACGGGATCGCGATCTCGGAACTGAAGGTCGAAGGCAAATGCCCGGGAGAGCTTATACACCGGCAGGTCAAATATCTGAATAATGTCGTCGAGGCCGATCACGGCAAGCTCAAACAATTGATCAAGCCTGTGAGAGGATTCAAGACGCTGAAAACGGCGTACGCAACGACAAGGGATTCGAGGTGATGCGCGCCTTACGCAAGGGCCAAGCAGCGATTTTCAATCTCACTGGCGATGTCCGTGGAGAAGCTCGCATCGTTGAACGGGCTTTCGGCATAGGACCGAGCGCACTGACGGAGGCTGTAGCACTGCTCACTCAGAGTCTAGAGAATCGTCAAGCTGCTAGGTAACCGTCGTCCCGACCAACCGTCATTTTTGGCCAAAATCGAAATTTGCAACAGAGCCATATTTGCGGCATCACTGATGCTGGTAGTAGCAATGTATCTTATAGAGCAACTGGAACTCTTACCCATAATGGTTGATGCCTGAGCGCGGAACGTCAAGATCGTAAACGATGTAAACGATAGTATCGATAGGCTGGCGCTCATTGCCCGCACGGGATTGTACTTGATCAAGATGCCTAGCGAGAGCGATTAAATGCAGCTCAAGAGACATTATCGAGGAATGTCAGCGTCGGCACAAAGAACAGGCAACCAGTTACCGCGCGACTGAAATCGAGAATATGGTCGTATGTGCCAGGTGGATTCCCGACAAACATATTCTCCAGCATTTTCTCAATCCGAGATGGAGAGCGCGCGAAACCGATGAAGTAGGTGCCAAACTCACCTCTGCCGACTTCACCAAACGGCATATTGTCACGCAAGATTTGAAGCTGCTCCCCGTTTTCCTCGATATTCGTCAGGACGTTGTGGGCATACGGCTTCTTTTGTGACTCAAGCTGTTCGATATCGGAAAGCTTATGCCGGCCGATGATATTCTCCTGTTCCTCGACAGTGACCTTGTTCCATTTGTCCAGATCGTGCAGGTATTTTTGCGTGATGACGTAGCTGCCGCCGGCAAAATCCCGATCTTCCGCACCGATAATTGTCGCGGATAAGGCAGCTTGGTCGACAGGGTTCTCCGTGCCGTCAACGAAGCCGAGAAGGTCGCGATCATCGAAGAACTTGAAACCATGGACTTCATCGACAACTGACACGTGGCCCGAAAGCCGCTCCATGAGATGGCTTGCAAGTTCAAAACACTGATCCATGCTACTCGCACGGATATGAAAGAGAATATCGCCGGGCGTAGCTACTGCCATATGCACGCCTCGAATTTCGCGAAACGGATGCAGCTCCTTCGGTCTTGGTGCACCGAACAGACGGTCCCACGCTTCAGATCCGAACCCTGTTATGCAGGACAGCTGGCCATCCAGTCGGCGAAATCCAACACCGCGAACCAAACTGGAGATGTCCGCGCATAAATCACGCACGGCCACTTCAGCTTCTGATCCCCGGTTAATCATCACAATGAGAAAAATTGCCGCTTTCGTCAGTTTGCCGACAACTGACTGTGAAACGGGAAGCGAAGAAATACCGTCTGTGCTCATCGAGATTCCGTTCCGGCCTTTAAGTTTTAGCGTTTACTGAAACTAAGCTTCAGGCCGCTTTCTTTGCAAACATTCTTTTCAGACACCCTGGACCATTCGATTGTCAGGCATAAAAACAACGCTCCCTGCCCATGCGAACCATATTTCAACTGCAGAAGGCCATTCAGACACGCACCAGACCGTTCCTTTTTTGTTCCTAATGTTCTAATGAATATGTCAGATGAGCGCTTCGGCGGAGAATCCGTGATCCGGTGATCAGAAGATGCATGCGTGACGAGGACACATGGCAGCGGCCTACCTGGAAAAACTGAATGATCGCCAGCGCGAGGCAGTCGAGCATGGCATTGCCATGCCGAATGGCGCGATTGGTGGCCCGCTTTTGATTATTGCTGGCGCGGGATCGGGCAAGACAAACACATTGGCGCATCGTGTTGCTCATCTCATCGTTAACGGCGCCAACCCACGCCGGATATTGTTGATGACATTCTCACGCCGGGCCGCGTCCGAAATGGCGCGGCGGGTTCAGCGCATCTGCAAGCAAATGCTTGGCGACAATTCGGCTGTCATGACCGATGCGCTTGCATGGGCAGGAACGTTTCATGGCATGGGTGCAAGGCTCCTGCGAATTTATGCCCAGCAGATCGGGCTAGGCGCCGACTTTACTATTCACGACCGGGAAGACAGTGCCGACCTCATGAACCTCGTTCGCCATGAACTGGGTTTCTCGAAAATGGAAAGCCGCTTCCCAACCAAGGGCACGTGTGTTGCGATCTATTCGCGCGTGGTCAATTCCGAAACTTCAATCGGCGAAGTTCTGAAGAACGCTTATCCCTATGTGCTCGGCTGGGAGGAACAGCTAAAACAACTCTTTGCTGCCTATGTTGAGGCCAAGCAGCACCAGAACGTGCTCGATTACGATGATCTTCTGCTCTACTGGGCACAGATGATGTCGGACCCAGAGCTTGCTGACGATGTTGGCAACCGCTTCGATCATATTCTGGTCGATGAGTATCAGGACACGAACCGTCTTCAGGCATCAATCCTGATGGCGCTGAAACCAAGTGGTCGTGGTCTGACGGTCGTCGGTGACGATGCTCAATCCATCTATTCCTTCCGCGCCGCAACTATTCGTAATATCCTCGACTTTCCGCAAGAGTTCTCGCCGAGACCTGCTGATATCATCACGCTTGACCGCAATTATCGCTCAACGCAGCCGATCCTTGCTGCCGCTAATGGCGTGATTGATCTTGCCCGCGAGCGATTTACCAAGAACCTCTGGACCGATCGTCAATCCGAACAGCGGCCAATGCTCGTGACGGTGCGAGACGAGAGCGATCAGGCGAACTATATCGTCGAGCAGGTCCTGGCAAATCGAGAAGTAGGCGTTACGCTTAAGCAGCAGGCGGTACTATTTCGCACGTCAAGCCACAGTGGCCCGCTTGAAGTGGAGCTGACCCGCCGCAATATCCCCTTCGTGAAATTCGGTGGCCTGAAATTCCTCGACAGCGCGCATGTGAAAGACCTGCTTGCTACCTTGAGGTTTGCTCAGAACCCACGTGACCGTGTTGCGGGCTTCCGCCTTTTGCAGATGCTACCTGGTGTTGGTCCCCAGACGGCTGGCAAGATTCTCGACACAATTGCCACGGACCCCGAACCGCTCCAATCGCTCGCCGAAATTCCACCACCGCCCCGGAGTGGCGACGACTGGCCGGCCTTTATCGATCTACTTTCAAGTCTTCGAAAAATCGAAGGCGGATGGCCGGGAGAAATCGGTCTGGCACGCAACTGGTATGAACCGCATCTCGAACGTATTCACGAAGATGCCGATACGCGAAAAGCAGATCTGGTTCAACTTGAGCAGATTGCCAATGGCTATCCAAGCCGCGAGCGGTTCCTCACCGAACTGACGCTTGATCCTCCTGATGCAACGAGCGATCAGGCAGGTGTGCCACTTCTTGACGAGGATTATCTGATCCTCTCCACCATCCATTCCGCCAAAGGGCAGGAATGGCGTTCCGTTTACATGCTCAACGTTGTCGATGGTTGCATGCCATCGGATCTAGGAGCGGGAACAACGGCCGAGTTGGAAGAAGAGCGTCGTCTACTTTACGTCGGCATGACGCGAGCCCGTGACAAACTCACGCTTATCACACCACAGCGGTTTTTTACCTATGGTCAAAATGTGAAGGGTGACCGACACGTTTATGCTTCGCGCACGCGGTTCATACCCAGCTCATTGCTTCATTTGTTTGAGAAGACGAGTTGGCCGAAAGTTTCCGCCTCTGCGAGCGAACGCAGCGCGCGTGATGTCCGCATAGATGTTGGCGCACGGATGCGAAGCATGTGGAAGTAAGTTAGGTTCCTGTTAGGTACCCGTAACTGTAGTACCATTGGACTGGCTTATTTTGGGCTATTGTCTGTTGCAGCTTGCATTCTGAAAGTCGCTAATCCGCTCAATACAATGACAGCAGCCCCAAGCAGTGTCAGTGCGTCCGGTATTGAGCCAAAGACAAGGTAGCCCAGCCCTATCGCCCAGATCAGATGGGTATAGGAAACAGGTGCGAGGCGGGAAAGCTGTGCTTCTGGCCTGCGATAGGCAATGGCGATGGCCACATGCGCTGCAAGCCATAGCACCCCCATCAGCACGGACATGGCGCCTTCAAAGCAATCGGGAACGACAAACACAAACGGTTGGCCGATTGAAAGTATCACAAGCCCGCTCATTGCCGAATATGCCAGTGTCGTTTCAAGTGAATCGACCAGAACGGCCTTGCGTGTCATCACCATTGCCGTTGCCCAGCAAGCCGCGGAGGCGATGGAAAACAGTGCTGCTGGATTATAGGCAGCCAGGCCGGGGCGCAGAATGACGATAACCCCGATCAATCCGCCTGCAACTCCAAGCCAACGATACCAGTTCACGCGTTCTTTCAACAGAAAAACGGATAGAAGCGTGACGAATGCCGGGGAAAGAAAGACCAGCGCCGTGGCTTCGGCCATGGGCTGCAACCTCAGCGCCATGACCAACAGGATCGTCGCACCCGCCATGCCAAACCCGCGTATGATCTGGGCACCCGGTCGTGCGCTTGGTTTTGGCAATCCTTTTCGCAGACAAAGGACACCGAACAACGTCGCCGCCGCGAGATAGCGAAACCAACCTATCTGGATGGGGTGAAAGCTCACTGACAGCTTCTTGGCGATTGCATCCGAAGTCGCAAAGAGTGCCATCGCCAGCAGGCACAGGAGAAGGCTCTCCCTGCCCTGCCAAAGCACTCGTGGACTTATCCCCCTGCCAAGGGTGGCGACGTAGTGAGCAATCATGGTCGCACTTCAGGACTTTCGGACTTCGAGAACGACACCTGCCTCGTTGCGCGTATCGAAGTAGCAAAAGCCACCGCCATCTGTCCGTTTGCCTCGAGCTATGACTGGCAAGCCGAGGCTGCGACCACGCGCTTCGGCTTCGTCGCGGTCTTCGACCTCAAAGCCGAGGTGATAAACACCTTCACCCCTTTCATCGAGAAACCGCTTTTGCGGCGAGTCCAGAATACCGGGGTCGCACAGTTGTACCTGGACATTGTCAAGGTTCACGCACTTATAGCGCATAGCCTTGGATGCTTCCTTGTTGGGAACCTCAAACTCCAGATACTCGCCCGACTTAGGGTAGTCGAACCATGGTCCCACCCCAAGGCTTTCATAATAGGCTACGGCCTTCTCAAGATCTTTGACGACGATGCAGATATGGTGAAGGTTCTGGAAGATAGTGTTCATGTGGATTTCTCGATATTGGAAAATTGACAATAGTTTTCACTGCTCCCGGTTTCAGAAACCGGGAGTTGGCGTTCATCAGGGGATAGAGTGTTGACTAGGTCAGGCTAAATCTGGATTGCCGGTTCGACGATCGCCATGGTCTTTTCAACATGCTCACGCGCTGCCCGCTCGGCCTGATCTTCATCGCGCGCAATCAAAGCATCGACGATCTTTCGATGCTGGAGATTTGTCTTCTGCACTTCCTCATTCGAAAACAGGATCGGAACCCGCAACATCCAGTAGTGAAACTGTGTTCGCTCGTGGAACTGCGCCAGAAACATATTGTCTGCACTGTCTACGATCAGATTATGAAACTCATTGTTCAGGCGATTGAGTTCAGGGCGGGTCATCCCCTCTCCCGGCTCCATGGCTTCAATCAGGCGCTGAAGTTCATCGAAGGTTTCCGATGATGCATGACGGGCAGCGAGCCGCGCTGTTGCCCCTTCAATGGCCGCACGACTTTCGAATATGGCGCGTATCTGGCTGCGGTCGACATTCTCGACAACCCATCCCCGCCCCGGACCGAGCAGTCCCTCGCCTTTCAGCAACAAAAGAGCCTCGCGAACCGGCGTGCGACCAACGCCAAGCCGCTCACACAGTTCTTCTTCGAGTAAGCGCTGGCCTGGCTTCAGCTCTGAGCCCAGAATCATGCTGCGGATGCGAGTCCGAACATCTTTTCCGATAGGCTCACCGCCAGATTCTTTCTTTGCCGCCATTTTTCAGTCTCCGAATCATCCGGGCATTGTAGAGGCAGGCAATACCCGCGCAAGAAACTGTCGCGCCCGCTCGCTGTCTGGATTGGTGAAGAATTTTGCCGAAGGCGCATCCTCAGCCACCTGCCCGCCTTCCATGAAGATCACGCGATCCGCGACATCACGGGCAATCGCCATGTCATGGGTCGCGATCACCATAGTCTGGCCTTCCTCGGCCAGTGCACGAATGGTGACCACCACTTCTTGTGCCAGCTCCGGATCAAGTGCACTCGTGGGTTCGTCAAGCAACAGGACGCGAGGCTGCATTGCCAAAGCACGGGCAATAGCAACGCGCTGTTGCTGACCGCCAGATAACGCTGAAGGGTAGGAATCCGCCTTCGTTTTCAGCCCGACCTTGTCGAGCAGCGCCATCGCAACTTCAGCGGCTTCGGCTCTCGGACGCTTCAAGACATGCACAGGGCCGCTCATGACATTCTGGATCGCCGTCATGTGACGGAAAAGGTTGAAGTGTTGAAACACCATGCCAATTTTTTGCCGCTGGCGGCTGAGTTCACGATCGGAAAGCTCATGCAATGCTGTAGCGGTTTCCTGATAACCGATCAGTTCGCCATAAACATAAATCCTGCCGGAGCTGATGCGGTCGAGATGATTGAGGCAGCGCAGCATGGTCGACTTTCCGGCACCCGAAGGTCCTAGCAAGGCAACCACCTGGCCCGCAGGAACATCAAAGCTCACCCCGCTGAACGCACTCACGGAACCCCAGTTCTTTGACACATTGATCGCCGATACTGCCGGCATATTTTTGGCTGGCGCGCTCATCGTTGCGGGAATACCTTTTCTAGCGTGGTCTGGATCGCGGTCGCAAAGGCAGTCATCACGAGATACCAGAAAGCTGCCACTGCAAGCAGTTCGACAACGTGGAAATTGGAGGAATAGATGTCCGTCGCTACACGCAACAACTCAAGATAGCCGATGGCCGATGCAAGCGAAGACGACTTCAGCAGCATGATATACTGATTGCCTGCCGCCGGTATGATGATCCGGCCGGCCTGCGGAATGACCACTTGCGTCAGCACTTTTCTCTGCGTCATGCCCAATGCTGTTGCAGCTTCGCGCTGCCCCTTGTCCACGGCCAGAATACCACCGCGAATGATCTCACTCATATAGGCGCCTTCAGCCAGACTGAGGCCTGCCAGCGCGGCGAGAAAGGGCGTTACAACCGAGGTCGTTGGTGCATCGATAAGCGGCAATTCCATGAAGGGAAGAGCGATATAGATGCTGGGAAACATGATCGGTACGGCATTGAACCAGAAGATAAGCTGGATAAGCATCGGCGTGCCGCGAAACAGATAGACATAGATCGCGGAAATGCCGGACAGAATTGGGTTTCCACTGACGCGCATCAAAGCCGAGACAAATCCGATCAGCGTGGCAATAATCAAAGCCAGTGTTCCAAGGACCAGCGCATTGATGGCACCCATCACGATCAGAGGACTAAAAATATAATCTCTGAAGACTGCGAAATCGAGAATCTGCGCCCGCAATGACGCCATTGCGATAGACGCGACGCAGGCCAGGACAATGGCGCCTAAAACCCACGAGCCCCAGCGGCGCCTGTGAATGATCGGCAAATTGGAGGTTTGGTGAACAATACTGGCATCCATTGCCCTGGTTCCAATGTCAATTACGTTTGCTTGCAGGCAAATTGATTGTGATGTCCGGCAGAACGCCGCCGCCTACGCCCCATTTGTTCATGATGGATTGATAAGCGCCGTCAGCCTTCATTTCCTCTGTCGCTTTTTTGACCGCATCCCGTAAGCCGCTCTGGTTTTTCGCAAAGCCCCAGGACGTGATGTAAGGTGTCAGGATGTAGTTGCCGCCGGCGATCGCATATTTTCCGGGAAACTGTGACCCCATGTAAACGAGCGCCGGAAAATCACCCAGATAGGCGTCGACGCGTTTGAGATCGAGCTGCATGCGCGCGTCAGGCGCGGAAGGCAACTGGTCTGCAACAATAGCGGCTGCGCCATTCTTCTGACATGTAGCAGAGGCTTCTTCGACCTTGGCCATGATGACCCGGCTTCCCAGAAGCGTCGCAACCTTCTTGCCGCAGAAATCGGCAATGGTCTTATATTTGCTTTCGTCTTCAGCACGCACCAGCATGCTGCCTCCCGACATCATGTAGTTGACGAAATCGAGTTTCTGCTCACGTTCTTCGGTATCACTGATACCACCGGAAGCCATGTCGAAGCGCTTTGCCTCAATACCCGGGATGAGTGCAGAATATTCGGCTTGAACGAATTGCATTTTCAGATTGAGCCGCTTGGCAATTTCCCGCAGCAGATCGGCGCTCGCACCACTGACTTCCTGGCTCCCCGGCTCGCGAAATTCAATGGGTGGAAATGTCTGTTGCGAACCAACGGTGAGCGTGCCGCGGTCGCGAATTTCCTGCGGTACCAGGGATGCCGCATCTTGCGCAAAAGCCTGTCCGGACGCGATCAAGGTTAGTGCGCAAACAGCGCTCATAAATGAAAGTCGACGTTTATTCATTAAAAGTTCCCCACTCTTTGTTTTTATCTTTGGTGTTTAAGGCGATGGGGAGCCCATCGCCTTAAAATGCCTTTACCGTGTTTCCGCACCCCGTCCCGGTATCTTGGACGGATTGGGACGATCGGCGCGTGGGCATTCCGCAGCCGCGTCGAAAACGCCGGTGACCTTGTCAATATACTCTTGCGGGAAGTTCCATTGCTTCAGGCCCGCCGGAATGTGCTCCCAGTAGAAGTTTGGCGGACGCATTGCAATGCCCGGCGTAATGAGGCGGTAAGTCCAGCAATCGTACATCTTGCCATCATCGCCATAGACGGTGACGCAGCAACGTTCGAAGTCGTCATAATCTTCTTCGAAGTGTTTTTCATCATGCTCGAACACAACGCCGAATGCCTTTTCGCCATAAGCTTCCGCCGTGTTGAGAAAATGGCACCAGCCACGATCCTTGCGCTCACCCGCGGCATGGAAACGCAGAGCGTGATTGGCCGCATAACCCTTCGTGATCGACTTGGCCTCCGGCATATAGCGCCCGACTTCGATGTCGTGCAGCCAGGTGCAGTAAGCGAAATAGTACATCATTACCTCTTCCAGAATGACAGCAGACCGACAGCTACCGCCACCTAAGTTTACGTGTTTCACAGGCACAGACATGCCCCGCAGAACGGAACTGGCCTCAACCTTTTCCGTATACATAAAAATATATTTTAGCGTATATTTTTGTCAAGCATGATTGTTCGCCGATGCGGAAAATATAATTTCGGGCACGGAGAGGGGAAAACCGACGGTCGGCTCGAACGTCGTTCGGCTGTATTTTCAGATACGAAAACGCCAACCTGTTGAACCTGCAGAAGGGAAAACCGCTATGCAATTTGAATTCGCGCACACGCACGCCTATCCAGGATGCAAAGTCCGGGTCACTGACGGGAATGTTGATACGGAGACGGTCGTAATGTTCAGCGATGGTGTTGTCACGCAGGGGAAATATGAACACCAGACAGATTCTATCCAACTGGCCATATCGTCTTACGAAACAGCAAGAGGCACAAGAATAGCTGAGAAAGTCTGGATATTACGACCTGATGTCAAACAAGGTCATTGGAAAGTCTCTGCGAGACTACCGACATAATGAGACTGATGAGTAAACAGAGAATTCAGACGGTCAGGTGACTTCTTGCCTTTGGTGTGTCAAGCACTTCCGCCGGACCATCCAGAACGATTTCGCCCCGATCCATGATGTAGACGTAATCAGCGAGTTCGCGACAGAAATCGAGATATTGTTCAACCAGCAGAATGGCCATTCCAGCTGAGTCCCGCAAATAGCGGATTGCACGGCCAATATCCTTGATGATCGACGGCTGAATGCCCTCTGTCGGTTCGTCCAGCACAAGAATTCGCGGCCTCAACACCATGGCGCGACCGATGGCAAGCTGTTGCTGCTGTCCGCCGGAAAGATCGCCGCCGCGACGGGGCAGCATGTCCTTCAACACTGGAAACAGACTGAATATCTCATCGGGAATGAACCGTTCCGAACGTTTCAAGGAAGCATAGCCGCTTTCCAGATTTTCCTTCACTGTCAAAAGCGGGAATATTTCGCGCCCTTGCGGAACATAGCCCATACCCCGACTGGCGCGTGCATAGGGCGGCAGGCTTTTCATATCCTCATCGCCAAAAACCACATTGCCGCCACTCAGCGCCTGCTGCCCGGTAACAGCGCGCAGCAGACTGGTCTTGCCGACCCCGTTGCGACCCAGAACACAGGTAATGCGTCCAGCCTCAGCCTTCAACGACACGCCGCGCAAGGCCTGCGCCGCACCATAATGAAGGCTCACATTTTCAACGCTCAACATGATGCGCCCCTTAGCGTCCAAGATAGTTTTCGATCACTTTCGGATCGGAGCTGACGAAATCAATAGACCCTTCCGCAAGCACGCTGCCCTCAGCAAGACAGGTCACCTTCACGCCCAAATCGCGAATGAAGCCCATGTCGTGCTCCACCACCACAACCGAACGTGTCTTGGCGATCTCCTTGAGAAGAATGGCCGTTTCAGCGGTTTCCGCATCCGTCATGCCTGCCACCGGCTCGTCAACCAGCAAAAGCTTGGGCTCCTGCGCCAGAAGCATGCCAATTTCCAGCCACTGTTTCTGACCATGTGAGAGATTGGCAGCCAACTCATCGCGGCGCGCCCAAAGGCGCACCGTCTTCAATATTTCTTCAATGCGGTCGCGATCCGTCTTGTCCTGGCGATAAAGAAGCGTTGCAAAAACCCCACGCTTGCGATCCAGCGCAAGCTCGATATTATCCCAGACCGTGTGGCTCTCGAATACCGTCGGCTTCTGGAATTTGCGGCCAATGCCAATCTGGGCAATGTCGGCCTCGTCCTTCCTCGTAAGATCGATATCGCCTTCAAAGAATACTTCGCCTTCATCCGGCTTCGTCTTGCCGGTGATGATATCCATCATCGTGGTCTTGCCGGCGCCGTTCGGGCCGATAATGGCCCGCAACTCGCCCGGCTCAATGACGAAGGACAGTGAGTTCAGTGCTTTGAACCCATCGAAGGAAACCGACACGCCATTAAGATAAAGCAGACTGTTGGTAGTCTCGCTCATGATGCCCCTCACTCCGCAGCCGTTGCTTGCAGTTTGGTCTCGTCTCCCGATGCGGTCATTGCGGGTTTGCGTGACGCCATCAATGCGCGGAACGTGCCGACAATGCCTTTTGGCAGCAGAAGCGTAACGACGACGAAGAGCGCGCCGAGCACGAACAGCCACATTTCCGGGAAGGCCGTAGTGAAGACGCTTTTTCCGAAATTGACCAAAACAGCGCCAATCACCGGCCCAATAAGCGTCGCCCGACCGCCCACGGCAGTCCAGATGACGACTTCGATAGAATTGGCCGGAGCGAATTCTCCCGGATTGATGATGCCGACCTGCGGCACATAAAGCGCGCCCGCGACAGCCGCCATCATCGCGGAAACCGTGAAGATGAAGAGCTTGTAGTTTTCCGGCCTGTAGCCAAGAAATCGTGTGCGGCTTTCCGCATCGCGCACGCTGACCAGCACCTTGCCGAATTTCGATCTGACCACCGCCGAACTGAAAATCAGCGCTATAGCCAGCATGACTGCTGAAGCAGCGAAAAGCGCGGCGCGCGTGCCGTCCGCCTGAATGTTGAAGCCCAGAATATCCTTGAAATCAGTCAGGCCGTTATTGCCGCCGAACCCCATTTCGTTGCGGAAGAAGGCCAACATCAGCGCATAGGTCATTGCCTGCGTAATGATCGACAGATAGACGCCGGTCACGCGGGAGCGGAAAGCGAACCAGCCGAAGATGAAGGCCAGAGCGCCTGGCACCAGAAGCACCATCAGAAATGCAAACCAGAAATGATCAAAGCCGTACCAATACCATGGCAATTCCTTCCAGTTCAGGAAAACCATGAAGTCAGGCAGATCGGGATTACCATAAACGCCGCGCGCACCGATCTGGCGCACCAGATACATGCCCATGGCATAACCGCCGAGCGCGAAAAAAGCTGCGTGACCCAGCGAGAGAATGCCGCAGAAGCCCCAGACCAGATCGAGCGCCAGTGCCAGCATGGCATAGGTCAGATATTTACCGAGCAGCGACACCATATAGGTCGGCACATGCAATGGATGATCCGCTGCCGTCAGCAGGTTGAGCGCCGGAACAGCCAGGGCGGCGGCAATCAGGATTGCAGCGGCGATGAATATACCACGGTCGAGCGTTCGGAACAGAAATGCCGTGATCATGCTTCCACCGCCCTGCCCTTGAGAGCGAACAAGCCGCGCGGGCGCTTTTGAATAAAGAGAATGATGAGCACAAGCACCAGTATCTTGCCGAGGACAGCACCCGCATAGGGTTCGAGGAACTTGTTCAGGATGCCGAGCGAGAAGGCGCCGACCAGCGTGCCCCACAAATTGCCGACACCGCCAAACACCACCACCATGAAACTGTCGATGATATAGCCCTGCCCAAGATTGGGCGACACATTGTCGATTTGTGATAGGGCCACACCCGCCATACCAGCGATACCGGAACCAAGCGCGAAAGTGAACGCATCGACATAGGGTGTGCGAATGCCCATGGACGAAGCCATGCGTCGGTTCTGGGTAACAGCACGCATTTGCAGACCGAAATTGGACCGTTTCAGTACCGCAAGAAGCGTGAAGAAGACAGCAAGCGAAAACACGATGATCCACAGGCGGTTCCAGGTGATGGTCATGCCACCCAGTTCGAAAGCGCCTGACATCCATGTTGGATTGCCAACCTCGCGGTTTGTCGGCCCGAACACGGTTCGCACCGCCTGTTGCAAGATCAGGGAAATGCCCCAGGTCGCCAGCAGTGTTTCAAGCGGGCGACCATAGAGAAACCGGATGACGCCGCGTTCGATCACCAGACCGACCAGCGCCGTAAAGAGGAAGGCCAGTGGCAGGGCGATGGCAAGAGACCAGTCGAACAGCCCCGGATAATTGGTGCGGATCACCTCCTGCACCATGAAAGTGACATAGGCGCCCAACATAACCATTTCGCCATGCGCCATGTTGATGATGCCCATGACGCCAAAGGTAATAGCAAGGCCGATGGCCGCAAGCAGCAGGACGGAACCGAGCGAAAGACCGTACCAGACATTCTGTCCGGCATCCCAGAAAGCCTGCCTTTGCTCGATATGAGTGATGGCGCTGTCGAGTGCCTCGGCAAGTTCAGGCTGCGCATTGGCGCGCGCCGCATTCAGGACCGACAGTGTGGAACGGTCGCCATTATCCTTCAGGAACTGCGCCGCCTTGAGCTTGTCATCGAGCGGGCGGGCGGATGCCAGAAGTGCTGCAGCCTGCGCCTTCTCCAGAAGTGCACGAATTGTGCCATCCTGTTCCTTACCAAGTGCTGCTTCAATCGCGTCCAGTGCGTCCGCATCGGGGCTTGCAGCGACAATTTCAGCAGCGTTAAGGCGCTCCGCCCGGTTTGTACTCATCAGCGTCAGCCCGCCAAGAGCCGTTCGAACCGCGCGGCGGACCGAATTGTTGACCTTGACCTTTTCCAGTGCGCCTTTGGGCGCTTCACCTGCCGCCTCATCGCTAACAGGGTCCGTGAGTTGCAAGCTCGCAGCCGAGGCTTTGGTGATGAACACCTTGCCATCGGATTTGCGCGCATAAAGATTGCCATCGCCAAGCGCGTTCAGCACAGGCACGACGCGCGTGTCGCCCGTGCTTACGAGAGCAGAAATCCGGTCCTGCATCTGGGCAAAACTCGCCTTGCCCAAAGCATCGACAAGCCCTTGAAACTCATCCGCTCGAGCTGTCGTCGCGATCGCGGCAAACAGGACAGACAAGACGAGCAGGACGGCTCGTATCCGGCGCTCCATGGCTGACTTCCTTGAATAGAAATGCATTCTTAATTTTGACCCGTTCGGATCTTTGAACTGCAAGGGGCAGGCGCCGTTCTCACCTGCCCTCTGCATCCCCCGTCTATCAGGAGCCGCCCTGACCGCCGCACTTGCCCGTTGCGACATTGAAATTGCCGCAAGACATCGGCTTGCGCCAATCGGAGATCAGGTTCTTGGAATCCGGCAGATAATCGGACCATTCATCGCCAACAATCAGACCCGGCGTCTGGCTGACAATTTCGAACTGACCGTTCGACTGGATTTCTCCAATCAGCACCGGCTTTGTGATGTGGTGGTTCGGCATCATGGTCGAATAGCCACCCGAGAGGTTCGGCACAGACACACCGACCAGCGCGTCGATGACCGCATCCTGATCGGTCGTGCCAGCCTTTTCAACGGCCTTCAGCCACATGTTGAAACCAATGAAAGATGCTTCCATCGGATCGTTGGTGACGCGCTTGTCATCCTTGGTGAAGGCATGCCAGGTTTCGATGAATTTCGCATTGGTTGGGTTGTCCACGGACTGGAAATAGTTCCATGCCGCAAGATGGCCAACCAGCGGCGCGGTATCGATACCAGCCAGTTCCTCTTCGCCAACCGAGAAAGCAACGACCGGAATATCCTCGGCCTTCACGCCCTGGTTTGCGAGTTCCTTATAGAAGGGCACATTGGCATCACCATTGACGGTCGAAACCACAGCGGTCTTCTTGCCCGCCGCACCAAAGCTCTTGATGGCTGCCACTTCCGTCTGCCAGTCGGAGAAACCGAACGGGGTATAGTTGACACGGATATCGTCCGGCTTCACACCCTTGGAGACGAGATAGGCTTCAAGAATCTTGTTGGTCGTGCGGGGATAGACATAGTCGGTGCCTTCCAGCACCCAGCGCTCAACACCCTCGTTCTCCATCAGATAATCGACAGCGGGGATTGCCTGCTGGTTTGGTGCGGCACCGGTATAGAACACGTTGCGTTCGGATTCCTCGCCTTCGTACTGCACCGGATAGAACAGGATATTATTGAGTTCCTTGAAAACCGGCAGAACCGACTTGCGCGACACCGACGTCCAGCAGCCAAACACGGCGGCGACCTTGTCCTGCGAAATCAGTTGGCGGGCCTTTTCCGCGAACAACGGCCAGTCCGAAGCCGGATCGACAACGACAGCCTCAAGCTTCTTGCCAAGAAGGCCACCCTTCTTGTTCTGCTCTTCGATGAGCATCAGCATGGCGTCCTTGAGCGTCGTTTCCGAGATAGCCATCGTGCCGGAAAGCGAATGAAGAATGCCAACCTTGATCGTATCTTCCTCAGCGAGCGCACCGGAAAGGCTGGGGATGGCGAGCGCGCTTGCAAAAAGTGCGGCGAGCATCTGCGACCGGAATGTCATTGCGTGTCCCTCTCTGTTGGTTCTCCCGGTTCTCCGGGTTATTGCCAACTATTGGGGAGAGGACGCCGTTTCCTTATACGTTAAATGACGTAGTTACCGGGGGGAAATATGCATTAGAACGAACTTCAGGTACCCGGAGATGTGCGTGAAGTTCGTTCTAACTTATTGGCTTCATGCATCGAGCTTCCCAAAAACCGATACCGGCTTTCGGGCCGATGCATTATTGACTTAACCTGCTATCTCTCTTTGAAACGGCCACAAGGAGCCGGAGGGGAAATGGAGCGGCATGGCAGCGCGGCAACGCATCATCCCGGTCAGAAGGGAATATAACCGCTGGGTCGCGGACGAAACGCTGGAAGATTACGCGCTGCGCTTCACAGCAAAAAGCGCGCGCCGCTTTTCATCCAATCGCATTGCCCACACAGCTATCGGCGCGATTTCCTTCCTCGCACTTGAGGCAATTGGCGGTGCCATCACCCTGTCCTACGGCACCAGCAACGCCATAGCCGCCATCATTGTCGCCAGTCTTGTCATGCTGGCGGTCGGTCTGCCCATCAGCCGCTATGCCATCCGCCATGGCGTCGACATCGATCTGCTGACCCGTGGTGCAAGCTTCGGCTATATCGGTTCGACCGTCACTTCGCTTATCTACGCGACATTCACCTTCATCCTGTTCGCGATCGAAGCCTCAATCATGTCAGGCGCGCTGGAACTGGCCTTTGGTATCCCGATGTGGATCGGCTACGTCATCAGCGCAGTCGTGGTGATACCGCTCGTCACCTACGGCGTGCGGATGATCAGCCGTTTCCAGATCGCCACCCAACCCTTCTGGATCGCGCTTAATATTCTCCCCTTCATTTTCATCGCGCTGGTCGATTGGGGAAAATTCGATCTCTGGCTGACCTTCTCCGGCATTCGTACAGGCTTTACCGGCGGGGAAAGCGCGCCCTTCGTGCTGGCACAATTCGGTGCCGCCTCAGCGGTCATTCTGGCACTGATGGCGCAGATCGGCGAGCAGGTCGATTTCCTGCGCTTTCTGCCACCGGAAGGCCAGCGCAAATGGCGGCACAAGATTGCCGTCTTTCTTGCCGGACCGGGCTGGGTCGTTCTGGGTGCGCCAAAATTGCTTGCTGGTTCGTTTCTGGTCGTGCTGACGCTGAGCGCCGGCATTCCCGCTGATGTGGCGGCCGATCCGGCGCATATGTATCTGACCGCTTTCGGCTATATGATCCCGTCGCATATGGCTGCGCTGCTGCTGACTGTCGCCTTCGTCGTGGTCTCACAATTGAAGATCAATGTGATGAACGCCTATGCCGGATCACTGGCCTGGTCGAACTTCTTCTCCCGCCTGACTCACAGCCATCCGGGCCGCGTGGTCTGGCTGATCTTCAATGTCAGCATCGGCCTGCTTCTGATGCAACTCGGCATTTACAAGGTGCTGGAACAAACGCTCGGAGTTTTCTCCATCATCGCCATGGCGTGGCTCTGCACGATTTCCGTCGATCTTTTTGTCAATAAGCGTCTCGGTCTCTCGCCGCCCGGCATCGAGTTCAAGCGCGCCCATCTTTTCGACATCAATCCGGTTGGCACCGGCACAATGACCATTGCCTCCATTACAGCCCTCGCCGCCCATTTCGGTGCGTTCGGCGCCATGGCTTCTGCGCTCGCACCCTATATCGCGCTGGTGGTCGCCTTTATCGTCTCTCCACTGATCGCCTGGAAGACGGGCGGCAAATATTACCTCGCCCGCAAGCCGCGCCAATCGTGGCAGAACAAGCTCGCCATCACCTGCTCGGTTTGCGAACATGATTTCGAGCCGGAAGACATGGCGTGGTGCCCCGCCTATGCCGCTCCGATCTGCTCACTGTGCTGTTCGCTCGACAGCCGCTGTCACGATCTCTGCAAACCCAAGGCACATTTGCGGGCGCAGAGCGCCGAAGTCGCGCATGCGCTGTTGCCCGCCGCGGTCATTGAAAAACTCTCTACCCGGCTTGGGCGCTATGCCGTTATAGTTGCTGTTTCGGTCACATTTCTCGGCACTATCCTCGCGCTGGTGGCCTATCACGCCGGAGCTGCATATCCGGAAACCGCGCAAGTGGTGAACCGCACGATCCTGATCGTGTTCTTCGTATTGGCGCTGATCGCGGTGATCGTCTGCTGGTTCTACGTGTTGGCCCATGACAGCCGCATCGTCGCCGAAGAGGAATCCTCCCGACAAACCGCCCTTCTGCTGAAGGAAATTTCCGCGCATAAAAAGACCGACGCCGCCCTGCAACAGGCAAAGGATAATGCCGAAGCCGCCAACAGGGCGAAGAGCCGCTATGTCGTCGGCCTCAGCCATGAACTCCGCACCCCGCTCAACGCTGTTCTGGGCTATGCGCAGATATTGGAGCGTGACGAGACCATTCCGGCAGCCCGACAACCTTCGATCAAGCTTATCCGCCGCAGCGCCGACCATCTGTCGGGACTGATTGATGGGCTTCTCGATATTTCCAAGATTGAAACCGGGCATTTGCAGGTCTATTCCAACGAAATCAACCTGCATGATTTTCTCGACCAGATCATCGACATGCTGAAGCCGCAAGCTGAAGCCAAGGGCATAACATTTCGCTACAGTAAAATCGAAACGCTGCCGCAATATGTGCGCACCGACGAAAAGCGCCTTCGCCAGATACTGGTCAATCTTCTGACCAATGCGATCAAGTTTACCGAAAAAGGCGAAGTCGCGCTTGACGTCAGCTATCGCAATCAAGTGGCCACCTTCAGGGTTATGGATACCGGTCGTGGCATTGCAGACCAGGATCTGGAACGCGTCTTCGAACCCTTCCAGCGCGGCGAAGCCGATCATACCCGTCACCTGCCCGGCCTCGGTCTTGGCCTGACGATCACCAAGCTCTTGACCAATACGCTGGGTGGCGAACTATCTGTTACGAGCACTTACGGCAAGGGCTCAACATTTCAGGTTCGCCTGATGCTGGGCGCCATCGACCGCCCGGTCAATCTGGCTGCACCAACCCGCAAGATTCAGAACTATACCGGTCCGCGCCGTACCCTTATCGTGGTTGACGATAATGACGATCACTGCGCCCTGATGCGCGAAATCCTGTCGCCGCTCGATTTCATCGTCTTGACAGCGAAGAGTGGACCGGAATGTCTGACCTTGATCGAGGGCATTCGCCCCGACCTCTACTTCATCGATATCCGCATGCCGGAAATGAATGGCTGGGAACTGGTAGCGCGCCTGCGTGAGAAAGGCGAAGTGGCGCCGATCATCATGCTTTCGGCCAATATCGGTGACGGAACCCGGCCCGACACCTTGCCCGACAACGCCCACAACGACACATTGACCAAACCATTCGATATAAGACAGATCCACGCCAAGCTTGCCGTACATCTTGGCTTCGAATGGATCTACGAACAGGTTGAAGAAAACAAATCCGCCCGTCGACCGACAGTCATAGACAGTCCCGCCCTTTCGGATTTGCACGATCTTATTCGTCTCGGTGAAATTGGCTATGTGCGGGGGATTGAAGCCAAACTCACACTTCTCGCGCATGACGAAAACCTCATCCCCTTTGTCGATAAGGCAAGGGATTATATTCGCGCTTTCAACATGTCAGGCTACGATATGTTTCTGCGCAATCTTGAACAGAAACTGGACGACGAGCCATGACCGTACGCGATACCGTTCTCATCGTTGACGACTCCCCCCAAACGCTTGGCTTCCTGACAGAAGCGCTGGAACAGGCCGGATATTCCGTTTTGATCGCGACATCGGGCGTTGCCGCCCTTGGCATTGCGGAACGTATCACCCCGGACATGATACTGATGGATGCAGTCATGCCGGGAATGGACGGCTTCGAAACCTGCCGGCAGCTCAAGGCAAATCCAGCCATCTCGCAAGTACCGATTGTCTTCATGACCGGCCTGACCGAAACCGAACATATCGTTCACGCGCTTGAAGCCGGTGGGGTCGATTATTTGACCAAGCCGATCAATATCGATGAATTGCGCGCGCGCATAAAAGTCCACCTGACCAATGCACGCTCTGTGCAAAGCGCACGTGTGGCGCTTGATGCCAGTGGTCGGCATCTTTTTGCGGTTGACCGCGACGGAACAATTTTATGGTCCACCCCACAAGCCGTGCGCCTGATGGATAGTGTCAGCGACAACGGTAAGGGTCAGGTGCTTTTACAGCAGAAATGCGCGGAGCGACTTCAAGCGCGAAACCGACGCGAAATTGCTGATGATGTGCCTGAAGTCATCGCGGCCAACGGCCAGATTTCGTTGCAGCTGGCCCATCTTGGCTCTACTGGCCCAAATGAGTTTCTGTTCCGCTTGACGGCGATCAGTGAAACCGGCGAACAGGATATGTTGCGCCGCCATTTCGGCCTGACGGCGCGAGAAAGCGATGTGTTGCTTTGGGTCGCACGCGGAAAGACAAATCGTGACATCGGCACTATTCTCGACCTGAGCGCTCGCACCGTGAATAAGCACCTCGAGCAAATCTATGTGAAACTGGGTGTCGAGAACCGTGCAGCAGCAGCCGTGAAGGCGACTATAGTTGTTTATAAGTAAAATATCTTTCAATAATTATTATTATTGAAATAGCATTGATCGATTATATATTTCACCTCATAAATCCATCGCGCATACTTTAGTAAAATTAAATACAACACAAACTCGTGATTTTTCTATCTTCATTTTCAGCGTATATTTCCTTAAATTTATCCGATATTAGCTTTGTATCCTTTAGAAAGAATTCATACGCGAATATTATCAAATCTTTATTTCAATAAACCTCCCCGTGAATAAAAGAAAAGCGGGAACTATAAATAATGACCGAAAACAAAGGCTCCGCAATATTTGTTTGCTTCGCCGATTGAATATCACCGCGCTTTTTAGGCGCTTGCGGTGAAGCCGTCTTTCACCATTCATAATCAGGACCGATATGGACATTGATAGAATACGCCAGCAGGCCTATGCCATGCCGCTAACCAGCCCGGCCTTTGGTCGGGGCCCGTTTCGCTTCTACAATCGGGAATTTTTAGTCTTAACCTACCGAACGGACATGGATGCTCTCCGGGCAGTAGTACCTGAGCCGCTTGAGGTCCATGAACCCATTGTACATTACGAATTTATTCGCATGCCAGATTCCGCCGGATTTGGTAGCTACACTGAGAGTGGACAAGTTATTCCGGTTAGCCTTCATGGTGTCAAAGGCAGCTACACCCACGCCATGTATTTGGACGACCACGCACCAATTGCGGGTGGCCGTGAGATCTGGGGCTTCCCCAAGAAATATGCACAGCCTCGTCTGGAGGTAGTTCAGGATACCTTGATCGGTACTCTGGATTACGGCCCAGTGCGTATTGCCACTGGCACCATGGGTTACAAATATCAGGAAATGGAACAGGCGAAACTGCTCGACGATATGAAGCGTCCCGGCTTCCTGCTCAAAATCATTCCGCATGTGGACGGTAATCTGCGGATTTGCGAACTGGTTCAGTACCACATGGGCGATATTCGTCTGAAGGGAGCCTGGTCTGGACCCGGCGCATTGGAACTGCATCCACACGCACTCGCACCAGTCTCACAGCTACCAGTACGAGAAGTATTATCCGCAAGTCACTACGTCGCCGACCTGACCCTGATGCATGGTCGCGTCGTTTATGACTACCTCGCCTGACGCTGGATGACTGACATCAACCAAGTTGTACTGTGCGGTTGGTGTTATCCAACATCCTTGCTCTGATTATTTGTTCAAAGGAATAGTAGACATGTCTTTGAAAAACAAAGTTGCGCTCATTACCGGCTCTGGTAGCGGCTTGGGCAGAAGTATTGCGTTGCGATACGCTCAGGAAGGAGCGAAAGTCGTCGTTTCCGATCTGTCGCCGGACGCAGTTGCCAGGACCGTGGAAGACATAAAAGCTCTGGGAGGAGAGGCTTTTGGCACTATCATGGACGTGTCGGATGAAGAACAAGTCGATACCGCTGTAAAAGATGCCGTCGCTCATTTCGGTAGGATTGATATTCTTATTAGTAATGCGGGAATCCAGATCGTTCGACCAGTTGAAGAATTCACACTGGCTGAATGGAAAAAGATGCTGGCCGTCCATCTGGATGGCGCGTTTTTAACCACGCGTGCATGCCTTAGGCATATGTACTCCCAAAAGCAGGGCAGCATCATCTATATGGGATCTGCGCACGCTAAAACAGCCTCCAGGTTGAAGGCGCCCTATGTAACGGCAAAGCACGGGCTTCTCGGATTATGTCGTGTTGTGGCCAAAGAAGGTGCAGCGCGGGGCGTAAGGGCCAACATGATCTGCCCGGGTTACGTCCGTACCCCGCTGGTCGACAAGCAAATCCCGCAGCAAGCTGCCGAATTGGGTATCTCGGAAGAGGACGTCATCAAGATGATGCTGTCAGAAACCGTTGACGGCGAGTTTACGACAGAGAAAGACATTGCAGATGTCGCGGTTTTTCTGGGTGACTTTGAAACAAACGCACTAACAGGGCAATCCCTGCTCGTGAGTCACGGCTGGATGATGGAATAACGTGGATAGTTTTGATCAAGAAACTGACATGCGTGTTCACCAAACTGCTTCTCATCATAGCATTCACCAGAGGATGAGTAATGAAAGAGCCTATTAGAAGAAATCAATATTTTTCTCCTTTAACCCAATACATAAGATGCCGCTTACCGGTGACCATCGCATTGACGGCCTGCCTGTTGTCCGGCGTCGCGCATGCCGCCACTATACAAACAGATCAACAGCAATATGCGAAGCAATGGCAGCAAGAACACGGCGCTCTAACCGCTGCTCCACCGCCTGCCCTTGCGACTTTTCTGGCTGAGCATGCAACCAAGCCTGTATCTCACTTTGATACCCTCAGCACCCGCGAGGGGCTAGCGCAATTGACACATCAATACACCACGCCTCCGGCTGAAAATCTGACGGTGGTTAATGTGGATGTCGAAGCGGACGGTCGACGCATTCCGGTCCGTATCTACCAAAACAACGCCAGCAAACCGACATCGACCTCAGCGGGACAGAGCGATGAGAAGGCGCCGGGCGTTCTGTTCTTTATTCACGGCGGCGGACATCTTAGCGGATCGGTCAATGTGTATGACCCTGTGGCTCGTCACCTGGCCGTAAGCACTGGTAACACCGTAATCGCTGTTGATTATCGGCGGGCACCGGAAAACCCATTTCCGGCGGGGCTGGACGATGCACGTGCCGTTCTCTTACAGGCCTATCATCTGCTGGATCAACAGAACATCCCCTATCAGCATCAACTCACGCTGGTCGGCGACAGCGGCGGAGGGGCGTTTAGCGCCACCTTGACCGCAGAGATGCAAACCTCCCAGCCTGACCTTATCAATCGTCTTGTCCTTATTTATCCGAGCCTCGATTACACACTCAGCTGGCCCTCGGTAAAAGAGAACGGCACAGGGAAACTGCTGGATGAGGCGAAAGTGCGATGGTACTTCGATCAATACTTTCAACATAACGAAGACCGTATTGTGCATTCCCCGCTTAACATGTCGGTGACAAAAGCGTGGCCCCCGGTGCTATTGTTCAGCGGTGGCCTTGACCCGCTGCGTGATGAGGATTTTGCTTTTGTGGCCCGGTTGAAAGCCGATGGCATCCCAGTAGAACACGTACACTTTCCAGACGTGGTGCACGCCTATCTCATGCTGGAAAACCTGGTGCCGCAGGAAGCCAAAGCGACATATCAGGCTATTAGTGAATTCGTCCGGCAAGACCGACCTACCAAAAACTGAATTGGCCGAGCCTACCTCTGCTGAAACGCTTAAGAATGGCGGCGCGATACACAGCGCTGCCATTTATTATTGGACTTTAAACCAAGCAAGGGCAGTGCGCACAAGACGCACAACCAGATCACAAGGCGGATGAAGGGCCCATCATAGTGAGGTTAGTAGAACGGTCGGTTCCAGCTTGGCTGGGCCTTGATAAGGATTGGCATGAATGGCCAATATCCATAAGCACAAGGTTGCGCTCAGTGTGTATATGAGGAGAGCGACGCGTCCTGCACGAATTCTATCCGAATGCGTGGAAGCAATGGTAATAATTGTCATGATCGTCAATGAAATAACAAGATACCATTTATAGGAATCGACAGATGTGGCGCCAACAGACAGCCGCATGCTTCTCGCGTCTTGCAGAATATCAAGATCATTCAAAAGATGCGAAATGATAGGTGTCGGAATGTTCTCCCTGCTCATCTTCAGTATCACGTCGCGGATAGTCTGGAGCGATTTTTCAACGGAAGAAGCCGGTGACAGGTTGATGTTCTTGGTCCATTCGTCGTCAACAACGGCAGTTCGGTATCGCATCAAAGCTTCACGCAGTGGAACGGCCCCGATTTCTGGAGAATCCGCGATGCCGACAAGCCGAACGATTGCAGACCGCTCATCGCTCGTCGCCTGATTTGCCTTTGACGTAATCGCCCAGATATCCGCCGCCACGAATCCAAGCGCAAGCGCCCAAGCCGTCGCCACTGTAGCGATGAATGCACCTATTGGTATGGAGAGCGGGTCACGTTTTGCATAATGTGCAAAGACATACAGCATTCCTCGCCCGAACAGAAAGAATGCCCCTCCCAGAGCGGCAAAGGCAAGGAAAGACATGTAGACGGAAAGAGAAAAGATCGTAACCATTCAACAGCCCCGACTTCTATTTAATTTCCGGATTTATTGTTACGGCATAGACTTTTTATCGACAATGGCGATTGCCATTTTCTTAAGTTGCAGGACCATAGTCGCGCATTTGACCTACGTCGCCTGAGCGCGGTATTTTCACCGAAGCAATCAAAACTGCTCGTCACTTCCCCGACCGCAGGGTCCCAATCTGGAGAACCACCATGCTTAAAAATCTGTCGATAGCAACGACCAGCGTTTTACTGCTTGGCGGCTTCGTCAGTTCTGCAACTGGCGCTTCGATTGGGGCGGGAAACCCATATCCCGTCAGCCATTATGTTTGCAAAGACGGCACGAAACTGGCGGTGAGGCTGATGGGCGAACATGCTTCTGTTTCGGTGAACGGCAAACGGGCAATTGAGCTTGCCGCTGTGGGAGAAAAAGGAACGCGTTTTTCAGACGGCCAGCACACACTGACCATCACGCAGGGGCAGTTATCGTGGCGTGTTGGTCAAGCCAAAACGTCGGCATGTACTGGTGGTTGAGTGTCTCCGCTGGCGGAATTTGAAAATTGCTATTAATGAAGTCGACAGTGCCATCGGCAGCCTGTCGGGCCCGGAATAATCATACGAGATTTGAATGAAATTTCTTCACACGGCTGATTTGCATCTGGGTCGGCAATTCAATGGAATATCCCTGGAAGCGGACCACGGCGCGGTTCTCGATCAGATTGTCGAGGCGGTCCACGTTCATCAGCCAAATGCTCTCATCATCGCGGGCGACATTTTTGATCGCGCAGCACCTCCGGCAACAGCGGTGCGCCAGTTCAATACGTTCATGCGGCGCATTTCAAAGGAGACAGATGCAGCCGTTTTGCTGATTGCCGGGAACCACGATTCCGCCGACAGGATTGAATCCATGTCGGTGCTGACCGACACCAGACGGGGCATCATCCGCGGAATGATCTCTGCCGATGAACGTCCGTTTGTGCTTCATGACGATCACGGGCCCGTCGTCTTTTCCGGCCTGCCATTTTCCTATGAATATGCCGCACGCGAGTGCTTTGGCGACGAAACACTGGCCACGCCTGAAGATGTCTTGAAAGCGCAGGTTGCAGCGGCACGGAAGCATGTACCCGATGGCGCACGTTGGGTCATACTGGCCCATGCTTTTGTGGCTGGTGCAGAGCCAAGCGACGCGGAGCGGCCACTTGCTCGCGTTGGCGGCATTGAAACCGTCAATCCGGATATCTTTTCTGGCGCTTCCTATGTAGCGCTGGGACATTTGCATCGTCCGCAAACAGCGGGCGGCGATCACATTCGCTATTCCGGTGCCCCCCTCGCCTTTGGCTTCGATGAAGCGGACCATGTGAAATCCATGAATCTCGTCGAGATTGATGCTGACGGCGCAGTGACGATCGAGGAAATTCCGTTTCAGCCCATCAGGCAGGTACGGATCCTGAAAGGACGGCACGCGGAGCTTCTTGCTTTCCCTCGGTCGGACGATTTCATTAAAGCCATTTTGACCGACGAGACACCAATTATCGAGGCCATGAAGCGGCTGCGCGAGGTGTTTCCAAACGCTTGCCAGCTGACATACCAGCGCGACGAGCGTTCCATTGCGCAAAAATCCCTTTCGATCTCTGACTTTCAGGCGATCAAACCAATGGATCTGGTTGCGGCCTTTGTCGAACAGGTTCGTGCTGATCCAATCACGGAAACGGAGCGCGATGTCGTTGAAACAGCCTTGAGCGATCTGCATCAGTCGGAGGGCACGGCATGAAACCCGTTCGGCTGACAATGCAGGCCTTCGGGCCATATAGCGAGCAAGAGACCATCGATTTCCGCGATGCCGTAGATGCTGGTCTTTTCGGCATTTATGGCCAGACCGGTTCCGGCAAATCGACAATTTTCAGCGCCATGACTTTCGCTCTCTTCGGTGAAGCCGCGAAGGCAGAGCAGGAAACGCCAAGCCTGCGGTCCGATAATGCTGACGCAAACCGTCCGACCGAAGTCGAGTTTGTGTTCGATATTGCGGACCGCCGTTACGTCGTCCGCCGCCGACCTGAGCAGTCCCGACCAAAGCAACGCGGGAATGGCGAAACCAGAGATCCGCATGAAGCCTGGCTGTTCGATGCAACAGGCATGGCGCTCGATGACATCACCCCGGAGCGTCCGGGCAAAGTGATTGAAGAAAAGAAAGTCGGCCCAGTTGGAAAAGCCATTGAGGATTTGCTTGGCTATGGTGCCGACCAGTTCCGGCAGATAGTGCTTTTACCGCAGGGGCGGTTTGAAGCTTTTCTCGCCGCCGATACCAAGGCGCGTCTTGGCATCTTGCGCGATCTGTTCGATGTTTCCCTATACCGCCGGCTGGCAGCGCGGATGAAAGCGGATGCCGAAGCCGTCGAGCGACAGTTTCGCACGGAACGGGAAGTATTTGCGCGTCGGCTGAATGCAGAAGGCTTTGAAAGCCTCGACGCTCTCAAGTCGGGCATCGAAGAAAGTGAAACCTCTTACTCAGATCTTGCGAAAGTTGAAATAAACCAACGAGAGGCCCAGAAGAAAGCGTATGCAGCGCTTGAGGCCGCGAAAGCACTGGATCGTCTGTTTGAGACAGCCATCAAGGCCTCGAATGAGGTAACTGCTCTACAGCAACAGGCTTCCGAGATTGACGCTATCGCCAAAAAGCTGCAATCCGCCGAGCGTGCTCGTCTGTTGCTCGATGTCGAACGGCATGTATTGGAGACAACAACAGAGCTGGCTGCAGCAGAAACTGCCCTTAGTGTATCGGTTCAAAAACTTGCCGCTGCAACCGCAGCTGAAATACGCGCCCGGGCTGTACATGAGAATGAGGAGGCCAAGGCCAGCGAAATTGACCAATTTCGACGTGAAATTGAAACGATGCAGCGTCACCAGCAAACACTTGAGCGCTCCATCGCCATATCGCAAGCCATTGCACAGGCAACCGATCAACGCGGAAAAAGCCAAGCGTCTCTGCAAAAGAGCCTGGATGCAATTACCGCTCTCCTCGCTCGCAAGCAAAGGCAGCAAGATGGGTTGAAAGCAGCTCGCCTGACTGCGAGCAAGCGACAGGAACTGCTCACAAAACGCACTCAACTCGAACATGCAATTACGCAAGCTGAGGTCGTTGAGAAAGTTCACGCCGACGTCGCATCGTCAAAGGCGCTGGTCGATACACTATCTGCGCGTCATCTCGGAGAGCAGGAATCCGCAAGCGAAGCGAAAAGCGCCTTTATCGAAGCGGAGCGGCAACTTTCCAGCGCACAAGCTCTGCATCTGGCGAGCAAACTCGTTCCCGGAGAGCCTTGCCCGGTTTGTGGCGCCAGTGATCATCCGATACCTGCAACCGGCAGCCCGCATCACGCAGGGCTGGATGCCGCTTTTCGTCAGACGAAGGAACTTTGGGAACAGCGGCAATCAGCCGAGCGCAGTACGCATGCAACTCTTGTGTCAGCGCAAAGTATCCTGGTTGAACGGCAGAAGCGCTTGGCTGAACTGAATCCTTCCGAGCGCCCATTGGTGGAACTGCGGGCAGAACTTGCCACGATAAAACATGATATCGAAGCGCTTGGCCCTGTTCTGGACATCGCTCGTGCCGAAGGGCAATTGGAAGAGACAGAAGAGCGAATAGTTGCGGATGAAAAAATCCGCGATCAACATCGCTCTGCACTTCAGACGGCGGAAACGGAACTGGCAACTGCGCGAGTGCGCCTTGAAGAAATGCTATCCGATATCCCGGAAGAACATCGCGAGGCTACCCGTCTTGCCGAGCTTATCACAAGTCGTGCTGATGTTCTCACAAGACGGGAAACTGCACGAAAGACAGCTCGCGAAACTGCTACGACAGCTCGCGAAACCGCGTTATCTTCCATGAAGGAACAGGAAAGCGCGCTAGAGCGGATGGAAGAACAGCGTCTTCGGCGGAGCCGTGCGCAAGACGAGTTCGCTTCACGCTTGGAAGCTGCAACGCTGACCCATGAAGAATATCTCGCGCTCAAACCCGCTTTCGCTATGATCGATCAGGACCGGGAGAGCGTTGAGAATTACCGCCGTACCTTGTTCGTGGCTGAAGAGACGGCGCGTAAGGCCAAGGAGGCCGTCACAACGCTTGATCGCCCTGCCCTGCCGCCCTTCGAGATGGCATTGCAGGAGGCGGATATAACGCTTCAAAAAGCGCAGGAGGATCTGGCAACTGCGGCAGCGCGCCGTGATCAGTTGAACAAGTTGCTGGCCGAACTTGCCGATACGATCAGCCGGCTGGAAAAAGCGGAAGCAGAAAGCGGGCCATTGCGCGAACTGGCTGCACTGTTTGATTCCAAAAACTCCCATAATCTCGATCTCGAGACTTTTGCCATAGGTGCAATGTTCGATCAGGTGCTGATCGCCGCCAATCAACGCCTTAACCCGATGTCGGCCGGACGCTATACGCTGGAACGCGCGCTCGAAGGTTCGGGGCGCGGTCGACGTGGTCTCGGCATTCAAGTGCATGACACTTACACCGGGAAACCTCGGCCAACAGCCACGCTCTCCGGTGGCGAGAGCTTTATTGCCGCTCTCGCGCTGGCACTTGGCCTTGCGGATGTCGTCGAAAGTGCCAACGGCAAGGTCCGTCTCGATACCATCTTCATCGATGAAGGCTTTGGCAGTCTGGACACCGAGAACGGCACCGGCACACTCGATCAGGTCCTGCAAGCGCTGAACACGCTGGTCAGCCAAAACCGTGCGGTGGGGCTGATTTCGCATGTTCCGTTGGTGCAAGAGGCCATCCCGAATGGCTTTTACATCCGGAAGGACCTTTCCGGGAGCCGTGTCGAGCAACGCGGGATGATTTGATCGGTGCGCCTGCTCACACAGTCGGCAGGCCCAAGCGAACGGCATAAGCCGTCAACTCAGCAGAACTGTGGAGATTGAGCTTCCGCATCAGGTTTTCACGGTGTTTGCGTGCGGTCAAGGGGCTGATCCCCAGTCGTGTGGCAACATCCCTTGCCGTCAAGCCCTGCGCGACCAGCGCCAGAATTTGACGTTCGCGGCGTGTCAACGGTATCGGCGACAATATATCCGACGGCGGTGGAAAGCCGCTGTTCCGCGGAGACCCTGTGACAGCAAACCGAATGGCCTGCGCCAGATAGGTTTGGCCATTTCTGACAGCTTCAATGGCCGCACCGATTTCTTCCGGATCGCCATCCTTGGTCAAATAAGCGCTGGCACCCGCTTCCATAGTGGCGCGAATCGTTCTGGGTTCGATATTTGCTGTGAGAACCAGAATTTTCAGCCGAGGCGCGACAGTTCTTATATCCGAGATGAACTGAATGCCCGCAACGCCCGGCATACCAAGATCGAGAACAAGCAAATCCGCCCCGACATTGCGCACATGCTCCATGACGGTCGCTCCATCCCCCGCCTCCGCGATGACAGACACATTGTCCATCAAGGAGATCAGAAGCTTCAGCCCCTGACGCACGATAGCGTGGTCATCGGCAAGAATGGCGGTCAGGGGACGGGTCATCCGGCTGTGGTTTACCTTATATTGGGGTTTACTGACGCAAATCGTTCTAATCACAACTTATTGGCATCAAGTTACTGATCAATAAAGTATTTAAGTATATCAATGTGCAACGGTGGACAATGCACCACGCGGGGCAACACATCGGGGGGAAGTCTGATGCAGGAAGACAGGATACGTCAGGCTCTCACCGAACTTCTCTACCGCAATTCCTATGGCGTCATTATTTCGAACGTCGTCATTTCTCTTGGCGCGATCTATGTTCTGAAAAATGCCGTACCCATGAACTGGATCATCGGGTGGCTCGTTGCACTTTACTCGCTGACGGCCATCCGTGTCTTCGCATCCAGGCAATTCTTCAGCCGGCAAATGGATCCGCACTCGATACAACGCTGGGCCTGGCTTGCCGCGAGCTTTTCATGGATATCCGGTCTTTTATGGGGCGGGCTTGGCTGGGCGGGGTTTCTGCCTGAAGCGCCAATCGTTCTGTCCTTCACCGTCATCGTATTGACCGGCCTTGTCTGCGGCACAGTCCCCTCACTCTCGGCATTTCCACCAGCGCTGGTCGGTTCGATCATCGCGACCGTTATTCCGATAGCCGTGCGCTGCATCACGACCGAAAGCGAGATTTCCAGCGCCTTTCTGTTTCTGTTGACCGCGCTGGTCGCCATCAATCTCTATTATTGCCGGATCACCTATCGCATGCTGCACGAGACCATTCGCTTGCGACTGGAAAACGAGAATCTCGTCGGGGGATTACAGGAAGAAACGGACCGCGCGCAGCGGGCCGATCGCGCCAAGACACGCTTTCTCGCGGCAGCAAGCCATGACCTTCGTCAGCCGATCCATGCGCTGAGCCTGCTCATTTCCACGCTTGGCGTTTTGGGGCAGCGCGGCAATGTCGCTTCCGGCGATGCGCGCGATCTGGCCGCAAAAGCGAAATCCGTCGTCAACGATCTGAGCGGACTGTTGAACGAGTTGCTCGATATTTCGAAGCTGGACGCGGGCATTGTAACGGTGGTCAACGAGCCGGTGGCCCTATCCGCCTTGTTTCACGACCTGCACGACGAATTTGCGCTTGAGGCCGAGCAACGCGGTCTTCAATGGCATGTCGTTGAAAGCAATCTTTGTGTCGACAGTGATCCGATGATGCTCAAACGCATCCTGAACAATCTTTTGTCCAATGCTTTCCGATACACGAAACAAGGCCGCATTCTTCTCGGCTGTCGCAGACGTGGCGATACGGTTGAAATTCAGGTCTTCGATACAGGCCCCGGTATTCCGGCCGATCAACAGGCAAAGATTTTCGAGGAATTCGTTCAGCTACAAAATCCGGCGCGTGACCGGTCGCAAGGTCTGGGACTGGGGCTCGCCATTGTTCGGCGTGCAGCCATGCTTCTGAACCACCCTTTAAAACTCGTTTCTGTTCCGGGTTCGGGCTCCATGTTCTCGATCACCGTGCCCAAAACGCGTGACAAGGACCTTGCGAACTTGGACATGCATGTGCCGCTCGCCGTGGAAACATCGCTGGGCATTATGGTCGTTGATGACGAGAAGGATGTTCTCGATGCCATGGCGCGATTGCTTACCCTAGACGGACATCAGCTTTACCTTGGGCGATCAGCCGCGGAGGCACAGGCATCATACAAGGCAGCCCTTGAGATTGGCGACGCTCCGGTGGACCTGATCATTGCCGACTATCGGCTGGGTGACGGCATTACCGGTCTCGACGCTATTCAATCATTGTCGAACGCTGTTGGGAACACGGTGCCAGCCATTATCATCACTGGCGATACGTCTCCCGCACGATTGAGAGACGTCAATGCCAGCGGGGCCCTTCTTCTGCACAAGCCCATCGAAGTCGATGAATTGCGCGACGCCATTGCCATCGCACGTTCTGCTGCGGTCAAAACCTCACCCTGAACACGGCATTCACACCCTGCTGATAGGCATGGGAACCGATTTGGCCCGTGTAATTAATGCCAAGTGTTGAGCGCGGAGAGAGATTGAAGTTCAGACCTGCCTCGACAAGAGCTGCATCCTTGGCGATAGGCGCGCCATAAACTGTAAAGGCAGAAGAACCAAGGAAGCTGTTTGTGGAACTTGTGTCGATATCACCATAGGCATGACGCCAACCTATGGACCCATGCGCAATTGCAGATACATTGCCCAGCATAAAGCGCCTTGAAGCGCGCAAGCCGATGGTGGTGAATGCCGTGTCCATCGTATCGCTATTGACGGAAAGCCGCGCGGCTGTCCGTCCTGCTTCATTGAAGCCATCCGTGTGAAGGTGGACATAAGCCAGATTGGCAAACGCTTCCAGCGGCGCATCATCCCTGCCCCACTGATAGGCAAGCTCACCAAAGGCCTGAAACGTACCGGCATGATAATCGCTGTTCAAGCTATCTGAGAAGCCCGGAAAATAGGCTGATCGGTCCAGCTCGATCTCATGCCAGGTATAAGCAAGCCCCGTCCGCAACGCGACGGCATTGCCATTATTCAGCTTCCAGGACGTTCCGGCATAGGCTCCGAGTGTATAATTGTCGCTTTGTCCGGATGATGCGCGGCCATCCACATTGAACGTTGTTCTACTATAGCCGGCTAATAATCCAAGGCGCCAGTTATCGAACACAGTGCCATCTACGCCCGCTACGAAGCCACCAGTATTGTAGTCGAGCCGGGCTGCGTTACCGTTTCCATCGATTGAAGCCCAATTGCCATAGCCCTGAATCCAGACATCATACCCTTGCGCGGCAGGCGCTGGAGTGATTGTGGCAAAAGCGCCGGGTGCGGCAGCATTGGAGCTCTTCTCTGGCCCATAGGAAAGGACGGTCATCGATGACGGTAGCTCAAAGCCCTCGGTCGTTCGCAAACGACTATTCATAGCATCACGAATAGCCGAGCTGCCTTCAATGAGTGCCGCTTTCGTCGACGCATAGGCCTCGCCAGACAGAAGATTGAAGGCGGAGCGCGCCTCATCGGGGCTCAGCATCAACAGTTTGTTGTAAAGCTCAAGGGACTGTCCCGACTGCTGGAGCGTATCCAGCGCCCTTGCCGTCGCTACCTGGTTTTTCGTTTGCGAAACAGTTTCGAAGATTGCGGGTGGCGTGCCCGACGTAGGATCGGTATCCCCGCCATCTTTAACAGCAATCGTCAACTTCACGCTGTTGAGGTCATAGGCCTCATTTGCGATTATAAAGGCGGATTTTGAAACCGTATCCTGAAATGTGCCGCTTATACCGCCATCCGATGTAAGGATCGTATAGGTTTGCCCATTCCGATAACTCGTTGCGGGATCAAGGGCGGTTACACTGACGGCTCCGCCCAAAATCGTTGTTGATCCGGAAACGCGCGTGAGATCACTCGCACCAGCGCCTGCAATTTCGACAGCATAGGTCGAACCGCTTTCAAGCGTCAGGTCGCCATTGATCATCAATGTGCCAATCGAATTTCCAGCCGAAAGTGTTCCTCCGGTTAGAACCGCGACCGTTGATCCAACGCCCGAACCGATGGTACCGTGCCCGCCGATCAGAGCCCCGTCTCCTACAATAAACGAGCCTCCGAGCACGGCATTGCTATGGCTAATGTCCGATCCAACAATCAAGCCGCCAGCGGCAATGTCAGTCACTCCTGAGAATGATGCGCTTTCACCATTATAAGCGAGCGTTCCGGTTCCAGTTTTGAGGAAGGTCCCCGCGCCGGTCACTGCACCATCGAACTGCGCGCCGGTCGATTGATCGAATGTCAATGAGGCAGCGCTCGCAATTGAGACGTCGCCTGAGAAGCGCTCAGCGCCGGAAGTCAGATTACCTTGTTGCACAATCCAGTTGAGACCCGATGTGCCATTGAGGATAAGGCTGCCAACCCCGTCCTTGATTATCGTGCCTGCCGCTCCACCAGCGCCCGCAATATTGCCAGCAAAGCTACCATCTGCTGTCTGTTCGAAAACGACGACACCTGCATTTGCAATGTTGCCTGCGATAGTTTCAGAATTGCCGATGAGACGACCGGCCCCAACAATTGTGTTGCGATAGCTATTGGCAGCGTTTGTGAGTTGGAGCACACCTGTACCCGTTTTCACAAGATCGCCCGGCCCTGAGATGACACCGCTCACGACGAGATCGGTATTATCTGCGACATCCAGTATGCCTGCCTGCGCCAATGAAATTGACCGGGCGGTCTGAAAACTTGCGGTCGTTGCCAGTGTCCCACCATTGAAAATCACCCCCCCTGATGGATCGCCGAGATTATCATCGTTCGACACCTGCAAGACACCGCCCGTTATCGTGGTGCCGCCTGTGAAACTATTCACTCCACTGAGTGTCAACGTGCCGCTATTAAGCGCCAGCGACAGCCGACCGCTGCCGCCATCCTGGATTATACCGGAGAACATCGACGGGCCGACAGATGAGCCGTCAACGGTCAGAACACTGCTCGTCGCGGCACCATTTTCCATAACACCAGCCCCGGCGCCAACACTATTGATGGCTCCGACGATTGTACTGAATCCATTGAGCTTTATCGTCCCGCCAATGCCACCCGCCTGATTATCAAAGTTAACGCCCGCATTTGCCGTCAGTGCATCATTTGCCAACACATTGAGCGTGCTGTTGCCGTGAAAAGTCTGCGTGCCGCCACTAAGGCCGCTGGCTGCAGAAACATTGAAAATGCTACTGTCATGGAAATCCTGCGTGCCACCATTGACAGCGTTTGCGGTCGAAGCATTCAGGACACTGGAATTATAGAAATATTGCGTGCCGCCGCCGATCGCGCCGCTAGCTTCGGCGTTCAATATGCTGTCGCCATTGAAGTACTGCGCACCGCCGCTAACGGCGTTGACTGCTGTCAACGTCATAACGCTGTTGGCATAGAAGCTCTGCGATCCGCCGCTGACCGCGTTGGACGACGTTGCATTGAGGCGACTACTACCGTTGAAATATTGCGACCCGCCTGCGACGGCATTTGCTTCCGAGGCGTTCAGTGCGCTGGTGTCGTAGAAAATCTGCGTGCCACCGTTTAATCCGCTGACGGAATCCACATTCAATGTGCTCGTATTATAAAAGTACTGTTGCCCGCCGCTGAGACCTCCAGCGGCTGTTACGTTGAGTGAGCTACTGGCGTTGAAATACTGCTCGCCGCCATTAACCGCATTTGCAGCCGATGCATTCAGCGCGCTGGTGTCATAGAAGCTCTGCACACCGCCCCCAACCACAAATGTTGCCGAGGCGTTGAGACTGCTGTTGCCATTGAAATATTGCGACCCTCCGCTGATCGCATTTATCGCCGTGCCGTTCAGAGCGCTGGAGTCATAAAAGACCTGCATGCCGCCACTGATCGCATTGGTCGCAGTCGCGTTGAGCGTGCTCGTATCCTGAAATGACCAGTTAGGGCGGGATGTATCGGAAAAATAATCGGCGGAGTTCGCGTCGATAGTCGTAGAACCCGTGCATGGCGACGCTGTACATACGGTCTGTGCGTTGGCAGGTGTCATCACGATGATACAAGCCCCGACTGACAGGAGGCGCACCATAGCCCGGTTGAAGAATGGACCCGCGAAAACAGACCTGCGTCTTTGCTCGCCGTTAGAGGAGGCCAACTCTCTATTTGATCTAATGAGATACGCAACCAACACACGTCCCCCTACCAATAAGCCGGTGAACGTGCGCAAGAATGCAGGACGCCTGTGTGTTCAGTCCGACTTGAATTCTAGAGCCCACATGTCTTCTGGAACAGGAGAAGCCGGAGCTCAGAAAAATCTGCTTTCAATATCCATCTTGTAATTTACGCGTACCGGCAGAGAAACATGTTCAATGTGCAATGTTGGCTAACCTAATCGAAGACTCCCAACGTCAGTGGTACGCCTTTCTTGGTAGCGGAATACGCGTACCCCCGTACGGAGTTAACCAAACGGGGATCATGATATTGTGAAACCTGTTCGAAGATATCGCGCGTCGAAGATGCAGGCTCGTAACGCTAAGAACCATCATGCAAGTCCGACTGTAGATTTTTGACTGCAAATCAAATATGATTCTATTTGTCGGAAACGGTCTTGAAGCTTCTTCGCTCGGCCAATTCGAATTGTATCTTCTCTCCCAAAACACCGAAAGATAAACAATCGCCCGAGCTAAACTGAAGCTCGCCTTAGGTTTCATTTGGGAAAATTTAGTTCACATTTTCAATAAATTAATTGCACCTAGCTAGAAGCTCAAAGAGACCCCTAATGAGGGCATATCTACGATTTTCGTTCCTCGCTTTTCACCAGCGCATCAGTGGCACTTTGCAGGCACCTGATTGAACGTCATGTTGACCACGCAACTGTCCTTTCTCTTCAGATTGGCTCAGAATGAATGGCAGGCCGATCCAAGTGGGGAAGCAAATAAAACTCATCATATCCGCGCTGTATGGCTCGAAAGCCATTATTGAAAACCGTATACAAAGTAACCTTTTATGATGTAGCCTCAATTGGTACAAAACTGCGCGGAGTCGGATAGTAGCGATGTCCAAGTTTGCTGATGAGTTTGATCTCCCTCCCCTCCCCCAAGCTCGGATCGGATATGCACGACCATCAATGGAAGATCCGTTCAACGCGACCCAATTATCCCGACTACAGAACGCGGGCTGTATCAGGATCTATCAGGAGCACGCTGCTGAAAAATTTCAATCGCGGCCAGCACTCGAAAAGCTTTTGAGCCATCTCGTGACCGGAGACACACTCGTCGTCCTGAAGCTCGACCGGGTGGTCCGTTCTGTCAGCCACTTGGCCGTGCTCATCAGAGATCTCACGGACCGTGGCATTCACTTGCTTTCACTTGACGACCCACTCGACACTTCCGGGCAAGCATCCGCACTGCAGATTCTGGATGTGGTCGTTAACCTCGAGCATGCCCTCAAGGTGGAGCGAACAAGGGCTGGCATGAAGCTGGCAAGAGCCCGTGGCAAGCTCGCTGGCAATCCGGGATTGCGTGAGCGCCGTCCAGAGGCCATCAGCAACATCGTAGCAGCGCGTAACCGCGCCTATATGGAACAGCTCGTTGCTACAGCACCCACATGGCTACCGACCGTTTCGCAGCTTCGCCCCCAACACAGCTGGGAGAATATAGTGCTGACGCTTAATCTCAGAGGGCAGAACTGGACGGTCGAAAGATTGAGACGAGCCATCCGCAAACTTGTGCAAGAAGGCCTCGCTGAGCCAAAGCTACTCACCCAGGCAAAGCGCCGGATACCCGATGACTATTTCATCAAGCGCGTTGCTGCGATCGCCATCGCTGATCCAACTCTCTCTTTACGAGCCATTGCTGCGAAACTTGATGCAATGGGCGCGAAGCCCCCGCGCGGCGGTGGTAAATGGCAGGCCGCTTCGATCAGAAACCTCTTGGAAGACGCTCGCCGTTTCGGCTTCATTCGAAATTGACAGCTGTCAACGAGCTTTCCGAAACAATGAGACGCGCCTTAACGTGCGAGTTAGCATCTCTCGCTATAAGCCCACGCTTGTCCCAGTCTTTGTGCTTACAAAATCGCGACATCCGAATTGTTCGTCGCGCCGACTGAACTTGATGAATGACAAACGGACCCGTAATCCCCTGCCTTATAGATCGATCAGTGATCACTCTTGACGCCGTTTAACGTCACCGGGAAGAAGTGGCGTCTTCCCGCCATTCTAAATTATCTCGGCATCATTTGATAACAGACCCCACCCCCTTGAGAATCGGATAGAATTGCGCGAGCCAAAAAAAGGAGCTTTGCTATGAGCGTTGCGTTCGCCAAGGAAGAGAGCGCGGAAGCAGCTTCGGAAACAATCCTGCCGGATCGCGAAATTTCTCTCCACCCCAATCTGGTAACGGAGGAGGGGTTGCGACTTCTGCAGCAAGAGCTTGCGAAAGCGCGGGTAGCATTTGAAGCGGCAAGTGCCATCGAGGACATTTCCGAGCGGCGGCGTCAAACAGCGCACCCTCTACGCGATCTTCGCTATTATGCTGCGCGTCTTCATTCCGCTCAGCTAACGCCTGCGCCTCTATCTCCAACCAATATTGGTTTCGGCTGCGTTATATCCTTTAGTAGAGACGGTCGTCCTGCTCAATCCTATCGCATTGTCGGCGAGGATGAAGCAGACCCGAAACGCGGCACCATATCATTCGTTTCGCCGCTGGCACGATTGCTTATGGGCAAAGCAGTTGGTGATATGGCTTCACTCGGAGATCAGGAGATTGAGGTTCTGGCCATTTCCTGACGGAGCGCAGCCTCATCTGGCCCGCCCTTCGGCATGTTAGTCGGCTCCAATCTGCGTAATACAAACAGGTCAGCGCATTCGCGCGATGTTGACAGATGTCAATAAACAGAAAAGCTTTCCTAGAGTATCTTGGAAGCTGCTAATTTTGAAACGCTATAATTTCTGTCAGGCTCGTTCTTTGCTTTGCTTGACGTTAACTATTCATTAACTAAAAACAAATTGCGGTGAAGACAGAATCGGGGCATCTTCGTCAGCGCATATTTGTTATGTTTTACTGAATATGCGCTGATAAGGACGAACCAATGCATCAAAACCCGACAGCATCTCCACAACCTCATAGCAGCCTTCAGTCCTTGATTGAAGCCGACGCTGAAGAGCTGTCGAAGCGACTTCAGGCGCATCAAATGCGCATTTTTCCGCCAACAGCGCAGAAGTCGATCCGCTCCTTTACACCTGCTGAAGCGGCATCCTTCATCGGCGTCGCGGAAGGGTACCTCCGTCAGATCGTTTCGGAAGGGCACGGACCTGCTCCGCAAAGCAATGGTCGGCGGATGTACTCCATTCAAGACATTCATGCCATACGGCAATTGCTGGACGACAACTCGCCCAAAACCCACGGTAAATATATCCGTCATCGCCGCAATGGCGAGAAGTTGCAGATCATTTCGGTGATGAACTTTAAAGGCGGCTCAGCAAAAACCACCACGTCAGCCCACCTCGCCCAATATCTGGCGCTGCGTGGTTATCGCGTTCTGGCAATTGATCTCGACCCCCAGGCCTCTCTGTCTGCGATGTTCGGCCATCAGCCTGAACTCGACGTGCGGGTCAATGATACGCTCTATGGCGCCATTCGCTATGATGCGGAACGGCGCGAGATTACCGATATTGTCAGATCTACCTACACACCCGGTCTGCATGTCATTCCGGGCAATCTCGAGCTGATGGAATTTGAACATGAAACGCCAAAGGTTCTGGCAGAGCAGAAGAACGAAGCAATGTTCTTCTCGCGCATCGGAAGCTGTCTCGCAGTCGTTGAAGATCTCTATGATGTGGTTGTGATCGACTGCCCTCCGCAGATGGGCTTTCTGACACTGTCTGCTTTATGCGCCGCCACATCCGTGTTGATCACTGTTCACCCACAGATGCTCGATGTCATGTCGATGAACCAGTTCCTGCACATGACATCGGACCTGCTGGCGGTGGTTGAGCGAGCAGGTGGCAATACACAATATGACTGGATGCGCTACCTGATCACCCGCTATGAACCAAACGATGCGCCGCAGAACCAGATGGCTGGTTTCATGCGCTCAATATTTGGCAATCGTGTGCTGGAAACGCCAATGCTGAAGTCGACCGCCATTTCCGATGCAGGTCTGACGAAGCAGACACTTTACGAGGTTGATCGCTCTGCCTTCTCGCGCGGCACTTATGACCGCGCATTGGAATCGTTGACATCTGTCAACGCCGAGATTGAAGACCTCATTCGCCAGACTTGGGGGCGTAGCTAATCATGGCACGAAAGAACATTTTCGACTTTTCCGATCAATCAGAGCCCTCGCAAAAAGCAGAGAACCATTCTGCAAGCTCGTCCGTCGAACAGGCGCGGCCGCTTGCCGGTATGGAACGAGACCGTGCAAATCGCCCGGCAGCGCTCGGCGCGATTTCGCAATCTCTCGAAAAGATCAATGAACGCTCTGCTCGCGCTGATGAAATCGAGCGTCAGCTTTCCAATGGTCAGACGATTATCGAGCTTGATCCCAATCTGATCGACAGTTCATTCGTCTCTGACCGACTGGGATTTGACGACGAAGACCAGACAAAGCTCATCGAGCAAATCCGCGAGAGCGGACAGCTTGTGCCAATTCTCGTGCGTCCTCATCCAGACAATTCTGATCGATTTCAAATAGCCTATGGCCACAGACGTGTCGCTGCCATCAAAGCTCTTGGCATCAAGGTCAGAGCAGTCGTCAAGCAGCTCACGGATGAAGAGCTGGTCATTCACCAGGGGCAGGAAAACAACACACGATCCAACCTCTCTTTCATCGAAAAGGCATTTTTTGCCTACACTTTGGAAGGGCAGGGCTATTCTCGTGAGACGCTTTATCAGTCGACAGGCATTGATAAAGCCGTCCTGTCGAAGATGATTACGATCATCAAGTCTATACCCGAAGAAATCGTCCGCAAGATTGGCCGTGCACCGTCCATCGGGCGCACACGCTGGGAAGAGTTTGTTGGCCTTTTGACAGTTGTCAGCGAAGCCATTGCAAATGACGCCATCCAAAGCGTCGACTTTGCCACCTTGTCTTCAGATGATCGATTTCAATTCGTATTCGATAAGCTCAAAGCATCGACATCCAAAGATAAGCCTCAACGGGATGCCGGTCACTCACCTGTTCTTGGTGAGGGTATTCAACCCGTAACAATCAAACGAGCTGGTAAGAATGTACAGTTCACCTTCAATGACAAAGCGGCTCCGCAATTTGCCAACTTTATCCAGTCGCGTCTTGAAGAACTCTATGCAGAGTATAAGGCCAGCGAGACATCCAAATAGCTGATGAAGCTCCGGCTTCAGAGCCACAACATACGGATACGTAAACCAGGAGAACGAACCGCAAAAGAAAAAGGCCCCCAACACGTTGCCGCATGGAAGCCTTCCTCAGATTTAAGCACTCAGAGAATCGCATTTCCATGAATCAGTGTCAAGAGTCATAAGCGTCTTTATGGCGGGTGGATTTCTTTTGCCTGAAAAAAGGTAAGAGGAAATGCAAATTCTGGAGTCAATAACGTCCACATTTCGTGGGCGAAAGATGACGCTTGGCCAATTCAAGCTTTCATCATCAACACAATCGGATGGAAAGTCGGTCAACCGTTGGGCGATCTATAAAGAGCTTTGCATCGCCAAGTCAGTGTTCGGGATCAACGACCGCTGCCTGGCCGTGATGAGTTCGCTATTATCGTTTCTTCCCGATAACGAAATCAGTGCCAAGAACGGTCTTGTTGTTTTCCCATCCAATCGACAGCTCTCATTGCGCGCGCATGGAATGCCCGAATCCACTCTGCGCCGCCATATCGCAGTGCTCATCGAAAGTGGGCTCATTGCGCGCCGCGATAGCCCTAATGGCAAACGCTATGCTTATAAAGACGAAGCAGGGCAGGTAGAAGAAGCCTTCGGCTTTTCATTCGCTCCACTTCTCGAACGCTCAGATGATATCGCCCAAGCAGCCAAACAGGTTCAGGCCGACGCGGTGCTACTTAAACGCACGCGCGAACAGATTACATTGCAACGCAGGGACCTTGCTCAGATGATCGATGCCGCGCTTGCTGAAATGCCGTTATCTGACTTCTGGACGACAGCGCATAGGCTCTTTCGTGCGATCGTAGACGCTATTCCGCGTCGTGCTTCCGCACCAGAACTAACGACCATTCTCGAAAACTTAACTGAATTACGTGCAGAAATAGATAACACTTTGATCCATAATGATAATACTCAAGATATGAGCGCCAATCACGCTCATTCTGAGCGGCATCTTATTGAATCCCAGTCTGAATCCCTTTTTGAAACTCAAAATATAAAAACGACGATTTTGAAGGAGCCCCTTGCACTCTCATCAGAGACCACGATCAAGCCCAGCGACACCAAACAACCCCCCCCGCTTTCTATCGATACAGTTCTTAGAGCATGCCCGGACATCGCTGATTACGCACCAAACAAAATCGTTTCATGGCGCGATCTAATCGAAGCCTCGAGGGTCGTTTCTACTTTTCTCGGTATCAGCCAATCAGCCTATCATGAAGCTTGTCAGGTCATAGGTATCGAAAGCGTGTCGGCAACTATCGCAGGCATTCTCCAGCGCATAAGTGAAATCAGTTCTGCTGGAGGCTATTTGCGCGCTCTAACGCAGAAGGCGAGGGCGGGCGAGTTCTCTGTTGCTCAGATGCTTTTACCTTTGCTCAAAACGAAGAAATCTGAATGCACATCAAGCTAGTTGGCATGCCGACATCTTTTTCAACGCTTCATCCAAAGGTCGCAAAGATTTCCAACCGATGACTGAAACGCATGCCGGCTGAGTGAATGGCACTACTTGAGAGCTAACAGCACCAATTGCTGTACGAGCGGATCAGGTTCATTTCTCTCTCCTCAAAATTCTCTGTTTGTTACAAACAGCATATCGGTCCGCGTGATCTCGGACAGAAGCGCTAGTTTCGCATCGCTGACATGCCAATAAGATGGGGTAACGGCGTAAGTCCCAGCATGATCGCAGCAAGGCCGAGCGAGAGTTCTTGGTTTGTGCTCAATCCAATTTCTTGTCTAAGAAGACGTCCGCAACGAATATTTAACCATAATCCGGCGAATACTTATCGGGTTCCAATCAGGCTTACGGTATGTCGCAATTCGCAGTTTTATCCAAATTCACATTGAGTATTGTTGTAATTTCCGGCGTGCTAGTCGGTTCGGGCAACGCAGCGACGCAATTTTTTGAATATGGGATAGTGCGACAATCTTTCGAACAGCACCGACGCCATTCCTTGCCGTTTTCAACCATTGAGCTACCGATCAATGGACTGCTTTTGCGGGTAAAAGATATCCGGCTGTCCGCGTCAGTGGGGTCCGCCGCACCTATCGAAGCCGAACTGGACCAGATGGCCACCGGCAGCATCAACCGCACACAACCGGCTCGTCAGGAAATTTCTTCGACCTATGTGCCAACTGCCGACGACATGGCACCCGCGATAGAAATGCCAAGGGGCGTTGGTTCCAAAGAACAGATTGCAGCCTATCAGATCATGTTGGACAGGGCTGGCGCGTCGCCTGGGGCTATCGATGGGCGTTCAGGCAGCAATGTCGACAAGGCTGCTGCGGCTTTTGGCGAAATCACGGGCAGATTTATCAATCCAGCCGATCCGACCGCTGTTCAGGCTGAACTGGAAAATACCGGCGGACCAGCTTTCAAGGATTACCTCATCACCAATGAAGACGTTGGCAGGCAGTTTGTTGCAGAAATCCCCGCTGACTACGCTTTGAAAGCCCAATTGCCAGCAATGGCTTATACCTCAGTCACAGAAATGCTTGGCGAGCGGTTTCAAATCGATGAAGGGTTCCTTAAAGAGATCAACCCAGGGGTTAACTTCAATCAACCTGACTCGATCATCAAAGTTCCCAATCTCGGCAAAGCCAAACGCACGCCGATTGCCCATATCATAGCAGATAAAGGTCGCAAACAGGTTCGGGGCTATGGCGCAGATGGAAAGCTGAAGGTAGCCTACCCGTCCACAATCGGCTCTTCTGACACTCCTTCCCCTTCAGGCACGGTTCAGGTCAAACGTATAGCGATCAATCCCAATTATACATACAATCCCAGGATAAACTTCAAACAGGGAGCCAATGAAGGTGTTCTGACCATTCCGCCTGGTCCAAACGGTCCCGTCGGTACGGTATGGATTGCGCTTTCCAAACCCACTTACGGTATTCATGGCATCCCTGACCCTTCACGCATCGGCAAAACATCGAGCCATGGCTGTGTGCGTCTTACAAACTGGGATGCGGAAGAACTCGCGAAAATCGTCAAACCCGGCGTCATGGTCGTGTTCACGGAGTAAACGCAGATCGCCATCGCATTGACGGGTGGTGGCTCCCGGTCATGTTTGATGTTCATCTTATATGATCCAGTGTCGATTGGGTGCTCTTCGTTCCGATCACCTCTAACAGTTAGTACAGCGTAAATCTCCGCCATCGACGCCGCTATGAAATCGACCCGAAGTCAGTATTAGAGGTTAGAGCGCGAGCAGAATTGATGCGATGCATTATGGATCGAAAAGTCCCTTTTGAAGTGACTTGGTGTCTGGCTGCAATCAGGTGCAAGCAGTCGACAGCCGCTCTGCTTCATGCTGGGAAGGGGATACGAGTTTGCGGCAGTGTATCATATCAACAGAAGACCGTTCTCGATTCTTCTAGCGTAAAATGAACCGCCCACACAGTTACCCCTGGGGTCCGGACGTGACGTCGAGTGTGTCGCCCACGCGGGTTATCCGCAAGGACATTGACCGCATGCCAATGTTGATCAGGACGCATAGGTCCTGGATGAAATGATGCAGAACCGCCGAAACACTAAGGCTACCGAACGCCTGTTAATCAGCCTATTGATGAAGCACGGCACTCAAAGCGCCAGATCATACCACATGTCGAGCACAAGTCTCACAAGAGGCTTAACTACCTGTCGAGAATTCTCATCTGCCGTTTCGAAAACGCGAAAAGACACGGCAAGGGTTTGGATCCATCGCGCAAGGCTATCGCTGAATTGATTGCTGTAGCCCGTCAACTCGCCTGAGGGCCGGAACAGCGTCAATCGCGTCTTAATTCAAACAATGTGACAGCATCTACCAGCCACATCTTTAATGCTTAAGGCTATTTTCTGCCCGCCAAAGCGCTCCAGCACATATCGATAATCAACTGCCTTTCGCTCAACTCGAGGGGGGCAGGATTGGGTCTTCTTCGTTTCAGTGTATGACGGATTGCACCGCGCGCAAAACTTGCAAGAAGCTTTGGCGATCCTGAACGAACCGCACCGGCCTCCTGTGCGGCGAGAATGAGCGCATCGGTATATGCGAGGAATTCCCGAAACAAATCAGCAGTTTGTTTCAGCGTCAGGACCGGATTATTGTTTAGATAGTCGAACAAAGCCGCCCGCTCTGCATCTTCCCAAATAAAATCGACATAGCGTTCCAGATATTGGCGGACGCGCTTCTCGTGCGGGAGGTCAGCCGCCGTCTCTGGCGCGAGCTTCTCATACATAACCTGGGCAATATCTGCATAAATCTCGCGAACCAACTCATCCTTGGAGGCGAAATAGTTGTAGAGCGACCCGGTTGCGACGCGAGCTTCAATAGCAATAGCCGCCATGGAACATTGCAGGCCATCGCGGACGATCAATCGTGATGCCGCGGCAATGATCCGTTTGCGTTTGTCGAGACTCATATCCATAAACTGAATGAACCTTCATTCATTTGTCATGTGCCAACGCTATCGATGTCGATGACTGGGCGCAAGTCCAAAAATTTGGCAGCGCCACAATTCGCAATGAACCCGCAAACCACTGTCGACACAATCGATTCAGGAGCCATCCATGTCAGAGCCCGTAACCTTTATCCATCTCACCGATCTTCATATCGGTAACCCGGCTGTTGAAGACGATCATCTTTATTCCGACACGACGACGACGCTGGCGCGCATTCTGGCTGAAATCAAAACGCTCAAGCCGCAGCCTCGTTTCATGGTCGTCAGCGGGGACCTGACCAATCGCGGCGACGCTGGCAGCTATGAACAATTGAAGCGCCTCATGGCGGAAGCCGAACTCGACATGCCGGTCGTCTACGCCCTTGGCAATCACGACCGTCGTGATGGCTTCTATCCAACCATGCTCGGACGGGTCGACAATATTAATGCACCTTATGATCACGCGAAGGTTCTGGAGGGCGTTCACGTCATCGTGCTTGACACAAGTGTGCCTGGGAAGATCGGCGGCTTCTTCGAAGACGGCCAACTCGACTGGCTCAAGGCAGAACTTGATCGCCACGCAGACCTGCCCAAGCTTTTGGTCATGCATCACGCGCCAGCGCTTGATACTGACGATACTGACATGGAATGGGAAGCGCTCAGCTATGCTGATACCGAGGCGCTGCGTCAGGCTGTTGAAGGGCATAACGTTATCGGCATTTTGTCAGGACATATTCATTACGATCGCGTGAGCAACTGGTATGGCATTCCGGTCGTCGTAGGCGTCGGCCAGCATGCCGCCACTGACGTTTTGTGGCTGCATGAAGGACTTCGCATGCTGGAAGGCTCTTCCTTTGCTATCGGCACGCTTCGTTCTTCAGGACTCAGCATTACTTTCGCACCACAGCCATCCACACGGCGGGAGTTGCATAGCTTCACCTTTGCCGGGATGGCAGAAGTGATCCGCCGCTACGAAGCCGACGCACTAGCTGCCGAATGATTTCCAACGCGAAAGAAGCTATGACCATGCTTAAGAAGATAGTTTTCGGCGCGCTTGCGGTGGGGCTGACCTGGCCCGCGATTGCGGAGACGATGTCGGCGCAAGTGGACAAGCCTGTTACGATCACATTCTATAATTACAATCTCGCTTCCGCCGGTAATGGTGCGGAAGCGACCAAAAAAATGATCGCTGAATTCATGGCGGCGAACCCGAACGTCACGGTGCAGGGCGTGCCATATTCCGCTGCCGATACAAGCCGCATTCAGGCCGATCTGGCTGCCGGCCTGCCGGTCGATCTTGCCCAGACCGGCTTCATGTCGCTCGACTATGCACGGGAGAATTATGGCGCGAAGGCGTTGGAACATATTGTTCCCGCGCAGGAATTGGCCAGCCATTTCGAGGGTATGAGCCCGAATGGGCTGAAACTTGCCGTTATCGAGGGCAAGTCTTACGGCGTCCCATATACATTCTCGACGCCTGTCTTGTTCTACAATGCCGATCTGTTCCGTAAGGCTGGTCTCGATCCGGAAAAGCCACCGCGCAATTGGGATGAGCTGAAGCAGGATGCGCTCGCCATCAAGAACGCTGGCAATATGGGTTTCGCTGCGGGCATCACCGGGCCGGCCAACTATGACTGGTTGCTGCAGGGTGTAGTGCGCTCAAACGGTGGCGAGGTAATCTCCCGAGACCGAAAGACGCTGAAATTTGCCGAACCGGAAGCCGTTGAAGCGGTGAAAATGCTGCGCGATCTGCATGACGTGGGCGTCTACGAGAATCTGGATTTTAACAGCCAGCTGGAGAACATGGCCGCTGGCAAGGTTGGCATGTATCTTATGACAAGCGCCATTCAAGGCGCGCTTATCGCTGGGGCCAAGGATAAGTTCGAGCTTCGAGCCGCTCCCATGCCGCAATTCGGCGACAAGCCGACCAGGCCCAACAATTCGGGTAGTGCGCTCACCATTCATACCGATGATCCGCTCAAGCAGCGCGCCGCCTGGGAGCTGACGAAGTTTCTCACTTCCAAACACGGCTACACCATCGTGACCTCGGAGATTGGTTACCTGCCGCTTCGGCCTGATATTGTCAACGACCCACAATATCTGGGGGAGTGGGTCAAGGCCCATCCTCTTGTGGCGCCTAATCTCGACCAGCTTTCGCGCCTGGAGCCATGGGATCCTATGCCTGGCCCGAACTATGTACAAATCATCAATACCATGATGGACGGCGTTGAAGCATCGATCTTTGGAACCGGCGATGTACAGCAAACGCTAGTGGATGCTCAGACGAACGCGCAGGCTCTTATGCCTTAATTCTCGTCGGCCCGTCGTTTCAAGGCGGGCCGCCTTTTTGAAAGGCCGACAATGGCGCTGCTTTCTTCCTCAACTCCCGTCCGCACGGTAGGACTGCGAAAAGCTTCCCGCTCCCCGCTTGCTCCTTGGCTCTACCTGATACCGGCGCTGCTCACGCTCACCATCTGGGTCTATTGGCCTCTGGTGGACGCATTCCGGCTTTCCTTCTATCGCTGGAATATGTTGCCAACCGCGCCGCAGGTCTTTGTCGGATGGGACAACTATCTGCGCATTTTTTCCCTGCCGAAATTCTGGCAGGCACTGAGCAACACCGGCATTTATGTGCTGGGATTGCTACCGCTTTCTGTACTGATACCGCTGGCGCTCGCCATCTACACTCATGATTTGCCGGCCCGGGCGCGTACCGTCTATCGCGCTATCATCTTTGTTCCGATGATTATCGCCCCTGTTGTAGCCGCTGCCTTGTGGCGATGGCTACTCGATCCCGGCTATGGCCTCGTCAACACGGTTCTGCAAATACTGGGCTTGGGGCCGGTCAAATTTTTGACTGATCCATCGCTCGCGATCTGGACGGTGATCGGCATCACAGGATGGAAACTGATCGGTTTTTCCACTTTGATCCTCTCTGCGGCTAACGCGAATATCAATCCGTCATTGATTGAGGCTGCGCGAATGGACGGTGCAAACCAGTGGGAAATAATCCGTGACGTGCGTCTGCCGCTTTTGCGGTCGTCTGTATTGTTTCTGGTCATGATGACCATCCTGCTCGGTGCGCAATGGAGCTTTACCTACATCAATGTTCTCACAGGTGGTGGTCCCTTGGGTGCGACCTCCAATATCTATTATCTGCTGTGGGATTTCGGGTTCTCGTCGATGTCGGTTGGCTGGAGTTCTGCTGCCGCGGTCATTCTGTTCCTGGGCTTCAGCGTTGTTGCTTTTGTCCTTTTCCGTCTCATCGACAGGTATTCGTTCCATGACAATTGATGCAGTCTTACAGACTAAGGCGACGGGAAGGGCGCGCTTACGCCGCAGGAACAAGGCCCAATCGTTTGTGCAAACAGGCTTCGGCCATGCAACGATGGTTCTCCTGTCGCTGACCTGCCTTTTTCCCGTTTACTGGATGGTCGTTACATCGTTGCGCCCGGCCAATGCGCTCTTCGAGGCGAGCCTGTGGCCGAGCGCTGTGTCACTGGATAACTATGCCTATGCGCTCAACACCATTCCGATCATGCGCATGCTTGGCAATACGCTTCTCGTCTCTGCTGTCGTCACTGTGATCCAGCTCATTACCGGCTTGCTCGCCGCCTACGCATTTGCACGCTTCCGGTTTCGTTTCGACAAATTTGTTTACACGATCATCGCGCTGACCTGGCTTGTGCCGTTTCAAGTCGTGATGATTCCGAACTATCTCCTGGTTGCGCGAATGGGGCTTCTCAACAGCGTGGTCGCGTTGATCTTGCCGCATTTTGCCTCTGCACTGGCGATTCTTCTGCTCACCCAATCCATGCGCGGTTTTCCCAAGGAAGTGTTCGAGGCAGCGCGTGTGGATGGCGCGCGAAGCTGGCGCATTCTTTGGGAAGTCGTCGCGCCAAATCTGCGTGGCACCATCGCCTCACTGGCGATTTTGATCTTTATTTCGACCTGGAACGAATATTTCTGGCCGCTGCTTCTATCACGCAAAGCTGAAAACAGCGTGGTGCAGATTGGCATACAAATGTTCATGACAAGCGAAGGCAATCAATGGGGTCCACTCATGGCGGCCTCCACCATGGCCAGCCTTCCCATTCTGCTTATCTATATCGTTCTGCAACGGCAGGTCGTCCAATCTTTTATGAAATCAGGAATTCGTTGATGCACATGAAACATACCCGCCATATCCCGGTTGTGGGCACCTTCAATATTCGCGATCTCGGCGGCTACACCGGTCTGGATGGCGAAACCCAATGGCGTCGAGTGTTGCGAGCTGATGGCCTGCATCGGCTCGACGCTGAGGGCATGGCGTTGTTGGTCGATGAAGGTGTGACGACGGTGATTGACCTGCGCCATGATCGGGAATTGGAATCACAACCTGACCCGTTTCATGCGCATCCGGCGGTCACCTATCACAATGTTTCATTGTTCGAAGCACTCATACCCGAGCCTGGCGAAAAGGGGGATGTCCTTTACGATCTTTACATCAAGGCTCTGAACCACCGTCCGGTCGAAATTGTTCGCGTACTGACCATGATTGCCGAAGCGCCGGAGGGTATTGTGCTTTTCCACTGCACGGCCGGTAAAGATCGCACAGGTATCATAGCAGCATTGCTGCTGGCATTGGCAGGGGTGAATGCAGATATTATCGTGGAAGACTATGCGCTGACCGGCCCGATGATCGCGCCAATGATCGATGATATTCTCGCGCACGCTGCACTACACGGAACAGATCTGGAGAGCTTCCGCCCGCTTCTGGCTGCAGATCCACATACCATGGCTGACACGATCACTTATATCGATCAGCACTACGGCTCTGCTGCAGATTATCTGGCGAAGAATGGCTTAAGCGCTGCGACTGCCGCATTACTGCGCCGCCGCCTCATGCATGGAGACCTATCATGACTGATATTGTTATTTCGGATTTGCGCAAGACCTATGACGGTAAACCAGTACTGCATGGCATTGAAATGCAGGTCCCACATGGTCAGTTCGCGGTGATTGTCGGTCCATCGGGATGCGGAAAATCAACGTTGCTTCGCACGATAGCGGGGCTTGAGGATATCTCGTCAGGTTCTATACGTATCGGTGGCACCGTCATGAACGAGATTGACCCGGCGGATCGCGGTTGCGCTATGGTGTTTCAAAACTATGCGCTCTATCCGCATATGACTGTGCGTCAGAATATTGGTTATCCACTTCGCATCGCCAAAGTACCAAAAGGCGAAATCGAACGACGGGTGGGGGAAACAGCCGCTATTCTCAATCTGACCGACTATCTGGACCGACGTCCGGCGCAATTGTCCGGCGGCCAGCGCCAGCGTGTTGCCATGGGTCGTGCCATTGTGCGCGAACCGGATGTTTTCCTGTTCGATGAACCCTTGAGCAATCTTGATGCATTATTGCGCGTGCAGATGCGTATTGAGATCAAGCGCTTGCACAAGCGGCTGAAAGCCACATCGATTTTCGTCACTCATGATCAGGTTGAAGCGATGACACTCGCCGATATACTGATCGTGATGAATGGCGGTCGGGTTGAGCAAATCGGAGCTCCAGGCGAAATTTATAAAAAGCCTGCATCAGCCTTTGTCGCTGGATTTCTCGGCGCTCCGGCAATGAACTTGTTGCCCGCTACCGTCGGACCGCAAGGTCGCGTGACGCTCGACGAGGAAGGCTGTGAGCCCTTGCTCTTTACCCCCGCCTTACCGCAAGGGATGCCACTCACCATCGGCGTGCGGCCAGAAAAAATCAGTCTTGCAAGCGAAGAATTCCACGGTACACCTGCAACAGTTGATTTTATCGAGGAACTGGGAAACGCACGTGTGGCCTATTGCGCGCTCGGCGCGCATGAACTGGCTGTCATCCTGTCTGCCGAGGACATCCGCCGGGACGGCGAGCCTGTCAGGCTTGATATCGCGCCAGATGCCTGGCACCTGTTTGATCGTAGCACCGGAAAGCGAATTGAAACGCAATGCGTCGCTACCAAAGCCCCGTCAGAGCCCGTTGAAGAATGCGCTAAGCCGGTCCATTGCCTGTTCTAGCCGTTCGTAGCTTTCCGAGCCGAAGCACACCCGCAAGTGACTGTCGCCTGATTTGCCGTAAAAGCCACCGGCTTCCACTACAACGCCCGCCTCTTCAAGGATCATGTCGGCGGCCTGTTGGGAGGTGAGGCCCGTTCCGCTGATGTCTGGAAAGGCGTAGATGGTGCCTTCCGGGCTTTCACAGGTCACACCCGGCATCTGGTTGAGGCGGCTAACAACGAGGTCGCGCTTGCGGCGGTCATCGGCGACCATGTCGTCAAGAATAGCAGCCGGACCTGTGATGGCAGCCAGAGCGCCATACTGAATAAAGGTGTTGACGTGGGTAATCTCATTGGCCGTTAGCTTAAGGAAGGCTGGCATAAAGGATGCGTCGGCGACGACATAGCCCAGCCGCCAGCCGTCCATCGCATAGGCCTTGGTGAAGGCGAACATTGAGATGGTGCGCTCTTTCATGCCCGGAAGTGCTGCGATGGAGATGTGTTCAGAACCATCAAACAGGATCTGTTCGTAGACCTCGTCCGACACGATGACGAGATCATGTTTAATGGCCAGATCGGCCAGGATTTCCAGTTCGGCGCGGCTATAGACACGGCCCGTCGGGTTCGAGGGGTTAACCAGCACGATCATCCGCGTGCGCGCTGTAATCAACGGCTCGATCAGCTCCCGGCTGATGCCGAAATTCGTTTTGGGGTCGAGCGGTGCCAGCACCACGCGAGCACCGGTCATCTCGATTTTGTTAATGTGCTGGGGATAATATGGTTCCAGCAGGATTGCCTCGTCGCCCTCGTCGAGAAGAGCCATGAAAGCAACGAAAGATGCCTGGGTGAGGCCGTTGACCATGAGAATTTCATCGTTGGTCACGTCGATCTTGTTATATTCCGCGAGCTTCTTCTGCAGGGCGTTGCGCAGCTCTTTTTCACCGCGCATGTCGCTGTAATGCACGTGACCGTCGCGCAAAGCCTTGATTGCGGCGTCTTTGATGTGCGCAGGCGTGTCATGGAAGGGGCGACCGAGTTCAAGATGAATGAGGTCAACGCCGGAGGAAGCCAGCGCGGCAGCCTTCTGGAACATGCCGAAACTCTTGGGAGAGGTTTGCGTAATCCGCCGCGCAAAACGTGCCATCTGGTCATTCCTGTGCTGGTCTATCTTGATCCGGGTTGGGATTCCGGGCCGTTGTGCAGACTTCTTATCGAGTTTTGAGCGTTTGATCAAATGATATATCGGCTTGTTTTCGCCTCTGCGGCATGTAAAAGTTCGGCATAGTATTTTTCGCAATCCAACAAAGGAGTCTGGTTGTTGTCACTCGACGAAGGATTTGGTCCCGTTTCCGGCCGAGTGACCGTACAGGACGCCGTCTACCTGCAGTTGCGTGAGGCGCTATTGATCGGTCGTTTCGATCCGGGTCAGGTGCTGACCATTGCGTCGCTGTCGCAGACATTCGATACAAGCCATATGCCCGTGCGCGAAGCATTGCGGCGGCTTGCGGCGGAGAAGGCTCTTGAAGTGGCACGCAATGGTTCGGCGCGGGTCCCGCCGGTCAGCGTCGCCAGGCTTGACGACCTCTGTCAGGCGCGAGCTACGGTGGAAGGTCTTGCAACTGAATTGGCAGCGCAAGCAATTACTGCTGAGGAAATCGAAGCGCTGGAAGCCAATATCGTTCTGCATGAAGCTTGTGCTGGCGAGGAGCAGGTTTACGCAATGCTCGATCGCAATCGCGAATTTCATTATCTTATCTACAAGGCATCCCATTCTGAAGTCCTCATGCAGCTGATAGACACGCTATGGTTGCGGTATGGTCCGTATATGCGTATGTTGTCGGCCTATGTGCAGCCGCGCATGAAGGCAGAAGGCGACAAGGCTTATACACGGAATCACCGTCGTATTGTCGCGGCGATGAAATCGCGTGATGCAGGCCGTGCTCGTGAGGCAATGGTGTCGGATATACGGGATACACAGGATCTTTTTCGAACGCTGATCGTGGAATAACGCCCAGCTTTTGCATCGTAGCGTGCGATTTGGCGCCCAGAGATTTCCGTAATCGCATATAAATCAATAATTTAATAGATTTTCGATGGAGCGCAGAATACAATTGTGCGATCCGCACAGGTCACCGCATTGACGTCGCCCGAATACTGTGATCTTTTGATCAAAATATTTGAGGTCTGAAATGTCTGACTATTTCCTCTATCATTCGATCGGCACTTTCCCCGGCAAGGCGGAAAAGATGGGGGAAGCTCTGTCCGCTTTCTCCGCCGTTTGGTCTGCGGAGGATGATGGCCAATGGCCTGCCGCGCTTGCGGCCCGTCGGACTTTCATTGATGCTTGGCGCGGTGTGATCGATGCGCCGGAAGGCTCGCTGACCACGGCCGAGAATGTGACGACGGCGCTTTACAGTATCATCGGCGGACTGCCGGAAGAGCGATTGCGTGGTAAGCGGCTGCTTGTTGCCGCCGATTGTTTCCCCAGCCTGCATTTTATGCTGGCCGGTATCGCGCAGCGCTTTGGTTTTACACTGGACACGGTGCCTATGCGTCCCGGCGAGGCTTGGGTGCGCGACGAGGATTTCATCGCACGCTGGCAGGATGATGTGGGTGTGGCATTGCTGACATTCGTTTCGTCGACCACATCACATAAGGCGGATGTTGAAGCTCTTTGTGTTCATGGTCGGGCGATGGGGACACTGGTCGGTGTCGATATCACACAAGGCGTCGGCGTTCTGCCATTCTCGGTCAAGACAGTTGAGCCGGATTTCGTCGTTTCCACCTCGTTGAAATGGCTATGCGGCGCTTCGGGTGCAGGGATCGTACAGGTCAGGCCGTCATTGCTGGCTGATCTGCGGCCAGAGCTTCGCGGTTGGTTCAGCCAGGAGAACCCGTTTTCCTGGGATCTCGACGGGTTTTCCTATGCGGACGATGCGCGACGCCTGGATCACGGTACACCAGCGATCCTGGCTTCCGTCGCGTCTCTGCCCGGTATTCAATGGGCGATGGAACAGGGTGTCGATAACATCCGGGCGAACAATCTTGCCAGCGCCCATGCCATCATCGCACGTGCACAGAATCTCGGTTGGAAGCTCGTCTCGCCGACCGATGACGCTCGGCGCGGCGGCAGCGTAATGCTGACTCTGCCAGCCGATGTTGTTCCGGCGGCGGTGATATCGGCGCTGCGCGAGCAGAAGATCTATTGCGATGCGCGGGGCAGCACGATGCGGCTTTCGCCTGGTTGGGTTACGTCAGCCGATGCGGTCGACCACCTCTTTACTGCGCTGGAACGCATCGTACCCAAACAAGCTGCCTGATGCAGGTGACAGGCACAGATAACTATCGATCATAATCAGAGACAAGAAGTCCAGAGAGGAACCATGTTTAAGAAAGTCGTTATCCTGACAGCTGCAGCTCTGTCGTTGATGGTTTCGTCCGCATTCGCGGACGGCAAGATTGTCGTCGGCTCCTATGCCGCCAACCCTCCATGGGAATTCAAGAACGAGAAGGGCGTCTTCGAGGGCTTTGAAGTCGATGTTGCTACCGAAGCCGCAAAGCGCCTCGGCATGGATGTTGAATTCCAGCCTCTCGGCTTTCAGGCACTGTTTGCCGCGACCAGTTCAGGTCGCGTCGATTTTGCCATTTCGTCGATTTCGGTCACGAACGAACGCCTGAAGACGCAGTCCTTCACGCAGCCCTATTATGACAGCGACGGCACAATCGTTGGCAAGGCTGATTCCTCGGTCAAGACATTGGAAGACCTCAAGGGCAAGGTGATCGGCGTTGTCGCTGGCACCACCGGTGAGAGCTGGGCAAAGGAAAATGCCGAAAAGCTTGGCATCGCTGATGTCAAAAGCTATGCGGCTCAACAGGATCTGCTGCTCGACGTGCAGACTGGCCGAATTGTGGGTGGCGCTGGTGAACTGGCCGGTTTCCAGTACGCGATCCAGAAAATGCCAGCCCTGAAGGTTCTCGTCCGCATTCCGACGGGTGAACGCTTTGCCATGATGGCCAAGAAGGACCTTGAAATCCTGCCGAAGGTCAATGACGAGATTTCCAAAATGAAGGAAGACGGCACTCTCGCCGCCATTCACAAGAAGTGGTTCGGTGTCGAACCGGATGCTGGCACCTCGACCGTCAAGCCGATGCCGGTTCCATCCGCGCAATAAACAAGAGTGGCTGCGTCGGTTGTCTGGCGCAGCCGCCTCTCAAACCACCTCAGGATTTCCGGATTGGTGCCATGGGTCTGATCGAAACGTTTTTCAATTGGGACATTCTCGTCCGGTCCTTTCCGATCCTGCTGCTCGGGCTGGGTAACACGCTGCTGCTGGGCATAACCGCGATTTTCTTCGGTAGCCTTTTCGGCCTGCTACTCTGCTTTGTGCGCCTCTATGCGCCCAAACCGTTTCAATATATCGCCATCGGCTATATCGATATCTTTCGGGCTCTGCCAGTTCTGGTGGTCCTGATCCTGATCTATTACGCACTGCCTTTCGTCGGCATTTCGTTTTCGTCCTTCACCTCGGCGACGCTGGCGCTATCGATGGTCTTGGCGGCCTTTACTGCCGAAGTTTGCCCCGCCGGTATTGAGAATGTGCCAAAGGGACAGTTCGAGGCGGCGGTTTCACTTGGTCTGCCTTTCTGGCAGGCAATGCGCAAGATCATCCTGCCGCAGGCGCTCAAGGTCATGGTGCCCCCGCTGACCTCCAATTGCATCTCGACCTTCAAGGACACGGCGCTCGCTTCGGTTGTTGCCATGCCTGACCTGCTTAAGCAGGCCAACGACACACAAGCGCTGATGGCCAACCCAACGCCTTTGATTGGCGCCGCGATCATCTATTTCGCTTTCCTCTGGCCGATGGTTCGTCTGGTCGGCTATCTCGAAAAGCGCAGTGCTACTGCAAAGACTGCGCGCTGAACGCGACAAGACTGGCTTCCCCGATGACCGAAAAGTTCTCAGCCTACACGACCGACCGACCAGCTATCATCATGAGTGGCATCAACAAGTGGTACGGTAATTATCACGCGCTTCGCGATGTGAACCTTTCCGTCGCGAGGGGCGAGCGCATTGTCATTTGCGGGCCGTCAGGCTCGGGAAAATCGACAACCATCCGCTGCATCAATCAGCTTGAAAAGCACGAAAGCGGCTCGATCGTCGTCGACGGCATAGAGCTTAACGGCAAAGGCCCGCAGCTCGATGCAATCCGTCGCGAGGTTGGCATGGTGTTCCAGCATTTCAACCTCTTTCCGCATCTGACGATCCTGGAAAACTGCACCATCGCGCCGATGACAGTGAAGAAGATTCAGCAAAAGGAAGCCGAGGAGCTTGCCCGCAAATATCTCGAGCGTGTGCGCATAGGCCATCTGGCGGACCGCTATCCTTCGCAGCTTTCGGGTGGGCAGCAGCAGCGTGCGGCAATTTCGCGGTCGCTCTGCATGCAGCCCAAGGTGATGTTGTTTGACGAGCCGACCTCCGCGCTTGATCCGGAAACTGTGGGCGAAGTGCTGGATACCATGATCGCGCTCGCCGAAGACGGCATGACCATGCTGGTTGTGACCCACGAAATGGGCTTTGCACGTCGCGTTGCTGACCGGGTGATCTTCATGGATCACGGTGCGATCTGCGAGGAAGCCAAGCCGCAGGATTTTTTCACGGCGCCTAAGAGCGAGCGAGCTGCAGCCTTTCTCCAGCAGATCATGCACTAGCCGCGAAAGCGACACCAACATTCGTTTGGGAGTATCTCGATGCCTACAGCTTTTGAAAGCGCCGGAGCGTTTCCGGTGGACCGCGCGCGCGCCCATTTTCCGGCTTTATCCCTGCCGGGCAATCCGGTTTTCTTCGACAATGGAGCAGGCGCACAAGTGCCTCAAGGCGTTATCGACGCCGTCAGCAACCACATGCTGCATCGCATGGTGCAACGGGGAGGCCGATATGCATCGAGCCGCGCGGTGGATCAGGCGATAGCTGAGGCGCGCCAGAGCGTTGCCACTCTCGTCAATGCCTATGATCCGGCGGAGATTTCCTTTGGCATGAACGCTACTTCGTTCATCCGGCTTGTCAGTCTGGGCATCGCCAAAATGATTGATCAGCGCAACGAGATTATCATTACCGATATGGATCATGACGCCAATATCTCGACTTGGCTTGCGCTTGAGAGTCAGGGCGTGAAATGCGTCTGGTGGAGGATGCGCGAGGACGGCAACCTGCATGTCGATGATTTGAAGCCACTGCTGAACAATCGCACACGCCTGGTAGCTGTCACGGTGGCCTCGCATTCTATCGGGTCGCTTGTCGATGTCTGTACCGTCGCGGAATTGGCGCATGCTGCCGGTGCGGAAGTCTTCCTTGATGCCGTCCATTATGGACCACATGGTCTGATTGATGTGCAGGCTTGGGATTGCGACTATCTTGTCTGTTCCGGCTACAAGAATTTCTCACCGCATATGGGTTTTCTCTGGGGCCGGTTTGAGTTGCTTAGAGCCCTGCCGACTTTCAAGGAAGATTTCATCCCCGACGTGCCACCACACAAGATCGAAGTGGGCACCTTCACCTATGAAAATGCTGTGGGTATGGGGGCAGCGGTTGACTATCTGGAAGCGCTTGGCCGTAATTTCGAGGCATCGTCGGTGCAGTCACGTCGCGACGATTTAGTTGCTGGCATGACGGCTATCAGGACCTATGAGACGACGCTGTCGCGTTCTGTTCTGAAGGTGCTGAAGTCGCATGGTGCCATCATCTATGGGGTGTCAGACGAGGCACGCATTGCCGAACGTGTGCCAACTTTCTGCTTCAACGTGCCGGGCAAGCAGCCTGCCGACGTCGCTCAGGCCATGGCAGATGCAGGTATCATGATCCGCGACGGTCACCTGTTTGCGCCGCGGCTGATGGCGAGGCTGGGGCTCAGCATGGACAGCGGCGCTCTCCGCGTAACCCTGGTGCACTACAATACGATTGAAGAGATCGCTCACTTCGACCGGGTACTGACATCAATTCGGGATTGAAGGCAATTCGCTGTCAATAATCTGGCGCATAGGATCCGCGTCGGTCATGACCCGTATCCCAAACGGTTCCGTCACGACCACGGCAGGGCTTGCAGGGGGGGACAAAGCTATTCGCGCGGCTGCTCAAGCATTACGGGGGTGGGGGCAATGCCTCCGCTTCGAGCCAATCTGGGTCGATTTCCGGCAGCGGAATTGCATCGAGCAACGCGCGCGTATAGGCCGATTTCGGGTTGGCGAAGACCCGTTCGCAGGCCCCCGCCTCGACTACCTTGCCGGAACGAAGCACATAGACGCGGTCGCAGATCGCGCGAATGACGCTGAGGTCGTGACTGATGAAGGCCATGGACAAGCCCATGTCCCGCGACAGGTCCTTCAACAGGTTGAGAACCTGCGCTTGCGTCGAGACATCCAGACCCGAGACAATCTCGTCGGCCAGAACGAAGTCCGGTTCGAGAAGGGCGGCACGGGCGATGCCTATACGCTGACGTTGGCCGCCTGACAGTTCGTGAGCGTTGCGGCTGAGCACAGCCTTGGGCAGGGTGAAACGGTCGAGAATCCTGAGTACCTTAACCTCGGCTTCAGCTGCGTTACTGGCCAAGCCGTGCAGGAGCATTGGCTCCACCAGGATACGACGAATGGAATGGCGTGGATTGAGCGATGCCATCGGGTCCTGAAAGACCATCTGCATACGTCGACGCAAAGGCCGCATTCTGTTGTCGGGCAGGCGGGTGATATCCTGTCCGTCGAACCGGATTTCGCCAGCGGAGGTATCGACGAGACGCAACAGCGCCCGGCCTAGCGTAGTCTTCCCCGACCCGGACTCGCCGACAATGCCAATCGTCTCGCCACGTTCGATGTCGATATCGATGCCATGCAGCACTTTATGGCCAACGGACTTGCTGAAAAGTCCGCCAGCGCCGTAAGCGACCTCTACGCCGCGAGCTGTGAGAAGCATATTGCTCATCAATTTATTCCGATCTCGGCGCGTAGTTGCTCGAACACCGATTGTGGCACAGGCTCCAGGCCAGCATCGGGGCGGTCGTAGCGCGGGCCAGCTGCCAGCAGGGCTTTCGTGTAGATGTGCTTGGGGTGCTGCAGGACGTCCGCAGTGCTGCCCTGCTCGATAACCTTGCCGGAATAGAGCAGCGTTACGCTGTCACATATTTGGGCAACGACGCCGAGATCGTGCGTCACGAAGATCACCCCCGTGCCATGAGCGCGCTGCATACCGCGAATAAGGCGCAGGATTTGCTTTTGCACGGTCACGTCGAGCGCGGTCGTTGGCTCGTCCGCAATCACGAGCTTGGGTTCGAGCGCAAAGGCTGAGGCAATGAGTACGCGCTGGCGCATGCCGCCCGACAGTTCATGCGGATAAGCACGCAGAACGCGCTCGGGATCGCGGATATGCACTTCTTCCAGCAAGGCGAGCGCACGTTCTCGGGCGGCCTTGCTCGATAGGCCGCGCTTGAGGCGCAAGCCATCGGTTAGTTGTGCCTCGATGCGACGGCCGGGATTGAGCGCTGTCTGCGGGTCTTGGGGGATCAACGAAATCTCGCTGCCCATGATCTGGCGCAATTGCGGTGCGGGCATGGTCAGCAGGTCGCGGCCTTCAAAATCAATGGCACCACCGGTAATGCGGACCGTGCGTGGCAGGATGCCAAGCAGTGCTTTGGCGATGGTCGACTTACCGGCGCCGCTTTCTCCGACGAGGCCTCGGACCTCGCCGCGCTCGAGCGTCAATGCGACGTCGCGAAGAACGGGCGCGCCGCCATCCCGATCCGAGACTGCCGAGAGGTTATTGATGGAGAGAAGGGGTGCGGTCATCGGCGCATCATCGGGTCAAGGGCGCGGCGAAGGCCGTCGCCAAGCTGGTTGAAGGCAAGAACGGTGAGGAAGAGCATTATGAGAGGTGCTACCAGCACCCACCAGCCCTGATAGATGATCTGTCGACCCTGCGCGATCATACCGCCCCAAGTCGGTGTATCGGAGGAGACTGAAAGGCCGACGAAGGAGAGAATGGCTTCGACGATTACGGCAATGCCCATTTCCAGACTTATGAGTGCGATCAGGACCGGGCCAACATTGGGCAGGATCTGGCCGATCAGAATCTTGAAGCGAGAGAAGCCGAGAACCTTCGCTGCCGTCACATAGTCCATCTGCGCCTGTGCCATGGTTTCCGAACGAACGACGCGACAAAACCGCGTCCAGTCGATGATAACGATGGCTGCGATTACAGAATGAACGCCCGCGCCGAAGACCGCAACCAGAAGGATTGATAGCAGGACCGGCGGGAAGGCCATCCAAATATCGACGAGGCGGGAGATGATGGCATCCACCCAGCCGCGATACCAACCAGCGAGTAGCCCGAGTGTAGTGCCGACCAGTGCTGAAAGACCTGCGGCGACGAAGGCAACGAGCAGGGCGATGCGCGTGCCGTGGATCAGGCGTGAAAGCACGTCGCGGCCAAGATCGTCGGTGCCAAACCAGAAGCCGGGTTCGGCGCCCGCATAGCCTGCCGGGGGCAGGGTGGCGAGCATCAGGTCCTGTTCGAGCGGATCCTTCGGTGCGAGCCAGGGCGCGAAGATGGCGACCAGTATCAGACAGAGGATAAAGCCGCCGCCGAGGATCACCTTGGGTTCGGAAAGCGCAGCGCGCAGTGACTTAGCCATGGCGCAGCCTCGGATTGAATGCGGCGACGAGCGCGTCCACCAGGATATTGATAATGATGAACAGCGCACCGAAGACCAGAACAAGGCCTTGAATGAGCGGCAGGTCGCGATTGATGACGGCGTCGATGGCCATATTCCCGATACCGGGATAAGCGAAAATGCGCTCGACGACGACGGTGCCGCCAATCAGGAAGGTGAACTGGACCCCGGTTAGCGCGATGGTCGGACCAACGGCATTGCGCAGTGCTTCTTGTAGCACCAGTCGTAGCGATGACATACCCTTGAGCTTGGCGAGCAGGATATAGTCCTGCACCATGGCTTCGAGGAGCGCCTCCTTCAGCACGCGGGCGATAATCGCCGCAAGCGGTAAGCCAAGCGCCAGCACTGGCATGGTCATATGCGAGGCGATGTCAGCGAACTGGGCAAAACGCAGGCGCAGCAAGCTTTCAAAAAGATAGAAAGGAGTGGCGAAATCGCTCTGCACGCTCGGGTCGATGCGCCCGGATAAAGGCAATACCGGGAAGAACACACCCAGCAACAGCACAAGCGCCAGTGCCCAGACGAAGTCCGGCACAGCCAGCACCACGCCGTTGACGGTATCTATGACGGGTTCGGCTGGTGTGCGGCGCACGAGGGTGCCGACAACAGCTACGGCGGTGCCGAGCAATATGGCGAACAGAAGCGCGACGAATGCCAGCTCAAGGGTTGCCGGAAGGCGTTCTGAAAGCAATTCCAAAACATTGCGGCGCAGCGAGATGGATGTACCGAAATCACCTGAAAGCAGTGACGTTAGCCAGATACTGAACTGGTTGAAGATACTGCCATCCAGCCCATAGTTCGCGCGAAGCTGTGCGATCTGTTCGGGGGTAGCGCCCGGGGAAATCATCATAGCGATCGGGTCGCCAGGAACGACGCGCAGGAGGACAAAAACCACAACCGCAACCCCGAACAGGGTCACCGCCGCGAGAACCAGACGGTTCAGGATTGAAAGAGCAAGCAGTTGCATGGGTATGAAGCCTCACGCAGGCAGACAAGGATGCTATGCGAGCGTGTCCGGCTGAAGAAGCCGGACAACAATCTAGCAAGGGAAGACCGGAACACTGGGTGCTCCAGCAACGCGCAATCAAGCCCTCGATATGAGGGTCGGCTGCAGTGCGCCCGAAACGTTCGGAATGGCCTTCAGCGTCGATTTGTAGATGATTGGCTGTGCGTATTGCAGCAACGGCAGCACGTAACCCTGCTCCGCAATATACTTGCAGACGGCTTTCCAGCCGGCGATGCGCTTGGCCTCGTCTTTCTCGCCCCATAACGGCGCGATCATGTTGTCGAGGTCATCCGTGTTCCACACCGAATGCGGGGAGGGGCCAAACATAGCAAATCCCGTAGAGGTGGTCGGGTCGCCGATTGCATTGCCCCAGTTGTAGAAGGCAGCGGGCGCAAGTTGGTCGGCAGCGCGCAGCTCATAATGCTTGGCGATTTCGTAGACCTCGATCTCGGCTTCAATGCCGACCTTACGCCACATGCCCACGATGGCCTGAACCATTTCGTAGTCTTTCGGCTTCAGGCCCCGCGTGGTCTGGATCTTGAACTTCACGGGCTTGTCGGTCGAATAGCCGGAGTCGGCCAGCAGCTTTTTGGCAAGGGCAGGGTCGTAGGGAACCTTGATCGATGGATCGTAGGCCGAGTATTCCGGCGCTTCGAGCGTATCGATTGGTACGCCATAACCGCGCAGCAGGCGCTTGACGATGGCTTCCTTGTCAATCGCATGACAGGCGGCCAAGCGCACGTTCTTGTCGTTCATAACCTCGATATTGTTGATGAAGATCATGCCAATATCGGAGATCGGGGTCGCAACGCCTGCAAGGCCTGCTTTTTCCTTCAGACGGTCGAATTCCTCATAGGGGATTTCCAGCGTGACATCGGACGAACCGGATTCGATCTCGGCGACGCGGCTGGTACCATCGGGCACGAACTTGAAGATTACTGTCTCGAAAGCGGGCTTGCCGCCCCAATAGTTGGGATTAGCCTTGAGCCGCAGGAAGGCGTTGCCTTCATAAGCATCAACCATATAGGGGCCAGTACCAATGGGCTTCTTCTCGAAACCTTCCGCGCCGACCTTCTCGTAATAGGCTTTGGGCAGGATGTAACCGGTGAGGAAAGCCATCCACATGAAATAGGTGGGTTCGAAGCGCAGCACGTCGCCGGTGATCTTGTTGCCTTCGATCTTGTAATTGCCAGCCGTGGACCAGACGAACTGGATCGGGTTGCCGGTCTTGTCGTTGGCGGCGCGTTCCAGAGCCCAGACCACGTCTTCCGGGGTGAACGGCGATCCGTCATGCCAGGTCACGCCTTCGCGGACATCCATCCAGACCTTGGTTTTGTCGTCGTTCCAGCCCCATGCGGTCAGCAGACCCGGGACAAATTTAAGATCGGGATCCTGGCCGATATATTGGTCGAAAATCGAGCGATAGATTGCCTGGATGGTCGGATTGACCGCCGACGGACCGACGGTCGGGTCGAAGGACGGGAGATTGACATTGAAAGCGATGGTGAGCGTGTCGGCTTCTGATGCCTGCACTGGCACGCGCCCTGCCAGTATGCTTGAAAAAAAGGCAGCAGCGCCCATACCCAGCGTCTGGCGACGGGTGAATTCAGTCATGATTTGCTCCGCGTTCCCCTGATCCCTGGCTTTTTTGAGTGTTCCCCCACTCGCCAAGGTATTTATTGTTCGGAATACTTTAATCTTAAAATAGCGCCGATTGGCTGGCAAGCGAATTGTATACTCTGACAGCAATTTTAAGGCGAACCATATGCTTATGCATATTGTTACTCTATCCACTTCGCCCGTCAATCGTCGAGAGTGTTGGCTCTGTGCGCTGGTATTCGCGGCTTCACGAATATGCAGATAAAGAAATATGATTCTGCATAGGTTTGGTGATGAAGCCGCAAGTGTGGCAGGTGCATGCCCCAACTAGTCGTCAGTCATACCGCATCCTATTTCAGCGAGCACGCGAGCAGCATGCCCGAACCGCCCCCCAATCCCGGACCCGGATGGGTTGACGCGCCAATATGATAAAGACCCGGCACGTGGGTCCGGTGATTGACCGACGACTTGAATGGACGCCAGATGAAAAATTGATCGACGCCGCAGAAACCACCATAGGGGTCACCACCAACGAGGTTCATGTTCATCGCTTCAAGATCGGCTGGCGAATAGGTCTTGCGGGCGATGATGGTCTCGGCAAAGCCCTCGATGTGCTGGGCGAGAATGCGCTCGATACGGTCGGCATATTGTTCGCGCAGTTCGTCAGTCCAGCGCCCATCGGCGGGCGTAACGAGTACTCCCGCCGCATCTCCTTCGATGTGTCGTGGGGTTTCAGGCAATTGCAGCCAGAGGATTGCCTGACCTTCGGGTGCGCGGGATGGGTCAAGCGCGGTTGGTTGGCCGACGCAGATGGTTGGCACCGCTGGCAACATGCCGCGGTCACACTCATTAGCGGCGCGCGAGACACCATTGAGGCCGGGTGTGAGGTGCAAAAGCGCCACTTTCGACAGCTCCTCGCCGCCCTTCCAGCGCGGCGGAGACTTTAGTGCATAGTGGACCTGCATGTTGCCTTTGCCATAGCGATAGCTTTGTAGCCCATCCGCAACGGCTGAGGGCAGCGGTATGCTGGAGTTCTTCAGAAGGCGACCGTAAAGCTGGTTGGGTGTGACAGAGGCAATGACACCCTTGCTCGCCTGCAGAACCTCGCCACTGGCAAGCCGGACACCCGTGGCCTGACCGTTGTGGCCTTCGACTATTGTCTCCACATCCGTTCCGGTGCGGATCGTGCCGTCTTGGTCCTTGATGAGTTGTGCGAAGGCCTTGACGAGATTGTCGGCGCCGCCTTTGACAATCGGGCAGCCAGCGAGTTCGATGGCAAACCCGATGACCCGGAGCATGGCTGCTGAATAGGTGCTTTCCGGATTGAGGCCGCAATGAAGCACCCAGGGCGCAAAGAGCCCGCGCATCACATCGGACCGATAGGTGGTTTCGAGATGATGGCGACCGTTGACAAGCGCCTCGCCGAACCATGCGGCGAGATTGCGGGGGCCGCGCTTCCACGCTTCCTTCAAAACTGTCTTGAAGATGCCGCCGGACCAGAGCGATCCGCCAAGCAGCGAGAACATGAACGGTGCGTCGGCACCCATCCGGTCCATCTCGCGGGCAAAGGACTTGCCGTCGCCCTCGGCGAGCGCGTCGAAGGCTGCGATGTTGGCTTTGCGATCTTTGGACAGGATTGCATGTCGCCCGTCGGCCAGTACGACGCCGGTGGGCAGGTCGGCATGAGCGAATTCGAGGCCTCGTGCCTCCAGGTCTTTGCCAAGTGCGCCATAGGCAGGCGAGGTCAAGAAGAGCACCATTGTCGTTGCCATGACATCGTGGTGGAAGCCCGGCGCAGTGATCTCTTCGGTGCGCAGGCAGCCGCCGAGCCGGTCGTTACGCTCGAGCAGCAGAACCTTCTTGCCTTTCTTGCCGAGCATGGCAGCGGCTACTAGTGCATTAATGCCGCTGCCGACCACGATATAGTCATGTGTCACCATGTTTCGTCGCTCCCCTGAAATTGGCCATTGGCCAGCGCCACGTCGGTTTTTTATCGATTATATCGTCAGTAGTGCGAGTATCGACAGGCCTGTTCCCTGAAGTCCAACAAAGGATTCTCTGACATGGACTTCCCCTCATGCGCTTCTTTAAAAAGCTTGATATGAATTTTCTTGAAGCTTAAAAGATATCATATGTGAATGCAATGAAATGCCTGCGCTCAAAGTTGAGCTTTCCGATGTATCGTGTCTTCGGAGCCATTAACACACGCGGGAAGCGCTTGCTTCAGGGCCTGAGACGTCAGAGGCACTGCTGCCGTCGACTTTCGCAGTTATATGCATTTGAAAATAATTGGGGGGACTAAATGAGCGGAAACGACATGGAGTTTGATGCTATCGTCGTAGGTGCAGGGCACAATGGTCTTGCTGCAGCGGTGCATCTGGCGTCAAAAGGTTGGCGCGTTGCTGTTGTGGAGGCTGCAGCGTCACCCGGAGGGGCGGTGAAGACCGTGGAACTGACGGAGCCGGGTTTCCGTCATGACTGGGCCGCCATGAACTTGTCGATGTTCGCTGGATCAGCTTTTCACGCAAGCTACGCCGCAGACCTCGCTGCTCACGGTCTCGAATTCGTACCCGCACAAAATTGCTTTGCCAGTGTGTTTCGCGACGGCACCCACTTGGGTGTTTCCAGCGACGTAACCGTAACGAACGCCAAAATTGCAGAACTGTCACCTGCCGATGCCAAGGCGTGGGCAGAGATGCTGTCTGATTTCGAGCGCAATGCGCCGCATATTTTCGGCTTGCTGGGCTCGCCGATGCCGTCACTGGCCGCAGTGAAGACAGTCTGGAAGGCTTACCGGGCGCTCGGTATGGATAACCTCTGGCGCATTGGACAGCTTCTGCTGGCGACACCACGTGATTTTCTCGATGCGAATTTCGAAAGCCCCAAACTCAAAGCCATGATGGCAGCCTGGGGTCTGCATCTCGACTTCGCGCCTGACGTTGCAGGCGGTGCGCTGTTTCCCTATCTTGAATCAATGGCCAATCAGGCATTCGGTATGGTCATCGGCAAGGGCGGAGCCGATACGATCATTCGTGCGATGGTGGGACTTCTGCAGAAGAAGGGCGGACAACTCATTCTTGGTCAGCGTGTGGAAGAGATCAGGCTCGACAAGGCTGGAAAGGCGACGGGCGTGGTTCTGTCCGACGGACGCACGTTAAATGCCAAACGGGCGGTGATAGCCAACCTCAACCCCAAAGTGCTTTTTGGCGGTGACATGCTGCCCCCGTCCGCCATCCCGCAGAAGGTTCATAAGGCGACAGATGCCTTTCGTGCCGGACCTGGCACGATGATGATCCATCTTGCTATGGACGAATTGCCAAACTGGACGGCGGGCGCGGAACTCAAGCGTTTCGTTTATGTCCATGTTGCTCCCGACCTCGCCATGATGGCACGCGTCTACGCCGAAGCGATGGATGGATTGCTGCCGGGAGAGCCGGCGCTTGTCGTTGGCCAGCCCACGGCCATTGATCCAACGCGCGCACCCGAGGGCAAGCATGTTCTTTGGGTGCAGGTGCGTGTCCTCCCGGCGGAGATCAAAGGAGATGCCACCGGCGAGATTGCTGGCAGGGATTGGAGCAGTGTGAAGGATGCCTATGCTGATCGGGTTATTGCCATCCTCGAGCGCTATGCGCCCGGGATTGGCGGCTTGATCCGGGCTCGTTCGGTCTTCTCTCCTGAAGACCTTGAGTATGAGAACGCCAATCTTATCGGTGGTGATAATCTAAGTGGTTCACACCATCTCGATCAAAATTTTCTGTTCCGTCCCATTGCGGGCTACTCGCGCTACAAGACGCCTATCCGCTCGCTTTACATGTGCGGAGCCGCCACTTGGCCCGGCGCTGGCACGGGCGCGGGCTCCGGCTTCATGCTTGCAAAGATGCTCGCCGGAAACTGATGGGGTGGTGTGCATACCGAATCGTCTCGGATTGGTGGGTTAGCACTTGACCTGGAATCAGAGTCAATAAAGCCACAACAGATCCGCTTCGGTTAGGTTTTGGCGGAGTGGGGCTAATTTGTCGCTGTTTTCGCTTGGGGATAGTGAAAATGAGAATATATCAGGATGCCAGATGACAACGTTGTCACGATCTGGATCATTCTTTCAAGTCAAGATTCTGGCAAGGGTTGAATTTGGCGGTTTTCAAAGATCTATACTGAGAAGGATTGCTTATCAGGTTAATCAACCTGCTTTGCGGATGTGAAAATAATAGCGCGCTGATCAAATTTGAGGCAGTTGTATATACAAGTTCGTACAAATTTCTATATTTTAAACTTAAGTATAGAATTGTTATAACGCAACTTGTTGTGGCTTTTGTGCAATGGAAAAGCATCAAATGCATTCTGCGGTTGAAATTTTGCGCGCCACTTATTGCAAATATAGAAATATCGTGAATATTTCGGCCCAGAACGTGATTTCCTCAAGGGCCGGAGCCGCATTTCATGAAATCTATTTCATCCAAGCGCATTGATATCAAAGAAGAATTATTGAATACCATCTACTCGTATAAGAATGTGGCTCTGATTTCTGTTGCGGCGATGATGGGCGGTGCTGGTTCTGCTGAAGCGCAAGTCGTTATTCCAAGCTCAACATCAACGATCAATCTTCAAACCTTGAGCCCGGGATCATCTAATTTTGACGCCCCTTCAACGACCGTCGTGAATGCTACATCGTCCACGGGCGTTAATGCCAATGGTGCGCAAAACTGGGTGGTGACAAATTCCGGGTCGATTTCTGGACCATCTGTCGGCATCAGCCTGGGCAGCGCTGCGGGCACCAACACATCCACGTTCACCAATTACGGAACTGTCACGAATACCTCCTGCGGGACCGGAGCAGGTTTCTGCGCCAGTGTGATCATCCGCGGTGCCGGTACGGTTACCAACGAAACCACTGGCAGCCTGGTGTCGGCATCTGACGGAATCTACGTTGGGGGGAACTCCAGCGTGATCAATAATGGTCTCATCAATGCCGGCCTGACCGCTGTCTATTTTGGTTCGACGGGCACATTTTTGCAGTCGAGCACTGGGAGCATTATTTCAGCGAATTATGGTGTCTCGGTCGACAGCGGCCCTGTAACCGGCAATAATTTTGGTCTGATTTCAACAAGAGGCAGAGGGTTAGGCGGTACGGGCTATCTTACGTTCACCAATGAAACAGGTGCAACGATCATTAGTTCCAACAATGACGCGGTACGATTTGAGACCGGTTCGACCGGCAATTTAACAAATAATGGAACGATCACAGGTTCCACGTCGGCGAGCGGTACGGCGGGTGTTAAGTATGATACGGGCGGCAGGGGTGGCGCGCTTATTAATACCGGTACCATTACGGGTGTCAGGGGTGTTATAGTTCGCACGAACAACACAACGATCGATAATTCCGGAACAATTACCGGAAACACCGAAGGCGTCTATATTTCGACATCGGGCGTAGTTACTTCTTTTCTGAACCAAGCTGGCGCCACTATTACCGGCGGAACTTATTCCATTAACAACCTTGGCACCATTTCCAACGGTATCGACAACTACGGCGTGCTTCAGGGCAATGTCCAGTTGACTGGCGCAGCGCTGAATCTGCTGGGGACCAGTAGTGCGGTCAATGGCACAGTCACTGGCAATACCAGCTCGGCCATCAATGTAGGCTCCGCTTCGCAGACCGGTGAATTTACAGTGAACTACACCGCTGATGTTGGGACAATCTCTGTTGCTTCCGGCAGTGCACTGACACTGGCCGACGGCATAAACTGGACGGCATCTGTCGCGAGCGACGCAGCAATTTCCAATGCCGGAACCACCATCCTTGGCAATGGCAGCAGTCTCACTGGCAACACCAGCAATGCCGGCCTGTTGACCCTGAGCACTGGCAATAGTGTAGCCGCAAGCATCGTGGGCAATCTGACCAATGAAACCAATGGCGTCATCAAACTTGGTTCGAGCTCCGATAGCGCCGGAAACACGCTGACTGTCACCGGTAATTATATCGGCAATGGCGGTACGGTGGCGTTTAACACCGTTCTCGGCGACGATAGCTCATTAACGGATCAGTTGATCATCAGCGGCGATTCATCGGGGACGTCCAGCGTTCAGGTGACGAATGTCGGCGGAACCGGGGCACCAACCGTTGAGGGCATCAAGATCATCGCCGTTGCAGGCGATTCAGCTGCCCAATTTTCGCTGTTGGGCAATACGACCTATGATGGCGATCAGGCTGTTGTAGGCGGCGCATACGCCTATCGTCTCTATCAGGGTGGCGTAGCCACGCCAGCTGACGGTAACTGGTATTTGCGTTCGTCTTTGGTACCGACAACACCCGTTGATCCCACAACACCGGTCGATCCTACAACTCCGGTCGACCCCACTACGCCGGTTGATCCTACAGTTCCAGTCAATCCCGGCGAACCAACGGATCCGACCACCTCTGTCCCTCCTACCATTCCGCTCTACCAGCCGGGTGTGCCAAGCTATGAAGCTTATCCTCAGGCGCTGCTTGGTCTGAACGGTTTGCCCACTCTGCAACAGCGTGTTGGCAACAGGTTTTGGGTTGGCAATGGCAACAGGGTAATTTCGCAGGGCGCAGATCCGGTAGGGACACCTTACGCAGCACCCGAAGAAGCCGGGCCTTATATTGACACCAACGGCATATGGGGGCGCATTGAAGGTTCGCATACCAGCATCGATCCTCGCCGCTCCACTTCAGGTACGGATTTCAATCAAAATGTCTTTAAACTGCAAGCCGGTATTGATGGATTGCTGGCAGACAATGAAAGCGGAAAGCTGATCGCAGGCATTACAGCCCATTATGTACACGGCAGGACCGATACGGACTGGCGTTATGGTGCTGGCGGATATGGCGACGGAGAAATCCGCACGGATGGTTATGGATTTGGCGGTACACTGACCTGGTATGGTGAAAACGGCTTCTATATTGACGGTCAGGCACAGGCGACATGGTATAAAAGCGATCTGAGTGCCAATCCAAACGGAGATTTGACTGAAGGCAATGACGGTTTTGGCTACTCGCTGTCCGTTGAAAGCGGAAAGCGCATCGCAATTGACCAGAAGTGGTCCATCACACCGCAGGCGCAGCTGGTCTACTCGAACGTAGATTTCGACAGTTTCCGGGATGTTTTTGGTGCGCGCGTGAGCCTTGATGATGGTGACAGCCTGCAAGGTCGCCTTGGCCTCACACTTGATCATGAAACGTCATGGCAAAATGCGAACGGCCTTATCAATCGGGCACACATCTACGGAATTGCGAATATGTACTACGAGTTTCTTGAAGGTACGAAAGTCAATGTTTCGGGTGCAAGCTTTGCCAGCAGTGGCGAACGCATCTGGGGTGGGCTCGGCATTGGTGGCACCTATAACTGGAATGACGACAAATATTCGATCTATGGCGAGGGGCTTGTTAACACCAGCCTGAATAACTTTGGTGATAGCTATTCCGTCAAAGGACAGGCCGGTTTCCGTATCAAGTGGTAACGGCCAATTGTTAGGTCCGGTCAACCCCGCTTTCAAATGACCGGCCTATCGCCGCTGCCAGTGGAACCCTTAACGACTGGCAGCGGCTCTTCGGCCAAAGGCATTCCAAACCGATGTTTTGGGTAACAAGTAACGTTGTTATGGATTGAGTTTTAATCGCCGGATGAGCAGTTCGGTATTCATAGACAGATATGAACTTCCTACCGTTGAAGTCAGCTCAATCATCGAGGATTACCACGCAATCTATGGTGATAAGGCAAGCATTATGGCGGTCTGCTTCGCCTTGGACGCGTGGACTGCAGGTGGAGATGAAGCAAAGTCCAGATGGGCGACAGCTCTCAAACATACGAGCCCGTAAGCAGTGCCATTCGTTCAACGGAAACACGTTCCTGGCTGACAATCCAATGCCGTCGCGTGCACGTTGTGGCAGTTCTTTCCCAATGGTCGATCTGGTGCCTTTCAGGCGTTAACTCGAGGTGGTGAACGCAGCTTGCCTGAAACACTGCGTTCACCACAATCGCGCTTAAACAGGCTCGGCCAGCACCTTGAGTGCGTTACCACGAATGGATGCGTAGTCTGGGTAACGCTCGTTGCCGAGCTGCTCAAGTTTAGAAAGCTGGACAGATGTGTCAAAGATGAACTTTGCCCGTTCATAGCGGCGCTTCATGAAGCGAGCCAGCGCGTCGCTGAGAGCGCCTTCTGCCGCGAGCTCTTCAGCCAGCACGATGGCGTCTTCGACAGCCATGACGCCGCCACTTGCCAGATGCGGCGTCATTGTATGTGCCGCATCGCCAATCAGTACGGAACGCCCGCGATACCATGGTTCGGTAACGAACAACGTCTCGAGTGGCCGATAGATATAGGCGGTGCTTTCGATCAGCGTCGGTCGAATGGCTTGTGCGAACGGTTCTGTGTATTCCTCAAGAAGCTCGGTCATCAGGTTGCGCGTGCTTTCGGGCGTCACCCAGATATTCTCTTTGAGGTTCAGCATCAGATAGGCGTAGATTTCATTGCCGGGCAGGGGAAATATGCCGAATTTGGTCGTTGTACCCTTCAGGGTCATGCCTTCGGTCAAGCCGATATTGTTGGGCACAATCCAACGCCATACACCCTGCCCGCCAAATTCCGGCTTGAGCTCCTTGCCAAATGTCAGTTCGCGAACTTTTGAATAAGCGCCATCGGCACCGACGACTAGGTCCACGGTACGTGTTGTACCATCTGACAAGCCAACTTTTGCAGCGGTCTCACCTTGCTCGATAGCATCGACGGTCACGCCTTCAAGAATGGAGATGCCAGCATTGGTTGCGTTCTTCATCAAAACATCGGCCAATGCGGCGCGGGAGAGTGTCACATTTGAAGGCAGTCCGTTGCCGGACTTGGCGACATAAGCCAGATCGGCAATTGGCTTGCCGGTCGCGTCGCCATAGAAGATCGAATTGCTGGAAGTGCCCCGCGCCACGATTTGCGAAGCGATGCCGTAGCGGTCGAGCAATCGCAGACCCGTAGGCCCGATACCAATGCCCGAGCCGGATGGATGTGGATCGAGATCGACGACCTCGACGCCAATCCCTTGCGTTTTCAAGACGATGGCCAGGCACAAGCCGCCCACGCCGCCGCCAACGATCAACACGTTGTTCACAGCCGCCATTTTCAAATTCCTTCTGATCTGGTCTTTAAATTTCAAACGAAGGCGTCGGGATGCTTTCCTTCAGCCGGATGGTGTATTCGTGCTGGGGGTTCAAAAGAACGTGCTCGGTCCGTCCTTCTTCAACCACTTTGCCGCGATGCATCACGATGCAAAGATCGGTTAGTTGTCGGACGACAGCGAGATTGTGGGAAATCAGGATGTACTGAACTCCCATTTCCTTCTGGATTTCCGCGAGCATGTTCAGAATTTGCGCCTGGATCGATACGTCCAGCGAGGCGACGGCTTCATCGAGCAAAATGAAACGCGGCTTGACCGCGAGTGCACGCGCAATGGCGACGCGCTGCCGCTGTCCGCCCGAAAGCTGCAACGGGCGGACGTCTGCAAACCGTCCACTCAATCCCACTTGTTCGAGAAGACGGTGGCTTTCATGTCGGGCAGCATGGTCATCGGCGCCGTGCAGACGCAGCAGCTCCTTCAGACCACCACCAATGGTTTGTCTCGGGTCCAGCGAGCTGTAAGGGTCCTGAAACACCATCTGGATTTGCCGTGCATGCGCCAGTCTTTCAGCAGTTCGCCGATGGCGTATGTAGGGCGTCCCAAAAAAGGAAATTTCGCCCTCGGTCGGCACTTCGAGCCCAAGCATCATGCGGGCAATCGTGGATTTTCCGGACCCGGACTCACCAATGATGCCGAAATTTTGCTGCGGTGGAATATTGAAGGAAACATTGTCCACGGCGATGATTTCGCGTGGACGTCGGCCAAGCCCGGCCTTGACGTGAAAGACTTTCCGAAGCGAGCGGGCGGAAAGCGCAGGACTAGAGGCGCTGACAGACAGCATCGGTCGCTCCATATTTGGTGTCATAAAGGTGGCAGGAAACGTGGCTGGAACCGACTGGCTGAAGACGTGGTTTCACATCGACGCAGGGTTGCATCATGCGATCGCAACGCGGTGAGAATGAACAACCCGAAGGTGCCTCATATGCAGGTGTTGGACTTCCCGGCAAAACCGGCAAGAGCTCGACGCGCTCTTCCAGACTTGGGCGGCATTCCAGAAGCTTGACCGAATAGGGATGACGCGGCGCCGTATAGAGATCGCGGCTTGTGCCAATTTCAACGATCTCGCCGGAATACATGACTGCCGTGCGGTCGCAGATGGAGGCTGCCAGATCGAGGTCATGGGTGATGAACAGGATGGCAAGGCCGCGCCGCTTCTGCAATTCCATAAGCAGGGCCGAAACTTCTGCCTGCGTCGTGACGTCGAGAGCTGTGGTTGGCTCGTCCGCAAGAAGCAGCTTGGGTTCGGTTGCCAGCGCGGCGGTGATCGCAACGCGTTGAAGCATCCCACCTGAAAGCTGATGGGGATAGCTTTTCAGGCAGCGTTCCGGATCTGCAATCCCCACCTCCCGAAGAAGGTCGGCAACCACTGTTCTCAACACATTGTATGGCCTGCGATCATAGAGCTGAAGCCCTTCCAGGAGAAAGTCTTCGATGCGCCGGACCGGATTGATATGTGCCCGCGGGTCCTGATAAATGACGCCTACATGGTGCTGCCGGTACGCGCGCAATTCCCGCGAGTTCATAGCTGTTACAGACCGGCCGGCGAATTTGATTTCGCCTTTGACTACGGCGCCATGGGGGAGGGTACGGGTTATGGCCTTCGTGGTCATCGACTTACCCGAACCGGATTCACCGACGAGCGCGAGGGATTCCCCTTCGCGTATTGTCAGCGACACGTTGGCCACAACCGGACGAATTCTGTTCCGCGTTGCGATCTCGACGCTGAGATTGTTGATTTCGAGCAGCATTACCGAGCCTCACGCTGGATTTGCGACAACCTGTCGCCAATAATGGTGACGGCGGTTACGACCACGACGATAGCGAGGCCAGCCGTTGCAGCTTCCCGGATTTCGCCCTGGATGATCCCTGCCTGTCCTTGTGCGACCATCAGACCCCAATCGGCAGCAGGTGCCTGAATGCCAAGGCCGATGAACGAAATGGCGGCGAGTTCGACGGTTGCATATCCAAATGAGAGGATGAGCTGCGTTGCGAAGAAGGGCCAGATTGCCGGTAACAGATGCATGATGCAGATTCTAAGGCCCGACATGCCCTGCGATTCCAGCGCTTCAATATAAGGCTGGGACCGCTCCCGCAGCAGGGTGCTGCGCAAGAGCCTTGCCTTATGGGGCACAGATGCAAGACTCAACGCCACAACGGCAGGCCAGAAACCGCTGGAAAACGTGGCTGTGATGAGCAAGGTCAAAAGAATAGCTGGGAACGCGAACTGAATATCAATGACCCGGCTGATCAGTATGTCGACGAAGCCACGGTTCCAGGCGGCGATCATCGACATGATCATCGCAACGGTGCCCGATAGAAAGACAATGGCGAGCGGTCCGAGCAATGCCGTGCGGCTTCCCCAGATCAAACGCGAAAGAATGTCCCGACCGAGTGCGTCCGTGCCGAGAAGGTTGACTTCACTCGGAACGCCGTAGGTGTTGATAATATCGATTTCTAGCGGGTCGTGTGGTGCAAGCCATGGCGCAAAGATTGCAATCAGACAGACGAGTGCCAGCACCACGACCGCGATGACCCCCAGGATGCCGAGTTGCGACAGGATTTTGAAAGCGAGATTGGGCTGCTCTGTGTCGACGTGGTTGTTTATGGCTTCAGCGGTTTTCAAGGCGAACCCTCGGATCAATGGCAATGTAAAGAAGATCGACAACGAAATTTACGAGCAGGTAAGTACCAACCAGAAGTGTGGAAACGGCCTGAACGATGGGAACGTCCTTTTGCTGGACTGCGGCGATGAGCAGCGTGCCGACCCCATGCAAACCAAAGGCGAACTCAATGACCACCGTTCCTGCAACCATAGTGGCCATGCTGATGCCGGCAATCGTCACAATCGGGATCAATGCATTACGTAGCACATGCCGGATCAGCACGAGATGGGACGGCACACCGCGTATGATTGCGGTCTGTACATGTTCACGCCTCATTTCATCGCTGACGGAAACTCGCGTGATACGCGCGACAATGCAACAGGTGGTCAAGCCGAGCGCGATCGACGGTAGAACGAGGTGCCACAATCCGTCGGCAAATCCTTCACCGGAACCGAGAGCCGGAAACCAGTTCAAACGAACAGCGAAAAACGTCACCAGAACGATGGAAGCAACAAAGCCCGGAGTGGCAAAACCAATGGTGGTGATGATCGACATCACCATGCTGACGAACCGCCCGCCGATGGACGAGAGGATGCCTATCAGCATGCCAAGGCTTATGCTGAAGAGCGATGCCAGAGCGATCAGTCCAAAGGTTGTGGGCAACCGGCTGGCAATAACCGCCCAGACATTCTCACGCATTGAGTAGGACTGGCCCCAATCTCCCGAAAGCGCGTGGAGAAGCCACTTGCCATAGCGCGTCAAAAGCGGATCATTCAAACCATATTGTTGTTCTATGAACGCGATTTGCTCCGGTGTCGCCGTGTTCTGGCTGCCACCGAGAATGAAGGCTACCGACGAGCCCGGCGAGTAATGCAAGGCGGTGAAGATGATGAAGGAGGCTATCAGCAGCGTTGCCGCTGCTGATAGTAATCGAATGGAAGCTGCTCTTAGCATTGGAGTGTCCTGCGGAGGCGCTTATTTCGCCGCGCCCACCTGGGCTGCCCAAGGGTAATAGGGGAATACGTAGGAAGCGGGTGCGCCTGTGATCGAGCCATCCATGTAGAGCGCATTGGTGAATTCCACGAGGGGTATCCATGCTTTCTCACGGACAATGATATTCTGGGCTTCGCTGATCAGTGCTGAACGCTTGGCTTCATCCGTTTCGCTGCGGGCCTTGACAATGCGGTCGACGACTTCCGGATTGTCGTAGTGCCCGAAATTGAGGGCCGCAAAGGAAGGGGTGAACACGGAGAAGAAATCGAGTGGGTCGGTCATGTTGATGTTCTTGGTCATCATCATGAAATCGTTCTGCCGCAGCTTGCCATCGAAGAACGCTGCAACATACTGATCGTAAGGCACTGCTTTCAGCTCAATCGGCACACCGATCTTGCGACCAGCATCCATGATCAGCGAAGCCAGCATTTCATAGTCGGAGCGAGCGCCATAGGCGAGAAGCAGCGGCTTCTCGATTGGTCCCGCCTCGGCAACCAGAGCTTTTGCTTTTTCGAGGTCGATTGCAGGCACTTCAAGGTTAGGATTTGCCGAGGCCATATTGGAGAACGCCGCGCTTGGCGCTGGTGAAATGGTCGGGATAGCCGCACCGTTGAAAACCTTTGCGGCAATGGCCGTGCGGTTGATGGCCAGCGATAAGGCCTGACGGATTTTTTCGTTTGCGGCCACGGACGTCGCATCGGGGCGCATGTTCGGAATGAGCTGATAGTTTGAGAAGCTCTTGCCGAAATAAAGTTTACCCGCCGTCGCTTTCTTCAGAGCGCCAATAGCAGTCCCGGTTGGACCATACATGCCCTGCAATTGACCGGTGATCAGACCATTGACCTGAGCGGATGTATCGACAACGAACTTGAACTCGAATTTGTCGGCCAGGGCAGCATGGGTCGGGTTCCAATAATCCTTGTTCTTCTCAAGGATAATCGAAGATCCCGTGTTCCATGCTGTCAGTTTGAACGGACCGCTGCACATCGGCGCAACCTGCGGCGTGCCGATGACATTGCCGTTTGCTTCCGCATGGCTCTTCTTGATGACTGCGCTGGCCGCAGTCGCCATCGCGGAGTTGAACATGATGTCAGGCTGCTTGAGCGTCACTTTGACGGTTTCGTCGTCAACGGCCTCGACCTTGTCGACATTAATGTAATAGCGCGCCCAGCGAGATTTGACATTCGGGTCGAGATTGCGCTGGAGGCTAAAGGCAACGTCAGCCGTCGTGACCGGCGATCCATCCCAGAATTTAGCATCCTTGCGGATCTTATAGAGGTAGGTCTTGTCATCCGGTTGCGTAACGCCGGTCGCCAACCAGTTCTCGACCTTGAAGTCAGGGTTGATGACAAAAAGCGTTTCACAGAGGTTCGACAGAACCTGATTGATGACGAATTCGTTCGATTGTGCAGGGTCCAGAGAAGCGGGCTCTTTACCGAGCGCCCATACCACATCAGCGATGGGGCCTTTGGCAGCCGGAGTGTCAGCGATAAGCGCCGGAGTTTCCCCTTCGGCGGCATGCGCCAATCCAATCGTGCCAGCAACAGCAGATATCAATACAGCACTGAAAAGGCTTTTCTTAGCAGTCATGTGGTTCCCATTTTCGTCGCCGAGTTCCCTGCGGCATTTTTGGTTGATAATTGCATTGTAATCTGCGGAATTACATTGTAATTGTCAAGCCAGTTTTGACAACTCGCATGCATTTGTTGGATTGTTGCCCGCCCGAACCTATTGGCTGCGATTCTTTATGAATGGCGGATCAATTGCCTTTAATGAGGAATGTGCTGAGATATGAGCATCCAAGACAGCCACCTGTATGTGAAATCCGTGGAGAAGGCTTTCCTTGTCTTAGGCGCGTTCAATCGCGATAAGCAGTCCCTGACACTTGCAGAAATAGCTGCCTATGCTGGGTTGGACCGCAGTGCAGTTCAGCGTTTTGTCTATACGCTTCATGGTCTGGGCTATTTGACGAAGGAGACGAGCCGAAACTACAGGCTTTCGCCTCGCTTGCTGGAATTTGGTTTCACATATCTGGATACAGATCCACTTATTGCTCTTTCGCAGGATCATTTGAAGAAACTGCACGACGCAACAGGGGAAACAATTAATCTGGCCCAACTCGTAGGGGCGGATGTGCTCTTGGTTTCGCGTCTGGCGAGTGAGAAGATCGTGTCCGTCAATGTTCGGGCAGGCGCAAAACTGCCTGCGCTCTATACGGCCTCCGGTCTGACTATGGTCGCGCATTTACCGGGTGAGGAACAGGAGCGGATCATCGATGCGACGGAAATGCAGCAGCATACCGAGCATAGCATTGTTGAGCCTGGCGAGTTCAGGCGGTTATTACAGAAAGCACGCGATGATAATTACTGTGTGACCAGATCGTTGCATTTCCGGGGCGATCTATCTGTGGCAGCACCCATATTTAACGGTTCGGGTGAAGCCGTCGCGAGTGTGAGTATAACTTCGCTTGAATTTGAAGGGCCGGATGAGGAACGGGAAGCGCTGTTTGTAAAAGCAGTATCTGAAACCGCCGGGGCGATTTCAAAAGCTCTCGGTGCGTTGGGTTGAGATTTAGACGAAGGGAAGATTGCAACGGCGGAAGCAGCAATCAAACGAGCAAGGCCACTTTGCATCTCTGGCGTTTCAGCACAGTGTAAAGTTGGGGCAGGCGCTGGATAAAGCCATCGTTGTTCAGTGATAGAACTGGCGCATTGACTCCTCTTAAAAATTGGCTATAAACGTAAATGCAGACTGAAGATTTAAGACCATCTGCAAGGTTGGTCTTATTGCGTCTGGAATCCGGATAAGTCCTCTTGCAGATGTCATAGCGACGTTGGGAGGACGCCGTAATGCACGGAAGCAAAATAGCCCTTAGGGGTGTGCCGGATATTATTTCCTACATTGATGCGAATGACGGTATTCGAGGCCGCGCCGGTATTATCTGGTGGTTGGCGCTCGGTGGCCTGTTCCTGGACGCCTTCGCCAATTCGGCGCTGAGCGCGGGGCTTGGACCAATGACCCGCGATTTGGGGCTGGACGCCGCGCAGGTCGCGCTGATGACGTCCTTTGCCTCATGGGTGTCGATTGCATTCAATCCAATCGGCGGTTGGATCGCCGACCGCTGGGGCCGTATGCGCCCGCTGATCTTCGCAAAGCTCCTCGCTCTTATCGGAGCGGTGCTGGTGATGACGGCCCATTCCTATGAAGTCATCCTCATGGGACGTTTTTTCGTTGGTGCTGCCTACGGTATCGACTTTGCAATTGCCATGGCAGTGCTTGCCGAGTTCACGCCTGCACGCCTGCGCAGCCGCCTCAATACCTGGCAGGGCATCTGGTACACCGCAGTTTGTACCAATGTGCTTCTGGCCATGCTGTTCTATAGCTGGGACGTGGGTGACTCGATCTGGCGCTATTCCGTTGCGGCAACCGGCGTTTTCGCCTTTGCCATCATGGTTCTTCAAGCGATGTTCATGGTTGAGAGCCCGATCTGGCTTGCCCGCAAGGAAAAGCTGGAAGACGCTGCCCGTGCGATGACCCGCATCTATCATCGTGATTTCGTTGCCGCTCTGCCGGAAGACCGTTTGCCGGTTCTCAATCAGGCTCGTCGCGGTATCGCCAATGTTGCCCTGATTTTCCGCGGCATCTATCTGCCGCGCACCATTCTTGCCGCGACCGTGCAGATCGGACAGTCAATCCAGTATTTTGCAGTGGGCTGGTACCTGCCCCTCATCAGTGCGGCCCTCTTTGGCAAGGACTTTCTCTACGCGATGCTGGGTACGCTCGTATTCAATGTGTTTGGTATTATTGGCGGCTTCTCTTCGCCGGTCATTGGTCGTGTGCTCGGCCTGCGCCGGGCTTCTGCCATCGGCTTTGGTGCAGTTTTCGTCATGTTGGTCATCATGGGGCTGTTCCATGACACCATGCCGACCTGGCTTGCGGTGATCGTTCCTTCGCTGTTCATCCTGTTCCACTCTGGTGGTCCGGGTGCCAACGGCAAGAGCCTTTCGTCACTGTCGTTCCGCAGCGAACTGCGTGCTGGTGCCAACGGTATCATCGGTGCGCTTGGCGCTATGGGTGCTGCACTCGGCTTGCTGGTTTTCCCGATTTTCCGTGAGACCTACGGTCTCGGCACGACCTTCCTGATCCTGTCGGTGGTACCGCTGATTGCTTGCATCATCTGCTCGATCATCCAGTGGGATCCGACCCGCACAAAGATCAGCCCGGATGACGAGCCGAACGCGCCGCAGTTCGAAGGCGACCGGTAACAACGGAGGATAATGTGAACGGACGCAGACAGGCCATTCTGGCCATTGATGAAGGAACGTCCGGAACCCGGGCCGCGCTTGTCGCGGCCGACGGTTCGGTCTCTGCCGTCAACTACACAACACTTGCCGTATTCTCACCGCGACACAATGTGGTGGAACAGGACGCCGATGTTCTTTTGCAGAAGACTATCGAAGTTTGCGGCAAGACGATTGCGGCGGCGCGAAATGCCGGGATGGAGATTGCTGCCATGGCAATCGCCACACAACGCGCAACTGGCGTTCTTTGGGATACGGAAACGGGTCGGGCGCTGGTTCCGGCTATGGTCTGGCAGGATTCACGTTATGCTGAAGAGTTAAAACCGCTTGGGGCCAAATGGGATGCGAAACTCGTTCCACTTGCTGGCCGCCCGGTTGGCGGAAGAGCGATCTATCTCTGGGCTGCGCGTCATATGCAGGAAACGCCGGTCGTTCGCGAGGCATGGAAGGCAAAACGCCTTGCTTTTGGTACAGTAGACAGCTGGCTGCTGTGGCACTTGTCCGAAGACCGCAAAGCCGTCACCACACCGACAAATGCGACTTCTGCTGGGGCCTATATTCTCGGTGAGAACCGCTATTTCACGGATTGGATCGAGGCGCAGGATTTTCCGCTGGAACTTTTGCCCGAACTGAAACAGGACGCGGACGATTTCGGTTATACGCGACAGGATATTCTGGGTATCCGTGTGCCGATCAAGGCATCATGCGGCGATCAGTTGGGCGGACTTGTCGGTCTTGGCTGTCACGATGCGGGGCAGGCCATGTGCGTGCATGGTACGGGCAGCTTTGTCGATCTTGTGATCGGAAAGCAGACGCCGAAAAACCCCGGCCTTTATGAAGCAACTTTCACCATGACAGCCTGGCGGAGCGAAAATATCTCGCATTTCGCGGTCGAAACCTATGCCGCTACAACAGGCTCAGCACTCAACTGGCTCTGCAATGAAATGCGCTGGTTCGACAATGCAAAAGAGATTAGCGAACTGGCTGCAACGGTGCCGTCTTCCGATGGTCTTTTCTTCATGCCGACGCTCACGGGATTGCGCCAGCCGAACATCGTTCCGGATGGTCGCGCATCACTCACCGGGCTTTCGATGGCGCATAGTCGAGCGCATCTTGCTCATGCCATTCTGGAGGGCATTGCAAACTCGGTCGTTTCCTGTGCGGAGGCGAGTGCTGCAGTGGCTGGCGTCTCTGTACGGGAAGTCGTGGCAGGCGGAGGGCTTTCCTCCAGCGATACTTTGCTGCAGTTGCAGGCTGATCTCAGTGGTGTGCCAGTGCGGCGCATGGCGGATCAGGACCGTGCGAGCCTACGGGGCACAGCATTTCTGGCAGGCAGCGATGGATTGCTCTGGAGCGACCTATCGGAAGCTCGCGCCACGCTGCCCGAGGGCAATCTATTTATCCCCAAGACCAGCGACGCGGAAAGACAGGACCGTAGAGCGCGATGGCACTCCCTCACGGATGAGGAAGTCGCACGCGTTCAGTCGGGTCACTATCATTAAACAGGAGTTGAAATGCTGAATCTGCGCTCCCGGCGCGCGGACAAGGATCGCGCCCGGATGATCCGCACCGAGCCGCTGCGGCTGAACCGTTCGGAACAGGAAGACCGTCTTGCCACTGAAACCTACGATATTCTGATCGTTGGTGGTGGTGTGACTGGCGCTTACTGCGCCTTCGACGCAAGCTTGCGCGGTTTTCGTGTTGCGCTGGTCGAGAAGGATGATTTTGCATCCGGCACGTCATCGAAGTCCTCCAAGATGGTGCATGGTGGCTTGCGTTACATCGAACAGGGCAATCTTGGCCTGGTTCGCCATTCCCTGCTGGAACGCCAGCGCCTGCGGCGCAACGCCGGTCATCTGGTGCAGCGCCTGCCCTTCCTGTTTCCCATCCTGGAACGGGACGGTGTGTTCGATGCACGCTTCGCCAAGGCGTTCGAAGGCTTGCTCTGGACATATGATCTGGCTGGCGGCTGGCGGGAAGGCATCCTGCATCAGAAACTGACTGCTGCGGAAGTGCTGGCGCATTGCCCGACCTTCAAGGACGAATATCTGCGCGGCGGCCTCATGTATTTCGATGCCCGCGTCGATGATGCGCGCTTGACGCTGGCATTGGCCCGTTCTGCCGGCTTCTACGGGGCCACGGTCCTCAATCATTCGAAGGTGGCCGAGATTACCCGCAGTTCGGGCCGGGTCGATGGCGCTATCGTCCATACCGTCGAGGGCAAGGAAATCCGGGTGCGCGCCAAGACCGTCATCATGGCGACGGGCGTATGGTTGCGGGACTGGATGGGGCTTGGCAAGGATGGCGAAAAGCCGTTGCATGTGCGCCCCGCCAAAGGCGTCCATGTGGCGATCCCCTGGTTGAAGATCCGTAACGACTGCACGGTGACGGTGCCAGTGCCCGGGCGCAGCCGCCGCGCAACCATCACGCGCTGGGGCAACGTCTCCTATCTCGGGACAACCGACGAGGATTATCAGGGCGATCTCGATGATGTGCATTGCACGCGTCGCGAGCTTGATTTTCTGATCGAGGGCGCATGCAGTGCGCTCAACATCGACCTGACGCCGGATGATGTCGTCGGCAGCATTGCCGGATGTCGCCCATTGGTGGCTGCTTCGTCAGGAGGCAGTACTATGGATGTCAAACGTGATCATTCCGTGCATGTCGCGCCTGACGGCCTCGTCACGATTGTGGGCGGCAAGCTCACGACTTCGCGGCATATGGCCGAACAGACAGTGGATGCTGCGGCGAAAGTTCTCGGCGATCGTCGTCGCTGCACCACGAAGAAGGCATTTCTGTTGGGTGCTGCCGGATATGACGCGCAGGCAATCGTGGCCTCCGGCGGCATGGAGGCGCATCTGGGCGAGCGTTACGGTACGGAATCGCGCTTCGTCAGTGATCTGATGGCCGCACGTCCTGAACTGGCCGAGCCGCTGGTCGAGGGACTGCCATATACCGCTGGTGAAGTCGTCTATGCCGCGCGGCACGAACTAGCCCGAACCATTGACGACGTGCTGTCGCGTCGCATGCGCGCCCGCCTGATGGCGCGCGATGCCTCTGCTCGTGCTGCGGCAAGGGTTGGCGCCTTGTTGGGTGAGGAGCTTGGTCTCCCCCAGGCCGAAATCGACCGTCAGGTCGCCGCCTATGTGGCCGCGACCGAAAAAGAAAAATCCATTCTCACAGGAGCGAACTGAACATGATCAGCAAGGAAGCCATCAAGCGCGGTTACAATCGCGGAAATTATGTCGTCGGCGCCCCGACACAGCCGCACTATGCTGGCAGCATCAACGAAATCGGCACCAAGGCCGATCTGGCTCAGAACGCCGTTTCTGTGGACGCAGCTCTCGTTGAGAAGCTGCAGGGCGTTGCAGATGAAGTTCTGACCTCGCGCGAAGATTTCGTCGTGAACACACGTGACTGGTGGGCGCGCACGATGGTAGCGGAAACGGGCGGAAACCCCGCAACGGTTGACGGCGTATTCGTTCGCGTGTCGACGGTGGAGCAGGTTCAGGCCGTTATGCGCCTTGCGCATGAAGCCAAGGTTCCCGTCACGGTTTCTGCCGGGCGCTCCAATGTTACTGGCGCGGCGCTGCCACTGCGCGGCGGTATCGTGCTCGATGTCTGCAATCTCAACCGTTTTGTCAGCTTCGATGCGGACAGCCAGATCGTTGAAGTTGAAGCTGGCATGTTCGGCGATATTTTCGAGGAAATGATCCAGCGCGACTTTGGCATGACCATGGGGCATTGGCCGTCTTCATTCGGTATCAGCACGGTGGGTGGCTGGATTGCCTGCCGCGGTGCAGGTCAGCTTTCGACGCGCTACGGCAAGATTGAGGATATGGTCTACGGCATGGAAGTCGTGCTGGCCGATGGTTCGCTGGTGACTGTTGGAAACTATGCCCGCGCAGCAATCGGGCCCGATTTGCAGCAGATCTTTATCGGCTCGGAAGGCACGCTCGGCATTATCGTAAAGGCACGCCTGAAACTGCATCGCCTGCCGGATTACGCGCGAGCAATCGCCTATGGGTTCAAGAGCTTTGCTATCGGCTTAGAAGCCTGCCGCCGCATCATGCAGGGCGGAGCCAATCCGGCAGCGCTTCGTCTCTACGATGAGCTGGAAAGCGGCGTGCAGTTCGGTCTGCCGGAAAGCAACGTGCTGCTGATTGCGGACGAAGGCGTGCAGGAAATGGTCGATGCCGTGATGGCGATCAGCGAAAAGGTTTGCGCTGAACTCGGTGACAAGCTTGATGGTGATACGATTTTCGAGAAATGGCTCGATACGCGTTATCTGACCGGCAAGAGCGCCGAGGGCTTCAAACGCAGCCCCGGCTTTGTTGCCGATACGCTTGAAATGACTGGATGCTGGCGCGATCTGCCCGCGATCTACGATGAAGTCGTGGCTGCCATCAATGCCGTGCCGGGTACACTGGCGGGATCGGCGCACCAGTCGCATGCCTATGTCGATGGCGCCTGCCTTTATTTCTCGCTGCGTGGTGATGTGGACGTGGAAAAGCGCGCAGAATGGTATCGCGCTGCATGGGATGCTGCCAATGCCGTTCTAATCAAGTATGGTGCGGCCTTGAGCCATCATCATGGTGTCGGACTGCTTCGTGCGCCTTACATGAAGGATGCTCTGGGATCAGCATTCCCGCTGCTGGAAACAGTGAAGAAGGCGCTTGATCCAGACAATCTGCTTAACCCCGGCAAGCTCGGACTATCGCTCGACATGCCAAGAGACGGAAAATGATGGAATGACTTTGGACAGAACGATCGGTGAGCGGCTTTTGCGGGCGCCTGTCATGGCAACGCTCTACGGCGTGGATAATCTTCAGGCATTTCTGGACAGCAAGGCGGAAGTTGGCATCGTTGCCAATATTGCCCTGCGCCATGTGGCTGAAGTGCTGAATGCGCTGAAGAAAAGCAACAAGCTGATCGTTCTGAACATCGACAGTTGTGAAGGCCTGTCGCAGGATAAGGGAGCTATTGAGTTCCTGGCCGAGATAGGCATTTCGGTTCTGCTGTCGACCCGCGTTCCGACAATCCAGAAGGCCGCGCAATGCGGCCTCCTGACCATGCAGAAGGTCTTTGTGACCGACCGTTCCACATGGCCCCGCAGCCTGAAGGCAATCTCGCAGAGCGCCCCTAATCTGGTGCAGATCATGCCATCGCCGATGCTGGGGTACCTGTCTGCGGAGGACAAGCGCCGCCTCCCGCCTATCGTGGCTTCTGGCTTTATTTGCAATGAGGCCGATGTGGCTACAGCAATGAAACAGGGTGCCATTGCCGTTTCTTCAAGCAATAAGTCGCTTTGGGATTACAAGCGATAGCCTGTGCCTGAAGGCTGTTTTCAACATTCGCACCTGACGCTCAGATCGGGAATTTTGGCGTGACTGCCAAGGAAAATCGCATGACACCTTTCACGTTCAATACCACTGCCCAGATCATCTTTCGCCTTGGTGCCTCTGCCGAAATGGGCGCACTGGTGCAAGACAGGCTGGGTGAACGGGTCTTGTTCGTAACCGATCCTGGTCTGCTTCAACTTGGCCTATGTGACCCCGCACTTCAATCCTTGGCAGATTCCGGTGTTGAAACATTGGTTTTCGATCGCGTCGAGGCCGATCCATCGCTCGCAACCGTTCTGGCCGCGACAAAGGAAGCGAGAGCCAGGAAAGTTACAAGCGTCGTCGGGTTTGGCGGCGGCTCTTCGCTGGATGTTGCAAAGGTGGTGGCTCTTCTTTGCGGCTCGGGCGAAGATGTCGATACAATCTGGGGGGTGGGTAATGCCAAAGGACCGAGATTGCCGCTGGTTCTGGTGCCCACAACATCTGGCACTGGGTCGGAAGTGACACCGGTTTCCATCATCACCGTTGGCGACAATGAAAAGCGCGGGGTTTCGTCGCCGATCATTCTGCCTGATGTGGCAATTCTCGATGCTGACCTCACTCTGGGTCTGCCGCCGCATATCACTGCCGCTACAGGCATCGACGCTATGGTGCATGCAATCGAAGCTTATACATCGCTAAATGCGAACAATAATCCGTTGTCAAAGATGCTCGCCAGACAGGCTTTGCAGCTTTTGGGAGCGAATATTGAAAAGGCTGTATTCAACGGGACAGACAGGGAAGCAAGAGGTGCTATGCTGCTGGGATCAATGCTGGCTGGTCAGGCATTTGCGAATTCTCCGGTCGCAGCCGTGCACGCGCTTGCTTATCCGATAGGCGGAACCTTTCACGTTCCCCACGGGCTTTCAAACGCACTGGTACTGCCGCACGTCATGCAGTTCAACGCTCAGGATGCATGTTCGGATTATGCAGAGATTGCAGCCGATGCCTTTCCAGATATCAGGGCCGAGTGGGATGAAGAAGAACGCTGCAATGCATTCATCGAACGACTTTCTACACTTTGTGTGAAACTGGGCCTGCCATCCCGATTGCGAGAGGTCGGTATCGAGGAAGCTCACCTGCACGCGATGGCCCGTGACGCCATGAAGCAAACGAGGCTGCTGGTGAACAATCCAAGAGAGATGAGTGAACCCGACGCATTGGCAATTTATAAAGCAGCTTGGTAACGTCGTCGGGGTTCGCATATCTGCTGTGCGTGTTGGGATAGACGACAAGCTGCACGCGCAACAAGTAAAATAGATCCACTGGGTTGCCGGGAGAGTGTTGCCTCTGCAATTCGGCAGTACGCTGACGGGGCAATCAAAGCAGTCTTTAGTTACAGTTTTTCAAACGTATTGAACGTGGTTCTGATTTGTCTTAAAAGCTGACCTTACTGGCACCGTCCATCCTTTTCGAACAACGAAAGCGCTTTGCACCTCTTGGCATCGTCCATCGGTAATAGCGTTTTCCAAGATGGAGATTTGACGATGAATGAAATCGCAGATCATGGTGTCCGTTTTGGACGGATTGCCACGACGCTTCCAGTCACTGACATGTCACGAGCGTTGACTTTTTACGTCGGGGTAATGGGCTTTACGAAGGTTTTCGAAAATGGAAACCCTGTGGGCTTTGTCATCTTGAAGCGAGACTCCGGGGAGTTGCATCTGACTTGGCAGCCGAACCACAAGGCAGCGAACTTCAACGTCGCTCACCTTCTTGTCGATAATATTGACGCGCTATTTGTCCGGTGCAAGGAGCACCGTGTGCGGATCATAAAGGGCCTGCAAGACAAGGATTATGGCTTGCGGGCCTTTGTATTTGAGGACCCGGATGGCAATCGCATCGATGTCGGCCAACTAATTTAACTGCTATTCAAGACCCGGAAGACATCTTCCGGGTCCTTGATAGTACTTTGCTATAAATTCGGTTGCTTTGGGCGTGCCGCATAGACATCGCTCACTCCTCATATGAGGCATTTCAAGTTGGATGGGAGCCTGCATTGCCACCGTGCGAAATGCTTCGAGGGTGAGGTGTCGTGTCGATCCGGGCTTGACCATGACTTTCGTCTGCAGGAGGCAGGTGCCGGAACCTTCCCGGATCAGAATTCAAGCAATGTTAAGGCACCCATGTGGTTGCTATCGAGACCGCATCAACAGCGCAGAAGATTGATCAATGCTCTGAGGGCCGCAGGGACGTGACGGCGACCCGGATAGTAAAGATAGAAGCCGGGATAGGGCGGACACCAGTCTTCAAGAACACGGACCAGCTTTCCGGAAGCAATATGTTCGCTGACATGCTGCTCGGTGCCATAGGCCAGTCCGATGCCGTCGAGTGCCGCGGTGATCATAAGTTCTGGATCGTCCAGAACCAGTGTTCCGTTGACGGCAACATTGAGTGTTTGTCCGTGTTTGGAAAACTCCCAGCGATAAAGACCACCATTCGCAATCTGGCGAAAACCGATACAATTGTGCTGGTGAAGATCGCGAGGTGTTTCTGGTGGTGAATATCGTGTGAAATATTCCGGTGAAGCGACAATGGCTGTACGCAAATCGGGTGTAATGCGCACCGCGATCATGTCCTGATCAAGACTTTCGCCGAGCCGAATGCCGGCGTCAAAGCCCTGCTGAACGATATCGACAAATCCGTTTTGTGCGGCGATCTCCAGGGTAACGTCTGGGTAAAGATCGCTATAGGTGCGGAATTTAGGTCCCAACACTCGCAACGCGACAGTGCGTGGAGTGCTGATCTTTAACTTGCCGGCTGGTTGTTGGCGAAAATCATTGAGCGTTTCCACCGCTGTTTCGATGCTGGCAAATGCCGGACCGATCTGACGCAGAAGGGGGTGTCCTGCTTCAGTTAGCGCGATCGTCCGTGTCGTTCGGTTAAAAAGACGAACCCCCAGCTTTTGTTCAAGTGAGCGGATGGAATGTGACAGGGCAGACGGCGTTAAATTCAGCCGAACTGCTGCTTTGCGAAACCTGCCTTCTTCCGCAATAGCGATGAACGCCGCTAGTTCACCAAGATCACTTGTTCTCATCATTGATGAATATAGCTCACTATTGAATGAAATGGAAGGTGGGTTAAATTGAATAGTGAACTGATCTAGCCTGAAGGAAATGAGCCACCTGCGAGGTAGATATGTCAGATTTTTCAGGACAAACGGCAACTTCAAGCCACTTTCAGAACAAGGTCGTTATTGTGTCGGGGGCCGGTACCGGTATCGGTCGTGCGGCAGCTATCGGCTATGCCCGCGAGGGTGCAAAAGTCATGTTGGCGGGGCGCCGAACAACCGAGATTGAATCCGTGGCGCATGAAATCTTCGAAGGCGGTGGTCAGGCAATTGCTGCTCCCACCGACGTATCGAACGAAGACGATGTCCGTCGTCTGATCACAACGGCATTCGATCAATACGGCAGGCTGGACGCAGCGTTTAACAACGCAGGAATCCTCGGCAACTTCGCGCCAATTATCGAACAGAGGAGCGCTGATTTCGATGCGGTGATAGCCATCAATCTGAGAGGCATCTGGCTTTCGATGAAGTATGAAATCGAGGCGTTCTTGAAACAAGGCTTTGGCGGGGCGATTGTAAATACTTCATCCTGGCTCACGAAGGGAGCGCTCCGCGGGTCATCAATCTATTCGGCCAGCAAGGGCGCGCTTGATGCGATGATCCCGGCACTGGTACTCGAATACGCATCCAAAGGTATTCGTATCAACAATATCAATCCGGGTATTATAGAAACCCCGATGGCTCACGGCAGTGTCAACGGCGATATGACGGCATTTGCGCCGTTCGTCGCGCACACGCCGGCAGAACGGCTTGGCCAGCCGGATGATGTCGCCGATCTTGCAATCTGGCTTTCATCGGATGAAGCCCGCTTTGTAACTGGCCAGACAATCCTCGTGGATGGCGGCTACACGATTGCTGGTGTGCGGTGAGCTGAACCGGCCGGTGGCGTTGGCAGTTGTGAACGACCTGAGCCCCGAATTGCCCGGCAGAAGTTGTCTCAATTGGAGAACGACAAATGTACTATGTTTCTCTCGGTGATAGCGGATTGAAAGTGTCGCGTCTTGCGCTTGGTTGCATGACCTATGGCGATCCGTCCTGGAGGCCATGGGTTTTACGGGAGGACGAAGCCCGTCCGTTCATTCGTGATGCATTGGAAGCGGGGATTAACTTCTTTGATACGGCCAATATTCGGTTGGTGAAAGTGAGCGGATTCTGGGACGCGCACTGAAGGATTTTGGTTCTCGCGACGATGCGGTCATTGCCACCAAGGCTTTCTTCCCATTGGATGAAAAGCCAAATAATCGGGGGCTATCGCGGAAGCATATTCTGGCAAGTGTTGATGCTTCTCTGAAACGGCTTGGCACGGACTACATTGATTTAGTCGTCATCCATCGCTTCGACCCTGAAACGCCTGTCGAAGAAACGGCCGATGCACTTGATATGATCGTTCGGGCCGGTAAGGTGCGCTATCTCGGGGCGTCTTCCATGCATGCATGGAGATTTATGAAGTTGCTTGCCTTTCAGCGCAACAACGGCTTGGCCAGCTTCATCTCAATGCAAAGCCAATACAACCTCATTATCCGTGATGATGAAGAGGAATTGATACCATTGTGTCGCGAGGAAGGTGTTGGTCTGACACCCTGGTCGCCTTTGGCACGCGGCAGACTTGCGGCAACGCAAAGTATTGAAACATTGCGCGCTGGGACGGATGAACAATCTGTCCAATGGTACCAAGGTACTGGTGGAGTTGACGAAACAGTGGCGAGTGTTGGCGTTCTTGCCAAAGCACGTGGCGTCTCACCAGCGCAAATCGCCTTGGCCTGGGTGCTGGCGAAGCCGGATATAACCTCTCCGATAGTTGGTATGTCCAAGCCCCATCATCTCCCCGATGCGCTTGGCGCGTTATCCCTCGAATTGTCGAGCGATGAAATGGTCAGGCTGGAAACCGCCATCGATGCAAATCGTCGAGCGCCGCACTGGTGAGTGTTTCGGTTGAAATATCGAGCAAAGTTTTTGAGTACTTCAAGATCGAAGGATGAGTGTATGAAACACGCTTTTCAATATCGTTTAGTTTTGGCTGCAATGACATTTCCTTCCATTTGGTGAGAAGTAGCATCTGGCATGATATCACTGGTCTGCAACTCGCGTAATCACGACATCCATGATCAAGACGCATCGAAGCGCGGGTTAAGGTTCCATTGCCTTCATCAGCTTGAAGTGGCGTCACCCAGATAGAGCTTGTGAAGCCGGGCGGGGTCTTTGGCGAGGACTTCACTACTACCATCATAGACGATCTGCCCGCGACGCAAGACATATGCATGATTGCTTATGGAAAGCGCGAGTGCCGCAAATTGTTCCACCAGTATGATCGCCATGCCGTTATCAGCAAGTTGTCTCACGGCGCGCATGAGCCGATTGACGATGACGGGCGCCAGACCGGATGACATTTCATCGATCAGCATAACCTTCGGCCGATTGACGATGGAGCGCGCAATCACCACCATCTGCTGTTCACCGCCTGATAGCATGCCCGCTTTGACGTCGCGTCGCTGAACAAGCTCTGGAAACAGTTCATAGGCCTCGTTCAAATCTGCAACTGGATGTAGAGCAACCTTGAGATTTTCTTCCGTTGTCATGTCCGAGAAGACGGTGCGTCCCTGTTCGACATGGCTCAGGCCAGCCTTCGTTCGCAAGCCCGGCCTTAGTTTGGTCAGCTCTGCGTCACCGATGCTGATCGAACCGGCTCGTGCTGATATGATGCCGGATAAACTCTCAAGGAAGGTTGTTTTACCGGCGCCATTGGAACCCAGCAACACGCTGATTTCACCGCTTTGCACCCTCAGATCTACACCGCGAATTACCGGAATGCCCGAACGGTCGACCTGCAATGCCTTGACTGAAAAACAGGTCATTCGGCAGCCTCTTCAAAATCGATGCCCATATAGGCTTTCTGGACGGAGGGTAGATCTAGAACTTCAGCGGTTGCGCCACTGGCGATGACGCGCCCAAAGTCGAGGACCGTGATTGATGAACAGGCATTGCGCACAAGGTCCATGTCATGTTCGATCAATAATATCGAACTGCCAAATGTTGCAGGGATGGCAGCGATGCGCTGGCCAAGTTTCAGCGCCTCGTCATAAGAGATGCCGGCTGCCGGTTCATCGAGCAAGATAACGGGCGCCCGTGACGCGACTGCTCCCGCTACGTCGATCAGGCGGCGCGTTCCCACGTCAACTGAGCCGATGGTAACATCCGGGCCGGGGCAACCAAACCAGGCAAGCAGGCTTTCAACCTCGTTTTGCGCAATGGGACCAGCCGCCAGCCGCATATATTCACCGATCCGCAGTTCAGGAGCTATGCGTGTGGTCTGCCACGTACGGCGGACACCCCTTTGCGCGCGTGATGCTGCGGAATGCCCTTCCAGTGAGCTTCCGTTCAAGAGGACGGCGCCGTCGTATCGAGGCAGGAAACCGGCGATGGCATCGACCAGTGTGGATTTCCCGGCGCCGTTTGGCCCGACGAGTCCAATGACAGCACCCGCCGGTACTGTAATGTTAACCCCATCCAGTGCCGTGACTGCTCCATAACGCACGGTAAGGTCACGCACTTCAAGCGCTGTACCGGTGTTTCCTTGTGCACTCCGCGACGTGGCGTTCGGCAGGGTTTGAGCACTGGATGGTTCTGGTTGCCTGTTCTTGCGGGAAATCAGTTTGCGCCCGAGCCTCGACCAGGTTTGGGCTATTGTTTCGCCGGTCGACAAGGCTTGTACGGCTCCGAGCGCAAAGAACACGTTGCCGACATCCTGTGGTAGATTGATACGACGTAACAGCTCTGGGAAAAGCACGATAAGGATGCCGCCAATAATGGCTCCCATCGTGAAATGGGCACCCGTCATTGTCGCAACTGCAAATAACGCCAATGATTGCATCATCGAAAAATTTTCAGAAACGAGCGTGCCCAGATACCCTGCAAGAAGGCCGCCAGAGATACCTGATATGAAGGCACTGATAGCGAAGGCGCTGAGTTTGGCAAGTGGCACGCTGATCGCATTGGCGGCAGCGGCACGTTCGGAATAGCGTACTGCAAGCCAGGAGGAACCAAGTCGGGAATGACCAATGAATTCCAGTAGAACTGCGATGACCGTGTAAAACAGCAAGACAAGCAAGAAGTAGCCCTGGTCCGAGGTGAAAATATCGGGGCGGGCAACCTGGGTAAAACTCGTCTGACCCGGAAAGGTGATGGTTGCGAGTACTGTGTCAAAAGCCGCGGCAAAACCCAGTGTGACAATGGCGAGATTGATACCGCGCAACCTGAGCGCGGGAAGGCCGATCGCAATTCCTACAGGCACGGCTGCCAGGCCGCCAATCAAGACCCAGACGATCAATCCGCCCGGTGCTTCTATCAGGTTGAGATAACCGGTAACCCAGGCTCCTACACCGGCGAAGGACATTTGGCACAGTGAAATCATACCTGTTCGACCCGTGACGAGACCGAGGCTTTGTAGTGCAATGCCGACGATGAAGACCGCCGTAATCAGGAATATCCAGTATTTGGGCAGGAGAGCCAGAGCAAGCGCGCCGAGCGCTGCCAGGGACAAAACGATGATGATGGCGTGAAAACTAGCGTGCTTCATCCCAACGGGCTCCTCGTTGCGACCACAAAAGGACGGCCAGAATGACCAGAAATGGAACGGTGCTGCGATATTGACCGATGGAACCCATCGCACTGACCATGCCTTCCAGCACACCAATCATCACGCCACCAATGAGTGCAACGCGGAAGCTTGAAAAAGCGCCGATCAGGGCGGCGGCCAGCGCTGGAACGACCAGAAGGCTGAGAGATGAGAAATCTGGGGAACGCAATGGCGCTATCACCATCAAGGCGAAGGATGTCACAGCGCCGGTGACCGCCCAGACGCCAAGCGCCAGCAGGCGCACCCGGATGCCGATGAGTTCAGCGGCCATGGGGCGTTGCGACAGTGCGCGGAGCTGAAGGCCTGTGCGCGTGCGAGCCAGGAATTGTTCGGTTGCAACCGTGAAGACGAGGGCAAGCAGCAGCATTGTGACAGCAGCCCATGTAACTTCGACCCCCGCCAGACGAAAGGCTGAACCGGGTATCACAGCGGGAAAGTAGTGGGGATGCTGACCACCGGTGAAACGTAGCCCCAGTGCTATGATGCCAACGAGAAGCGCTGCGGTTACCGCCGCTTTGGTTGAGGCGTTGGCGTTGGCAAACCAGGTGGTCATGACGATGCCGATCATGACACCTGCAAGCACACCAGTTGCGATGCCAAGGGCAACCGCGAGTGGCAATGGCACACCCGTTTCGAACAGGCTGACCATCGCGAATGTCCCGATGGCACCTATTGCAGCGCCCGTAAAATTTACCACGGCAACCAGCCGATAAGTGAAGATGGCGCAGACGCCAAGGATCGCATAAGCGCCACCTGCCGATAATCCGGCTACTGCAGCTGTGAGAAGAGAGCTCATGGCTGGAACCCCAAAACAGTCGGGCACAAAGCCCGAACGATGAATAACGGTATGCCTGTCGCGGTACTTGCGGCGGCGGTCGTCCGGTTCTCGAAAGAGCCGGAAAAGAACATCCTGCTGTTCAAACAGTCTCGATTATTCCGCTTTTGGTAGCGAGAACCAATCGTTGGTCTTTACCGTCCACTTACCCGCTTCGAGCTGCATGACCTTGGTGGCTTGCATTGGCGCGTGTGCTTTGGCTTCGCCGAAGACGTAAGGACTGCCTGCCATGGCATAATGCAATTCCTTGCCGGATTTAAGCGCGGCGGTTACACTCGCGCGCGTGACCTCGCCATCAATGCCTGAGATGGTGTCGATAAGTGCTCTTGCGGCAAGGAAGCCACCTTGCGAGAAAGCGGTTTTGGGCAGGCCAGCCGCGTCCATTGTCTTGATCCAGTCGGCATTGGCGTCGGTAGCCTCGGTATAAGGCTCCCATTCGGTGCCGATATAGATTGGCTGCTTGCTATCGGCGAGCGCTTTGGCGACTCCCTCCGTATAGCCGGGAGCAAGAAACAGCCAGTTCATACCGCTGATCTTCTGTGCGTCGGCGGTCTTCACCCATTGAACGACACCTGGCTCGACTTGGTTGGTCAAGACCGTATCACATCCAGCGTTGCGAGCTTTGATGAGATAGGGGGTGAGATCACCTTGTGCAGGCAAGGTCATGTCACTGAGGGCGATCTTCTTGCCGCTGATCTTCTCCCAGCGCGTGACGGCTGCGGCATAGGCCTCCTGTGTGCCGCCAATGACGAGGAAAAAAGCGCAGAGTTTCTGAGCACCCAGATTTTTTGCCGCATAATCGAGCATGGCTGTCGTCAAAGTGTAGGGGCCGACATTCACAGGCGCGATGCTGGGAGCATTAAAACACAGTGGATCGACGCCGACGCCTTGTATCGCCAGCACATCATTTCGATTGTAGGTGGCCGCATTGACGGCGCAATCGAGCAGACTTGCGCCCCCGGACAGGGCAACAACAGATTTGTTGTCAATCAGATCGCGCGCAGCCTGGGCTGCGACCTGTGGATCGCCCTTATCGTCGGCGATGGTGTAGTCAATCTTGCAGCCGTTGATACCTCCGGCAGCGTTAAGCTGCTCGAAGACGGCCGCCGCCGCTTTGGGAGCATCGGAAAAATCGACTACGCCCGTTATCGTGGAAACTGCGCCTATCTGGATGGGGCCATTTTCACAGGAAGGGGAAGCCTCGGCCTCCCCGGCGAAAACCCACATGCCTGACAATATTACCGCTGAAGCGAGAAGGAGGTTTCTGGTCGATTGCATGCTGTTCCCTTTTTTATTTGCCCGCAATGCATCGGGAGAGGTTTCATGAAACGGCTAGCGCTGATAGACGGCTCGCCCTTCGAAGAAGGTGGTCAGAACTTTGGTGCTGGCGATCTGATTGGTCGGGACATCGAAGACATTCTGGTCGAGAATGATCAGGTCTGCCGACTTGCCGGGCTCCAAAGACCCGGTCTGTTCCGCGATACCCATCGCGGTTGCTGAATTGAGCGTGAATATCTTGATCGCGGTGGCCAGATCGATGGCCTGTTCGGGCCAAAGCGAAACGCCTGGAAACGCGCCGGATGGATTTTGCCGGGTTACCATTCCTTCGATACCGGTCCATGGGTCGGGTACAGGAATAACCGGCCAGTCGGAGCCGCCTGCCAGAAGTGCGCCAGACTGATGGAGATCGGCTATAGGCCAGAACCGCGATGCCCGCTCTTCGCCCATGGCTGCCTTGTGGCCCTCAAGAAAGGTGGTCGGGTACCAAATCATCGGGCAGAGGTCGGCGACCACCGAGAGTTTTGCAAAGCGCTCGATATCCTGTGGGCGGATATAGCTTGCATGCGCTATATGATGCAGGACCTTTGCCGGCCCCTTGAAATAGCGCACAGCCTCTACGGCATCCAGCATTTCGCTGACTGCAAAGTCTCCGGCACAGTGGATCTTTAGTCCCATGCCAAGCATTTCCGATCTGTCGATATATTTGACCAGATCGGCATAGCTGACGAGCGTTTCTCCTCTATAACCATGGGGGTGAGCGTCGTCGTTCAAATAAGCGTCGTGAAACGCCCCGGTACGTGCACCGGGCACGCCATCGAGGAAAATCTTGGTGAAGTTCGGCCGCACATGATGGGTACGATAATGTTCGCGCACCGCAAGAAGCTCATCACCGGAAAGCCCGAACATGAATGACGGTTCGATTAAGGGAAGGGACGTGACAGCCCAGGCTGTCAGCTTGTTCTTGTTATCGAGATTTGTGAGCGCTTGCAGAACCGGCTGCACCGAGGCGGCATCCTGAAAGGCGGTGATGCCATAGGAATTGGCCAATTCGACCGCGCGTATGACTGCGGCTTCGCCCATGGCTTCGGTGAAATGGCTTGCCGCTACCCGTTCAACAATACCTGCTGCAGATTCAACCAGTAGTCCGGTCAATCGACCGGTCGCCGGGTCTCTTCCGAAAGCACCAGCAGGCGGATCCGGTTGGTGCTCGTTGATGCCAGACAGGTGCATTGCAACGCTGTTGATCCAGCGGTTGTGCATGGTTTCATCACGTAACAATACTGGATAGCCGAGGCTGGCAGCATCAAGTTTTTGCAATGCTTCCTTGGTATTGAGCACGGCGATCATGTCCGCGCCCCATTGATTGGCGATAATCCATTGACCAGGTGCAGCAGATTTCGCCTGCTCGCGTACATGGGCGCAAATGTCGTCGATAGTTGCGCCTTTGGGCAACTGCGTTTCAAACAGTTCTGCCTGGCCAGCCATCATGATGTGGTTGTGTACATCAACAAAGCCCGGCATCACCATGCGGCCTTCGAGATCGATGACCTCGGTTGTGTCTGTTCGATAGTACTCGATTTCAGACACGCTGCCGACAGCAAGTATCTTCCCATCCGCGACTGCAATGGCCTGCGCCCAGGGGCGTGAAGCGTCGATCGTATAGATACGGCCATCAGTGAGAATGAGGTCTGCGTGTCGCGTCACTGTCATGCTGATGTTCCCTTTGGGTTCATTATTTGAACCTGCTATTCACTATTAGAGTGCCGCCCGGATTTAAGTGTGTCAAGATAATTCACACGTTAAATAAAAGGTTGGAGGTTTACTTTGAGATGCCCACAAATTGGCAATGGAGTACTGGGTAAGGCGCGTTTACCCAGCCTCTCAATGCGTTGTCGATTGAACTGCCTTGGATCAGTGCACTTGGAGCTGTCCGAGGCAATTTGGATTCAAAGTTGAATCCAGGCCGTTTTCAGATCTATATATTTATCCAGCGCGTGCAGTGATTTGTCGTGACCGTTGCCCGACTGCTTGACGCCTCCCAGCGGGACAGAATTGTCTGCGCCACCATATGTGTTGACGTGTACTACCCCGGCTCGAATATTACGAACCATGCGGTGCGCACGCGACAGACTGGAGGTCCATACCGCTGAAGCGAGGCCATAGCTTGTGTCATTGGCGATTTTCAACGCATCGTCTTCCTTGTCGAAAGGGATGATCGCAAGAATGGGGCCGAACACTTCTTCACGGGCTAGCGTCATGTCAGGGGTCACGTCGAAGACAGTCGGTTGCATGTAATAACCTCCAGTTTCTTCCAGAATACGATTACCCCCGGTTCGCAGTCGTGCACCTTCCGATAGCGCTTGCGCGGCGAAACCGAGATTTTTGCCCAGCTGCACCTCGCTGGAGATAGCGCCGGCCTCGGTGGCGAGGTCCAACGGGTTGCCAAGTTTCATGACGCCAGCAATTGCGCTCACGCGTTCTGCAAACTCCTCTGCAATGGAGCGCTCAATCAGTAATCGCGATCCGGCAACGCATACCTGACCCGAATTACGGAATATTCCGTAAGCGGAGACCTTTGCTGCCCGGTCAAGGTCGGGTGCATCGGCGAATACGATATTCGGCGATTTGCCGCCAAGCTCCAGATAGACCCGTTTCAGGTTCGAACGGGCTGAATATTCGAGCAGTTTGCGACCGACATGTCCTGATCCGGTAAAGGCCAGAACATCGATATCGTTGTGTAGCCCAAGTGCCTCACCCGTGATCGCGCCTGCACCGGTCACAACATTCAAAACGCCTTCCGGCAGCCCCGCTTCAGCGCATAGTTCAGCAAGACGGAGCAGCGTGAGCGACGCACCTTCGGCTGGTTTGAGAATGACTGAATTACCAGCGGCCAAAGCCGGCGCAATTTTCCATGCACTGATCATCATCGGAAAATTCCAGGGCACGATCGCGGCCACTACGCCAACGGGCGTGCGGTGGATGAGGCCGAGCACATCTTCTGCAGTCGGGGCGATCTCGCCATAAACCTTGTCAATGGCTTCCGCGTAGTAGCGGAACGTGTTCGCTGCACTCCCCGGCTCGGCTTTGATCGCCATCGAGATCTCGGTGCCGTTGTCGCGTACTCCAAGTACCGCAAGTTCAAGTGCGTGTTTTTCGATCAGTTCGGCGATCTTTAACAACACCTTTTTTCGTTCGGCGGGGGAGGCCCTTGACCACAGGCCCTTGTCGAAGCTACGGCGAGCAGCCGTCACGGCGCGATCCACATCAACTGTTCCCGCAGCTGCCAGACTGGTCAGCTGCTGGCCGTCGATAGGCGAGATAGTCGCCATCGTGGCTTCATCTATAGCGGATTGCCATCGCCCGTCGATAAACAGCAATTGTGGTGCGATGTTTTGCTGGCCGAGAGCGTCGATCTTGTCTTGCATGGCAAATTCCTTGAACCGGTAGATGATAGAGCCATTAGGGAGAGGTGCGGGTCAGACGATCTGACCGGCACCAAGACGGGCAAAGCCGGTTGCATTGTTGGTCCTGAGCCTCATGGCAAGCAACAGCCCGATGACAGCAGCAACAAGCACCAGCCCCGGCAGGATAATGGCCATAATGCCGTTGGCACCAGCGATACTGCCGAAATTCAGTGCGATATAAATGACCAGAATGCCGAGGACAGTACCTGTTATCAGCGGCATAATCCGTGTGGTCATAACGCTATTTTCAAGTCCGGGATGACGGGCAAAGAAGGTTATGATGGCGAAGGCGGTGAAGGTCATCAGCAGCATGATTGCAAGTGTGCCGACATTGGTCAGCCAGGAGAAGAGCGCCAGTACCGGGTCTTGTCCTGTGGCAGCGAAAATTGTCACCACAAGCAACGCGATAACCGTCTGCACCAGCGAGCCAATATGGGGGCTCTGATAGAGGGAATGCGTTGTGCCAAGGCGGGCAGGCAACAGACCTTCGCGACCTGCAACATACATGTAACGGGCAACGCCATTGTGAAAGGCAACGACACCCGCAAACAGGCTGGTAATGAAGAGCAGGTTCATAACCGGTATGATCCAGTGGCCGACATATCTCTCTGCAAGGCCGAAGAGGAAGGTGGTCGGATCCTGAAGTCCCTGCAATTCGCCCACCAGTTTGTGGGCACCTGCGCCGCTAACCATGAGCCATGAGGTGAGCATATAAAACAGGCCGATCATCAGCACGGAAATATAGGTTGCACGCGGTACGGTGCGAGCTGGATCACGGGCTTCTTCGCTATAGATCGTGGTGGCTTCAAAGCCAATGAAGGCAGCAAAACAGAACAGGATTCCAATGGCGGGTGTGCCGCTCAGAAAGGCCGACGGCGTAAAGGGCGTGATGGAAAGACCGCTGTCGCCACCGGTGAAGAGAATGGCCGCGTCAATGATAAGCACCACGACATATTCGAGCACGACGAGAACTGTCAGCACCCGTGCCGAAAGATCGACTCGGCGATAGCCGAGTACCGCTACAGCAGCAATACCGATATAGGTCCATGCCCACCAGGGAAGATCGATGCCGAAGCTGGCCAGAAACCCGGCCGTTGCCGCGCCGAAGAGGCCGAACACGCCGATCTGCATGGCATTATAGGCCAGGATTGCGAGAAGGGCGGCAACGCCCCCCATCAACCCGCCCAGTCCCTGCGCCGTGAATGCATAGAATGCTCCGGCATTGCGGATGTGTCTGGCCATCGCAACATAGCCGACAGAAAACATCAAAAGGACAATCGTGACCAGAAGAAAGGTGAGCGGTATGCCCGCACCATTTCCCAGAAGCATTGACAATGGCACGCCGCCTGCAACGGCGGTCAATGGCGCTGCTGCTGAGACGACGAGAAAAGTTACAGCCGCGACACCGAGGCTGTTCTTACGTAATTGGTTCGCCGATTGATCGGCTTGCGAAGACGGTTCAGTGGTTGTTGTCATAGTTTTTGTTCCCCAGAATCTTCAATGCACCTCGCTCCTATCGAGGCGGAAGCTACGTGGGCCGTTTGGGCAATTTCTTTTATTTTTCCCAAAGAACGGCGGTTCAATATATGAACCAGTGCTTCAAATATAGACTTGCAAGCGGTTCGGCTTTCTGTCAAGTTATTTCTCATGTTAAGTATCTAGGTCATGTGAAGCGCCCAAAGAGGCGTAGCTGCAAAGCGTGCTGGCTGACCTAGAGCTTGGTATGAGGAGAACGACAATGAGCACTATCAGCAAAGCTTTGGCACTTCTTGATGTTTTGTCGCGGTTGAATGCCGATGCCGGTCTGACTGAGATCGCCCAGGCCTGTGGCTATGACAAAGCAACGACGCGCCGTTTTCTGGTTAATCTGGAGAAACACGGGTTTGTCGAGCAGCTTCCAGAGAGCCGGAAATATCGCATCGGCGCGGAGCCTTTACGGTTGGCCCGCATTCGTGAGGCGCGCTATCCGTTTCTCGGTACCGCTCTTTCTTTTGTGAAAGAACTTGCTGAACAGACTGGCGAAACGGTCCATCTGTCCGAATTTTCCAACGGGCGACTTTCAACCGTTCATGTCGAAGAATCTCCGCGTGCGCATCGTGTGTTCGTCAATGTGGGTACCATCTTGCCCTACCACGCGACGGCGTCGGGCCTTGCTTATTTGGCCGCCTGTTCAGACGAAGCAATAAATGTGGCTTTGTCTGAAGCATTGGAAACCTACACGGAATTCACGGTTGTTGATGCTCTGGGTGTACGGCGTCTTTTGAGAGAAACACGCATAAAAGGGTTTTCTGTCAACCGACAGGGCATGGAGGCCGGCGTGGTCAGTACATCGGCAGCGATTCTGGCTCCAACCGGTTCTCCGGTCGGCTGCATAACCGTGGCAGCGCCGCTCGTCAGGGCAGATGATGCGGTGGTGCAACAGCATGGAGCCGCAGCATTACATGCGGCCGAAGCGATCGCTGCCGCGCTGTTCGGCGAACGCCGTCAAGCAGGTCTCTCCGGTCCTATGAAGAGGAATGGCTGATGCGTGTGAATGCCTGTTCCCCCCGGATTATCGTCATTGGCACCGGAGATACCAAAAGCGACGAACTCCTGTTCATGGCAGGGGTCATCGAAGATGCAGGCGGCATTCCTGTAATGATCGATGTCAGCATTCTGGGAGACCCTACCTACACACCGGATCACTCCAAGCATGATGTGGCGCAGGCCGCGCGCACGACCATACAGGCGATTATCGACAGTGGTGATGAAAATAGTGCCATGGCTTTGATGGCTGAAGGGGCGACCCGTCTGGTTCGCGAGCTCTCTGCTATGGGGCAGGTAGACGGAATGATTGCGCTCGGTGGATCGCTAGGCACTGATCTCGCCCTCGATATCGCTGCTATTCTACCGCTTGGTGTGCCGAAATTCATTGTTTCTACGATTGCTTATTCCCATCTTCTTCCACCTGAACGCATTGCACCGGATTTGATGATGATCTTGTGGGCTGGTGGCCTATACGGATTGAACCCCATCTGCCGGTCGGTTTTGTCACAGGCCTGTGGCGCGGTGGTTGGTGCAGCGAAGATGACGGAAAAGCCCAATAGTAATCGACCATTGATCGGGATGACCTCGCTTGGTTCGTCCTGTCTGAAATATATGCGCTTTCTAAAGCCGGAACTCGAAAAGCGAGGTTATGACGTTGCAATCTTTCATGCGACGGGCATGGGCGGACGGGCTTTTGAAGCCGTGGCGGCGCAGGGTGGCTTTGTTGCGGTATTTGATTTTTGCATACAGGAAGTAACCAACGCGCATAGCGGATCTGTTGTCACGTCCGGACCAGACCGAATGGAAAATGCCGGTCGCGCCGGAATTCCCCAGATTGTCGCACCAGGTGCCGTCGATATGGTTGACGTTCCAGCGTGGCAGCGTGCGCCGAAGGCATTCGACGGTCGGCCTTATCATGCCCATAACCGGTTGATCGCTTCGGTTACAGTAGCACCGGAACAGCGGCGGGAAGTGGCCCGTGTCATTGCCGCCAAGCTTGAAAGTGCTGTGGCTCCGGTTGCTTTCATGCTGCCCTCTGGCGGCGTTCAGGAATGGGACCGTCATGGCGAACCCCTACATGAGCCGGAGGCACTCAGGGCATTTCTGGATGAGATGCGCAAGGTCGCACCGGCAGCGGTGGCTCTTGAAGAAGTCGACGCGCATATCAATACCCCCGATTTTGCGGCGAGAGCACTGGAAGTCTTCGATCGTTGGGTGGAGCAAGGCATCGTTATGAAAGGCAATGCTGCATGAACAAGGCCCTCATTCTCGATTTTGGCGGCGTGGTGACGCGGACTTTGTTTGAGACCCATGACGTGACCGAAAGGGCGCTCGGCCTTGCGCCGGGGACACTGAGCTGGCGTGGGCCGTTCGATATTGCGACCGATCCACTATGGGCGTCGATGCAGGCGCGGGAAATTACCGAGCGCGACTACTGGCAAATACGCACGCGAGAGGTTGGCGCATTGCTTGGCGAAGACTGGACGGAGATGAAGACATTCGTTCGACGCGCGCGCGGTGCCGAGCCTGATCTGGTTTTGCGCCCAGAAGCCCGCGAAAGCATTGTCAAGGCGAAGCAGGAAGGCATCAAACTCGCCATATTGTCAAACGAACTCGACCTTTTTTACGGTGTCGAATTTCGTCAGCGCTTTCCGTTGATTGAGCTTTTCGATGTGATCGTGGATGCAACCTACACCAAGGTTCTGAAGCCCGATCCACGCGCCTATGAACAGGTGCTGGCCGAGCTGAATATAGACCGCGCCGATTGCGTGTTCGTTGACGACCAGAAGAAGAATATTGAAGGGGCGGAAGCTGTCGGTCTCCCCCATGTGCATTTCGATGTGACCCGGCCCGCGGAAGCCTATGCGCGGGCACTCACCATGCTTGGAATATAAGAGGATATCTATGCGCGACTCCAATTTTCTGATCGAAAACAATGCCCGCCACCTCTGGCATCCCATGGCGCATCCTGCCGAAATGCAGGCCAAGCCGCCTCGCATCATCAATTCGGGCGAAGGTGTCGAAGTGGTGGATATCCACGGCAAGAAGGTGCTGGATGCTGTTGGAGGGCTTTGGAACGTCAATCTTGGCTATTCCTGTGAACCGGTGAAAAAGGCGATCCAAGACCAGCTCAATGAATTGCCTTATTACTCGACTTTCCGCGGTACGACGAACTCACCGCTGATCGAACTGTCTTATGAACTGGCTGAATTCTTCAAACCAGACGGCTTGAGCCGCTCATTTTTCACATCGGGCGGCTCTGACTCGGTCGAGACGGCACTGCGTCTGGCCAGGCAGTATCACAAGATTAACGGGCAGCCGGAGCGCACCAAGTTCTTTGCCCTGAAGAAGGGTTATCACGGCACGCATTTCGGCGGTGCATCGGTCAACGGAAATGCCAACTTCCGTCGGAATTACGAACCGCTTTTGCCAGGTGTGTTCCATCTCGCAGCGCCATATCCGTACCGCAATCCGTTCAATATGACGGATCCTTCGGAACTCGCTGCTGCAATTGCGCGGCAGTTCGAAGACGAGATTGCATTTCAGGGGGCGGATACGATTGCCGCTTTCATCATGGAACCCGTGCTGGGAGCAGGTGGCGTTATCGTGCCACATGAGAGCTTCATGCCTGCGATGCGGGAGATTTGTGACCGGCACGGCATTCTGCTGATTGCCGACGAAGTCATCTGTGCATTCGGGCGTACCGGCGCATGGACCGGCTCGCGTGGATGGGGCGTAAAGCCTGACATGATGACCACCGCCAAGGCCATTACCAACGGCTATTTTCCTTTTGGAGCCGTGATGATTTCCGACAAGGTGGCTGCCGCCTTCGAAAACAACAAGGATTCCTTCGGCGCTATCGGCCATGGTTATACCTATTCCGGTCACCCGGTTGGGGCGGCAGCAGCACTGGCAACGCTGAAGGAAACGGCGCGGATCAATACTGCTGCCAATGCAGCGGTGCGCGGAGCGGAGTTGCTGGCGGGACTTGAGGGGCTAAAGTTAAAACATGAACTGGTTGGCGACGTGCGCGGTCGGGGCCTCATGGCGGCGCTGGAGCTAGTTTCCAACCGTACGAAGAAAAGTGCCGCCGCGAAGGATATCGTGCAGAAGGTATATGAAGTGGCTTATGATGAAGGCGTTATGGTGCGCACGTCGGGCGCCAATGTCATCATTTCGCCACCACTCATCATTTCTGCCAAGGATGTAAGCCGTATTGTTTCTGCACTGGATGCGGGTCTGACCGCTGCGAAGGGCCAGTGAGATGAGTGGAACACGAGACCTGCTCGCGCGACGCGAGAAGTTGCTTGGGCGTAACATGTCACTCTTCTACAACGACCCGGTACATCTGGTGAAGGGTGAGGGTGTGTGGCTGTGGGACGCCGATGGTCGGCAATATCTCGATTGCTACAACAATGTGCCCCATGTCGGTCATTGCCACCCGCGTGTCGTCGAGGCGATCTATCGGCAGGCTTCGACGCTCAACACGCATACACGCTATCTGCATGAAGGCATTCTCGACTATGTTGACCGACTGACCGCGACCTTTGACCCGAGCCTCAACACGGCGATCCTGACCTGCACCGGCAGCGAAGCGAACGATGTGGCGCTGCGCATGGCGCAGGCCGTGACCGGCAAAACCGGTGTTATCGCGACTGACTTTACCTATCATGGGAACACGACTGCCGTGTCCCAACTGTCCACCCGGATGCCGCCGGTTGGTGGTTTTGGCGGTCATGTCCGTCATGTCCCGGCACCAGATGCTTATCGCCCCCTCGGCGGAGAGCCAGATGAGGCCTTTGCCAAGGCATGGGCCTATCAGGTGGAACAAGCCATTGCGTCATTGCAGGACAGTCCTTTTGGCTTCTCGGCTCTGATCATAGATCCGTTTTTTGCCAATGAAGGTTTTCCCGATCTGCCTGACAGTTTTCTCGCATCTGCCGTTGCAGCGGTCAGAAAGGCCGGAGGTCTCGTTATAGCCGACGAAGTACAGCCTGGTTTTGGCCGTACGGGTACGCATATGTGGGGTCATCAGAAGGCGGGCATCGTGCCGGATGTGGTGACGCTCGGTAAGCCGATGGCTAACGGGCATCCTGTCGGCGCCGTGGTTGCGGGTTCTGACACGCTGAACGCTTTTCGCAAGGCTTTTCGCTATTTCAACACCTTTGGTGGCAACCCCGTATCCTGTGCGGCAGCCGCGGCGGTCCTCGATGTACTGGAGGACGAACAACTGCAGGCCAACGCATGTGTCATCGGAGCTTATGCACGACAGGGACTTCAGATGCTGGCTGAGAAACATACCCTCATCGGCAATGTGCGGGGCAGTGGTTTGTTTTTCGGTGCGGAACTGGTGCTTGATCGCCTGGAAAAGACCCCGGCTGCGGAAGTCGCGACACGGGTCATCAATGAAATGCGTCAGCGCGGCGTATTGATGGGCAAACTGGGGATACACCAGAACGTCACCAAAATCCGGCCCCCTCTGCCGTTTTCGAAAGAAAACGCCGATTTGATGCTCTCGGCTCTTGATGATGTTTTGAGCGGGCTGTGAACTATGGCTGATATGATAGAGGCGTTGACCAGGCGGGCGACGGTCGCCAGCGCCCATTGGAACTTGCCGGATCAAACGCCGCAATTACTGAAATATCGCGAGAATGCGGTGTTCAAAGTTATTCTCCCAAATGGTGACCGCGCAGCATTGCGCTTGCATCGTCCTGGCTATCATTCCCGTCAGGCGCTGGTGTCGGAACTTGACTGGATGGCTGACCTCGGTAAATGCGGCATCACGGTGCCACAACCGCTTCCGTCATCAGGGGGCGCACCACTTGTCGCTTTGCCCGCGAATGGTGGCCTGACGCTGTATGTCGATCTCATAGGCTGGGTTGAGGGCGAACCGCTTGGGGAAAGCGGCGTACCGCTCATGCGCCAAGGGAGAGACATGCGGGATGTGTTTCGCGCCATAGGTTCTGAAATGGCACGAATGCATGAGGCTGCTGACAGGTTTGACCGACCGAAGAATTTTGAGCGCCCCGCCTGGGATGTTTCGGGATTATTAGGCGAAGCGCCATTTTGGGGACGCTTTTGGGATTGCGTTGCGGTGGATGATAGTGACCGCACATATTTGACCGTACTGCGGGAAACTCTGTTGATACAGCTGGCCGGGCTGGCTCCGGCGATTGATTACGGGCTTATCCATGCTGATCTGGTACGCGAAAATGTCTTTATTCAAAACGGGTCTGTCGCGTTTATCGATTTCGATGATTGCGGCTTCGGGTTTCGCCTGTTCGATCTCGCGACAGTGCTGTTGAGAAGCCGGCGCGAAGCTGATTATGACGATCTATGTGCCAGCCTGCTCGAAGGCTATGCGGCTTTCAGGCCGCAGATGGCCGCAGAATTTGTACATCTGCCGCTTTTTCTGTTGCTGCGTGCTTTGACCTATGTTGGCTGGGCCGCAACGCGGCAGGAGTTGCCGGACAATGTTGAACGCCTGAAGCGTTATATTGCCGATGTTCGGACGCTGGCCACCGGTTACCGCTAGTGTTCATCTCCTAAATATGGTGGGTGTTGGCTTTCACCCAGAAACATCGGAGATGTGAAAAGCACATATCGGGGTCAGAACAAGATCTATTCCCGCCATCCAAACGCGGTACTGATCGCTTTTGTCGTTTTCAGGAGTTCGGGAAGGTGACCTTGAAGGACATCGATATTGATCTGAGCCCGGAAGGAGGTAATGGAAACTGCTCCAACCACGGAATTGGAATGATCGCGAACAGGTGCTGCGATGCAGTTGGATAAAGAGTCAAATTCGCCATCGTCAAATGCCCATCCCCGCTCACGAACCTGCTCAAGGACCCGATTATATGTGTCGATGTCGGTGAGTGTTCTGTCGGTATGGCGGCTGAAATTCGCACGGGCGAGAATACGCTCTTTTTGCGCCTCCGGTAAAAAGGCAAGTATTGCCTTGGCAACACCGGCGGTATTGACGACAACATCGCCACCAATCACAGTGTTGAGGACAATGGATTCACGCGGCTCTATTTTGTCCACATAAGTAATGCGGTCGTGATTGGGCACCGCGAACTGAATTGTAAGTCGCAGCCTTGTTCCAAGCTCGTTCAAATAGGGGTGCGCGATGGAACGCAGATCAAAGTTCTCCATCGCAGAGCGCGCAAGCGCAGCCAGACGAAAACCCGTGCCAAAAACGCCAGGTGATGTCTGGCGAACAAAACCGGCGTCTTGAAGGGTCAGCAGGGTTCGCAAAACCGTAGTTCTGTGCACGCCCATAAGTGCTGCAATATCGACAGCCGTCCTTGGAGACAGGCTGCAAAGTTCCAGGATCTCAATAGCGCGCGATACGGTAGTGCTCATGCATTTTATCTAACCGTTCTTTCCGCTCCAGTCACGCCAATACGCAAGATCGCATTTGCAAATCTTCGCGTGTCCCCGGTAACGATGCACAAAGCCGTGTCTGACGAGCGCGTTAATGCAACAAAGGATGCGCGGTCGATGGTTTGGCGTTCGATTCGAGGCGGCAGAACCGTAGCCACTTCATCGGCAACTGCGGCCAGCGCAGGCTCGGACGGGGTCATGGTGGTGAGTGCTTCGATGGCAACTGCCTGCGAGATCAGTTCGACAACTTCAGGAACAAGCGGGCTTCCAGAGCGCAGTGCAGCATGCACGATGGTTGCCTTGTCGTTCACGGCTGTGGCCGCGGCGAAATGGGCATCTGTGACAATGATGAGCGATTTATGCCCTGCCGAGGCCAGAGCCGACAGGACATGGGGATGAATGATTGGAAATCTGAGCATCAGCTGAAATGTTGTCCGCCGTTGATATCGATTACAGTGCCGGTGACAAAGGCTGCCCCAGGTGATGTCAGCCAGCTGACGGCTGAGGCAACATCGGCAGGGACGCCGGCACGCCCGACCGGTATCGTTGTGATGGTTGTCCGCTTGGAATCTTTTGTGGTGAACGTGTCGTGAAACGGTGTTGCTTCGATAAATCCGGGAGCGACCGCATTAACCGTTATGCCCTGATCGGCTACTTCTTTGGAAAGACCGCGCGTGAAGCCGAAAAGTGCGGCCTTTGCCGTACCATAGGCTGTTGCGCCGGCGTGGCCGCCCGTCCGTCCCGCAAGAGAAGCCACGATGACAATGCGGCCATCCTTATTCATGATTGGCAGAAGGCGTTTCGTTAAAAGGAATACGCTGTCCACATTCAGTGCCTGAACCTTACGAAACAATTCGTAGGGCATTTCTTCGATGCTGGAACGCTGCACCAGGCCACCGGCATTGTGAACGAGAATATCGATGTGCCCGATCTGGCTCTCAATCCGATCCCCGAATTTGTTCACCTCTTCTTCGATGGTCAAATCGACTGGAAGTGCCAATGGTGCTTTCTGTGCGGCGTTTACAAGCCTTGCCATAGCTTCGGGCGAAGGTTGGTGGCTTCGATATGTCAGGATGACGTGCGCACCGCGTTTCGCGAGATCTTCTGCTATGGCTGCTCCTATGCCGACACCGCCGCCCGTTACAAGGGCGGTCTTTCCGCTCAGTTCCAAATTGCTCATCGAGCTTTCTCCTTCAGTATCGTTAGTGCTGGGATTTTGCGGCAAGGGATGTGTTCCCTTCCGGTCGGCGGTGCGCATATGCGAACGTGGCGAGAGCCGTTATTGCTAGAGAGCACGCGAGAAAAAGCAGCCCTGCTTTTGTGGAGCCGGTGAGGTCAGTCAGCCATCCGACAACAAAAGGTGAAACGAAACCGCCAATATTGCCAATCGAATTGACAAGACCGATGCTGGCTGCGGCTGCGGCACCGCTAAAGAGGCTGGCAGGCATGGAAAGCATCGGACCAATCGCGGTGAAAATGCCCATTGCAGCGACCGAAAGTAACGCCAGTGCAATCACGGCATTCACGCTCAGGGCATATCCGGCACCCAACAGCCCAATGGAAGCAATCAAAAGGCTGATTGAGACATGGGCGGCACGTTTTCCGGTTCGGTCCGCGCGCCGGCTCCACCAGATGATGACGAGCGCGCCAGCCAGATAGGGGATCGAAACAATCAAACCACGATGAAAATCGCTGAACTGTCCCATTTCGCCGACAATCGTTGGTAGCCAGAAACCAAGGCCATAGATACCGAGCACCATGCCGAAATTGAGCAGCGCGTAAACGATGGCACGAGGGTCTTTGAGTGCACTCCAAAAAGAATGGTTGCGACCGGAACTGAGATCTGCACAGTCGCGTTCAATCGCATTCTGAAGTGCCTGCCTCTGTGCAACGGTCAACCATTTTGCTTCCGATGGTCTGTCAGTTAGAAGAAACGGTGTCAGAAACCCGAGCACCACCGCTGGCAAGCCTTCCACAAGGTACATCCATTGCCAACCATGCAAACCCCCAATCCCATCCATCTCAAGCAAGAGACCTGACAAAGGTGCACCGAGCATGTTGGCAACAGGTTGAGCCAATACAAAAACACCAAGCATGGCAGCCCGCATTCGTACTGGGAACCAAAGCGTGAAATAGAAAACGACCGCGGGGAAAAAGCCTGCCTCGGCGACACCGAGCAAGAAACGCACGATGTAAAATGAGGTGGTGTCGGTTACGAAGGCCATTGCCATGGCCAGTAGCCCCCAGGGGATAAGTATACGGGCGATCCATTTGCGCGCGCCGAACCGGTACATGCCTGCATTGCTTGGGATTTCGAACAGCGTGTAACCGATAAAGAACAGGCCGGCGCCCAGGCCGAAAACAGTTGAGGAGAAGCCAAGTTCGGCACTCATCTGTTCCTTTGCAAAGGCGACGTTGTTTCGATCAAGATATGCAACGAAATAAAGCAGGACGATAAGTGGCAACAATCGCCACTTTACCCGGTGCAGCGCCGATTCCAGTACTTCTTTCTCATTCAGTACCTGCAACATGAACCTCCCTTTCATGATCTGGATTTGGCGATGTGGTACAGCATTTGCACAATAAGTGCAATATATGCACTTGAAAAAGCCTATTGGCGGCTGAAAGTGCCGTGAGCTCAGGAGAAGATGGCGCTATGTCGCAAGCCACGCACTGGTTTGTGCTGGCGGGATGCGTTGCAGAGAATTGGTTCAGGACGAAATGTGGCTTACGGCAGAACGCAATTGTGCAGTTAGTTTCGCGGGTGGCGTTGCAAAAATTGTCCAGTAGGGAACGTGCCTATCTGCAGACGCAATTGTGCTCCGCGCCGAGAATTGTTTACTGAGGTAAGTCGTGCCGTTGAAGCGCTCAAGCAATTTGGGGTTGAAATGCAAAGCCTAACGACGAATGCCCGAAAGGCTGAACTCGACGTTATCCTCTTCGACCGCGGCACCCGCAACGTTCGGCTAACCGAAGCCGGACGCCGTTCATCGTTGAGGTGAATGGCGACATAAGCGTTCTCAACCCTGTGATCAAGGCGGCTGGAATCCAGTCGCGCGGGCAAGAAGGCGGCCTTCGCATTGCCGCTGTGAAAGAAACCGGGGCTGGTGGAACTGATGAGCAACCTTCCCAAGGGAAATAGCTGCAATATTCTAAGATAGTTCCACCGCGACGGTCTTAAGGATTGCTATAAAATCTTGGAGGGCTTTCTTTGAATCGCGATTGCGACGGGCGATTGCCAGTTCCCATACCAGATCCGTTGGTAAATCCTGGATTTCTCGAAAGACCACGCCATTGATGCGCATGGTACGCGCACCGGATGGTATAAGCGCAACGCCCAACTGTGCCGCGACCAGACTGAGGATTGTGTGCATCTGTCGCGCTTCCTGAACGATATCCGGCAGGAAACCTGCGTTTCGGCAAGCCTGGGTGATACGGGCATGCAGGACTGGCCCTTGGCTATAGGGAAACATGATAAAACGGCGCGAGGCCAGATTGCTGAGTGATACGCTTGCTGCACGAGCCAGATCATCACTTTCAGGAATAGCAACAATGAATCTATCACGGAAAATGGTTTCCACATGGAGTTCACGTTCGCTGGCGGCCGGAGGGTGAACAAACCCGAGATCGACACTTCCCTTGATGATGTCGGATAGTTGAGCGTCTGTGGGCCTCTCGTCAAGCCGTATAGCCACTTTCGAGTGGGCTCGGGTGAACCGTCGCAGTGTTTCGGGAAGAAGATGGTAAAGCGCTGCAGAAACAAAGGTAATTGACAGTTCCGCAACCGCTGCTGATGCAGCTCGACGCGCGATCCGGACGGCTTCGTCGGCTTGCAACAGTGTCTTTCGTGCTTCAATCAGGAATACCGCTCCCGCAGGTGTCAGTTCCACATGTCGGCGCGTGCGTTCAAAAAGCGAAAAACCAAGATCTGCCTCCAGCCGTCTGATGGACTGACTGAGCGGAGGTTGCGCCATGTGCAGACGTATAGCTGCACGACCAAAATGCAGTTCTTCGGCCACAGCCACAAAGTGGCGGAGATGATGCAGGTCAAGTGTCATATCGCCAGCATCTTAATACAGCGACCATTGATATTTGAAGTCCTTCTTTTGTCGCGACATTTTTTGACAAACAGAGAGCAGTGTTCTGTCGACTGACAAAAGTAGCAAGGAATCTGACGATGAAACTACCCGCATTCGCCTCCGCAATGGGTCTTGCAACGACCTTATGCAATCCAGCATCAGCCGAAATACTGCGGCAGGACTTTCGTGTTACCGCTGCGCCGGGCATTGAAATTGCCGTCCGGGAAGTCCGTGAAACACGAGTTGAGGCCAACAAGCCGCCGGTTATCCTTCTTCATGGCGCACGTGTGCCGGGAATTGCTTCGTTCGATTTGCCCGTCGAAGGTGGGTCGCTGGCTGCAGATCTCGCGCGTGCCGGCCATCTTGTTTTTGTCATGGACGCTAGTGGCTACGGCGCGTCGAGCCGACCGGGACAGGACGGGGACAATAAAGGATTGCCGCTTTCAAGTTCATTTGAGGTGGTGCGGGATATTCTGGCGGTCAATGACAGCGTTACATTCAGAACAGGGGCAAGGCAAATCGCACTTTTGGGTTGGGCCACGGGTGGTCACTGGGCAGGTATGTATGCTTCCCTCTATCCCGGACGGGTCAGCCATTTGGTTATGCTGAACAGCCTCTATGGCGCAACTTCCGGACATCCAGCGCTTGGATCAACGGGTGAAAATGCCGATCCATCGGACCGCAGTCGTTTTAACGTCGATAAATTCGGTGCTTTTCGTTTAAACACGGCTGCGTCGCTCATGTCCGCCTGGGACCGATCTATTCCCATTGACGATAAGTCAATCTGGCGGGATCCGACAGTAGCAGCAGCTTATCAGGAAGCTGCCTTGGCGTCTGATCCAACATCTTCTTCACGAACACCGCCTGCATTCCGTGCTCCGTCCGGCGCTATGGAAGATAGTTTCTACCTCGCAAATGGCCGACAGCTTTGGGATGCGGCATCGATCACTGCGCGGGTGTTAATTATTCGATCCGAGAATGATTTTTGGAGCAGACCTGCCGATGCGACAAGCCTTGCCGAACGATTGGTCAGGGCGAGGGACGTTCAAAGCGTCACCATTCCAGAAGCCACACATTTCGTCCATCTCGATCGCGGAGATAAAGGACGCAACCTTTTCCTGGCCGAAGTGGAGCGCTTTTTGTCCACAACTGCTCCGCAATGATCGACAAAGCTAGGGCACCAACGATGTTAAAGATCATTCTTTTCGGCCTTGTCGCATTCGTCATGGCAAACTCAGCCGCTTCCGCCAGTCCTGACGATGATACAAGCCCGATAGCTTCAGCCACGGCCAAACGTGTCATCCTGTTTGGTATTGACGGGCTTGCTGCTGCTGCGCCGGAGCGCATCGCAATGCCAACATTCAATGCACTAGCTAAACAGGGGGTGCGAATTCGTGAAATGTTTGTGGCACCGCCCTGGCATCCAACCATCGGCCCATGGGGTGATCTTCAAACGACATCATATCCGAACGTTGTTCAATTAACGGGAACACTCTTTATCAAACCCGATACGCGTTACGTGCAGGAAATATGGTTTCCGCCACAGCTTGGCCGAGGTGGGCCTGTTGGAATTACAGCCCATGCGACCAACAGTACCGCCTATGCCTCGCTTAATCGCGGCTTTAATCACAGTTTCATGCAGCGCGGTCCAGATCGCGCTGTTATTGACTGGTCGATTGCTCTGCTTCAAAGCACAGATGTCAAGTTCATGCGCATACATCTGCAAAACACTGGCGAGGCCGGTCGGGTGGAAAGTGCCGATCAAATCAAAGATGTTCCCTGGCGCCACAACATCTGGGCTGAAAACTCCCCCTATCGTCGCGCGGCAGAGGCAGCTGATAGCGAGCTTGCTCGCTTTGTTACTGCGCTGAAAGCCAATGGCAAATGGGATGATACTGTATTGATCGTTACCTCGGATCACGGGCAGGCGGATCATGGTTGGCATGCGCCAATGTCTGAAGCATCGTGGTCCACCCCCTTTTTAATCACTGGTCCGGGCATCGTCAGAGGTCGCACGTTGTCATACGGAGAACAGACGGATATCGTTCCGACCATCGCAGCAGTGCTCCACGTGGCCGCGCCCAACAAGGGGCCAGGGGCTGGGCGGGTTATGCGTGAAGTTTTTACGCAGGGAAAAAGCGTCGAAGTTCCGCATCGTCTGGAAACGGTTAACAGGCAGATGCGGGAATATATGCTTCTGGAGGCTCAAATGCGTATCGCCTCTGCAAAGAGGCCATCTCTTGATGACGTTCTCATGCAGGCACATAATACAGGCTTGACTGATCGACAGTTCTACGGCCTCGACCGGTTTTTAGAATGGTATAGGGCGGGGTCGATTGATAAACTGATCGAAAACAACCGATTAGTTTTGAGCGACTTGAGAACGAAATACGACGCTACTGAGCGGCCTTGGAAATAACTGTCCGTGGTCACCTCATCCTCGTAGGGGTCCGGCAGTATCCAGACTACCACTCAGGTATCCGCGCGCTATCAGCGCAAATCGACGATGAATGCACAAAGGGGATTCTGATATACATCCCCTACATTTACCGCACCGCATCCTTGATACTCTCATTGAACAAGTGGGCAGCTATAAACTCCACAATTGCACTTAGTTTGAGTGAAGGGTGCCGTCTGGAAGGTCAGATCAATCGGAAGGCTCCTGAATTTGCAGTGTGATTTTCAAGTATGATGACTAACGATCCTTGCCGTATATGCCGGATTATGTCACAAAAATTCACTTTGTTAATATCAGTCGTATTCTTGTCCGAATTTATGCTGCGAGCTCTGCAAAAAACGGAAATGGCGAGCAATTGTCATTTGCGAAATGCTTCTTGCGCATCATATGTGCTACTTTGATTTTTGCGATTGTTGCCGAAGCCGAATGAAATGCCTTGAAGCCCAACATGTGTTTGGTAGACTGTTTGATAAACCGGTGATCCTGCTTAAGGATTTTATTGAGATATTTTACCTGCAGGCTTTCAATCATCTTGCCGTGACCCGTGGTTTTCAGGATTGTGTTTACAGCTTGTGATCCCGCCACATTGGCTCCGCTCTCATCAACACGCCATGAGCCACACGTTCGACGTTTGCGCTTTGTGCCTGATCTGCAATCTGTGGCGCGTAACGGGCAACCAACGGTTCAATGTTGCATGGTCAACGTCCACACCACGTTCAGCCATAATTTCCTGAAAGCCACGATAGAAACCGGGATAAAGCACGCAAAAGAAAACGGTGTAGAGGATGACCCTCTTGGGAAAGGGCACCCCTTTGAAATCGGTCGCCATACCCAGTCACCACAATTAATTCTGCCCACCTATCGCAATAGAGCTAAGAAGAAGTGAATTTCTGCGACAAAACCCTAAACTGACGGTATTTAAAAGCTTGGGGAGGACGTGGTCGAGCCGAGTTAATTAAAACTGACTGCTCTCAGCAAGTGATTTATTAGGTCCTGGGTCTGGCCGTCTCCAGAACTCCTGCCCCCACATTTTCCCTGTTATCATTCAAACTCCGTCGGGGATTTCATAAAGGCGGTGCATACGGGCCTAACGCGTCGAAAAGCGGTCGCAGATGATGGGCATATTTGCGCCACCGGTCGATTGCGTGGCGAAACACGGGCTGACGCACCTGAACCACGCTTGCCGTTCGCACTGAGCGTTTGGTGCGGTAGAAGCTCAGACAGTTTTCATCCCATTTTAGCTGGCAAGCGTCTTCAATCAGCCATTTGATTTTTTCCGTCGGGTTCGAGATGAGTTCTTCATGCTGCACATGGATGACGCGGCCTGTTGGCAGCACCCGATCCCAATGATCCATCATGTCGCGATAACGAACATATTGTTCGCCGATGTCCTTGAGATCGTATGTCGTTTCATTGCTGGCTTTGAATGACTGGCGGAAACAACCGAGGCAGGTATCTACCGGGTTTCTCACGCTGTGCAATATTCGGGCATTTGGAAACATCAGATGGATTGCGCCGATATTGAGATAGTTGCCCAGAAGCTTGTCGACAAAGAGCGCTCCTCCGGTCCAGCCGTAGTCGCGCATCAGACGCAGATATTCGTTTGCCAAGGCCGAAATCTGGCCGGTGTCGGTAAATCGTGCCTCAGCACTGAGATTGACAATAGCTTTCCACAGCGCGGGCACTTCGCCGAGCCCCTGCACTTTGCTGTGGCTTGAGAGAATCTGCTCAATGAGTGTTGAGCCCGAACGCGGCATGCCGACGATGAAGATCGGCGCAACGTCTTCTCGCCCGTAACCGCTCTTCCCGTTGACGAACGCCGGAGTATAGCGAGCTTTGCGATCCTCAATAATATCTGCATGGCGGCGTGCGACTGCTTCCGGATGCTCGCTCCTGGGCCGGGAATGCGGTGGTGCAATCAGAATAGGTTCCGGCCCGCCCAGATTGTCGATGATTTGTTTTCGTCGCATGCGGTTGGCCGCTAGAAATGCACCGAAGGCTTCATCGAATTGCCCCGCCTTTTCCAGCAATTCGCCAAGAGCGAACAACAGCGGAATTCTGATGGATTCCGGCCGGTCGGCATCATGCGCTACGGCGAACATTTCTTTGCGCTCCTCGTCGGAGATGTCACCCGGCTTGATACGGGCGATGCCGAGTAGGGCGCCCACGCGAACGTCGTCGATGTCTAGCAAAGACCGGTAGGTTTGCAGCGCTGTGTCCAGATCGCCAGTGACTTCAAGAGCATAGGCCAGGGAGAAACCGACCGCCGTGCTGCGGGGTTTAACAACACCTGCCCGCCGATAGGTGTCGACGGCAAGTTGCCATTCTCCCAATTCGCCAAACGTGAAAGCCAGTGCGAAAATCGCTTCAAATGAGCGTGGGTCGGAGCGTAAGATCTTTCTTAGCCGGTCCCGCGCGCTGACGAGCGCCCCTGTTTCAATGTCTATTGTCGCGTTGAAATAACGCGCCGGAAGATACTGTGGTGCTTCCCGTTCAAGGTGGTTATAGATGCGCGCGGCATCTTCAAGCAGCCCTTTGCCATGCAGTTGGGTGGCCTTTTCCATGAAAACCGCGATGGTTTCGGAATCCATCGTGATTATTGCTTTTTTCCCCAAAAAAACGCTCCATAAAAATATTTATTAGTTTCTAAATTATTCTCGATTCGAAAGATGTTTTCTAGTAAAAGCATCGATATCTAATCTCGCTAGAGAAAAAGGGTTCGGGGGAATCATGAAATTAAGCGTTCGTCGTGGCGGCCTGTCGGCCGGCGCTTCTCTTATGACGTTGTTGCTTTTGATGGCGCCGGGGCACGCCGAACAGCAGCTGATCAATTTTTACGTCAACGGTGCCCTCAGCAACGACATAACAAATCCAGCTTTTGGCGGGCCTCAGACCAATTTCAATTCGGGCTGCTGTGCGTCTTATCGCGGTCCCGGCCAGGGACCTGATGATGCTCCTGTTCTCCCCGGCGGATTTATGACGACCAGTTCCGGTCCCGGGGCCATTTCCGAAGCACAGTCTGCCGGTGTCGGAACGAAGGGTTCGCCGGTTACCGGTCCGCAGGTCAACGATGCCTATGACGGTTATGGCGGGATCGGCTTCCGGCAGGGCGGCAGTCTGGTGACCAATTTTGGTGGGTTGACGGTCACGCGACAGGTCGATGTGACACATGGTCCGAACTCGGTAAGCACCCCAATAACCGCGAACTTTGCGGTCGGCGGGGTGGCCAATGCTGCACGCTGGGTCGAGACAATATCGAACACGACCGGCAGTACGATCAACGGAACTTTTTCTTATTTCAATAATATGGGGTCAGACAGCTCTACTGTCTATGATGCGTCAAGTTCTGGTGACGTCAATGCACAATCCGGTATTCTGTATCTGGTTTCCCATCAGACAATCAGTACGGATCCGGTTATCACACATATTTTCGGCAATAACGACTATACGCTGAACTCGACCATGGTTCATAGCGACGGCAACGATAATCCAGAATGGCAATATTCCATCACGCTCGCGCCGGGTGAAACCAAGAAGATCGTGCTGTTCAACGTTCTGACGGCAGATCTGAATTTCGACTACACGAATGTCAGTTCCGATGTTGCTCTTGGTGCCGGGATAGCCAATCTCATCACCAATAACGGTCAGGCGATTTCAGCGGATTCGCTACCTTTTACATTCTTCTCGGACCTGTCACGCGAAGAGCTGAAAGAAATACTCAATTACGATTTTGTCGGGCTGACGCTGGATACATCGCGTCCGTATTTCATCGAGACCGACTATGCCATGACACATGGCGCGATTGAGTTCGATGGTGGCACGTTGCGCCCGACGGGAACCATGACCTTCAATGAGGACATGACGGTTCATACGTCTGGCGGCATTATCGACAACACCAATGGTGACCTTACATTCGCAGGCGCGCTGACCGGTGTTGGCGGCATGACTTTTAGCGGTACCAATAAAACCATACTCACCGGAGCCAACCATTTTGACGGCGGAACAACGGTTCAATCCGGAACGCTGATCGTTGGCAATCACGGCACGGGTTCGCTTGGTGGTGGGGTTTCGGTTCTGTCCGGGGCTACACTGGGTGGAACGGGCTCGCTTGACGGCAACGTGAACATTGCGTCGGGAGGTATTCTTTCACCGGGTAATTCAATTGGCACCCTGACGATCAACGGCGATCTGGTGCTGCAAGCCGGATCGACGCTCGAGGTTGAAATCGCCGGTAATGGCACGACCGATCTTGTGAATGTCAGCGGCATGGCGACCATTACGGGCTCGCATGCGGTCATCACGGCTATCGACCCCGAAACGAGCTATAGGCTGGGGCAGACCTATACGATCCTGACGGCCACAGATGGTATAACGGGGCAGTTTGCGGATGTTACATCTCGTTCGGCATTCCTGAACTTTGGTGTTTCATCGGGGACGGCGCTGACCATTTCATTGAAAGATGGCAATTCCGCACCAGCCAAGCTGTTTACGAAAGCGGCGAACACGCCAAATCAGTGGGCGACTGCCGCTGCTTTGGGTACGCTGGAACAAAGCGGCCAGCCGCTGGCTTTTTATAACAGTCTTCTGATGCTGACTGACGAAGAAGCGCGTGCAGCGTTCGATCGGCTGTCTGGTGAGGCCTATGCTTCTGCAAAGGGCGTTCTGATTGAACAGGCGCATTTCACGCGTGATGCGATGACAAACCGGTTGCAGCAGGCCTTCGGTGCAACGCCTTCGACTCCTATCGAGGTTCTGTCCTACGGACCGGATCAGAAGAAGTCTGATGGTCAGGCATTTGATTATGTCAGCCCAGCCAGCGTTGGCCGCCCGGCCACTGGTTATGCGGCCTGGGGTTATGCTTTCGGTGTTTGGGGGCAGCAGGACGATCGCAATAATACCGGTGAACTGAAATCATCGACCGGCGGTTTTGTCACCGGTCTGGATGGCGTTGTCTATGACAATTGGCGGCTTGGTCTGCTCGCGGGCTACAGCCATACGAGCTTCAATGCTGATGATCGCGCATCCTCAGGCAGCAGCGATAACTACACGCTGGGCACCTATGCCGGTACGGAATGGGGCTTGTCGGGTGGCGATGTTCTGGCCTTCCGGTCGGGCCTCAGCTATACGTGGCATGAACTGGAGATGGGGCGCTGGGTTGCTTTCCCGGGCTTCAGCGATCGTCTGAGTGCCGATTATAATGCGGGCACGTTCCAGATGTTCGGCGAGCTGGCTTACCGGACTCAACTGAGCAAGGCCACTTTGGAACCATATGCCAATCTGGCTTATGTGCGCTTGAAAACAGATGGTTTCGATGAACAGGGGCTGACAGCCGCTGCTCTGTCTACGCATTCCGACACGACGGATCCGACGTTCAGTACGCTTGGTTTTCGGGCCTCGACCGATGTTGATCTGGGCAGCCTGAATGCCAGAGCGCGTGCGGATATTGGCTGGCGGCATGCCTATGGCGATGTGTCGCCTGTATCGACGGCGAGCTTCGTTGGATCGGATGCGTTTACGGTTACGGGCGCTCCCATTGCCAGAGATGCTGCTACGATCGAAGCAGGTCTGGATTTCCAGATCAGTAAGGATGCGGTGCTGGGGATTTCATATAACGGTCAGTTTGGTTCATCTGCTCAACAGAATGGCGTTAATGCAAAGTTGAGCGTGAATTTTTGAACACCGTAATGCCGGCTTTCTCCGGTCACGCGATGGAACAGGCGTCGTGTAACAGGAAGCCAGAAAATGGAATGAGGCAATCCGATGGGTCGCCTCATTCCTGATCATTGCCAACAAATGAGCGAAGAGTTTTCGCTTCTGTAAAGCGCATTCATTTCAGTCGCTTGAGGCTTCTGATCCAGCCCCAATAAGCGCACACTTTCGGACGATCTTTTTCTTGAAATAGGCGAGAGGCCGTGAGCGCGGTCTGGGCTCGCCATCAGGCCGGCATTCCCAGGTGCTCTCGCATCCAGCGGGCCTCCTCGGTAGCGCTTCGCCCGAAATGCTTACGAAAATCGCGGCTGAACTGGGCGGCGCTGGCATAGCCGACTTCGGCTGCAACACTGGCGATTGAGCCACGATTGGATGCGATCATCAAGCGCGCTTCGTGCAGTCGCATAGCCTTGACGTAGCGGACTGGAGAAGTGCCGGTGAAGGCCTTAAAATGGGCGTGATAGGAAGGAACACTCATACAGGCCTCTGCTGCTAATTCCGGGACGGAAACGTCTGTTGTGAATGATGCGCGAATACGTGCAAGGCTATCCACGATCCGTCCGGCAGGGCCCCGGTGACGCAGGGCGGCCCGAAGAGCGCCCCCCTGAGGCCCGACGAGGACCAGGTAATGCAGTTCCCGCATAATGCCGGGTCCGAGGATCGCGCATTCCCGCGGATCCGCAAGCGCATTCATGGTTCTGCACAAGAGGTTTCGCAATTTCGGAGACAACGGGCTTGAGACAAGACTCCGAGCCTGCTCTCGCGTCGTGTTTCTGCCGTTCTCAAGCATCATAGCGATCTCGGCAGCCAGATGCAGGTCGAATTCCACGTAGAGCGCGAGCAGTGGCATTTCGGGACTGGCTTGCGACGCCATGCGGAACGGCACTGGAACCGATACGCCGAGATAGTGATCGGCATCGTAGCGATAGATTTGCCCATCCAGGAGGCCCTGTTTCGCGCCTTGCAGCACAAAGACCGCACCAGGTCGATAGAGAACTGGCACATCCTCCAGAACGGCTTCAGACCGTAAGATACGTATGCCATCCAAGGCCGTAGGGTTGTAACCGGGGTGCGGTGCTAGTTTGGACGCCTGCCAGGCTAGTTCGTCAGGTTTCATAGGATCGTTCAACTATAACAGAGGATCCGTGCTGTTTGACGGGTTCGTTTCAGATTATTTTACAATCTATCGAAACGCACAAGCAAGGCCCAATCATGACAGCCAAGACATTCTTCATTACCGGTGCCAATTCGGGATTCGGGTTTGCCATTGCCAGGGCAGCATCGCGGGCGGGACACAATGTGATCGGCACCGTCCGTTCCGAAGAGGCACGCCGCTTCCTGCTCGAGCGACTTCCAAGAGTGCATGCAGTATTATGCGACATCACCGAATTTGAACGCATTGAGGGGATCGTTCAAAGAGCCGAGGCCGATTTCGGCCCGGTTGACGTGCTGATCAACAATGCCGGTTACGGGCACGAGGGGGTGCTGGAGGAATCCCCGTTGTCCGAGATGCAGCGTCAGTTCGACGTGAATGTTTTTGGCGCCGTTGCTGTGGCCAAGGCATTTTTGCCGCTCTTCCGCCAAAGGCGTTCGGGATTTGTCGTCAATGTAACCTCGATGGGCGGCCTTATCACAATGCCCGGGATTGCCTATTACTGTGGCAGCAAGTTTGCGCTGCAGGGTATATCCGAAGTCATGCGTACCGAGATGGCACCGTTTGGGGTGCACGTCACCGCGCTTTGCCCAGGCTCTTTCCGCACCGACTGGGCGGGGCGCTCTATGGTCCGTACAGAGCGCTCGATCGACGAGTACGACAGGCTCTTTGATCCGATCCGCGAAGCGCGGCAAAAAAAGCACGGCGCACAGCTCGGCGATCCGGAAAAGCTTGCTGAAGTAGTCATGTCTCTCGTGATGTCCGAAAATCCTCCGCCGCAACTGCTTTTGGGCAGCGACGCACTTGGTCTTGTTCGCAATCGGCTTCACGCGATGCTCCGCGAGATCGACGACTGGGAAGCAATCACCTGTTCCACGGACGGCTGACAATCAATAAGGCAGATCCGCCGCAAGCCCAGTCCCAAACGCCTATAAGCTTTCGGTTGGGGCTTGCGGGTAGCATCTACGTTGCGCGTTTGTCGCTGGGCGGATCTCTTCTGGTGATCGAGTGTCGGTAAAGGTGGTCAGCGGATCGGCAGCACGACAATTACGCTAAATGAAGTGTTGCCATATCATGCTGTTCCTGCAGGTCTAGGCTCAGATTCCAACCGGGATTCTAGCGATTACTTTTATCTCGAAATCGAAGCCGGCGAGCCAGTTGACACCGATCGCGGTCCAGTTCGGATAGGGTGGATGGGAAAAGACCTCGCTCTTCACGGCCATGATCGTTTCGAATTGATTTTCAGGATCGGTATGGAAAGTTGTTACGTCGACGATGTCATCAAAGGTGCAACCGCCCGCGGCCAGCGTTGCTTCCAGATTGGAAAAGGCCAGCCGGACCTGCTTGGCGAAGTCCGGTTCCGGCGAGCCATCGGCACGGCTTCCCACTTGCCCGGAAACGAACAAAAGATCGCCGGACGCGATAGCCGCGGAATAACCGTGGGCCTCGTAGAGGGCATGCCGGCTCGTCGGAAAAACAGCATTGCGTTTAGTCATGGTAGCAACCTTCTTGGAAACTGAGCTGCCGGATGATGACGATCATTGTGGCATCCACCAGGGCACCTCATATGGGGCACAATTTGATATACGCTGCGTATGCAAATAACTGACATACGTAGCGTATGTCAAGAAGAATGCGTTCCGTATGTGAATGAGAAGCGCTTTTGTCTGTACGTCACCGCATTGAATTCATGAAAGAGGACCGTCTTACATTGGTTCCCGCTGTTCGCCAGACTCGTGCCACGCCGTCCCGTCCCGTTGCGACCGTTGGCAAATCGTCTCAATGCTGTCGGACCGCTTTGCGCGCAAAAACAGACATAAGCGTAGCATTGCGGTGCTTTTCAAAGCAGTCGTCAGCACTCAGACTTGTCAAGGTTCTGGAAGGCTTAGAGCCTGTTCCAAAAGTCGTCCTGTGCGGCTGTAAATGGCAATTTTTTGCGTTCCGGTGCTCACGTACCTTGAGTACGCTCCGCTCCGGTACTCGAAAATCACCATTTTCGCACGCACATGCCGCTTTTTGATTCAGGCATCTTAGATGCTGACAGTCGAATGCAGTTGGCATCACGTTGGAGTTAGCTGCGAGGAACACTGCCGTCGACCGTCGTACGCGAATCGTGCCAACGTCGTTGAATGCGCAATACGGATGAACAAGTCGACTGGCAACGAGCCGCCTGCCAAACCAGCCGGCTGACAGTCAGCTATTGGCGATCAGGGGGGCATAAGCCTTCCCTGATCGCTTTGCATGGACTTTTTGGAAGTGTTGCCTGTCTCTTGCCGATGGCGCGGGCACTGGCCGATTTTGATGTTGTCCTTCCCGATGCCCGCGGCCATGGTGGAACTAGCTCACCTGTGACAGGCTGCCGATATACTGACCATGCTAGAGATGTTGTCGAGCTCATCGAATGCTTGAAGCTAGATCGGCCGATCTTGATCGGGCATTCAATGGGTGGCATGACGGCTGCACTCGCAGCTAGCGAGCTTCGTTCGTCAGCGAGGGCCGTTGTTCTCATAGATCCAACCTTCCTCGGCGCGGAGATGCAGCGTGAAGTCTACGAAAGTGGTGTCGGAGAAGAACATCAGCAGTTGCTCAAATGGACGAGAGATCGCCTAATCAGCAGAGCGCGTGAGAAAAGCCCAAACCGTTCGGAGGAAATGATCCGGCATCTTGTCGACGCTCGACTTCAGACCAGTATCAATGCCTGTGAGGTTCTCAGTCCACCAAACCCGGATTGGCGCGAAGTGGCGCGGGCAATTGAAGTGCCGACACTCCTTGTGACAGCTGAGCGTGGCATCGTCTCGCCCGAAATGGCGCACGAGTTACAGGGTCTCAACCTTTTGTTCCGCCATAAACACGTTGCTAATATCGGCCACGGGCTGCCCTATGATGTGCCGGATAGGATAGGCAAAACCCTGACTTCATTTTTGGCTCAGGTGGCTGCTTTCGGACCCGGCGCTGCATCCACGGAATAACTGAAAAGGGCTGGCAAGCGACCGAACCGCCTTGCGCCTTCTGCGACGCATGGAAAAACATGAATAAATTGGCTATGGATGCCCTCTTTGAAAGGCAAAGACTTGCGCATCATTCTGATGATCGCCGCAATCGTTGGATTGCTCTTACTCATTGTATTCGGTTTTATCGGTGCCGTCGGATGGTCAGTGGCTAATCAACAATGTCCGGGAGGTAATGATTGTCATGATGCACAGTTCGCAGCAGGTTTTGGCACAGCAATGGCAGCATTTGGGTTCGCTCTGATGGTTCCGGCTATCAGACAAGCATTTGTAGATCGAAAGAACTAGCGGTCTCAATATGATCGTTTCTGATCAACCCTTGATGCTCAAAGCGATATATCTGCGTTGGGCCTCGCTCCTGTCGGAGAGCAACCGACACCATTACAGTCATTCAAGCAGCATACCCGCGCTACCCAAGCAGTCATTCCAGAGATCACGCTTCAACGTCCGTGATGGGTGGAAAGCGGACACTCGAAATGTCATACGCTGCTTGCCTTAGACGTTCGAGCCCCCACGACCGATATTGTCCTCGCGCCATTGGCTTGGGGTGACGCCTTCCCATTCGCGGAAGGCGCGATAGAAGGAGCTGGTGTCCTGATAACCGAGCAGATAGGCGATTTCCTCGGTGTCGTTGACGCCACTGGCCAACATGTCGCGACCCAGTTCCTGCCGCGAGGCTTCCAGCAGGTGCCGGAATGAAGTGTCCGCCTCGGCAATGCGCCTTTGGAGAGTTCGCGCGCTGAACCCCAGCGCGAGCGCCACATCGGCCAGTTCCGGCTTGCCGCTGGCCAGCCTACGCTTGAGCACGATCTTGACCTGTTCGGGCAAGGAGCTTTGCGCGTCGATCTCCTTTAACGCACTGGATAATGCCGGTGTCAGAATGGCCAGTAGCTCGGGATTGTGCCCCGCAAAGGGCCGGTCGAGATCGGCAGCGTCGAGGACCAGGACATTGCGCGATGAGTTGAAGATGACCGGAGCGGCGAAATAGTCCCGATGAGCTTGGCTCAGCGGCCCGGAGCGGGTCATCTCCACCCGGATCGGCACGATATGCCGGCCAGTGCCGCGTCGTCCCAGCTCCAGTATGGCGGCAAAGGTCACATCGGCTGCGGCATCAGGCTCCAACTCGACGGCGTGGACCCAGTCCACCACAACCTGCGCTTCGCGGCCTTTTTCGACAAGGATGAGTTCCTCGGGCGTGCAGAGCCGCTTGAACCGGGTCAGACGCAGCAGCCCATCGCGAAAATCCTTGGCGAAGAAGGCCGACATAGTGGCTGGCGGATGCACGGATGTGTCGGTCTCGACGGTGAGAGTCAGGCCGATCGCCGGATCGCCGGTCAGTTCTTCCAACGCACGCCAGAGCGCAAAGTATTGTGCGGTCGTCACCCAAGCGTCGTCTGAGACGTGCAATGTCACCGGCAGCTTTGCCTGTCGGAGCAACGCGGCGGGCGGGATGCGGGTACGTCCGACAGCGCGCCAGAAGGCCTGAGGAATCTTGCACTTGTCGACAGGGAATCTGGGCATGGTAACCTCCGTTTTTCTCTTACATCCGGCTCTTGATCATACGGTCGAAAATGCGGTCGCCGAGCCATTTGCGGATCCAGATCATCGGCTTGGCATATGCGCCGACCGCATAGCGGGTCTTTGGGCGCGATGATGCTATGGCCTTGGAAATAGTGTCTGCGATTACGTCCGGGCTGGTGCCGCGGTTTTGGCCGTAGCTGGCCTGCATCGACTTGACCACGCCGTTGGCGATCTTTTCATAGGGGCCGTTCTTGGAGCGCTCGGCAATGCCCTGCTGTCCGGCATCGCCAAAGCCGGTTTCGATCAGGCCTGGCTCGATGATGACAACGCGGATACCGAATGGCTCGACCTCAAGGCGCAGGCTGTCCGACCAGCCTTCCAGCGCATGTTTAGTTGCATGATACCAAGCCCCAAGCACGGTGTAGATCTTGCCACCCATGGACGTTATGTTGACGACGGTACCAGCTTTCCACTCGCGCATGGCGGGCAGAAGCAGCTGCGTCAGGCGCGCGGCGCCGAACATGTTGACCTCGAACTGGTAACGGGCTTCATCGAGCGGGATTTCTTCCACCGGTCCATAAAGGCCGAACCCGGCATTGTTGACGAGAACATCGACGCCGCCGGTCTGGGCCAGAATGGTTTTGACGCCGGCAACGATCTCTTCGTCCTTCGAGACGTCGATGCGCAGTGGCTGAGCACCGAGCGTAGCGAGATCTACCATCTTGTCGACGTTGCGCGCCGCGACATAAACCTGATAGCCATCCTTGATCAGGCGCTTTGCAATAGACTTGCCCATGCCCGACGATGCGCCGGTGACCAGAGCCGTTTTCTTTACTTTGGTGAACATCTCAGCCTCGCTGTATTTCGATGACCAAGAGATAGGCTGTGTTACGAGACAATACATTATCGTAGTACGCCAACATGACTGCACATTACGCCAAAATGGCCGCAGTGTCCTCAAATGCCATTGTGTCGGCTTTCGGCAAATCCAGGTTGCTCATTTAAAGGCCGCAATAAGGTCGATAACGGTCATAGACGTCTGTCCAGTTCTCTGGCGGCAATTTCAACCGCGTCCACCGAAATCGGATCGACCGCTTCGGGCCTCCAAGCCGCGGCAACCCGTGAGGGGCTTAGCTGGGATCCGTAAGGCGCCTCAATAAGAGTCATTGGAACGAACCTCGCGAAGTCCCGAAAACTGCCTGACTCTATAGGAATTTTTTGAAGCTTGTTCGACTGCAGAGGATGCCAAGCGCATCGTCGACGAAGACCGTACCGTTCTTCTCGACAGTCAAGAAAATCCGTGGTCATAGCGGCTAAATGTCGACATCCTCGGTTTCACTTGTAAAACTGGCACGAAAGCGATACATGTTAGAAATCGATTTTGTCATCGAACGACGCGGCTAACATCTAACGCGCTTCTTTTTCTTTCAGATCGTAAAACTCGCAGCGAATTTATTTTCGTTATTCTTAAACCGTTTGATTTGAAGGATATTCAATATGACCAACGGCACAGTAAAATTCTTTAATAGCACAAAAGGCTTTGGATTTATTCAGCCTGATGATGGTTCTCCGGATGTGTTCGTTCATATTTCGGCAGTTGAGCGGGCAGGTTTGCATTCGCTCAACGAAGGTCAGAAAATTGGTTTCGAACTGGTAGCTGATCGCCGCTCGGGCAAGAAAGCTGCCGATAACCTACAGGCTCTGTAATCAGAGACGAAATGTTGCCTGCGATCTTTGACCACGGATGTACTGGCACTGCTCGTTGAGACTATTGGAAGGTCGGGTTAGCCCGGCCTTTTTTTATTTTGGTCCTGTTTTTCTGACCCCAATGCGGAACCAATAGCCAGAAGGGGAGTATAATATGGGTGAGGCCACAAAAGAAACGCTCTTCAAACAGCCTCTAACGCGAATGGAAACCAAGAACGCTACGACCGACAAGACTGCCAAAGCCATTCTCGAAAAAGAAAGAGCTGCAATAGACGCAAAGACTGAAAGGCTCCGAGCTGCGCGATTGGAGCGCGATCACACCAAATTTTCAAAAGAGTAGGATAGAAATTGCAGGTACTCGTTAGAGATAATAATGTCGACCAAGCACTCCGTGTACTGAAAAAGAAATTGCAGCGCGAAGGTGTTTTTCGTGAAATGAAAGCACGGCGCGCTTACGAAAAGCCGTCTGAAAGGCGCATCAGGGAGAAAGACGAAGCGATCCGTCGCGCTCGCAAAGACGCAAAAAAGAGGGCGCAACGCGAGGGCCTTTTGCCCAAGCCTAAAAGAAAGACGGCTCCTTCGCGTCCACGAAATCCAATACCGTCAGCTGCCGCATCGTGATCGCGTCCGTATTTGTGCGTCTGGGAGGCTACTGTACGACTTGAGATCATAGCGATCGATATGCGAGCCGTGACCGGAAACGCCGAATACACGCGATATTGTGTGTGATGGCCGGGTTCGTAGAACGAGCTTCAACACGTACCGGCATCGCCGCCGATGGCGCAGGACTGAGTACACGTTAGAACTGGAGGCATGACTGGCGATCAGGTGCAGTTGAAATTCGTTTTGCACCTAAATACGGTCATGCTGGCCTATCCTGCTTCACTTTCGCAACATCTGGTCCTATGGGAAGTCGGAACGCATCCTTTCGAAGGGTAGAACGAGCAAATGGCGATCAATGAAGCCGTCTCCGGAACTGATACGACAACACTGATACTTGCGGAAAGTCTCCGCATTACCCTTGGGCGGTTTGTTCGCAGCGTTAGAGCGCACGCAGAGACGCCGACGACATCGCAGTCTGAGACGCTGCTACTTCTAGAAAAAAGCGGTCCGCTCACTGTCGCCGAACTGGCGGGCTGCCGTAATGTCCGGCATCAGAGCATGCGACTGGTGGCCGCCCAGCTTGAAGCGGATGGTTTGGTCTGCAAGTTGCTCAATCCAGCAGATCGGCGCAGCCAACTTCTCTCAATTACAGAACAAGGACGAGAGATACTGTCCCTATCTCGCGAAGCACGGACGACGAAGATTGCCGCGCTGATAGAGGAACGGCTCACCGAGGAGGATAGACGTAAACTGGAAGCGGCAATCCTCGTTATCGAACGGCTTTGCTAGGACGAGCGATTACGTCGTCGATAATGTAGTAAGGACAGTCGACATGGTGTTGAGGCCCCAGTGTTCGGCATATCTGCCGTCGCGTATGCGAACGATATCAATAACGGTGATAGCAACGTCCCGTCCAGTCGCCGGAATCCCCATCAATGCACCTGAGTGAATGCCACTGATCGTCTTGCGGGTTGTTACTTTGTCACCTTCGGCGATCTGATCATGGATTGTCACCGTTAAGCCCGAAAGCGCAGGTCGAAGAATGTTGTGAAAGGTATTCCACATGCTGTCCGAGCCGTTCGACATCCCTTGCGGTGCGGAATGATTGATGAAGTCCGGTGCCATCAGCTCTTGGAATGCAGCTTCATTGCCGTTCTGAATAACCTCGATGTTGAAGCGGCGAACGACTTCCTTGTTGTCTAACGTCATGCCCGATCCCTTCTGTCGTGAACAACAGCAAAATATACAGTCTACCTGTATATCATACTAACGACCCTATCATGTGATTGCAAGCGAACGGTCAAGGAGAATGCGTGGGTTGCCGCTAACCGCGATGCCTCGTAGAGCCTCGTAGTTGCAGACCGCATTGTGCCTTCAGTTCGGTCGTTCAGGACAGGCCTGGCTCGTCCAGAAAGCTGCCAGTCCTCTTCTGGATCTCTTCCGGTTCTTAGAATTTGAGGATTGTGACGCGCTTGGTTCTTGGGTTGATGTGTGGGCCCCGGCAAATCCGCATGACTAAATCTAGAGTCTTTAATCTGGCACGAAACCTGCTTGTTTTAACGTAAACAAGTTGGGGTGTCTTTCGTGTCATATCCGATCCTTCTGCCTGCTCTACTCAGTATCTCGCTTGGATTGACCTGGCGCATGTCTGTCTCGATCTTCTTTTTGCAGCCTCGCTATGAAAACGCCGATCTTCTTCTGCTAATGTTTGCTAGCCCGATCTGCATTACCGCACTGGCGCTGTCTGTTTCAGACTTTGGTTTGCTCTATAGCGGATTCGTTTTATTAGCCGGCTGGCTACTCTCCGCATTGATCAGGCAGGTGATCTTTCCTGCAATACTGATTGCTTTGTCTGGAGGGGCATTGATCGCCTATCTTCAGTTTGGCGAGCACATCTTATGAGAAACGCTAATTTTTTATTGGTATGTATATTATTGTTATCGAAATGGAGTGCCCGAAGAGTTCTTGCCCGATTTCAGATAAACAATACGGCATTGATCTAGCTTAGATATCTGACTGGAAATATCTTCTATTTGATAGCGCTTGGCTTCGCGTCGTCCGAATTCCAATATTGCTGGAACGATGTCCTTGTTGAAATAGATAATGTCTGCGGCTTGCAGTGCGCGAATGGCTTTGAGCGTCATCAGCTCGGGGTCCGCGGGATTCACGGTAAAGACTTTCACACTCCCAGCATCAGATACCTCGTGCGAAGCAACCGCGAGAAGATCGGTTTCCGAGTTTCTCGTACACGGTTCCGAGAAGGCTTTGTCCGCAAATATATCCCAAAAGTGGCGACGCGCCGTTGCCGTCGTCACCATGGAACCGATACGGGTGCGCAGGTTTTGGGCAAGCAGTGCCCAGTCTTTCAGCGAAGCGGGCAAAAGCGCTTCGATCTTACGGCGGATGGTTTGCGCCAGAACAGGCGCTCCGCCGTCTGTCGAGATAGCCACGATAACCGGTGAGCGATTGACGATCGACCCGAACTGGAATTGGCAATACTGCGGTTTGTCGATGACATTGACGGGAACGCCGGCTCGGTTGCAGGCAGCAAGCAAGGCCGCGGCTTCGCCTTCGTCGTGGCAATCGGCAATTGCCATAGCCGCACCTGGCAAGTCGGCATCTTGTAATGGCCTGAAAATCAGCGTTATGCATGCTTCTGCATGTACCACCGGACGGACAGCTAATGCGTGCATCATGTCGTCGGGCGCATCGGTATAGACCTCCACACGAGCCCCGCAGGCGGCGAGCAATTCTGCCTTCCATGCCGCGGCATCGGAACCGCCAGAGACAATACAGCGCCTTCCCTCCAGCGCCCAAAATACCGGAAGCTTCGCCAGGGGCTCGATGCGGGTAAAGGCTTCACTCGGCTGCGGTTGCGAGACACCCATTGATGATCCCCCTGATTTCAGCGCGGCACGAGCCGCAATTGGTTCCAGCGTTGAGTTGCTCGCCGATGGCCTCGACACTATGGCAACCGGAGTGAATGGCAGCAGCAATTTGATTGATGCCTACACCGAAGCACGAGCAAACTGTTGCGCCAGGATCCGGTTTATCCATGCTGGGTCGGCCTGCAATGATTGCAAAACGCTTGCGCAAATCGTCATGGGTGACAGTCAACTGCTGGATGGCCCAGTTGCGAGCGACGGCAACCGGTTGTGGCGCGATGAAAAGCGCGGCAAGCAATCGCGAGCCGTCAAAGAAAGCGAGCCGCGTCTCGCCGGTTGCGTTATCCGTATAACCGATGGGGTCAATCTCTGCTGGGATACTGAAATGCGCATGGCACCACTGTGCCCAATCGGAAATCGCCGTGAGCGAGGCTAGTTCCAGCCGCCAACCGCCCTCTGCACGCGCCTGTGTCCAGTAATCACAATCGACACCCGACGGCTTTGCAAGCGAAACGGCAAAACCGTAGCAAACAGCGTGGAAGGGTCTTACAGTCACGGCTACATTTTTAGAGGCAGGCTGCCCTGAAACTGGATCGACTACGGGGGCGACCAGAGCATCTATACGGGCGCAGGCAGAAGACTGATCGTTCCAGTGCATCGGAGCAAAGACGCTACCTCGCGCCTGACGTTCCGTCGCAAGTGCGCGCACGATGGCTTTCCCGTGTGGGCTTTCGATTTCCACCAGCCCGGCGCTGGCAATGCCAAGTTCTGTGGCGTCGCGCGGATGAAGCTCGGCAAATGGTTCGGCAATATGGGCTGAAAGCCGTGCGCTTTTGCCTGTCCGCGTCATGGTATGCCACTGATCGCGGATGCGGCCCGTGTTGAGTGTAAACGGGAATGCGCTGCTTGTGCGATCAGTTTCCGGGAGTGCCGTGACGACAAAGCGCGCACGCCGGTCGGAATGGAAATAGCCTCCCTTTGCAAAGAAGCGCGCTGGTGAGCCAGTGTTTCGCGAGGCTTGTGGCCACTGGAAGGGCGTCATGGCGTCATATTGTGACGGTGTACTGTTTTGGACTGCGCCAATATCGAAATCGCGGCTGCCATTGTTCTCAAAGGCCGATAGAGCAGCATGTTCGATGAAAATGACAGCTGGATTGTTATAGACAAACTGCTTTTTAAAGTTCATGCGACGCGCCACTTCGGCAAGCTGCCACCAGTCCGGCTTGGCCTCGCCCGGAGCGGCCAGAAATGCCCGCTGCCGGGAGATGCGTCGTTCGGAATTGGTGACGGTGCCGTCTTTCTCGCCCCAACCAAGCGATGGCAAAAGCACATGAGCGTGGCGCGTTGTGTCGGTGTCGTGAACGATGTCAGAGACGACAACAAAAGGGCAGGCCGCTATTGCCGCTTCAACTGCATCAGCATCCGGCATGGATACAACCGGATTGGTGGCCATGATCCACAGCGCTTTGATGCGTCCGTCCGCCACCGCACGGAACATGTCGACGGCTTTCAGTCCGGGCTTTGTGGCAATGGTGGGTGAGGACCAGAAACGCTGCACGCGGTCGCGGTCGTCTGCATTCTCGATGGCCATATGGGCTGCGAGCATATTGGCGAGACCACCCACTTCACGGCCACCCATGGCATTGGGCTGTCCGGTTAGTGAAAAGGGCCCCATTCCAGGACGCCCGATCCTGCCGGTCGCCAGATGACAATTGATGATGGCATTGACCTTGTCGGTTCCCGAGGACGACTGATTGACGCCCTGACTGTAGCAGGTAACCGTATTTTCGGTGGCCTCAAACAGTTGGAAGAATTCTCCAAGCTGAGCTGGAGACAGGCCCGTGCGCTCGACCAGCATTTCCCTATCAATCGCTGCGGCTGCTTCGACGGCTAGCCCCAGGCCGGATGTATACGCATTGACATAGTTCATATTGAGCGCTGGACTCTTCACCAGATGGGCGAAAAGCCCCATGAAAAGCGCCACATCGCCATCCGGACGAATTGCCAGATGCAGATCGGCAATGTCACAGGTCATCGTTCGACGTGGATCGATGACGGCAATCTTCATCTGCGGTCGAGTCGCCTTTGCGGCGGCAAGCCTTTGATAAAGCACTGGATGGCACCAGGCGAGATTGGAGCCGGTCAGTACCACCAGATCAGCAAGTTCCATATCCTCATAGGTGCCGGGCACTGTATCGGCACCGAAAGCGCGGCGATGCCCTGCCACCGAGGAGGACATGCAAAGACGCGAATTCGTGTCTATGTTTGCTGACCCTATAAAGCCCTTCATCAGCTTGTTTGCGACGTAATAATCTTCGGTCAACAATTGGCCCGACACGTAGAAGGCTACTGACTCTGGCCCATGTTCAGCTATCGTCTCCGAAAATCTCCGGGCCACAAGATCGAGCGCCCGGTCCCACTCCGCACGCTGGCCGTCGATTTCAGGAAAGAGCAGCCGACCATCGAGATCGATGGTCTCTGCAAGAGCCGAACCTTTCGAGCACAATCGTCCGAAATTCGCCGGGTGATCGGGATCGCCTCTAACGGATACTGCGCCGGCTTCATCCACAGTGGCGATGACGCCGCAGCCGACGCCACAATAGGGGCAGGTGGTCTTTGTTTCGGTGATCGTCGCCATTTCGGACCTCATATCGAAACCGCAAGCCTGGCGCGTGCCTGTCTTACCAGCTGTTGTAGGAGAGGAACTTGCCGCTCATGCGGATTTCGATGCGTTCGCCCTTCGGGTTCGCTACCTTGTCTACACTCATCTCGAAATCGATGGCGCTCATGATGCCGTTGCCGCTCTTTTCCTGAATAAGCTCCTTCAGCGTGGGGCCGTAGACCCCAACGATCTCGTAAAGGCGATAGATGCAAGGATCTGTGGGAACGGCGCGGTCCCATTCCTTGGTCGGATATTCCGCCAGCACCACACCTGCTTCCTGCGGCAAGCCGAGATTGATCGCCAGCTTGTCCGCCTTGTCGCGTGGCAGGGCATTCATGCCAAGACAGGCGGAGGTGACGAACACTTCGCTCATACCAATGCCTTCGGCAATTGAGGCCCAGGTCAGACCGGCGAGGCGCTTTTTCTCATAGATCAGATCGGTGACGTCACTTTTACTCAGCATGTCATCTCCTCTAGTTGGTTGTTTTCACCAGTGTCGGTTCGTCAGAAGGCCAGCGCGAGATAAACAGTGTCGCCTTCCTGCTTGACTGGAAACGTCTGCGTCACGCCTTCATCGGCGCCCTGCGCCTTGCCGGTCGCAAGATTGATCACCCAGTTATGCAGCGGGCAGGTCACGCAACCATCATGAACAATGCCCTGACTGAGCGGGCCGTTCTTGTGCGGACAACGATCTTCGATTGCGAACAGGCGATCGTCGAAAGTGCGAAAGACGGCAATCGTTGTCGATCCGTTTTTCACACAGCGCGACCCCTGACGCGGAATGTCGTCGAGCGTTCCGATAGCAATCCAGTTCCTGACCATCTCGTTCATTCCGCAGCCTCCGCGTTTAAAACAGCCATGGGCCTGAATTCGTGTTTGTCCTTGCCGGAAACACGTTCGGACCACGGATCGACCTGCGCGAATTTCTGCGAAAACACGAAGCGGTTGTAATAGGACAGGCGTTTTTCCGGATCGCCCATGATCTGGCGGCGGATTTCATCGAGACCGATGCGCTTGGCCCATTTATAAATCCGCTCCAGATAACGGGCCTGTTCGCGATACATCTGCGTCAGCGCAACAATATGCTCCAGCGCCTCGTCTTCGGTCTTGACCAGCCCCAGAACTTCAGTGCCCTTAATGTCGAGACCAGCGGCACCAGCGAAGTGGATTTCGAAACCGGAATCCACGCAGATGACGCCGATATCCTTACACGTCGCTTCTGCGCAATTGCGCGGACAACCGGAGACCGCCAATTTCAGTTTGGCGGGGGTCCAGGAACCCCACATGAACTTCTCGATGCGAATACCAAGACCGGTAGAGTCCTGCGTGCCGAACCGGCACCAGTCCGAGCCGACGCAGGTTTTCACCGTACGCAACCCCTTCGCGTAAGCCTGACCGGAGATGAAGCCCGCCTTGCCAAGATCAGACCAGACGGCTGGTAACTGTTCTTTTTCGATTCCCAGCAGATCGATGCGCTGTCCACCTGTAACCTTGACCATCGGGATGGCAAATTTGTCCACTACATCGGCGATGGCGCGCAGTTCGCTCGAGTTGGTCACGCCGCCCCACATTCGCGGCACGACTGAATAGGTGCCGTCCTTCTGGATATTCGCGTGTACGCGCTCATTGATGAAACGCGACTGGTAGTCGTCGGCATATTCGTCTGGCCAGTCGCAGACGAGGTAATAGTTAAGCGCCGGACGGCATTTGGCGCAGCCGCATGATGTTTTCCATTCCAGTTCCTGCATGACGGCGGGAATGGTCTTGAGCTTTTTCGCCTTGATGAGCCTGCGCACATCGTCATGACCCAGATCGGTGCAGCCGCACATGGGCTGAACCGCCTTGGGATTGTAGCTGTCGCCAAGCGTCAGCGCCATGAGTTGCTCGACCAGCCCCGTGCACGAACCGCAAGACGCGGACGCCTTTGTGTGAGCCCGCACCTCATCGAGCGAGGTGAGGCCCTTTTCGGTCATTGTCGAGACGATTTTACCCTTACAAATGCCGTTGCAGCCGCAGATTTCTGTATCATCCGGCAAGGCTGCAACGGCCGCCATAGGGTCCAGTGGGGTTCCTCCCTGATAGGCCTGTCCGAAGATCAGCGTATCGCGCATCTCCGAAATGTCGGTTGCCTTCTTCTTCAGGTCGTTGAACCAGGTGCCGTCAGTCGTTTCACCATAGAGAACCGTACCGATGATCCGGTTTTCCTTGATCACGAGCCGCTTGTAGATGCCTGCCATGGCGTCGCGCAGCACGATCTCTTCGCGGTCTGGACCATCGGCGAAATCGCCCAATGAGAACAGATCGATGCCTGTGACCTTCAGCTTGGTCGGTGTGTCGGAGTGGGTAAAGGCCGGGGCGTCATCACCCGCCAAATGTGAGGCTGCCACACGTGCCATTTCGTAAAGCGGAGCGACAAGACCGTAGACCATGCCACCCACTTCCGCACATTCGCCCAGCGACAGAATATTGGCATCGGATGTCCGCATGCCCGCATCAACGATGATGCCACGATTGACGTCCAGACCGGCCTCTCTCGCCAGACCGACATTGGGGCGAATACCAACCGCCATCACAACCAGTGTGGCCGGGATGACGGTGCCGTCGTCAAGCTCGACGCCTTCGACCTTGCCTTTGCCGATAATGGCCTTGGTGTTAGCCTTGCAAATGACTTTGATGCCACGCTGCTCGACCGCACGCTGCAACAGATAGCCGGCTGCAGGATCGAGCTGGCGTTCCATGAGCGTCGGCATGACATGCAGCACCGTTACATCCATACCGCGCTGGGCGAGGCCTGCCGCCGCTTCCAGCCCGAGCAAGCCACCGCCAATGACGATGGCTTTTTCACGCGATTGCGCAGCGACCAGCATTGCATCAACATCGTCGAGATCGCGATAGCTGATGACACCCGGCAGATCTTTGCCTGGCACAGGAATGATGAAAGGCACTGAACCGGTGGCAATCACCAGCTTGTCATAGCTTTCTGTAACACCATGATCCGATGTCACGGTCTGGGCGTCGCGGTCGATGGCGACGACCTTGTGACCCTTATAGAGCGTAATACCGTGCTTGATGTACCAACCATCGCCATGAATGACGATCTGCTCATAGGTCTTCTCGCCGGACAGAACTGGCGAGAGCATGATGCGGTCATAATTGACACGCGGCTCGGCGTTGAAAATGGTAACGTCATACTGGTCTGGCGCCTGTTCGAGCAAATGCTCCAGCATGCGGCCCGGTGCCATGCCATTGCCGATGATAACGAGTTTCTCAGCCATAGGATTACTCCGCAGCTTCCACGAAGCGATGGCGCTCGTAGAGGAACTTCAAAACAGCCTCGCGGCATTTCAGATAGGCGCGGTCGGAGGCCAGCTCGATGCGGTTGCGCGGACGCGGGATAGCGACATCCAGCACCTCGCCTATCTTCGCCGCCGGACCATTGGTCATCATCACGATACGGTCGGAGAGCAGGACCGCTTCATCTACATCATGCGTGATCATCACTATAGTGTTGCCAAGCCGGGCGTGGATTTCCATGACCGCATCCTGAAGATGGGCGCGGGTCAGCGCGTCCAGTGCGCCAAAAGGCTCGTCGAGCAGCAGTATTTTCGGTTCCATAGCCAATGCGCGGGCGATGCCAACGCGCTGCTTCATGCCGCCGGAAATTTCCGACGGGCGCTTGTCTTTTGCATGGGCCATCTGGACGAGGTCGAGATTGGTCATGACCCAATCATGTCGTTCAGCTCTGGTCTTGCTGGACCGGAAAACCTTCGTCACCGCAAGATTGACGTTCTCGTAAACCGACAGCCAGGGTAGCAACGAATGGTTCTGGAACACTACGGCCCGCTCAGGCCCCGGTGCGTTGACTTCCTTGTTTTCGAGCAGGACTGCACCGGACGAGACCGGCGTCAGCCCGGCAATCAGGTTCAGAAGCGTGGACTTTCCGCAACCGGAGTGACCGATGATGGAAACGAACTCGCCCTTGGAGATCGAGAGATTGATGTCTTTGAGGACTTCCGAGCGGTCGAAATATTTGTCGATATGGTCAAGCTTGAGATAGGCGTTCATATCTCTTCTCCTCAGCTTACAGACGCATTGCGGGTGACAAGTCGACCGACTGCTGCCACGAGCTTGTCGAGCGCGAAGCCGACAAGGCCGATATAGGCGAGGGCGACGATGATGTCGGACAGACGTGAGGAGTTCCAAGCGTCCCAGATGAAGAACCCGATGCCGACACCGCCGGTCAGCATTTCTGCAGCTACGATGGCCAACCAGGAGAGGCCAACGCCGATCCGGAGGCCGGTAAAGATATAGGGTGCTGCCGATGGCAACATAATCTTGAAGAAGAACTCAAACTGGTTGAGGCGTAGCACTTTGGCGACGTTGCGATAATCCTGTGGAATATTGCGTACGCCGACCGCGGTGTTGATGATGATCGGCCAGATTGAAGTGATGAAGATAACGAAAATCGCTGACGGATTGGCATTCTGAAAGGCGGCAAGCGATAGGGGCAACCAAGCCAGCGGGGGTACAGTGCGCAGCACCTGAAAGATTGGATCGAGGCCACGCATCGCCCATACTGACTGGCCGATGACTGCGCCGATCACGATGCCGGCAATAGCAGCGAGGCCAAAGCCGTAGGCGACACGTTCCAGCGAGACGAGCACACGCCAGCCAAGCCCGATATCTTGTGATCCGTAGTTAAAGAAGGGATAGGCGATCAGATCATAACTATCCTCCCAGACTTTGGACGGTGCAGGCAAGGATGCATCAGGGGCAGCACAAAGGAGTTGCCATATCCCCAGCAGTACGGCCAGCACCACCAACGGCGGTACGATGTTACGCACGGCACCGCGCGCTAGCGCACTTATATCGAGGCCCGATTTGGGCTGCTTGGCCAGCCGGACGACATTCCCCGCGGGTTTTGTCGCCTTGGGCGTTAGCGGCGTAACGACGGTTTGATCTTTCAGCACGGCGGACATGCAACGCTCCTGTTCGAAGGGAGAGAGACGCGCTGGTTGCGCGCGCCAGATTGGCTCAGGACGCAACCTTGATTGCGAGACTATCGAGATAGGCCGAAGGATTTTCGGGATCGAAGACCTTGCCGTCGAAGAAGGTTTCCTTGCCGCGTGACGTCGAAGCTGGAATATCTGCCGCCGCGACACCGAGATCCTTGGCTGCATCGCGCCAGATATCTTCACGATTGACCTGATCGACCAGCGCCTTGATGTCTGTGTCGGGCGTGAATTTACCCCAGCGAATATTTTCGGCGATGAACCAGGTGTCGTGGCTTTTGAACGGATAGGATGCGCCGTTCGCCCAGAATTTCATTTGCAGGTTGGTGCCTTGCACCACACGACCATTGCCGTAATTGATGTCGCCCTTGAGACGGCCCAGCACATCCTTCGGCGGCACGTTGAACCATTGCCGTTTACCAAGGATGTCTGCCATTTCTGCCTTGTTGTCCATGCTTTCGCACCATTGCTGGGCTTCCATTACAGCCATGAGCAGGGCTTTTGCGGCATTCGGATTTTTCTCAATCCAGTCGGCGCGCATGCCGAGCGCCTTTTCCGGATGATGTTTCCAGATTTCACCCGTCGTCGCTGCCGTGAAGCCGATACCCTGGTTGACCAGCTGCTCGTTCCACGGCTCACCGACGCAGAACAGATCCATATTCCCAACCTTCATATTGGCAACCATTTGCGGTGGTGGGACAACGATGGTCGAAACGTCCTTGTCGGGGTCAATGCCGCCAGCAGCGAGCCAGTAGCGGATCCACAGATCGTGCGTGCCGCCGGGGAAGGTCATCGCAGCTTTGATCTCTTTGCCATCCGCCTTCTTCTTTTCAAAGGCCGCCTTCAACTTGGGTGAATCCAGCTGGACGCCAGTATCGGCATATTCTTTGGCAACCGAAATAGCCTGACTGTCGTAATTCAGTCGTGCCAGCAGCGCCATCGGCACTGGCTGGTTGTTCTGCGTTACCTTGCCGGTATGGATGAGATATGGAAGCGGCGAAAGGATGTGCGCGCCATCAATGCCGTTCGAAGCGCCGCCCAGCACGAGATTGTCACGTGTTGCGCCCCAGGATGCCTGCTTGGCGACCTCGACATCCGGCAGACCGTGTTTTTCAAACAGGCCCTTTTCCTTGGCAACAATCAGCGGTGCGGCATCGGTGAGCGCGATGAAGCCGAGCTTGGCGCCGCTGACTTCAGGTCCGCTACTGGCTGCAAAGGCTCCGCCGGGAAAGGTCGAGCGAATTGCGGTGAAAAGAGCTGCGGTGGCGCTGGTCTTCAGAATGCTACGCCGGGTGATGCCGGTTCTGGTTTCTGGCCTCTTATGCGTTGTCATCAGCTGGCTTCCCCTATGCTGGCTTGAATTGGGCTCGCTTGAAACTGGGCACAAAAAAACGCCGCTTGGAGATGCATCCCCGAACGAAAGGTTCAGGCTGCAATTCCTTGCGACGTCGGTGTCGTGACAGGAGCGGTATCTGGCTCGCTTGTTGCATCGGTCGCCGTTGACCGGTGCAAAAGTCTTACAAGCAAGAAGCGTGCCAGAATTTCAAAATATTTGCAAGTGATTGAAAATACGAAATTAAAAAGGATGAGAAAATAAGCGGACCTAATTCACGCTCCCCTCAGTAAGTCTGTATTTTAGGCGCTTTTGCCGGATTGTGCCGTCTGTGTGCAATCAAATTGGGCATTGGTAGCTCAATCTTCCGACGTGATCGGGGCCGTAGAAGTCTCGCGACGCACATCAAATCCTTGCACGTAAGTCTCTATATCCGACGGGTCGAAGGTTCGGTCATCCATGAAGCGATCTTTGGCGCTGATACCTTCAACGGTATTCCCTTCGAAGGGCGGGTGCGAAATGCCAAGAGCTGTACAATAGAGATCTGGTCGGTAGGACTGAGCCGCTTTTTGCTGCGCCGATTGCGATGCCTCTATCTGCCCCCAGCGTACCATCTGGCTATAAATCCACATTGCATCATTGGGGCGGGGGCAATTGGCAAAACCGGCATGGAAGGCGAAGTAATGTTCGATAACGCGATGATTGCCTTGTGAGTCGAGACTGAACGTTCCGGCGAGCACGTTGCGGACGATCTGCTGCGATACGCCAAGATAACGATTGTCTGCCAGAACCTCGGCAAGCGTGTCGTGATTTTCAGTGCTGTCGCACCAGCGTGCCGCCTTGTCGAGAGCCACAATGAGACGAGATACGGTTTCGGGATGAGTTTCGGCCCATTCCGGACGCATGCCAATGACCTTTTCGGGCGCAGACGGCCAGATGTCCTGCTTGGCAGCAACAATCCGCCCGGTGCCGCGTTCGGAAGCCACCATGTTCCATGGCGCGCCGACACAAAAACCATCGATTGCACCGGTTGCCAGTGCATCCGAGGTTAATGGTGGAGGTACGACGACAAGTCTTACATCATTGTCGGGGTCGATGCCGCCTGCTGCCAGCCAGTACCGAAATTCGTAATTATGCGGCGAAAACGGATAAGTGATGGCGAGTTTCAATAGAGGTTCGCCGCGCGATTGCATGTCACGTATTACGGAAGCGAGCGCCCTGGCATTTTCGAGTGCAGTTGCGGTTTCTGCCAGACTGGCGGTTACGCGCATTCTTTCGTAAAGCCGCGCAGAAAGGGTGATCGCGTTGCCGCCCCTCCCCAGAGAAAACGGCGTTATCGTTGGCGATGGGTTGGATCCGAGCCCCAGCATGGAGGCTACGGGCATCGGTGACAGCATATGCGCTATATCGAACTGCCGAAAAGCCAACCGATCGCGGACATTGGCCCAAGAGACATCCTTGACGAGGTCGAGGCTCAGGCCTTCGACTCTTGCGAAGCCAAATTCGGAGGCCGCGATCAGCACGGCCGCGTCGACAAGCGGAATAAAGCCGGCGCGCAATGTCTTGATTTCTTTGCCCGCAATGCTGGCGGGTTTGGTAAGGCTGTTACCCGCTTCAGCAAATCTGTTTGGCATGTTCATCTGCCCATACTCCCGGAATGGTTTCCCCCAGGGTTCAAATTCACCGTCATTTCATCAGTAGTCCGGCTGCAGTCACGATGCTTTGGGCTATATCCGACATTTTCTTTTTCTCGTTCATGGCAGTCTGCCGCAGTAAGGAAAAAGCATCTTCCTCGGAAAGTCCCCGCATCTTCATGAGAATGCCCTTGGCGCGTTCAACGACTTTCCTTTCCTCCAGCGCGGATTTGGCGTCCGCCAGTTCGCGCTGCAGGCGACTGAAGGCATTGAAGCGACTGACCGCCATATCAAGGATGGGCTTTACCCGCTCCTTCTTCAGTCCGTCCACAATATAGGCGGAAACGCCTGCCTCAACTGCCGCTTCAATGGAAGCGGTGTCGGATCGGTCGACAAACATGGCGATTGGGCGGCTGATTGTACGCGTCAGCTGGAACAGGTGCTCCATCATGTCACGATTGGGGTTTTCGATGTCGATGACAATCACGTCTGGATTGAGTGTTTCAATCATCCGGGCGATGCCATGCATCTCATTGATCACGACTACTTTTCCATGTCCGGCCTCTCGCAATCCTTCCTCGATAATCGAGGAACGAATGGCATTCTCGTCGATAATGAGAATGGTCAGGTCCGCCTGGTTCATGTCGCATTGATGCCGCAGAGCTTCTGCGTTGGCAATAGTTTTATGTCTATTTCGTAATCAATATTGATGTTGACTATTATTTAATCAACGGCGGCTGAATTAATAGCAAAATCGCAAGAAGTGCGATGATCAGGGCTTGAATTCTATTCACCCACTTTTGGGGAAGGGGCTCGCATTATCATGCAAGCCGAAAGGTCCGTGAAGGGTGCAAACGAAAGGCTAGCTGATTGCAGCCTGATACCACCGAGACTTTCGCCCATTGTAGCTGCGCACATATTCCATGTTGGCCAACGGGCTTAAACACTGTCGGAAGTCTAACCATCAAAATCTTGTCTGATTAGATATCGCAATGTTCATGCGGTTCTGAGCGGCGCTCACAAAACTACCGAAGGCGCACGGTCTGGCGCAGCTGCGGGCTACACCAGACCCGATCGTATCAGCCGCGCCGCTTCTCAAAAATCGTTTTCGCCACGGGAAGGGCCGACATGGCGTTGGGCCAGCCAGCATAGAAGGCCAGATGAGTGATGGCTTCGGCTGCCTGCTCCTCGGTGAGCCCGTTATCCATCGCGCGATTGAGATGGTAGGTGATCTGCTCGACCTGGCCGCTGGAGATCAGCGCGGCGACGGTAACGAGGCTGCGGTCACGCGGCGCAAGATCGGGACGCAGCCACAGGTCGCGGAACAGATAGTCCGTCGTGTACTGCACGAGGCCGGGCGCTGTCTTGCCGAACTGGTCTCCGACGCGCGTTGCGCGATCAGCCTCTGCCTTTTCATCCAGTGGAAGGGGCGTGGGCTTGACTGTTGGGAGTTGATCGGCCCCAATACGATGCTTGGCGAAGACTTCGCTCACAGGGCGGATGGCAGTCATCGCTTTACCCCAGCCGGAATAATAGGCCAGATGCGTAATCGTTTCCGAGATTTCGGCTGGCTTCACGCCGTTTTCAAGTGCTTGATCGGCATAATAATTGAGCGCGTCGGCCTCGCCGCGGGCGATGAGCGCCGCGATTGTGACCAAGCTGCGATCGCGCGAGTTAAGACCCGGTCGTTTCCAGACGTCGCCGTAAAGGTGATCCTGTGTGTAATGTTCGAGCGCCGGTGCAACGGACAGGACAGCATCTGACGAGAAGCGGCGGCCTTCGGGATTGGGTTGCTGTGCGTACGCAGTATTTACCATGATGATGGCTCCTATGACTGGTGAGATAAAGCGTTTCATATCGGTTTCCCGGTGCTGGGCTTTGTGATTTTCGGCCTGACAAGGCCGCGGGATCAATTTTGAAGTCGTTCAGTCAACTGCTGTTGGTATTGGGGTAGTTCCGAAGCCGTGACCGCCTGAAACGCCAGCGGCGGCAGGTAAATCATTCCGCAATGCAAGGCGCTTGCCCTCATCGGGGTAAACACGCCCGCCTGCTGCAATCCTTGGATCATCACCGATTGTTCCGGGTATGTATGGGAGGCGATCAGCAGGGTTTTAGTGTCGGTTCTATGGGGCTTCTCGGCCGCCTGCACGGCGCTCGAATTGCGTAAACTGCTGCCAACCGTAGCGGCCAGAGCGAGTTCAGCTTTCAACAAATCGCGTCGATTCATCCGGTACCACCTTTATTGCTCATGCCTTCATTACGAAAGTTAGTGTGGCAACGGGGAGACGGCTACCCTTGGAATGCTGAATGGACCTTTGAGCTGTGCTCATGAAACAGAGGGACGCCGACGAAGGTACTGCCAGGGATGGGCTTTGTTGCATGCTCATCTATGAGAGCCATTCAGCAGTGTTTCGTGCTACAAATGGGCGAAGCGCCTGACAGATCGGCTCCAAGCTTGGCAATCCGGTTGCAAAGCATGGACGCCCGTCAAAGGGACGCGTTCACTTTTCACTGAGCGCCATGATGGGGGATGCGAAACAGGGTAGCGGATATGAGTGGCACTGACGAAAGAATGTAGCATGCAAACAAATCGTGCGGATATCGCCGATCTTACCTATTTTCTGACCATTGCAAGACATCGGAGCTTTAGCCGTGCGGCCATCGAAATCGGTGTAAGCGCGTCCGCCCTGAGCCATGCTCTTAAGGGCTTGGAGAACCGGCTCGGCGTCCGGTTACTCAACCGCACGACCAAGAGTGTCACGCTTACAGCCGCTGGCGAAGCTCTTGCTACCGCCATCGGTGGACCGTTCGAGGTCATCGACACAGCGATGGAGACCTTGAACCGCTTTCGTGATGAGCCGACGGGTCGCATTCGCCTTAACGTCGCCGTTGAGGCCGCCAATTTGTTGCTCGCACCGGTGCTTCCCACATTTGTGGAACGCTACCCGGATATCGAACTCGACATCGTCGCCAGCAATCGCATGGTTGATGTAACGGATGCAGGGTTCGACGCCGGCATTCGATATGGCGGCACGGTCCCAGAGGACATGATTGCCCAACGGCTGTCGTCCGATTTTCAGTGGGTGGTGGCGGCCTCACCTGAATATCTTGATCGGTTTGGCGTACCCGAGCATCCCAACGATTTGCTCCAACACCGTTGTATCAACAACCGGCTCGGCGACGATCGCGTCTACCGATGGGAGTTCGAGCGCGACGGTGAAGAGATGCAGGTTGCCGTCCCAACGTCGATCACTGTCAATCTGGCGGGAACCGGGTTGGTTGCCGTCCTTGGTGGCATAGGTCTCATGTATTTCCCGGAACCACTCGTTGCCCCCTATGTGGCGGACGGCCGACTGCGGCTGGTGCTGCAGGACTGGCGTTCGATGGGCGATGGCTTCTACATATATTATTCGAGCCGACACCAAGTGCCGACAGGGCTGCGATTGCTGATCGACCTTATTCGCGAACTGCGACCGATGGGTTTGTAAAGTCAACGCAAATCAAGAGCGAGATTGGGCGTAAACGATGAAAACATATCTCCACCGAGAGTGAGTTATAATTTCCACGCATCAGGTTCATTGCTGAGTTTGCTCATGACCGCATGAAGAACGACCTCCGGTAGCTCACTGAGCAAGTGAGGCGTATTTTTTGTCACATGCAGGTACTTATCGGTCCACGTATAAGGACGAAAATCACGAGAATCTACCGTAACGGTCTGTATGCAGCCGCTGTTCCCGAACAACGAGCATTCGCGTATGCCCGGTGGGCATCCTCAATTTCAGCCAGGCGCGTACTGCGTGGCATACCTATGTCGGGTCAGGTTATTACCATCACCTCCGGCAAGGACCGCGCGCAACGCTGAGGTGGTCCAATTGAAAAAGCCGATGACGGCGACGTTGTCATTTTAGAGCAAGGGGAGAAGAGCGGGCATGTAGCGGTGCAGGATTCCGCGTTGAGCCAAATCTCACTCCAGGAAATGGTTTGGCCGAAGGCTCTACCAATCTTGCTTTTGTTCGAGTGATAAAGCTTGGGCCAGGCTAATCAGATTCTGACTGGCAATCTGAAGGCCAGATCGGATTGATTAGGACAGTTCTTCGAAAGCGATTATTGTCAGCCGTCTTCAGTCGAGCACTGCGGAATAGGCGTAACGCCAACTGTCCGAGCGTCAGACGTGACAGTTTCTGACCAAATTCGCCGCGCTTTGAAAAATGAGAGTGCAATGTGCATGTGGTTACCACTCCGCCCGATGCACGAACCCAAAATGACGATCTGATGTGGTAGCCATGCATGTAGTCTAATCAACTCCTGGTAGGTCTGTGAACGCATTTTTCAGAAAGGCGACTAATCCGTCAATAAGATCTGATTTCTTGCGAATTTTGGATCGTAAGATCCATACACCAAATTCGATTTTGGGCTCGAAATGCCGAACACAGATATCGTCCGTCGGAAAATCTTGAGCGCTGAGTGCGTCAATGACTGAAACACCAACCTTCTGGCCAACCAGGACCAGGGCTGCATCAGATTGGCCCGTCTCGATCTGAAGATGTCGGATGACGCCGTGATCGGAAAACACCTTATCGATTTGCATCCGCGCACGATCTTGTTTTCCTAGCGATATGAATCTTTCACCTTCAAGATCACCTGCATGGATAACCGCTTTGCCTGTCAGAGGATGGTTGTTCGGAAGAATGCATACCGCTCTCACTTTTTTGATGTGAATGCTTTCGATTTCTTCGCGGTCTGCAGGCAAAAAGCTAACAGCGAGATCCAGTTGCTGTGATGCGATCGCGTCTATCAGGCTTATACTGCGCATGCTTTGAAGCTGGAGCTCAAGATTGGGGCGTTCGGAAACAAAAGAAGCTATCATATGCGGTAAGATTCTTTTTGCCACAGCGGGGAATGAACCCACACTGATGGCCCCCCATTTTTGTTGCCGAAGAGCTTCCGTTACGCGGGAAACCCGATGGAGCCCGTCAAAAATGCGATCCACTTCAATCAGTAAAGCTTCGGCTTCGCGAGTCGGGTGAAGCCTCTTTTTTACACGTTCAAATAAACTGAACCGGCAACTCTGTTCGAGCAAGATGATCTGCTGGCTAATCGCCGGTTGAGATACATTTAACATTTGTGCAGCGCCGCTCACACTCCCGCACGACATGACTGCTCTAAACGCTTCCAGTTGTCTTATATTCATCCGCTTACTCCCCACTCTCCGAAATCTATAATATTAGAGTATCTTATCAAATTGTAAGAAAACAGTATTATCATTTATGGTCTTGAGTTGCTAGATTGCCCTTCAGCTCACTGCCAAATAAAAGGGGATTAGCGCGTGATAAAGAAATCTTTTGCGGTGTTTTGCGGCGCTGCAGCACTCATAACCTTCAGTGCAGTGACGACGTTCGCCGACCAGTTGGACGAAGTGAAGGCCCGGGGCAAAATAATTGTTGGCATCAAAAACGACTACCGCCCGTTTGGTTTTCTTGACAAGGATGCAGTGCTCAAGGGGTATGAAATCGATCTGGCGAAACAGGTCGCAAAGAAGCTCTTGGGTTCGGAAGATGCGCTGGAATTCGTGCCTGTGATCGCCTCAAACCGTATCGAGCTGCTGAATGCTGGTCGTATCGACCTTATCCTTGCAACTCTTGGCCAGAATGCTGAACGCGCCCGAGTCATCGATTTTACAGAGGCCTACTATATGATGGCCGGTATCGAGTTGCTTGGCCCACAGAACATGACAGTCAAGTCGTGGGATGAGGTTAAGGGCAAAAAACTCTGCGGGGTCCAGGGCAATCTTTACAACAAGACATTGACCGAAAAATACGGTGGTGAGACCGTTTTGTTCACTGGAACGGCTGAAATGTTCAAGGCATTTCAAGACGGACGATGCGAGGCAATCGCTTTTGATGGGCCGATCTTGCGCCAGAAAATAGCCGACCCCGAATGGGCTGCGAAATACAAAATCGCGCTTGAAACCTTCAACTACATCCCCATCGCTGGCGGTGTCCGGAAGAATGAAGAAGCTTTCTTGAAGGCCGTCAACGATGGGATATTGTCCGCTGAAGCGAATGGCGTGCTGGTGAATGCTGAGAAAGAATTCTCCATGGGTGAAAGCGATTACGTAAAAAAGCGGGCCGCCGACGCAAAGACTGCGGGTTTTTGATCGTCGGTTACAAAGCTTTCTGCTGACGTTTAATCATTAAGCCGTGGCTCATAGCGAGTGCAAGGCTGCGAAACTTATCGTAAATGCAGGACCAGCATCCATGATGTTTGGATTGGACTTCAACTGGCTAGCTGACCCGCTATATCTTCACTGGTTATTGAAGGGCCTTTGGATCACAATTGCGCTGGCTGTGATGGGTACGGCGGCGATGTTGGTCGTTGGTATAGCGGGCGCGGCAGTCGTCCACTTCAAAGTGCCGTTCCTTTTTCCATTGACTATCGTCCTCGTTGATCTTTTCAGGAATACACCCCCGCTTGTACAGCTGTTCTTCCTTTACTTCATGCTGTCCGATCTAGGTATTACTTTCACCGATCATGCGACCGGCACGCAAGTCCCGTTGTTTTCCGGCTTTGCATGCGTGGTCATATCACTAGCATTGTACAATGGTTCCATAGCCGTTGAGATCATTCGCTCTGGTATTGAGGCTGTGCCTCCTCAGACGGTTGAGGGTGCCAAGGCACTAGGATATTCGCGAGGCGCTATCTTTCGCTTGGTCGAACTGCCGTTGGCTTTGCGCATGACCGTTCCCAACATGACGAGCAATGTTGTGAGCCTGATCAAGACATCGGCGCAAGCTTCACTTGTGGCTGTGACTGACATTATGTTCTACGCGACTCAGATCAGCCTCGAAACCTTCCTGAATCTGGAAGTGATGATCGTGATCTGGATAATCTATCTGGTGATCGCATCCATCGCGACGCTTCTGGCGAAGGCGATTGCGGAGCGCTTTGCGGTACCGGGATTTTCTGGAGGCGTCGAAGTATAATGAAACATTCCAGAAATGCGCTGTTTGGCTTTCTCGGTGTCGTTGTCTTTTTAGTCTTGGTGTTTATCACCACCTATCGCGGCGACAGTGTCAAAGCATTAGCAGTCCTTTTAGATCGGTCTTCGCTGCTGCTTGTTGGAGCCCCAGGCTTTTCAACGGTTAATGGCGGTTTTGCAATCAATCTCCTCGTGAGCTTTGTAGTCATGACTATCGCAACAGTTGCTGGCTTTTTAGTAGGAACGATGATGGTGGCTCAATCGGCAGTAACGCGCAGATGTGCTATTCTGGTGATGAACATCATGAGGAATTCGCCTTGGTTGGTTGTCCTATACGCGATGCTCTATCTTCTGCCGTTTAAGTTTTCGCTGCTCGGACATACGTTCTATCTGTCTCCTTTCTTTAAAGCGGTGATAGGGTTGTCCGTCCCCGTCACGGCCTATATGGCGGAGGTCGTCCGCTCCGGCATACGCTCCATCCCCGATGGCCAGTGGGAATCGGCCCGCGCGCTCGGCTACACTCGTCACCAGATCATGTGCTCGATCATCCTGCCACAGGCCTTACCTGCGATGGTCCCGAATATCATGACCACCTATGCAATGTTGTTCATTGGAACTAGTCTTATAGTCGTCACTGGCACCTCCGACGTCATGTCGATTGGCAAAACGGTGATTGCAGCCGACGGCGACAAGTATGCGACTGCCATCTATCTCTACATTCTGCTCATGTTTTTCGTGTTTGCCTATCCGTTGGCGACATGGAGCCGGGCTTTGGAACGCCGTCTGAGGATGCGACACTGACCATGACCATCAGTATGATCAAACCGATTATTGAAATCTCGAACATCCACAAATCCTATGGAGCGGTGAAAGTACTGAACGGCGTTTCTATGTCAGTCAAACCTGGCAGCGTCGTCTGCATTATTGGCCCATCGGGTTCCGGTAAATCGACGCTTCTGCGATGCATCAATGCGCTTGTTCCGATCGACGAAGGCACAATCCGTGTGGGTGCGTTTCAGGTGGAAAAACTGCGCACCGAAAAAGAGCTGGTGCTGCTTCGACACAAAGTTTCAATGGTGTTTCAACAGTATAATCTATTTCCGCATCGCACAGTTCTGGAAAACGTCGTTATGGCGCCCGTCAAGGTTCTGGGTCAAAACAGTACTGAGGTAAAAAAGCGAGCGTTGGATTTGCTTAGCAAAGTCAAGCTATCTGGCCGCGCGGATTCTTATCCCGGCCAGTTGTCAGGCGGCCAGCAACAGCGTGTGGCAATTGCCCGCGCGCTGGCAATGCAGCCGCAGATCATTCTGTTCGACGAAGTTACGGCGGCGCTTGATCCAGAAATGGTCAAGGAAGTACTGAACGTCATCCGCGATCTGGCCAGCGAGGGCATGACCTGCGTTCTCGTCACTCATGAGATGCGCTTCGCGGAGGAAGTCGCCGACGAAGTTTTCTTCACCGACGGTGGCGTGATCGTCGAGCATGGCCCACCGAAAGAAATGTTCAAAAACCCCAAAGATGAACGCTTCCGCGAATTCCTTTCAAAGGTTCTATGAGGTCTAAACTATGAAGAGATATAAGGTTCTCGTTCCTGATGCGCATCAGCGCGATCTTGAAATCGAAAAAGCCATAACTGGCGACCATTTCGACTATGTCATCTACGATGAGACTGACCCCTCTGCGATCCCTGATGACGAGTGGCGTTCCTGCGATGCGATACTCGTGTGGCACCGTATGCGCATCCAGCCGGAAACCATTGCTAAGCTGGAGAATTGCAAGCATATCGTCCGTGTCGGAGTTGGCTACGACAATGTCAATGTGGCCGCCTGCGGCGATGCTGGCATTCCGGTTTCCAATGTACCGAACTATGGAACTACCGAGGTTGCCGATCATGCGCTTGCTATGATCCTATATCTTGTCCGAGGCCTTGGCAGTTACGAGAAGCGCATGAAAGCTGATCCGGTTGCGGGATTTGTGGCGGAAAATGTTCCTGTGGTGCGACGTATTCGTGGAAGTCGTTTCGCGGCCATCGGGCTTGGCCGCATCGGTACTGCTGTAGCGCGTCGTGCCGCTGCTTTTGACATGAATGTCGCTTATTACGATCCCTATCTGCCGGAAGGCCATGATTTAGGTATAGGTTTTGAGCGTCGCCACTCGCTGAAGGAGCTGCTTGCAGATGCCGATGTAATAAGCATCCACACGCCGCTGAATGACGAAACGCGCAGCATGGTGAACGACGATTTGTTGGCGATGTGCAAAGATGGTGCGGTGTTCGTCAATATTGCTCGTGGAGGACTGGTCGATATCGAGGCACTCGAGCGGGCGCTGCGTAGCGAAAAGCTCGCCGCAGCGGGTCTTGATGTGCTTCCCCAAGAACCACCAGTGAACGAGCCAACGCTACTGACTGCTTGGCGCAATGAAGAAAAATGGTTGGCTGGCCGGTTTATTGTATCTCCACATGCTGCCTTCTATTCCGAGGCTGGTTACGTTGATATGCGTACCTTCTCCGCAGAAATCCTGATGGATTTCTTGTTGAAAGAGAAGATTCGCAACAACGTTAATCCCGGTTGGCAGACCGTAGCTCGCTAACGTTGGAGAACGACAATGGCATTCATTCGTATAAACCAGTCATTTCATCCGCTCAGCGACGACGTTCTCAACGCGTGGAAGGAGATACCACCTGCGGTCGCGTCGGATTGCATGAATCGCACGCAATCACTTGGAGCAGCATTGAAGCCGATTACGCCGGGTCTAACCATCTGCGGGCAGGCACGGACAGCCGAAGTGATGGTCGGCGATTGTGCCAGTATTTGCGAGTTGATCAGTACTGCGCGGCCAGGCGAAGTCATCGTTGTTGACGCTGGTGGCTTTGAAGACACCGCAGTTTGGGGCGGCATCATGGCGACGGAAGCTACTCATCGTTGTATTGGTGGCGCTGTTGTTTACGGGGCAATACGTGACGTCGCCGAGATCCGTCAGCTTGGTTTCGCGATGTTCTGCAAGTCTATTGTACCGAAGGGACCCCATCACGGGTTTGGTGGGGTCATTGACGGAAGTATCGCCATTAATGGTGCCACAATCCGTCCAGGCGATTTGGTTCTAGGCAACGATGATGGGGTAGTCGTTATCCCCCTGGAGCGGACAAGTGAAATTCTCGCTGCGGCTCAAGCGCATCTGAAAAAGGAAGCTATCTATATCGATGGAATCCGCAATGGCCATACAATTATGGATATGTATCAGATGACACCCTCCAAAGTCTTGGAGCCTCACTCGTTATAATGGACGAACGAACATGCCGGCTTCTATAAGGTCGGCTTGTTCACGCTTAATATTCCCTCAGATGGAACTCATTTGAGCATAAATTCGGAAATTAACGTTAAGACGTCAGAAGGCTGCACTAGCTACTCGCAAACACGGGCCTTTTTCAATTCGGCTTGAAGAAAGAGTGTGTCTTTCACATCGGTTATAAATAGTCCACTACTTCAGCTTTCGCTGTCTTTTTCATAGCTGAACGCCAAACCGCTGGCAGCGCCGTTGGGTGACTGTCTGGCTAACAGGATAAAGGGAGAACTTTCTTTTCATTAAATAGTCGATCTAACATTTCAATATCTCGCTGCTGGACGGATGTCCGCGTTGCCGGCCCGCATAGCCATCGCGGCCGCACAAGCGAATGTTGATAAACAGACTTTGTTGTCCCTCAGTCAGGCCAAGCCAACGCCGACGAACTGCTCTTTCCCGGCCGCATAAGCGCATATTCTGGCCGTGTATCCGCCAACGGGCAGTGTCGCAAAGTTTTGAGCAGGATAGAAGCGCTCTTATCTCTGGACGCACTTATGCTGCGAGTTGCGCGAATGTCTGAAATGGTGAGCGGTTGGCATTTGCGAATTGGTTCTTGCGGATCATGTGTGCCACTTCGATGCCTTCGAGGGTGGCCGATGCGGAATGGAACGCTTTGAACCCCATCATTGGTTTGGTGATCCGTTTGATAAAGCGATGATCCTGTTCAAGGATATTATTGAGATACTTGATCTGCCGGATTTCAATCATGGCGCTCGTGCCTGTGAATTTCAGGATCGCGTTGACGGCCTGCAACCCGGCCAGATTGGCACCGCTCTTGTCAATGACAATCTTCTCAGGAACGCCGTTGGTAGTGATGGCTTTCTTGAAAAATCTGCGTGCCGCTGCCAAATCCCGACGCTCAGATAGCATGAAATCAAGTGTTTGGCCATCGCGGTCAACGGCTCGGTACAGATAGGTCCATTGACCACGAACCTTGATATAAGTTTCATCAACACGCCAGGAGCGGGCTGTGGGGCGCTTGTGCATCTGAGCTTGTGCTGCGATCTGCGGTGAGTAGCGAACAACCCACCGGTTCAAAGTTGCATGATCGACGGATACACCCCGTTCGGCCAGAATTTCCTGAAGGTCGCGATAGGAAATCGGATAGCGCACGTAAAAGAAAACTGCATGCAGGATGACACTTTTGGGAAAATGCGTCCCTTTGAAATCAACTGTCATTCGCATCCGCCTCACTCAGTTATACGCACCGTCGTTCACATAGCTCAGAAGAAGTGAAAATTTTGCGACACAGCCAAACGTGCCTCGCCGCGATCAAAGAACGGTCCGTTGCACAGTCAGGAGACAAGATACGCTTCACTTTCGATCCAGCACTGGCGCATTTTTTCAACCCCGCATCCGGACAACGGCTTTGATATGATCCGGTCTGAAGCCGTACTACCAAGAATTGGGCTCGGCACAGCGGCAATTGCTGGGCTCTTCAAACCCGTCAGCGCCGAAGAGGCGATAGACACTCTGCAAGCGGCGTGGGAAAATGGAGTCCGCTATTTCGACACAGCACCACACTATGGTCAGGGCAGGGCGGAGCGAAGACTGGGCGATTTCCTGCGTGACAAGCCGATAGGAAGCTATGTCCTGTCGACGAAGGTTGGCCGTCTATTACGACCCGCGAGCCAGTATCGTACGGAACTGAACATGTTTCAGCTTCCTCTGCCGTTCGATCAGCACTTCGACTATTCCTACGATGGCGTCATGCGGTCGGTGCAAGATAGTTATCAACGACTTGGCCTCAATCGCCTGGACGTGCTCTTCATTCATGATATCGGAACGCGGACACATGGGCCAAACAATGAAGCCTATGTCAGGCAATTGCATGAAGGCGGATGGCGCGCGCTCGACGAATTAAGGAGGACCGGCGTCGTCTCCGCCATTGGGCTGGGTGTGAACGAGGTTGAGATTTGCGAGGCTCTGCTCGACGACTTCGACCTCGATTGCATCCTGCTTGCAGGTCGGTATACGATGCTCGATAGGTCTGCGGAGCGTGCTTTGCTCGACCGTTGCGCCCAAAAAGGAGTGAAGCTTGTAATCGGAGGCGTCTTCAATTCCGGAATTCTTGCCACGGGTCCTCGACCGGGAGCGCATTGGGACTACGGCGAAGCGCCGGAACCTGTGCTCCGCAAGGTGGCGATGATGCAAGATATCTGCTGGCAGGCGGGCACGACCCTTGCCGAGGCCGCCTTGAACTTTCCGTTCAGACATCAAAATGTAGAAACCGTATTGCTTGGCAATTCAGACCCGACTCTGCTGAAACGAAACCTCACAGCTCTGCAGCATTTTGCGGTCGATGAGCACTTTTGGATTGAGATCGATAGAGTGGCTAGCAGTTAGCCGGGATATGTTGCAAACGTTTCGTCAACGAGCACTGATATAGGGTTTCCAGCTCTCAAGAGGCTGGACTATTCGATGTTAGAAGGTCGCCATTTCGATAAGTCCGTCATCCTTCTGTGTGTTCGATGGTACCGGACTTACAATCTGAGCTTATGCAATCTTAAAGAAATGAAGGCCGAGCGCGGCATAACGGTGGACCATTCCACGGTGCACCGCAGGGTTCTGCATTTCAGCTCCATCCTGCTTGAGCGCTACAATCGGAAGAAGCGTCCGGTCACACGCAAATGGAAACTGGATGAGACCTATGTGAGGGTCAAAGGTGAGTGGCTTTATCTGTACCGTGCCATCGGCAGCAATAACGTCGAGTTTCTGTTCAGCTGAGACCGGGACCTGAAGGCTGCCCAACGCTTTGTCCGCAAGGCTCTGGCCCAACAGGGCAGGCCAGAGAAGATTACTATCGGCAGCAGTCAGACCAATCGAATGGCCATTATGCAGTGTGATGCCGAGAGCCGGTTGCGACAGGATGGAAGGTCCCACACGATCCGCTCCATTAAATACCTGAACAACGCCATCGAACAGGATCATCGCCGTGTCAAACGACCGATACGATGCGTGCTCGGCTTCAAGTCCGAAGCTGCCCCCAGCATCACTCTGGCTGGTATTGCTCTCGTTCACATGATGCGAAAGCTGCAAGGCAATCTCGATCAACCGCACCGCTTTCACTCAAACAACAATTCACAACACTTGTAGCATAGTTGCGTCCAGCGGCCGGCCACGCTTTGCCCCAACGTAATTTTTGCAACCGAGCCCTTCTATTTCACGACTATGTGATACCTCTTGGTTTGACAGAATATCACGCAATAGATTAACTTGTTAATTAAAAAATGAACCGCACAAGAAGCATCTCATTCGCCATAAAACAACGAACAGTCTTTGTCCGTTCAACTATGAGGATATCTGATGAGACGCCGTTCCTTTTTATTAGCGGGCGCAGCAACCGTTACATCTCTTGCACTGGCAGATACAAAATCCGCCCATGCGCAGACACAGGCTTTGGACACGGTCGTAATTGATCAGCCCCCTTCGAGCTCGGATGCGCGCTATTCCATTCCGATCACAAGCGACGATTCATCGGGGCCGTACTATCCGTTGTCATTTCTCGATGATGATCGGATGGATCTGACAAGGGGCCATCCGGGCCTCTGGATGAAGCCCGAAGGACGGCCCTTCGTTTTGAGAGGACGCTTGCTTGATAGCCGTGGCAATGGCGCAGATGGAGCCATAATGGAATTCTGGCAAGCGAATGCGGCTGGCTTCACGCGCCGCGCTGATAATTCAGATGACCCCAATGCTGACCCGTGGTTTGAAGGGAATGCGCGTTGTTTCACACCAAAAGATGGCAGTTTCACTTTGCGCAGTGTCCGCCCCGGATCGACACAGACACTGGAAAAGGGATTGGTGCGCGCGCCTCATCTGACGCTGACAATCTTTTCAAATGGTTTCAACCGGCTTGTTACGCAAATTTATTTCAATGACGCACCCGAGAATAAGAATGATCCGTTATTGATGTCACTACCTAAACAAGACCAGGCGCGTCTTCTTGCGCAGCGAACAGAAGAAGTGGAGGATGGAGCCCAGGTATATACTCTTGAACTTAGTCTCTCCGGCGATAACGAAGCACCGTTTTTCGATGATCTTTTGAGTTAAGGAGCATACGATGAGCAGCCAATTCGGACGTACTCTTCCTGTTGTTTTGACGAACACCGGATCGGAAAGGCGAACACCCACGAAACCTTTGCGGCTAATTCCACCGGAGGTTAGAAGTTCTTTTGTTCCATATCTTTCCATACTGCCGCCTCTACGTGTTGGCGAAAACGATCTTACACGGATCGCGCCTGGCCGACCGCGTGCGGACGGAGATGCTGTTGAGCTATCGGGGCGCCTCGTCGACAGTAACGGCCGACCGCTGGCAGGAGTTCTTGTCGAAATATGGAATGCAAACAAGTATGGCCGGTATGGCCATGTGCTCGATTCATCCATGCATAAACCGGACCCAAATTTCCTGGGGCTGGGGCGTACGATTACCGATGAAGCCGGGAACTACCGTTTTCTGACTATTCGACCAGGCTCCTATCTCGCACGTCCGGACATTGGGCGCTGGCGTCCTGCGCATATTCATTTCTCCATTCGTGGTGGTGGCTCCAGAATGATCACCCAGATGTACTTTGCGGGCGATCCCTACAATCTCACTGATCAGCAAGCCTTATTCATGGGGGACGATTTTGATCGTAATGTTGGCAAACAGTATCAGACTGCAGCCGACGATACGGTTCATGGATATCGATTCGATATCGCAATTGGCGGGAGGAACGCAGTATTCTTTGAATAGAAAGCGCTTGCTGCTTTCATTTACAATGCGGGCCGAGAAACAGCATTCGCTAGGCGGTAATCAGATCAAACTTAGGAACAGAGAAATATCTATCCCACCTGTTCCTTATTTTTGAACCGCAGTAAAGGAACATAGCCATGAAAGCGATCAGTAGAAAAGCATGTGTTGTTGCCCTGTTCATTTCTACAGGCAGCTCGGCTATGGCTGCAAGCCGCGTCGAGATCGTAACAAATGGCGACGTGAGCATCGAGACGGTCGTTGACGGCAATGGTCCGGCGGTGGTCATTCTTCCATCATTGGGACGTGATGGTTATGAAGATTATAATGCGGCGGCTGAACTTCTAGCGCGTGATGGCTTTAAGGTTTTGCGGCCACAACCACGAGGGATTGGCAAGTCAAAAGGCCCCATGAATGGGGTAACATACTATGATTTGGCTCAAGATATTACGGCTGTCATCGATAAGCTCGGAGACCGGCAGGCTATCATGGTTGGACATGCTTATGGTCAATTCATATCCCGCATTCTGGCTGCGAGATATCCCGAACGCATTCGAGGCGTCGTCATAGCGGCGGGGGCAGCAAGTGATACACGCGACCGCTTTCCGTTAGTCTGGCGTGCGCCGAGATATGCTGCCAATCCGGCAATTGCTGATGAGGACCGGCTTGCTTCTCTGAAAGGAGCCTTTTTCTCAAATGGCAATAATGCCGCTTCATGGTTGCAAGGCTGGTATCCAGATGTGTCCAAAATGGAGGTCGCTGCTTCTGTGCCACGAGAGAGCTGGTGGGGCGCGGGCAACGCTCCGCTGCTGGAACTCATTCCGGAAGATGATCCCTTTAAACCGAAGGACCGTTGGAAGGAAATGCGCCGCGAATTCGGTGAGCGTGTTACCACGGTCATCATTCCAGATGCTTCGCACGCTCTTTTCCCAGAACAGCCAGAAGCGATTGCAGAGGCAATTTCTAGCTGGTCAAAGAAGCTCTATCGTTAGCATTGCTCACGAGACCAGCACGTTCGGGTGTGCAGTCTCAGCTACGAGCCGCGAGTATTTTTGCGAACTCCATCAGGACCGATGTTGTTCAGCCTTCTCATCGTGGCGGTCCGCACTCTATCGTTCGATCTGAGGCAACTCTGGCAGTGAACCTGTTCTGCGACCAACAGTAGCCCACGAGAGCAGGCAGAACTAGCAATAGCTCTGTCTGAAGCGGCTCTGACAACCCTCGCCGGGGGCGCACATGCCGGGAGAAATGATGTAGAAGGTCCTTGGTGCATGGAAAAAAGGAGCAAGGCTCGGTGGGTATTTGTGACATGAGTGAATTGCTGACAAATGCCGTTACGAAAGAAGATACCAAAGCCAATGACAGGCATCAACCAAAGGTGTGTGGCCGGATATTCCTGTGAAACCGGGGTATACGTTGTCGTCACGCGCTACCGACAGAAAGGCATACCCTAACTCAACCGTGTGGCATTGTGGGAGCGTGGTAAGCCCATATCGTTGTCTCTCGGGCAGATGAACCGTAAGAAACGTCATTGGCGATGCGGGTATGAGAGGACGTAAAAAAGCGAATGCCAGACAGTAATAGTCCGCATAGTAGTTGAAGCATTCCTTCCCACGAAAGCGTACCTACTTCCATCTGGGCTTTGCTTGCAAGACGCCTGTCTCACCCTGTACTGATCTGGTCGGTTTTACTATGTATCAATAACGAATATAAATAGGAGGGCGGCCCCTCCTATTTTTCAGTCATTCTGAGAGCCTCAGTCCTGGTTCAGGCCGCTTTTTCTGAGTGGGCTTTAATCTTCTCAAAAAAGTCTTTCAGGATCGGATCGCGATGAATCCGATAAACATAACGCATGGGATGTCTTGCTTGATCGACACTCCATGTCACTTGATCGGATAGTATCGGCGTATGCGTGATAACGCTTTCACACCAATCAGGATTCAGGAGCCAAGCCACCGGCGCCATATCCCATATCTCCTTCGACCAACCAACGTGATCATCAGAATATTCCTTGTATCGCTGCGCGAGGAACTTCCCGATCTCGCCATAAGGCTCGACATGTCGCTCGATTTCAGGAACGGAACTCAATAGGTGCGACACCACACCCATGCAGGGCAGAAGTACAAGTGGCACACCGCTATCGAACAGCACCTGTGCGCCGCCGACATCCTGGCGAAGATTGAATTCCCTGGTGTTCGGCCATTCCAATGCATGCCCACCGAGCCAAACGACAACAATTTTGTCAATAATATCAGGGGCTTTTAGAATTGCGGAAGCAACGTTACTAATTGCGGCAATTGCGACGACATAGAGCGGATCGTTGCTGGAACTTGCCCGAGCGCGAGTGATCAGATCGTCTACGGCAGGTGCTTCCTGTGCAACTTTTACAGACCCGACGTAGTTTTTAACACCTTTATAGACAAAGTTCTCCGGGTCAATGTCTAGTCGAGCGAGCAAACGCAATATCTCATCGTAGCTCAGCTCCATGCCATGGCCCGGATTATCCGATCGGGAATTATGAAACGGAGCCGCATAGATAGCCTTCAAGTCGAGGCGATCCGAGGAAAGCAACATTTGAACGATTGCGAACTGGTCGTCAATTTCGTTGTAGGTGTCTGTATCCAGAACACATCGAATCCGTCCCTTTGGTAGCGCGAGCATTCCAATTCTGGTGGCGTAATCGAGCTGGGTCATCAAGTTTTCTCCCTTAAACGCGGTTCTGGTCGCGGTCCGACGGCCTTCCCACCGCTGGACTCAAATAGATAGATATCGCTAGCTTTGGTGGTGAGTTTGATGCTGTCGCCTACGTTCAGCATCACCATTCCTTCAAGAACGACCGTCACAGTCGAACCAAGCGCATCGGCCACGACATGCGTTTGCGAGCCGGTCTGATCAACCTGCTGCACTGTTGCAGGAAGACCATGGTCGTTGTCTGAAAGACGGAGATGTTCAGGCCTGACACCAAACTCGAGAGGAGTGCCGTCGGAGATATCGGCAAGCGCTATGGAAGGAAACCCGTCTGACAGTTTCTCAACAACTGCATAGCCACGCTCCACTCTTCCGGGAATAAAGTTCATAGCTGGTGAGCCGATGAATCCGGCGACAAATTTATTGCTTGGATTATTGTAGAGCTCAATGGGCGTGCCGATCTGTTCGATTTTACCGGCATTGAGGACTGCGATACGGTCTGCCAGCGTCATGGCTTCGATCTGGTCATGTGTGACGTAAATAGATGTGGTCTTGACTTTCTGATGCAAGGCCTTGATCTCGGCGCGCATCATGACACGAAGTTTGGCGTCCAGATTTGAAAGCGGTTCATCGAATAAAAACACCGCCGGATTGCGGACAATTGCACGGCCCATGGCAACGCGCTGTCTCTGTCCTCCAGACAGTTGTGAAGGCCGTCGCTCAAGAATTGCATCAATGTGAAGCAATCGAGCTGCGTCCTCGACGCGCTTTTCAATTTCCGTCTTGCTCACCTTCGAAAGACGGAGATTAAGCGACATGTTCTCGCGAACAGTCATATGCGGATAGAGGGCATAGTTCTGAAAGACCATTGCCACATTGCGTTGCTTTGGATCGAGTGAATTTACAACTTTGCCGTCAAAGACGATTTCACCGGACGAGATCGTCTCCAGTCCAGCTACCATCCGAAGCAATGTTGATTTGCCACACCCTGACGGTCCCACAAGGGCAAGAAACTCTCCCTCCTCTACCGTCAGATCAATCCCATGAACGATTTGCGCCTGGCCATAAGATTTCTTGAGGCCGCGAAGCTCAACAGCACCCATGAGCAATTCCTCCCATTTTTTTGTACCTGACTACTCCAATGGCTTTGAGCAGAAGGAACAAAAGCTCAACTTGAAATGTGAGCACGTGTGCAGTATGTACAGAAGGTGTTTACGAGTGGTCAAGAGAAAGAATCAAATGAGCGACAAAAAAGAAGGACGTTCCCGTTCGATAGACGTCGCTCGACTGGCCGGAGTGAGCAGATCCGCCGTTTCGCGAACGTTCACTCCAGACGCATACGTTTCAAAGGCCACTCGGGAAAAAGTTCTGCGCGCCGCCAAAACATTGGATTACCATCCCAATGCGATGGCCCGAAGCCTGATCACCCAGAAAAGCGGGATAATTGGCGTTGTTTCTGCGGATTTGCAAAACCCGTTCTATGCTGACACGCTGGAAAAAATCGGAACTGCGTTACAAGAGCGAGGTTTCGCTTCACTTGTGCTTTTTGGCGATGAAACCAGTACAAAAATGCAGATCTCCCAGATACTATCGTATCAGGTAGACGCTCTAATCGTAACAAACGCCGTTCTGTCTTCAGCTCTCACCGAGAGTATAAGCCGTATGAAGCTACCGGTTGTTGCAATTAACCGCTATTTCCCTCAGGACTGGGTTACATCGATAACTTGCGATAATGCCGCAAGCGCAGCAGCAATGGCCGACCATTTGCTGGACCGAGGATGTTCAAAGATTGCGTTGATTACGGGCAAGCCAGACGCATCGAGCAGCCGTGACAGGGAGCTCGGCTTCGTTCGCGCACTTATCAAGCGTGGAATCGTGCCCGTTGCGATCGAAAATGGCGATTATAGCCACGATAGTGGTGCCGAGGCTGCACGAAAACTGTTATCGGCAAGGCTCAAGCCAGACGCCATTTTTTGCGCCAATGACCTCATGGCTATCGGTGTGATTGATATTGCTCGGACTGAATTCGGGCTTAAAATACCGGAAGATTTGCTCGTAGCTGGCTTTGACAACGCCGTTATTGGTTCTTGGCAATCGTATAATCTGACATCCGTTGATCAGAACATCAGCCAAATGATCGAACTCGCAATCGATAACGTAATGCGTCAGCTCCGCGGAGAGCCCGGGCTAACGGGGCAGCATCTGCATGTGACAGGCACACTTGTTGTTCGTCAGTCGACGAACGCTTCTGCGTGAACGATTGACAACGAATACGGCAGGTGCAAAAACATAACTGCACATGTGTGCACATTGGAGGAGGAACGAAATGACCCGGCTAACCAAGCTTGCTGGCGCAATGTTTGGTGCGACGACCCTTCTATTTGGAGGGATGGCGCACGCAGAAGAAACTACGATCACCTTTTTGAGCGCAGAGAAGGATACGACGTTCAAGCCGGTCATAGACGCGTTCCAAAAGCTTCATCCTGATATCAAGGTGGTGCATCAGTCCGTTCCTTTTAACGATCTGAATGCGGCTGTGGAGTCACGTATAGGTCAAGGTGACACCAGTATTGACGTCATCGCCGCAGACACGCCCCGCATCCCGGCATTTGCGTCGCGTGGTTATTTGCAAGATGTGACGGACCGAAGCGATGCCATCAAGTTGGCAAACCCTAATCCTGTCGATCTGGAGCAGGTAACTTACGACGGTAAGGTCTACGCTTACCCAATGTGGACATCGACACAGCTTCTCTTTTACAATCGCGCGTTACTCAAGAACGCAAAGATCGAGCTTCCGTCTGGTGATCCAGGCAAGCGAATGACGTGGGATCAACTGCTTGAGCAGGCACAGTCTGCGCAAAAGGCTGGTGCGAAATGGGGCTTAAACTTCCAGCAGGTCGACCGCTACTATCAATTGCAGATGTTGTTCGAATCCGCTGGCGCCGGGCCTGGTCTCAAGGGTGAACGTCTGCTCGAATCCAATATTGCAAGCGACGACTGGATTAAGACAGCGCAATGGTATGGGGATCTATTTAGCAACAATCTGTCTCCCCGTGGTGTCAAACCTGAGCAAACAGACGATCAGTTTATGAAGGGAGAAGTCGCCTTCATGATTGCCGGTCCATGGGCGATCGGGCGATATGACGGAGTCAAGGATCTTGACTATGGTGTTGCACCAGTACCTTATTTTAAGGATGGAAAACCCGTCACGCCAACTGGCTCATGGGCGCTTGCCTTAAACCCGCACAGCAAGAATATCGACAAAGCGCGGGAATTTGCTGAGTTCGCTTCACTGAACGCAGAGGGCAACTCCTTGACCGTTTCGGCCAATCCTTTACCGCCAACCAACGCAGATGCTTTCAAAAGCTATGCCGAAAAGTTCAAGGCGGAAAGCGGCAAGATTGGTCCTGCGATCGATATCATAAATTACGAACTGCAAAACTCGGCTGTAGGACGCCCGCGTACTGTCGGCTACGTCGCATTTGAAACGATCATGAATAAGGCATTCAGCGACATCAGAAACGGCGCTAACGCTTCGGAGACACTGAAGGCGGCCGACAAGCAGCTCACCAGGCAAATGTCGCGCATTCGCTAATTGGTATCGGTCCTTAGAATATGAGATGCCGTGTATCGGCGGCATCTCCTTTTACTTGCAAGCGGATTTATCGCCATGACATCGTCAAAGTCACGCTACCTGGTCGCTCTGGCTTTTCTGGGGCCGGCCTTGCTATCTGTTTTTCTGTTGCGACTGTGGCCAGCTGCTCTCGCCGTGGTAAATTCGTTCGAAATACCCGGTGGAGGCTATGGCATTGATAACTACACCTTTATATTCACTGACGAAGAGTTTTTGAATAGCCTGAAGATTACGGCAATTTACTCAATCATCATCAATCCCTTGCAAATTGCGATTGCCTTAGCGCTGGCCATACTCATGAATGCCGGCATGCGGACAATAGGATTTTGGCGAACAATCATTCTTTTGCCGGTTGCTATTCCACAAAGTGTATCGGCTGTTGTCTGGGGCGTAGCATTGCGTCCGGACGGACTTGTAAACTCGCTGCTGAATTCGCTGGGGTTTGAATCTCAACGCTTTCTGACGTCTCCAGATCAATCCCTCGCATCGATTATGCTCATTGTGAGCTGGATCGGGGTTGGCTATTGGATGACGTTCCTGGTCGCCGGCTTACAGGAAATCCCGAAATCGCTATACGAAGCCGTCAAGATTGACGGAGCAAACCGGTGGCAACAGTTCCGCTACATTACATTGCCACAGCTCCGACGGCCGCTCACATTTGTTTTGGTAGCAAATACAGTGGCCAACTTCCTTGTGTTCGCGCCGGTGCAGATTTTGACACAGGGCGGCCCAATGGGTTCCACAAACCTGATCATGAACGAGATTTATTCGCAGGCCTTTGTTCTTAGTGATCCGAGCAGTGCGGCCGCGTCGACCGTCATTCTGGTCGCAGTTGCGCTCATCGTCGTCACAGTGCAGTTCCGTTTGATGCGGGCTCAGGAGGAGCGGGTATGAACAAAGTATCGTTAGCGCGCAAGTTCTTCATTATATTGGTAGCGCTTGCTTTCTTTTTGCCTCTTTGGTGGCTTGCCGTGAGTTCATTCCGGCCAACAGATTCGATATTCCGGTATCTTTCCCCGGTTGGAGTCTACACTTTCTGGCCAGATGAGTGGACATTAGCGAACATCATTGGTGTATGGAAAAGCCCATTCAGTCTGGCCATCTGGAACTCGATACTTGTATCAGCCGTAACGGTTGTTATTGGCTTGATACTTTGTTCTATGGCGGCATTTGCGCTTGCCGTACTTGAGTTTCCGTTCCGAAATGGAGTTTTTATGCTGATGGTGATCAGCTTCCTGATCCCGTTTGATGCAATTGCTGTTCCGCTCTACAGTATAATGCGGATGTTCGGCCTTCAGGATAGCTATACCGGATTGATACTACCAGGAATCGGAAATGGACTTGCCGTGTTTTTGCTTCGACAGTTCTTCATGGGGATTCCAAAGGAAATCAGAGAAGCCGCTATTGTTGACGGGATGGGCTGGTTCCGAATTTACTATTCCATCTATCTGCCACTCTCGATCCCCGCAATGGTGAGTGCAGCGCTTATCCTGTTTATATTCCAGTGGCAGGCTTATTTGTGGCCTCTTTTGATAGCCCCTGGTGCTGACTACAAAGTGGCTGCAGTCGCTATTGCACAGTTTTCGACGGGGTATCAGACTGATTATGGTCTTATATTTGCCGCGGCATTGTTCATCGCAGTAATTCCGATGTTGATACTCACGATCATGCAACGCTTCTACTCTGCATCCATCGCCGCCACTGGCAGCAAAGAATAAAACAAAGAAGAATCTCTAACATCAAACGAGAACGACACCGTTCCCTATCTGGGGACGGTGAGTTTTGGGATGTTTCTGGCAACCACTTAAGCGAGGTTTGCAATGCTCAAAAATATCGATGTCATGCTGAACGCCGACCTTCTTCACGCATTACGGTCGATGGGACACGGCGATCAAATAGCGGTCGTGGACACAAATTTTCCGACAGATCGCATCGCGAGACAAACCGTTGTAGGTAAAGCCTTGCACGTCGATAATGTCGGGGCTGCACGCGCCGTTCAAGCTATACTTTCTGTGATGCCGCTTGACACTGCTTTGCAGAATTCCGCGGGGCGCATGGAGGTCTCTGGTAACCCGGATGAAATTCCAATGGTCCAACGGGAAGTTCAGTTGCAGGTAAACCTTGCCGAAGGGCGTGACTGTCCAATGTACAGTATCGAGCGTTTTGCTTTCTATGAATTAGCCAAAAAGGCATACTGCGTGGTCCAGACCGGCGAACCGCGCTTCTTTGGCTGCTTCCTCTTGACCATGGGCGTCATACCGCCAGCAGCGAATGAGTAAAGCAGACATGAAGAAGAACAGCATGCAGTCGAATGTCGTCATCCTCGGAGTCTTCGTCGCCGATACCGTATATCAAGCTCAGCAATTACCCCTGATTGGCCAAACAATTAAAGGCAATGGATTTGCCCTTGGTCCTGGGGGAAAAGGTTCCAATCAGGCTGTTGCCTCAGCGATGGCCGGTGCAACAACAACGTTTATCTCAAAAATTGGCAATGATGCCTTTGGTGAGATTGCGTTACAGACCTATAGAAAGGCGGGAGTCCGTACTCGTATTGTACAACTTGATGACGTTCCAACTGGAGCGGCATTCATCTTTGTGAACACGAATAACGGTGATAATTCGATAATAATTTATCCGGGAGCAGCTGGGACGATATCAGTGGATGACGTCGAAAATGCGAGAGACGCAATTGAATGCGCCCGCGTTTTTGTTACCCAGCTTGAACAACCGTTGGAAGCGGCCGTCAGGGCATTGCAGATTGCTAAAAATGCTGGTGTCACGACCATATTCAACCCCGCGCCGGCGGAAGCGTTTCCTGAATCTATGTATGCGCTTTGTGATTTCATTATTCCGAATGAAACCGAGGCCGCAGCATTGGTCGGCTTCGATCTTTGTTCGCTCGATGATGCACGCCGCGCCGGTGATATCCTTGTGAATCGTGGAGCAAAGGCAGCAATTATCACGCTAGGCTCGCGGGGCGTCCTTGTGCACTCCTCAACGTTATCAACGCATATTCCCGTCATTTCTAATGGTCCGCCGGTGGATACGACTGGAGCTGGTGATGCATTCGTTGGTGGTTTCGCAGCCGCTCTCTCCAACGGAATGGAAACGGTTGAATCTGTCCGCTTTGGTTGTGCTGCTGCCGGAATTGCGGTCACCCGAAAGGGAGCTGCGCAAGCAATGCCGGATCGTTCTGAAATCGAGGCGCTATTAGCGGCGGCGTCATTCTAACAGATTATCATTGATGGCAACGATATTGGGTTGTTAGAAGGGATGAGTAACTATGCCATTCGATGGGCGCCAACCTTAGGCAGACGCTTTGCTCGATCAGTTAGAACGTAGACTCATAAACTGATGCACCAGACACCGACAGCGATGAGTTTGGCAGCGGCCAGGAAATGGGCGGGTTCTTATCGTAACGTGGGGCGATGCCACGATAGTGTTTGATGCGATTAAAGCACAGCTCGCCCAGTTTTCCGTTCTGCTGCGGTCTTGCGGATGGCATCGGTGTCGTAAGCTTTGTCCGCAGGCAGCGCGTCGCCTTCTTTGATACAAGCCATGAGGCCTTCAGCCTGAGAGCAGTCAGCACTTGGTCGCCTGTTCGACAAAGATTGATCGGACGGCCTTCCGCATCAACAATCGCGTGGATTTTACTTGTGAGGCCTCCACGGAAAGGTCCCATGTAACCATCGCCGGCAACCCCATTTCCCCGCGGCTCCGCGCTGGTGAACACGAACACAGTTGCTTTCGAACATAGAACGATGACGGACCTATCGAAATAGGGGCCTTTGGACATCGAATAGCCCAGCTTCTTGAGAGCTGGAGACCTATATCAGTGCTCATTGACGAGACGTTTGCGACAGATCCAAATAAAGTCCTGTCGCCAAACTCCGTCATTGTCTGTGGTCGCAGGAAAAGCTGCGGCGATATGATCACTGCGATGCAAGCTATCCCTGAAAACCGCCTGCCTCGAGAAACTTGATTTCTGCTGTGGTCGTGATCCGTCCCAACATTGGATTGCGGTGCCGGAAACGCCCGAAACGGCGGATTATGTCTCGATGGTTCTCCGCATGAGAGAGCCATGGCTCGCCAAGTTTCGCATTGAGGGCCACGGAGACGTCCTGATCGGCGATTTCTTCCGAATGCGCGAAGGGGAGACAAAAGAACAGACGTAGTTCCTCCCCGACCCGCTCCATATGTTCCATCTTCTGCGCCTCGCGGGCGTAGTGGCGAGCCAACGGATCGGTGGCGTACATGTGGCCAGTGCCGCGAAAGCAATTACGCGGGAACTGGTCCGTAAGGATCAGCAACGCCAACGCGCCTTCGGGCGTCTCCATCCAGCTGTCATGGCGCCTTTCGGCGACCTCCATATGCAGTTCGAGATAGCATTCCCGGAAGCTACGGTCGAAACTCTTGTCCTTGACGAACCATCGGCCCTTCTCCCCGGCTTGTTTCCAGAAGCTGATAACATCCGAAATCAGCCCGTCGTTACTGCGCTGCCGCGTTCTGGGTATGGTAATCATGACGAAACCTTCAGTCCGCCTTTGGTGATGCATTGCAATGAATTAGGTTGACCCCGTCGTGATGTGCAGCTTCGGCCGCCATTCGAGCGGGTTTCGATCTGATTGGATCAGATCGGCGCTCTAATCAGCCTCGCGACAATTGCCATACCACGAGGGCGGCAAACGCTGCAGGCACGGCAAAGACGACAAAGAGGATCGGCAGTTCCTGAGCGATCGTGTAGCCAGCCTTGGTCACGCCGACCCACATGTTGACCGCCGCCACAGCCAACCAAACTGGGATAAAGAGCTTGGCTGCGGCGGCCATACCGGCAAGGTCGCCGCCCCAGAGCTTTCCGAACAGAAGGGAGACGCCGAGCAAGACGACACCTCCGACGATGACAAGAAGCATATGCATGTGTCCCCCTTTGCGGACGAACGACCTGCCGGTTTAGCGGCAGGTTGCCGATACCATCACTTGGTCGTATAGCCGCCATTGACGAGGACGGTCTGTCCAGTCATCCACCAGCCGTCTGATACCATAAAGCGGATATAGGGGACAATGTCCTCAATGTCTGTCAAACCCGTCTTCGAGAACTTGGAGAGTGCTGCTGCGGTCTTGTGGTAGGCAACGGCATCCTCGCCCTCAGCCGGATAGAAGAAAGGCGTGTCCATCGGGCCGGGACCGATCGCGGTCACCGAGATGCCACGCTCGCCAAATTCCTTCGATGCCGCCCGCGTAAAGTGCTCGACCGGCGCCTTGGTGCCGGCATAACTCGAATAGAAGGGCGTGAACGCCCCCAGCAGCGAGGTAACGAGCGTGCAAATCTTACCATTGTCGTTGAGATGCTTGCCGGCCTCCTTAAGAAAGAAGAATGCGGACTTGGCGTTGACGGCGCTCATCTCGTCATATTCTGCCTCGCTGATCTCGATGATCGGCTTCTTCAACACCTTACCGACAGTGTTGATAGCGATATCCGGCTTGCCGATGGCGGCAACAGTGTCGGCGAAAAGCTTTTCCATCGCGCCAGCCGTCGTGAGGTTGGCCTGAAAGGCGAAGGCTTCTGCGCCCAGGGCTTTGACGGAGGCGACGGTGGCATCCGCATCCGCCTTCGTTGCCGCACTGTTATAATGGATGGCGATTGCCTTTGCGCCATGTTCGGCGAGATCGCGAGCGATTAGCCCGCCGAGATTCTTCGCTCCACCGGCGATGATGACGGTTTTACCCTTAATGCTGTGATCGGTCATAGGTCGATCTCCTTTGCCAATATGGCGACCGCGTCGGCGGCCGCTTTCGTAGAAGGAGAATACTGACTATGATTGCACGATAAAGACGATCATTCTGACATCACTTGTCAGAGAATTCGTCTAATGGAGGGCTTTCCCACTTGGATCGTATTGATCTGTTCCGTATTTTCTCCCGCGTCGTCGAGTGCGCGAGCTTCACTCGTGCCGCCGATACGCTCGGCGTGCCACGCTCGTCGGTGTCCGCGGCCGTGCAGGAACTGGAGGGGCGTGTGGGCGCGCGGTTGCTCCATCGCACTACACGCCGCGTCTCGCCGACCCAGGACGGCGTAGCTTTTTACGAGCGTTGCCTGCGGGTCGTTGCCGAGGTTGAAGACACGGAAAACCTGTTCCGGCAGACCGCAGCTCAACCGTCGGGCAGACTGAAGATTGACGTTCCCGGTCGTATTGGACGGCTCATCATTGCGCCGGCGCTTCCTGAATTCCTCGACCGTTACCCTCAAATCGATATCGATCTCGGCGTCAGCGACCGCGCGGTGAATCTCATAGAAGACGGCGTAGATTGTGTGCTGCGCGTCGGGCCTTTGAATGACTCAGGCCTGATAGCGCGACCTATCGGCAAGCTGGCGCTGATCAATGTCGCAAGCCCCGCCTATCTGAAACGTTATGGTGCTCCTGACGGTCCCAGTGATCTCGGATCCCACTGGGCTGTCAACTATGCTTCCCCCTCCAGTGGCCGGGTCGACGACTGGGAATGGATCGAGGATGGCAAGCTACGCGCTCTGCCAGTGCGAGGCCGCGTCACCGTCAACAGCGCTGAAGCATATATCGCTTGTTGCCTGGCAGGACTCGGCTTGATCCAGATTCCTGCCTACGATGTCAGACGGCACCTGGAAGCAGGGGAACTGGTTGAGGTGATGTTAAGCCATCGTACGGAGCCTATGCCCATAACGCTGCTTTACCCGCATCGTCAGCATCTCTCGCGGCGATTGCAGGTCTTCGCCGATTGGCTTGAAGCATTACTCAAGAGCGATGTTCTATGATTGCCGAGATTACCCAAGCCTATTCCCTCATATACCAACCGATGCACCCCAATGTTGTCAGTCTGTGCTTGGCACGTTGCACCGTCGATTAAAGCTGGCGCCTTCCGACGTTGCGAAGGTCCGCTCTTGTCGCTTTTAGGGATGGCTGGGAACGACCGAGATGAATGTCAGGAACTGTCATCGAGATTTTTCTAGCACTATAGCAGTTATTTTTTCCGTGGCCTTCGAAACCGGGCTGGCTGGTTCGACCCCTAGTTGGTCGTAAAGATTGGGTGTTCTGACTTCCAACTGGTCATCATCAGGCCCAGCGGTGTCCATATAAAATGGGGCGGCTGAGCATATCTGCGTCAAACAATAAAGTATTTCTAAAGCCTCTTGACAGCTCGACGATTTCAATCAATCATTTAAATAAATAAAACAACGTTTCATTATTTGAAACGACTGGGGATGAAAAAATGGATGAGGCTTCCGGCAAAACCGGGAAGGCTGGTGCTGGCACCAGTACGCTCGATATGGCCTTGCGCGTATTGGAGTTCCTTTCGGGGCAGGATCAGCCGATGACGCTGGCGCAGATCGCGAAGGCGTTTTCTGCAAACAAGGCTACGGTCTATCGGCATCTTGTTACCCTGCAGCGCCACGACTTCGTGCGTCAGGACCCGGAAACCAGCCGTTATGAAGCGGGTATTAAGCTACTGATGCTGGGCGAGGCGGTGCGCAACCGTTTTCAGGTGGCGACAGCAGCGCGCGACGAGCTTTCGGCTTTGCGCGAACGCACCGGCCAAGCGGTGACGATCTGTGGTCTGGTCGACAACAAGCTTGTTGTGCTGGACCTGCTGCACGGACGTACCGTGATTGAATTCGGCACGCGGCCAGGCACGGAATTGTCCGTCCATGCCACCGCGCATGGCAAGGTCTGGCTGGCTTTTGGTGCAGCCTCCTTGATGGACCAGACCCTGGCTGCGCCTTTGCATGTGTGGACGCCGAAGACGATCACCGATCCGGCTCGGTTGCAGGCAGAAGCTGCAGAAGTTCGCGCCAAGGGCTGGGCCATCGCTGCCGATGAGCTTCTGACTGCGGTTAATGCGTTAGCGGCCCCCGTATTCAATCACCGTGGGGAAATCACCGGTTCCGTCGCCATTGTTGGCTCGACGCAATTCATCGGTGCTCCACCGGAAGACGCACAGGTCAATGAGGTCCTTGCGACGGCGCGTCGGATCTCGGAACGTTTGGGATGGAGAGAACAACAATGACTTATTCGCTTGCAGTGGATATCGGCGGCACCTTCACCGATATCGTGCTTCGTAATTCTGACGGTCGTCTGTCGGTCGACAAGACCCTGACCACGCATGAAGATCTGCTCAGCGGGTTCTTCGGTGGCGTCAATGCTGTATTGAAAAAAGCTGGCATTTCTTCCGATGCGATTGATGGTGTCATCGTGCATGCGACAACGGTGGTCACAAATGCGTTGATCGAGCGGAAGGGCCCGCCAACTGCGCTTGTCGTGACTGAGGGGTTTCGCGATGTATTGTCGATCCGTAACGAGCATCGTTACGACATGTATGATCCGCAGATTGAGTTTCCTGAGCCGCTGGTCGCACCGGAACTTACCTTCGGTATCAAGGAGCGCACGCTTGCCGATGGATCAACTGCCGAAACACCCTCCGATGCAGAAATTGAGGCACTAGCTTCCGAAATTCGCAAGAGCGGCGCGCAATCGGTTGCCATCTGTTTCCTCAACTCTTTCGTCAATGCAGCCAATGAAGCGCATGTGGCTGCACGTCTGTCGCGGTCGCTCAATGACGTGTTCATCTGCACCTCGTCCGATGTCGCTCCGCAGATCCGTGAATATCCCCGTGCATCAACGGCCGCCGTCAACGCTTACACCATGCCGATCTCGCAGCCCTATCTGCGTCGGCTAAGCGACCGGCTGCGGGATGAGGGATTTGGCAATACGCCGCTGATCATGCTCAGTTCCGGCGGGGTTGTCGGCGCGGAGACTGCGGGGCGCAACCCAGTGCGTATGATCGAGAGCGGACCTGCCGCCGGCGCACTCGCTGCCTGTCATTACGCTGAGGTACTCGGCATCGACCGGCTTATGTCCTTCGATATGGGCGGCACGACGGCCAAGGCGTGTCTGATTGAAAACCGGACGCCGCTGGTGACGGGTCTGTTTGAAGTGGATCGTCGCTATCGCTTCAAGGAAGGCAGCGGCCTGCCGGTCACTGTGCCTTCGATTGACCTTATCGAAATCGGCGCCGGTGGCGGCAGCATTGCGCATGTCGATGAACTCGGCCTGCTGAAAGTCGGCCCGGAAAGTGCAGGGTCCAATCCGGGCCCTGCCTGTTACGGCCGGGGTGGAGCGAATGCGACTGTAACCGATGCCGATCTGATGCTCGGCCTCATCGATGCGGAGAATTTCCTCGGTGGAGAGATGCGGTTGGATCGCGCAGCCACCGAACGGGCCATGCAAAAGCTCGCCGACGGTCTGGGTACAACCCCCGTTCAGGCGTCGCGCGGCATCTATCGCGTGGTTACGGAAGCCATGGCTTCAGCCGCCAGAGCGCACGCAACTGATAGGGGCGTCGACTATCGCGGTTTGCCGCTGTTTGCCTTTGGGGGCGCTGGTCCGCTGCACGCCTGCGGTGTTGCTGAGCTTTTGCAAAGCGCGTCAGTGATTGTGCCCCCACGCTCCAGTGTGCTTTCGGCATTCGGAACGCTTGTGACGCCGCTGCGTCTTGATCTCGTTCGCAGTGATCTCGTGCGGCTCGATGCAATCGACTGGGACCGTACGGAAAAGCTCCTGGGCGAACTGGAAAAAGAGGGCCGCATGGCGCTCATGGAAGCTGGTTGCGCATCTGCCGATGTTGAAATTCATGTCGGTGCCGATCTGCGTTACTTCGGACAACAGCACGAAGTCACCGTTACGTTTGATCAGGATCCGCGCGAGACACACGATACGCAGTCGATTGAGGTACTGTTCTCGGAAGCCTATCGCACCCTCTATGGAGTCAATCCATCGCACGTTCCTGTAGAGGTCGTTAGCTGGCGCATTACCGTCAACGGTCCCGCGATCCACTTTCACCCCGCTGGTCAACCGGCCAGCGCAATTGGCGAGCCGAAGGGTTTCCGCCCTGTCCATGCCTGGCAGGATGGTGAGATGGTTGCGGTTTATGAGCGTAGCGATCTTGCCGTTGGGCAGGTTGTTGATGGCCCGGTGATCATCGAGGAACGCGAAACCACGACAGCCATTCCGCCGCACTGGGTCGCAACAATTGATGCATTTGGATGCATCGTTGCGACCAGGAAAGCAGCACAGGCTTGAGGAATTGACGCTCTGGTCTCTGGTGGCCTTGACGGGCAACGCCAGAGCCAGCGCAACGGTTGGGAGGAAGAACCGTGGACGGCATCGAACTTGAGATTCTCTGGTCAAATCTGATCGGAATTGTCACCGAACGCGCCAAGGCGCTGCAACGTATCGCATTCAGCCCTATCGTCCGTGAGGCTGGCGATCTGGCCTGCGCGCTGTTCGATCAGCGTGGGCGCATGGTGGCGCAAGCCAATACCGGCACACCGGGCCATATCAATTCGCTCGCTTTTGCGGGACAGCATCTTGTGCGTGAATTCAGTGGCCGGTGCGAACCGGGTGATGTGCTCATCACGAACGATCCGTGGCTTTCGGCAGGGCATTTCTTCGATATCACGATCCTGACGCCGATCTTCAATGGTGAGCGCCTTATTGCCTATATCGGCTCGACCATCCATCACACCGATATCGGGGGCTATGGTATCGGCGCTGGCGCCCGTGATGTGCATGAAGAAGGGCTTTGGATTCCACCGCTCAAGTTCTACGAGCGTGGCGTGATGAATCCCGTCTTGCAGGCTATGATCCGTCGTAATGTTCGCACGCCCGATGCCGTGTTTGGCGATCTGGCCGCACAGGTTTCAAGCGGTCAGGCTGCCGCCGAGCATCTGATCGCACTGTGCGAGCGTCAGGGCGTCGATGATATCGAGATGTTGTCGGATGAAATCATCGCCCGTTCCGAAGAAGCCACCCGCGCGGCTATCCGCAAGTTGAAGGGGGGCACTTATCACGGCGAATCCCAGTTTGATGTTCCCGGTGGCGAGGTTATCACGCTAAAGACTGCCGTGACCGTCGATCCGGATGCAGGCAGCATCATTGTCGATTTCGATGGTAGTTCAATGCAGACAGCGACGGGTATTAATGTGGTGTTGAATTATACCCACGCCTACTCGACTTTCGCCATCCGCAGCTGCCTCAATCCCGAACTTCCGAATAATTCCGGTTCACTGGCGCCGATTGAAATCCGCGCCCCGGAAGGCTCCATCGTGAATTGCAGCTATCCGGCTCCCGTCAATGCGCGCCACGTTGTTGGTATGTATGTGCCGATGCCGATTTTGAAAGCGCTCTATCAGGTCATTCCAACCCAGGTACTCGCCGAAGGATCAGGCGCCGTTTGGACGATCCAGATCCAGGGTCGCAACGATGCAGGGCAGGCGTTTACCTCGTCGATGTTCAATTATTCCGGCGGGATGGGCGCGCGCGCCGAAAAGCACGGGCCCAGTGCCACATGCTATCCGACTGGCGTCGCCGCCGTTCCGATAGAAATTCTCGAAGCAGCAATGCCGATCGTCTTCGACCGCAAAGAACTGCGCCGGGGTTCGGGAGGAGCAGGACGTATGCGCGGTGGCGATGGCCAGACCATCGGGTTCCACATGCGCACCGATGTGCCATGGCTTCTGAATGCCGTGCCGAGCCGGCTCGACAAGGGACCGGAAGGGCTTGGTGGCGGGTCCGACGGCACCGCGGGGCGGTTCCTCGTCAATGGCAAGTCGGTCAGCGAAGCGAAGAAGCTCACCATGCAGCCTAATGACAGGGTGGTACTGGAAACGCCAGGCGGCGGAGGGTTCGGCAAGCCTGCCTGACGGTTAAGAGAGTGAAATAGCAGACGAACTTATGGGAGGAGTTCATGTCTTACATATCCAAGAAAATGGCCGTCGCAGCGGTTGTCTTCAGCGCATTCGCTGCAGGCCCTGCCGCATCGGAAGAGGTATACAAGATCGGCATTTCGGCGGGTCTGACGGGTTATGCAGCAACTGTTGACCGTGCTTGGCGCGACGGCGTTGAAACAGCGGTTGAAACGGTCAACGCTAAGGGCGGCGTATTGGGGCGCAAGCTCGAAGTCGTGGTTGAAGACAACCGCTCGCAACCACAGGATGCCGTTACCGTCTACCGCAAGATGATGAGTTCGGATGGGGCGAACATCTTCATCAGTGGTTGCGTATCAGCAGGTAATGCTGCGGCTGCGAGCATGACGGCGCGTAGCGAAATACCGATGATCCTCTGTTCCATTTTGCCGAAGCAGCCGAAGGAGATCGAGTGGGCATTCACCACCTTGCCGCCTGCCGGTTTCGAAGTCGAAAAACGTCTGGAATATCTGCGTGACAAGACAGATATCCGCAAGATTGGTGTTCTGCATGATCCGACGCCCTATGCATTGTTGCAGAAGGCCGTCGCTGAAAAGGCGGCTGCTAAATACGGCATCGAAGTTGTGGGTGTGGAAGCCTACAAGCAGGATGACGCCGATCTCAGTGTACAGTTGAACAAGATGCAGGCGGCAGGTGCTGGTGCAATCATCAAGATTGGCCTCGGCGGTACCACACTGACGGCAGCCAAGAACCTGAAGCAGCTTGGTTCGAACATGCTGCTTTTGACCAGTCTGGAAGATCTGGCCGTCTTCAAGCCAGTCGCCGAGGTTCTGGGTGACAGGTTCTTCTTCGTTGCATCGCCGTCTCAGGTATTCGAAGCCTATCCAGATGGTCCGCTCAAGCAGGCCATCGGCACCTTCCTTGATCCATGGCGCAAGAAATTTGCCGATCGCGATCCGAACTGGGCGTCGCGTGGCTGGGACGGTGTGATGCTCACGGTGGCAGCAATCGAAAAGGGTAAGTCCTTCGAAGGTCCATCGGTACGCCAGAACCTGGAGCAGATCACCAATTTTCAAGGCACAACAGGCACCTATAATTTCGCGGCTGACAATCATCAGGGCATTGCCGTCAATCCCTTTGTGATTGCCCAGATCATCGATGGCAAGGTGAGGATCGCGCAATGACGTCTGAGCTGCCGCACCGTGCAGCGCCGGTGCTCGAAACCCGCGGACTGAAAGCGCATTATGGACATGTTCAGGCGCTCAAGTCAGCCGATCTTTCCGTTGGTCGTGGCGAACTGGTCGCTGTCCTTGGGCCAAACGGTGCGGGTAAATCGACACTGTTGCGGGCAATCATGGGTCTCACCCCCAATGAGGGGGAGGTCCGGTTCATGGGGACGCCGCTTGGGCGACGTGACCCCGTGGGTGCGGCAGCAAAAGGTGTTGTCCTGGTGCCGGAGGGGCGAGGCATCTTCGGTCCAATGACGGTACTCGAAAACCTTGAACTTGGAGCCTATCGGGTGCGCGACAAAGCAGAGTTGCAGCGTCGCTACGCTCGTGTCTTCGATCTGTTTCCAAGGATCAAGGAGCGGCTTTCGCAGGTTGCGGGCTCCATGTCCGGCGGCGAGCAACAGATGGTCGCTGTCGGTCGTGCCATGATGGCCGATCCCAAGGTGCTGCTTCTCGATGAACCGTCGCTTGGGCTTGCACCGCGCGTAACCGGGGAGATTCTTGAAACTCTCGGCAGACTGGCCGCGGAGGGCTTACCGATCATCCTCGTTGAGCAGAAAGCGCCGCTGGCGCTGAAACTCGCCTGCCGTGCATATCTTCTTTCGCTTGGGCGCATCGTCGCCACACTTGATCCTCGCGAGGTAAAATCCCATGACGAACTCGCACAATATTATTTCGCGTGATCCTTCAATGATGGGCAGCGGTAGCGGTCTGCTCGCAAACTGGTTGACGGCATCCGCCGGTATCTGGGTGCTGTCGGCGGCCATTGTCGGCTATGCTGTGATTTTCGGCGGCTATCTTTCCACTATCGTCGCTTTCGGACTGATTTATGCGATCTTTGTATCCGGCCTCAATGTCTTTATGGGGCTGACGGCTCAGGTCTCCTTTGGTCAAAGCGCTTTTGCAGCCATTGGCGGCTACAGCTCGGCTGTGTTGACCACAACCTATGAATGGGCGCCATTGCCAGCCATGATGTTTGGGCTCGTCGCTGCTATGGTGGCGGCTTGCATCATTGGTCTTCCAACACTTCGTCTCAAGGGCCATTATCTCGCGATGGCAACGCTGGCGATCGGCTTGATCGTCTACGAAATCGCGGTCGAATGGGAATCTGTAACGCAAGGTTATCTCGGGATTTCGGGCATTCCTCCGCTTGGCATTGGATCGTTTGAAGCTGCGAGCGACAGACAAATTCTGCTGACACTTTCGGCGCTGACAATTCTCGTCGCTTTCGCCATGTCGCGCATTCGCAAATCGCGTGTGGGTCGAGCATTTGCAGCTGTCGCGGGCAGCGAAGAGGCTGCCAGCGCGCTTGGTATTAATGTGGCGCGGTACAAATTGCTTTCTTTCCTGCTGTCCGCAGCTCTGGCTTCGATTGCGGGTTCGCTTTTCGTCCATGTGGTTGGCTTTGTTAGCCCGGAGGTGTTCGGCCTTCATATGGTCGTTCTCGCTTTCACGATGATCTATATCGGTGGGCTGGGCACGGTGGCTGGGCCGATTATCGGAGCGCTTATTGTCAGCCTTTTGCCGGAGATATTCCGTGGCTTGAGTGAAAGTCAGGACCTGGCCTACGGCGTCACGCTGATTATCATTCTCATTTACGCGCCCAAGGGGTTGGTCGGTTTGGCTAAGTCTCTTGATGCGCGCAAGGCGCCGTCAAAAACCTCGGGGAGGGCGCAATGAACGCTATCCTGCAAGTACGTGGCGCCACGCGCCGGTTCGGTGGGCTGACGGCTGTCGATAATGTTTCATTTGATGTTCCGGAACGGGGTGTCACGGCTGTCATCGGGCCCAATGGCGCCGGCAAGACGACGCTCTTCAATCTCATCGCTGGCAGCATGCCGCCAAGTGAGGGCGAGATCATTTTGTTGGGGTCGAATGTGACCAGCTTGCGGACGGAAACGAGAGCAGGGTTGGGGTTGGTACGCACGTTCCAGCTCGTCAAACTGTTCCAGGATCTGACCGCGCTGGAAAACGTCAAGGTCGGTTTCCACCTGCGGACGAAAGGCGGCCTGTTCGCCGCATTGTTGCGCCCCGGTTGGCAACGACAATCCGAACGCGAGGTGGAGGAGAAGGCGAAAGCGCTTCTCGATCTTGTGGGACTATCATCTGTCGCCGACAGCCCCGCCGCAACCTTGCCCTATGGTCAGCAGCGTCTTCTCGAAATTGCCCGTGCCATGGCGGCTCGTCCGCGTGTGCTGCTGCTGGATGAACCGGCGGCTGGTCTCAATGCCGAAGAAAGCGAGCGTCTGGCTGAAACCGTGCGTATGATTGCTGCCGACGGAATTGCGGTGCTGCTCATCGAACATGACATGAAGCTGGTCATGGATATAGCCGACGAAGTGGTCGTGCTCGACTATGGCCGCAAGATCGCCCAAGGCACGCCGGAAGCGGTGCGCCGAGACCCGGCCGTCATCGCGGCATATCTGGGTTAGGAGCTTATGATGGATGTGCTTTTTCAAAGTCTGATCAGCGGCGTCAGCATTGGCTGCGTTTATGGTCTGATCGGCATTGGTTTCTGTGTCATCTATAATGCAAGTGGCATTGTCAATTTCGCGCAGGGCGCATTTGTGATGCTGGGCGGCATGGTCACCTATATCTTCCTCGAACAGTATCATCTGCCCTATTTTCTGGCAGCTGTCTTGGCGATAGCGGTGGTAGCCGTCGTTGGAGCGCTTCTGGAGCGACTGGTGGTTCGTCCTCTCTGGAAGCGCAACGCTGCCATGTTCGTGATGATCCTCGCGACGCTTGCTGCACAGATCGTGATTGAGCGGCTGACTTTTTTGGTGGTCGACGACCAGCCAAAGACCTTGCCGGTATTTCTTGATCTGCCCCCGATCATGATCGGCGGGGTGGCGATCAACTATCAGTCGCTGTGGATCATGGCTGGTTCTCTTCTCATCGTTGCGGCGCTCGGCCTGTTTTTCAAACGCACCCGGCTTGGCAAAGCGATGCGTGCCTGCTCGATCAATGCCGAAGCGGCAGCGCTTCAGGGCATTCCGGTATCGGCAATGCTGACAGGCGCTTTCGTTCTCAGTGCAGTGCTGGGCGCTCTGGCCGGGATTCTCGTAACACCGACGCAGTATACGGCGTTCAACATGGGCGTACCGTTTGCGATATCCGGGTTCATCGCTGCAATCATCGGCGGTTTCGGTCGCCCGTTTGGGGCGTTCCTCGGGGGTATCATGCTCGGTCTCGTTCAGGCCCTTGCCATCCTGTCGCTGGGCGCTGGTTTCAAGAATGTCGCGGCGCTGTCGATCCTGCTGCTCTTTCTGTTCATTCGGCCCTCTGGCCTTCTGGGCAGCGCCCGTTGAACTCAAATATACGAGAATTTCGATGAACATTCATAAAGTTGACTGGAACAGCATTCCCTGGACGCCCGTGCGCGAGGGTGTCGAGCGCAAGGCCTTCTCGGGTGAGGGTGCCACGCTCGCGCTCCACCGGCTGAAACCGGGCCACGAGCCGAAGCCGCATTCGCACGAGAATGAGCAGATCGCCTATATTCTTGCCGGAACCATCCGTTTCACGGTGGGTTCGGAAGAACATATCGTCGGTCCCGGCGGCCTGCTGGTCATTCCGCCGAATGTGGTTCACTGGGGGGAGGTCATCGGTGACGAAGACGTACTCAATCTCGATGTGTTCACACCGCGTCGCCCTGAATATGCCTGAGATGCAAAGGCCAGAGAAGGAAGGGAGACAGCAGCGATGAACATGGCATCGTGGCTTGCCCGAAATGGACGGGCAAATCCGGCATTGCCAGCTGTGGGTTACGGCCGCCGCGTGGTGGCTACCTATGGTGAACTGGCTGAACGATCGGCCCGTCTCGCAGGCGGGTTGGTGCAGCGCTTTGGTCTGCGACCCGGAGATCGCGTTGTAATCGCAGCCAAGAACGAGGCCGACTATGTCACCGCGCTTTACGCGATATGGTGGGCGGGCGCTGTCGCGGTTCCAGTCAATGCCAAACTTCACGCGCAGGAAATTGCTTTTGCGATTGATGACTCCGGTGCGACCGTCGTGCTCGCATCGAGAGATATCGCTGAGGCAATAGCTGTCGTTGCGCCGCAGCGAATGCGTTATCTGGTTGCGCTTGGCGGGCAAGACTGGTGCAATCTGCTGCAATCGGACCCGCAGGCGCTTGCGTCACAAAACGACGACGATATGGCCTGGCTATTCTATACCAGTGGGACGACAGGCAAGCCTAAAGGAGCCTGTCTTTCCCATGCCAATCTGGCGGTCATGTCTTACGCCTACTTAGGCGAGGTCGACCCGACCGTGATTGGGGACACGACGTTGCATGCCGCACCTATGAGCCATGGTGCAGGTCTCTACATGATGGCGCATATATTGCGCGGTGCGGTCAATGTCATACCGGAATCCGGTGGCTTCGATGCGCAGGAAGTTTTCGAACTGGCCGCACACTGGCAACGGATGTCGCTCTTTGCTGCCCCCACAATGGTCAAGCGTATGATTGCCGAAGCGGATAAGGCCGATCCGGCAGCCTTTCGCACCATTATTTATGGCGGGGGGCCGATGTATGTCGAGGATGCTATTGCTGCACTGGACGCGTTTGGGCCGCGCCTTGCCCAGATTTATGGTCAGGGCGAAACCCCGATGACCATTACCGTGCTCGATCGCAAGACGATAGCCGATCGCACGCGAGCAAACTGGCGAGCAGTACTGGGCAGTGTAGGCGCGCCTTTTGGCATGGTTGATGTCATGGTTTGCGACGATGAAGGCAATGCACTGCCTGCGGGCATTTCGGGCGAAATTCTGGTGCGCGGTCCGACGGTCATGAGCGGATACTGGCAAAATGAGACTGCGAGCGCTGCGACATTGAAAGATGGCTGGCTGCACACCGGTGATATCGGTGCCTTTGGCACAGATGGGTATCTGACACTGAAGGATCGTTCGAAGGACGTCATTATTTCGGGCGGCAGCAACATCTATCCACGCGAGATCGAGGAAGTGCTGCTGGTGCATCCAGATGTCACTGAGGTGTCGGTGATTGGGCGACCCGACCCAGAATGGGGCGAAGTCGTTGTTGCTTATGTGGTCGGCAAGGCGACGGCAGTCGAACTCGACAATCTGTGTCTGGACCGGATCGCACGGTTCAAACGTCCGAAGGATTATATCTTCATCGACGCTTTGCCCAAGAACAACTATGGCAAAATCGTCAAGACGATATTGCGCGATATGGATGTACAACGCCGCGCTTCATGACAGGTGCGCCATCAGGAGTTGAGAATGAGCAATCCTCTCATTGTGGGCTGGTCTCACACGCCGTTCGGTAAACACGATGGCAAGGATGCGGAAGCGCTGATCGCGGATGTTGCAGGTGCTGCCATTGCGGATGCAGGACTTGAGCCTGGCGACATTGATGCCGTCTTCATTGGCATGTTCAATAATGGTATGGCAAAGCAGGATTTTCCGGCCAGTCTGGTTCTGCAATCGCTTCCCGAGCTACGTTACAAGCCGATGGCGCGGTGTGAAAATGCCTGCGCATCTGGCAGCGCGGCAATTCACGCCGGACGCAATTTTATCCGCAGCGGCGATGGCCGAACAGTGCTGGTCATAGGTGCCGAGAAAATGACTGGCGGCACCACCGCCAGCGTTGGCGACGCTTTGCTTGGCGCGAGCTATCGTAAGGAAGAAAGCGAAATAAAAGCTGGCTTTGCAGGCGTATTTGCTCGGATCGCCGAGGCTTATTTCCAGCGCTACGGTGACCAGTCCGATGCGCTGGCGCAGATTGCGGCCAAGAACCATCGCAACGGTGTCGATAATGTCTATGCGCAGATGCGTAAGGATCTGGGCTATGATTTCTGTCGAACAGTCAGCGACAAGAACCCGCTCGTCGTGGGCCCGCTGCGTCGAACGGATTGTTCGCCCATTTCTGATGGGGCAGCGGCGCTCGTCCTGACAAGCGATAATAATGCAGGTAGTTTTACGCGTGCTGTACGATTCCGCTCAGCGGTGCATGTCAGTGATTTTATGCCGCTTTCCAGCCGAGAAATTCACCGTCTGGAAGGGGCGGAGCAAGCTTGGGCTCGCGCTTTTGAAGATGCTGGTGTTGGCATTGATGACCTTTCCTTCGTCGAAGTGCATGACTGTTTCACCATTGCAGAGTTGTTAGCTTACGAGGCGATGGGACTTGCCGAGCCGGGAGAGGGGGCACGCGCCGCTCTGGAAGGTTGGACAGAAGCGGACGGGCGTCTGCCGGTCAACCGTTCTGGTGGCCTGAAGGCCAAGGGCCATCCTGTGGGGGCAACTGGCGTTTCGATGCATGTCATGTCGGCGATGCAGCTTGTTGGCGAAGCCGGAGCCTTGCAGTTGCCGCGTGTCGATCTCGCGGGCGTCTTCAATATGGGTGGGAGTGGCGTTGCTAACTACGTGTCCATCCTGGAGGCAGTAAAATCTTGAACTCAATAGAGACGTGGCCCGTGTTTGAACCTTACTTAGTGTTTACAGCAAGGGTTACGGTTTGAACAACGTGGTATTTTAGAGCTGGACCCGACGGGCATGTTCGAGTCGAATTATCTTCGGAACTTTACTGCAAACCAGCTTATCTCCTTGGCGAGGATTCCTCGATGGTAAACTCTCAAGGTCATGGATTCCCCCAACTTGCAGCACAAATGCACCCAAAGAAGAATGTGCCTCAGATCGAAGCAAATATGATTTATCCAAACTCTTGGGAATAGATTGATTTTCAGACTGGCAAACAGCAACTCGCCCAACGACCGCGGCCAGCGGCACTCCGTTCACGGCGAAGAACGTCGTCGTTAGACATAGTACGCCACGACCTATGTCATCATATCGATCGGGATTAAACTGAGAAGAGATTTTTCTTCAAAAACGTTTTGCCCTACTGAAGGCGGGCATTCGATTTCAGTCGCTGTGGGGTGTATCATTTGCTTTACTGAATACACCCCTTTGCCCTTCTGTTACATAAGTTAAGCTGGGAGGTAAATTTCACGCACGCGCGCATCGCCGGACAACTTGTCAGCCGGGCCGGAGACGTGAATCTGGCCATGCTCGAACGCATAAACATAGTCGGCAATTTCAAGGGACAGATCGACATTCTGTTCGACCAGAACAATGGACACACCCGCCTCGGCGAGCTTGATGATGATCTCGAAAATCTGGTGAATGATGATCGGCGCCAGACCCAGCGAAGGCTCATCGAGTAGCAGAAGCTCGGGATTGCCCATCAGCGAACGGGCAATGGCCACCATCTGTTGCTGGCCGCCGGACAGACGTCCCGCCAAGCTCTTCCGGCGGTCGGCAAGCACGGGAAACAGGCCATAGACATATTCGAACAACTCGGCTTCCGACTTGCCGCGGCCATCCAGATAACCGGCCATCAGGTTTTCTTCAATGGACAGATGTTGAAAGACGGCGCGTCCTTCGGGGCAATGGCCCAGACCGCGATTGGCAATCTGATATGGCTTCATGCGATCGATGCGCTCGCCCTTGAAGCTGATCTGTCCCGCAGAGATTGGGCACACTCCGCTTATGGAGCGCAGGAGCGTGCTTTTGCCTGCGCCATTGGGACCAATGAGGGAAACAATTTCGCCAGCATGCAGCTCAAGGCTGATGCCATGCAAGACCTTCACCCGCCCGTATCCGGACTCGATTTGCTCGACTGCGAGCAGCGGCTTCGATGTCACTGATTGCACCTGGCTGGCCAAGATAAGCCTCCTGAACTTGCTGATTGTTGCGGATTTCGGTGGGCGTTCCATGCGCTAGCACGCTGCCGCGATTCATCACATAGATCTCATCCGAAATGGACATGATGAGCTTCATGTCGTGCTCGATTAGAACTACGGCGATGTCTCCTGTTTTCAAATCGAGAATGTGGTGCTTCAGTTCTTCCGTCTCGCCATGGTTGAGGCCTGCTGCTGGTTCATCGAGGAGAATGGCATGCGGGTCGTTAACCATTGCCCGAGCCAACTCGACCAGCTTCTGCTGACCGTAGGCGAGCGAACCGGCTTGCCGTTGGGCGTGATGGGCAATGCCCAGCTTTTCAAGAATGGCATAGCATTTGTTACGGCGATGACGTTCGGCACTGCGTCCGGGCAGGGCATCGGTGATAAGAGCGGTGAGCGTGCGCGGAACGAGCGCCACTTCAAGGTTCTGCATCACTGTCATGCCGTCGAACAGCCGGATGTTCTGATAGGTGCGCCCCAGTCCGGCATGGGCGACGCCATGCTTGGGCAAGCGTTGTAATTCGACGCCGTCGAGGACAATGCGGCCCGATGAGACCTGATAGGAACCGGCCGCCATATTGACAAGGGTGGATTTGCCCGCGCCGTTGGGGCCGATGATGGAGGTGATCTTCCCCGGCATCATGACGAGGGAAGCGTCATCGACGGCCTTATGCGCACCAAAGCTCTTGGTTACATGTTCAAACGCAAGCATCAGCGCCTCCCCAGTTTGGCGACAAGCCACGAGGGACCATAATGACGACTGATGATGCCCATCGGGCGCATCAGAATGACGGCGACGAGGGCGAGGCCGAAGACCAACTGGCGATAGTCGGCATAATCGCGCATGAGTTCGGGGATCAGAACCAGAATGGCCGCACCCAGCATGGCACCGAACGGATTGCCGAGACCACCGACCACCAGCACGAGCACGATTGTGAGCGATTCCCAGAAGGTGAAACTTTCAGGGCTGACAAAGCGCTGCATGGAGGCAAAAACCACGCCGCAAATGCCGCCAATCACTGCGCTGGTGGCGAAGGCGACGAGCTTGACCTTGGTGGTGTTAACCCCACAGCCACGTGCTGCGTCCTGGTCCTCGCGCACGGCTGATAAGGCGATGCCTAGCGCGCTTTGTTGGAGTTTCCACACGAACAGGAAGGTGAGGATTAGGAAGCCGATCAGTAAATAGAGGAAGTCCAGCGGGGTGGAGATGGTCCAGCCGAGCAGTTTTGGTTCGTCTATGCGGGCGATGCCCTGTGGACCGTTGGTGAGCCAGTTGAGATTGTTCATCAGCACGCGGATGATTTCGCCGAAACCGAGCGTGACGATGGCGAGATAGTCCCCCCGCAGTCGCAGCACCGGCAGTCCGAGCAAGACACCGGCAATACCGGCCAGCGTCGCACCAATGACCAGAATGACCGGGAAGGGCAGATGCAATCCAAGCTGGTCCGAAGCCAGAAGCGCATAAGTATAGGCACCGATAGCGTAGAAGGCGACATAGCCCAGATCGAGAAGACCGGCATAACCGACAACGATGTTCAATCCCATCGCCAATACGGCATACAGCAGGATCGTATCGAGCACGCGTAGCGGATAGGTCGGCAGGAATTGTCCGAGAATGATAAGAGCGAGGGGGAAGATCGCGAGCACCAGCAAGGTGCGCCCAAGGGCGCCAGTTGTTGGTGTCGGCGCGGTGCCTGCGCTCATGGAAGGAGCTTCAGAAGTCACTTTTATACACCATCGTTTCTTCGCTGACCTTGGCGCCCAGAAGACCGGACGGACGGAACAGAAGGATGAGAACAAGAACGGAAAAGGCGAAAATATCGCGATATTCCGTACCGATGATACCGCCGGTGAGGCCGGGCAGGAGAGCAGTTGCGAATGTCTCGATAAAGCCAAGCATGATGCCGCCGAGCATTGCACCGGGAATAGAGCCTATGCCGCCAAGAATGGCCGCCGTGAAGGCTTTCATGCCAATGACGAAGCCCATCGTAAAGGTCGCGACGCCATAATAGGACGCGTAGAGCAAGCCAGCTACTGCACCGAGGCCGGGGCCGATGAAGAAGATCACGGAGATCGGGATGTTGGGATTGATGCCGATCAACGACGCGGTATTGGCGTTTTCCGCGACTGCGCGGATGCGGATGCCTATACGGCTGCGATTGACGAAAAGTTCCAGCGTCACCATCAGAATAAGTGCGATGGCGAGAATTGTAATTTGTTTCCAGGTGATGATGATACCACCAATTTCGATCACACCGCTCGGCAGCATAGACGGATAGATGATCGGACGGCGGCCCGCCAGAAGCATAACGACATTCTGGATGATGACGGCCATACCGAGGGCCGATAGCATGGGGGCGAGGCGCGATTTGTTGCGCAATGGTCGATAGGCTGCAACTTCGATCGACATGCCGAGGATGCCGATAATAACGAAAGCGAGAACGCCGACGACAATGGCCGCACCGGGGAACCCGGAAATGCCGAGCGATCCGCTCAGAAAGACAGCAACGAACGCACCCGACATGAACATTTCGCTGTGCGCGAAATTGATGAGGCGCAGAACGCCGTAAACCATCGTGTAGCCGAGCGCGATCAGCGCATAGATCGAGCCAACCGTCAGCGCGTTGACGGTTTGCTGGAGAAGGAAGGAAGACATCTGCGAAGCCTCGATTGTCGAGGAGCGCCGGGGACAAGCATGGCTTGGCCATGCTCAATGACATAGGGGATTCCCGGACGCACCGATTCCAGCCATTGATCACGGGCCCCGAAGGAGAGGGCCCGTTCTCGTCAGGCGTTTTACTTCACAAGGGCGAACTTGCCGCCTTCGACCTTGTAAAGGAAGATGAAGGGCGTGTTCAGTTCGCCATCCGGCTTGAAGGAAACCGTGCCAACCATTGTTTTGAGATTGGTTTTGGCAATCTCTTCCGAAATGGCCTTGCGGGAAAGTGGCGCAGGCAGCTTTTTCATGGCTTCGAGAATGACCGAAGCCTCCACATAGCCATAAGCCGAGTATGGTCCGGCATCTTCACCAAATGCGTCCTTGTAGGACTTGGCGAAAGCTTCGAGTTCCGGTGAGGAGTCGTAAGGCGGTGCCTGGAAGGACACGATAGCGCCTTCGGCGTTTTCCGGGCCGGCACCATTGATGAAGTCCGGTGCGAAAGCGGAGTCTGCGGCAAAAATGGTCGCTTTGATGCCGAATTCACGCGCCTGCTTCACGAAGAGACCAACGGCAGGCATGACGCCGCCAAAATAGATCACGTCCGGATTTTCGGAACGTATGCTGGTCAGAAGCGCGGAGAAATCGACGTCGGTTTGGGTGACACCGGAGAAGGACGTCACCTTGCCACCGTCCTTGGTGAAAGTGTCGCGGAACACTTCGGCCACGCCTTGTCCAAAGGCTTGCTTGTCATGAACCACAGCGGCAGCTTTTGCTTTGAGAGTCTTGACGGCGTAATCGGCAGGAGCTGACCCCTGCGAAAGATCGTTTGCAATCGGACGAAAGAGATTCTTGTAACCCGATTGGGTGACCTTCGGGTTGGAGGCGTTAGTTACCTGAGGTAGATCGCACCGATGATAGACGTCGGAAGACGGAATGGTAACGCCGCTGTTGAAATTGGCAACGACGCCCATCATCGCGGCATTATCGCAATGCTTCTGGGCGATCAGCGTGCCCTGTTTCGGATCGGCGTTGTCGTCATCGCGCTGGAGCACGACTTTCTCACCGTGGATGCCGCCAGCCTCGTTAACCTGACGGATAGCGATCTCCATACCGTTCATCCAGGTTACACCGAAAATGGATTCGGCATTGGTAAGCGGTCCCGCCGCACCTATGACGATATCCGCATGTGCGGTGCTGGTCACGCCCACAGCCGCAATGGTTGCGACGAGAAACTTCTTGTACGCTTTCATGTTACCCTCTTTTGGTTTTTCTGGCCTTTTTGACCGGTTTTATTTTGCCTTGGCGGATGAGCTGTTATCCGCTGCTGCTCCTTATTTCTCTTTAGGCAGTTTCCTGATCCCTGCGGTCTGAACGACTCTCGATCAGTGATGTCATCAGATTGTTGGCGACGCGCTGGATGTGCATACGCAACGATCCCACCGCACGTTCTGTGTCCCGAAGGCGAGCATAGGCGAGGATGGCGCGGTGATCGGCTAGTTCCAGTTCCACGTCCTGTGCCACAGCGATCTGGAGATTGATGTAGCGATTGGCGTTATCATGTACGCTCTTGAGCAGTTTCAGGGCTACCGTGCGGCCACTTGGCGCATAAAGCGTTTCGTGAAACTGCCAGTTCAGGTCACCCCAGTTCTCGACATTGCCTTCGACCATCGTCTCGTCGGTCAACTGCTCGGCGCGCAACAAATCGGCTTCGCTGAGGCGCGGGATTGCCGTTTCGAACAGCCACGTCTCGAGATGGATGCGGATATCGAAGAGTTCCTGGATTTCTGCCAGCGACAAGGCGCGAACGACTGTTCCCTTGTGGAGTTCGGACTGAACGAAGCCTTCTGCCTCAAGTTGACGGATCGCCTCGCGGATCGGAATGCGCGAAACGCCAAGTTCGGTTGCCAGCGCTTCCTGACGCAGCGGGGTGCCTTCGCTCAGTTCACCTGCAATGATGCGGCGGCGCAATTCCACCACGATCTGATCTGTCAGGGATTGCCGCCCGATTTTTTTCGACATCGAATTCTCCATTTCTAAATTGGATACAATATGCAAATTCTGGAGTCAAGAATGAAAACATGTACTCTAATATAACAAATATAGAAAAATAATTTCACTTTTGACGTTGACGGCGACATTTTTTGCATTACGATTGTATATCGTATCCAATATTGACGAGCTTCAGCTCGCATCAGGGGAATAAAATGACGAATGAAAAAACGCGGGCCGTCGCCGGTGAGGGCCCCTGTGGAGAGGTCCTTATTGTGCAGCCCGGTGCTGCCGAAAGTTACTGGCAGCCCGTACCGGCAAACGGTTCCATCGATGTCATCTTTGCCCCGCACCGTGTTCCCATGGAACATCCGATCGGCTTCGGCACACAAACCGTTCCGCCGGGCGGTTATGTTCGCGAACATGCGCATGACCAGAATGAGGAAGTCATTTTCGTGGTTTCCGGCAAGGGCCGTGCGGTGATCGATGGCGAGAGCCATGAAATGATACCCGGCTCTGCATTTTTCATCGGCAAGAACCGCCGCCATATGTTCATCAATGAAGGCGAGACCGATATTTTCTGGACCTGGCTTATCGTGCCGAACGGTCTCGAGGATTTCTTTCGCCTGATTGGGCGCGTCCGCGCCGATGGGGAGCCTGCGCCGGAACCGTTCCCCCGGCCGGAGAATGTTTTGCAGATCGAGCGTGACACGGTTTTCGCGGTGCCGCCGTCCGACCCGCACAAGGTCTGATCCGCTTCCGTTCAATATCCAGTTTATGTCTGGCTGAGGCCAGCATTTCAACAAGGCTTGAGGCGGCCCGCGATTGGTGGGTCGGCATGCCGCTTATATTCGAGGAAAACATGCGTCTCAAAGACAAAGTCGCCATTATCACCGGCGCGGGTGCCGGTATCGGCAAGGCCGCCGCTCAAATTTTTGTGCGCGAAGGTGCGAAAGTCATCGTCGCGGATCGCGACGGTGCGAAGGCTGCGGCAGTCGCGGCCGAACTTGGCGCTTCTGCGCTATCGTTCACTGTTGACGTTTCCAGTTCCGAGGAAGTCAAGGCCATGATCGATACGACGGTCAAGACGTTTGGCCGTCTCGACATTCTGGCCAATAATGCCGGTTACGGCATTCCCGGCACAGTCGTCGATACGGCGGAAGAGGACTGGGACGCGCTGATGGCCGTCAATCTCAAGGGCGTCTATCTGTGCTGTAAGCATGCGATCCCGGTCATGGCTGCGCAGGGCGGCGGCACGATCGTCAACACCGCTTCCAATGTTGCGACGGTCGGCATCTTCGATCGCGCGGCCTATGTCGCGTCGAAAGGCGGAGTTGCCGCGTTGACCAAGGCAATGGCACTTGACCATGCCAAGGAAAAAATACGTGTCAATTGCGTCGCGCCGGGCGTGACCTGGTCGAGCTATTTCGAAAAGATGGTTGCGACAACGCCTGATCCGGATGCTTTCAAGAACGCCTTGAAAGCGCGTTCGCCAATCAACCGCTGGGCCGAACCGCAGGAAATCGCAAACTGCATTCTGTGGCTTGCCTCGGATGAAGCGTCGTTTGCGACGGGAGCTATGTTCACCGTCGATGGCGGCATGTCAGCCTGGTAATAGAGTTGCAATTGATATGATCACGGCGCCTGAACAATTGCCCCACATCGCTCTTTTGGGCTTCGGTGCCATCGGCAGGGATTTGTGCAGCAAGCTTCTGACCTATAGTTGTAAGGTCAGTGTGGTTCTGCGCAAAGGTGCTGCAACGCCGGACCAGCCACCCCAAAGGGTCCAGTTTGTCGATTCTATCGAAGCGTTGCTGGCATTGAAACCTGCCCTTGTCATTGAGGCTGCCGGACAGGATGCCTTGAAAGCGTCCTGTCCGGTTTTTTTAAGCGCTGGTGTGGATGTGATTGCGGCCTCGGTCGGAGCTATCGGTGACGTCGCTTTCCAGCAGACAGCGGCCGAAGCGGGCCACAAGGGGGGTGGGCGTCTAATCTTTCCAACCGGCGCTGTGGGTGGTCTCGATTATTTGGGCGTGGTCGCGCAGGCGACTGATCTTTCCGTCACCTATACGTCGCGCAAGCCTGTGTCTGCTTGGGCAGGTGAATTAAGGCAACTGGGGCATGATCCGGCAGCGCTGAAGGAGGCGGTCGTTCTCTATGAGGGCGACGCGATACGCGCCGCGCAACTCTATCCTCGCAATCTCAATGCCGGGCTGACCGTTGCGCTCGCTGCCGGGATTGGGCGCACTGCCGTTCGTGTGGTGGCCGATCCTGCGGTCCGGTTGAACACGCATGAGATCGAAGCCAGCAGCGCATTCGGTGAGGCCTTCATGCGCTTCGCCAATCTGCCGTCGCCCGACAATCCAAAGACATCGGCGATCACGGCAGCGAGCCTGTTGCGCGAAGTCACACATTATTTAGCCGGACGGTTGATCCCGGAACAATGAATGGATGGAATGCCGAATGAGCCATATTCTCATTGCAGGAGCCGGTATCGTCGGATTGAGCGCGGCGCGTTCGCTTCTCGCCGAGGGACATGAGGTCACCATTGTCGACCGCGACCCGACGGGTGACAAGGCATCGTTCGGCAATGCCGGTGGCCTTGGCGTGACCGAGATCGTACCGGCCAGCGTGCCGGGCCTGATCTGGAAAATACCCGGCTGGCTGCTTGATCCGCTTGGGCCGCTTTCCCTGCGCCCCGCCCATTTTCCCAAACTTGTGCCTTGGTTGGTGCGTTTCATGCGCAGCGGGTCACAGTCGGAAATGCTGCGTATTACCAAGGCACTCGCCGCGTTGACCGCGCCAGTCTATGAGGATTATCTGCCGCTTCTCGAAGAACTCAAACTGACAGGTGAATTGCATCAGGTCGGGGCACTCTGGGTCTATGAGACCGAGGCTGCTTTTAAGGCTGATGCGGCAGATCGTGAACTGCGGCGCAGGTATGGTGTTGTCTTCGATGAGATGGACGGTGACGACGCTCGCAGGCTCGAACCGGCACTCGGCAAGGCGGTGGTGCGTGCGGCTTTGACGCCGCAATGGTCGCATTTTGATGACCCCAAGCGTGTGGTGGATCGCCTGCGCGATCTGGTGGTCGCCAAAGGGGCGACGCTCGTAACAGGTGAAGCGCACGCAATCGATGGCCAGCAGTTGCGCCTGTCGGGTGGGAGCGCCATTGGCTTTGATCAACTGGTCATTGCGATCGGCGCATGGTCGCCAAGACTTGCAAGGACCATTGGCGACCGCGTTCTTCTTGAAAGTGAGCGTGGTTATAATATCACGATTCCCAATTCGGGCGTGTCGCTCACGCGTGAAGTGATTTTTGCCGAGCGCAAGTTTGTCGCGACACCCATGGATATGGGGTTGCGGATCGGTGGCGCTGCCGAATTTGCGGGTCTGGAGGCTGCACCGAACTATGCACGCAGCGATGCGTTGGCCAAACTAGCGCGCCGTTACCTGCCCGATCTCAAGTCGACTGACGGCACCCGCTGGATGGGACATCGACCAACGACGCCGGATACTCTGCCGGTCATCGGGCGCTCGCCGCGCCGCAATGACATTATCCATGCCTATGGTCACAGCCATGGTGGTCTGACGCTCGGGCCGACAACAGGCCGCCTGGTCGCCGATCTGGTAGCAGGAAAAAAACCACCCATCGATCTTTCACCATTTTCCGTCAGCCGTTTTTCCTGACCTGGAGCCTTACATGAATCCCCACACCTTCATTTGTGTCGATGCCCATACATGCGGCAACCCGGTCCGTGTCGTCTCTGGCGGTGCGCCGATCCTGCCCAATGTCAGCATGGCTGAAAAACGCCAGCTTTTCCTGCGTGACCACGACTGGGTGCGTCAGGCGCTGATGTTCGAACCGCGCGGCCACGATGTCATGTCCGGCTCGATCCTCTATCCGCCGTCCCGCGACGATTGTGATCTCGGCGTGCTGTTCATTGAAGTGTCGGGCTGTCTGCCCATGTGCGGACACGGTACCATAGGCACCGTGACGGTAGCGCTGGAACAGGGCTTTGTCGTGCCGAAGACCGAAGGCAAGCTGGTGCTGGAAGTGCCCGCCGGTCGTGTCGAGGTTGAATACAAACGCAATGGCCGTTTCGTGGATGAGGTCCGCATCTACAATGTGCCCGCCTATCTTCACGCAAGCGAAGCGAAGATTGATGTTCCGGGTATGGGCGAACTGGTGGTCGATGTGTCCTATGGCGGCAATTTCTATGCCATCATCGAGCCGCAAAAAAACTGGGTTGGTCTCGACACGATGAGCGCCGACGACATTCTCAAGATCAGCCCGCTGGTGCGCAAACTGGTGCAGGACGTTGTCGCTCCGGTGCATCCGGAAGACGACCGCATTGCCGGGGTCAGCCATGTTATGTGGGCTGACAAGGGCAAACATCCCGAAGCCGATGCGCGCAATGCCGTGTTCTATGGTGATAAGGCGATCGATCGCTCGCCGTGCGGCACTGGCACATCCTCGCGCATGGCACAGCGGGTCGCCAAGGGTTTGCTGAAAGTTGGCGAAACCTTCGTGCATGAATCGATCATCGGCACGCTGTTCCATGGTCGCGTGGAAAGTGCCGCAGAAGTTGCGGGTCGTCCCGCCATTCGCCCGAGCATTGGCGGTTGGGCGCGTGTCACCGGTTATAACACCATACTCGTGGACGAGCGTGATCCGCTTGCTCTCGGCTTTCAAGTGAAGTGAGCGAACAATGATCCTCGAAGAGCGTGATTATCATATTGTTCCGGGTCGGATGGCTGAGTTCCTTGCGACCTATGAAAAGCTCGGTGTCGCCATTCAGACGGAAATTCTCGGCGGTTTTGTCGGACACTTCGTTTGCGATATTGGCGAATTGAACCATGTAGTTGCGCTCTGGCGGTATGAGAATATCGCCGAGCGTGAGGAGAGGCGCACCCGCATGCTCGCTCACCCTGGATGGCAGACCTATCTCGAAGCGATCAAGGGCCTAATCGAACGTCAGACCATACGTATTCTCAAGCCAACCGCTCTTTCACCGATGGTGTAACCATGAAAGCCGTTCTGCCTGCCCTTGCCGATCTTGTGCCTGAGCGAATGAAGCCGGGAGCCGATCTTGTTGCCGAAGGCAGGCAACTCGCCCGCGACTGGCGGGTGGGCAAAAATGCCTTTCTCTCGGAGAACAATGTTGCCTGCGAGGCCGAATACAAGCGTCGCAAAGTTGCCGAAGGCCGTATGATGCAACATGCACATATCGGTTTTCGCAGCGTTGAACGCACGGTCGAAGCAATCAGCGAAGTGCATGGCACTTGCGCCAGCCGTGGTGTGACGGTCGATCGTTTCGGCATCACACTAGACTGGTCGATGGGCTATCCGGTGGCGCTACGCAAGGACCGACCCAAGGGAACCGGCATAGTGCTGAATGGTCCCGAAGATTTTGCCCGTATCACCAATGCGGCACCTGCGGCCGCGCATTTCGGTGACTTCATGCTTGGTCTGCCAGGCGCTGTCGAAAATACCAAGGGCGCGCTTGCGGCAGGCGCTACGGCCATCGGCAATCTGGGGCAATATTTTACGTTCCGCCTGCCTTATTGGGATGACGATGTTGCGACGACTGAAGCTGCGGTCACCGCGCTTGGACTGATTGCCGCACAAGATGAGGCAGTTCTCGTCCATTCCAATCTCGATGACGGTTTTGCGGGCCTGTTTGCCGACATGAGTTCGGCGCTCGGCATGGTGTTGATTGAGCGCCATATTGTTGAGAACCTTATCGGCGGGCGCATGTCGCACTGCTTCGGCCATCACTACACCGCGCCATTGGTTCGCATGGCATTTCACAAGGCATTGGCCACATTCAGCGATGCACCGGGCACCATGCTCTTTGGCAATACGGTGAGCTACAAGTCGAACCCGGCAGGCAATTATGCGAGTTTGGCGAGCTATTTGCAGGCCGACATATGGGCTTTGGCGCGGGAGCATACCGGCCATGCGATCAACCCGGTTCCGGTCACGGAAAACCAGCGTATTCCCGACATTGATGAAATCATTGATGCCCAGACCTTTGCCACCCGCATGGCTGAACATGCTATCTCCACGGCAAGCCTGATTGATCTGGCCCAGGTTGACAAGGCCGCCGATGGCTTGATCGAAGCCGGGCAGCGCTTTAGTGCAAATGTTTTTTCAGGGTTGGAAGAGGCGGGCGTCGATATTGATGATGCGGCAGCCCTCATGTTGGCTCTCCGGCGGATCGGGCCGAAACGACTGGAAAGCCTCTATGGTGCGGGTCGCGAAGATGCCACCGCATGGGGTGGACGTCGTTCGGTGATGCTGGCCGAGTGGGTCGAGGACCTTGAGGAAAGCGCTCATGAATGGGTGGACCGGGTGCCGGAAACCGCCCGCGCTGCCATTGCCGAACGGGCTTTGCGCTGCTGCGTCGCCTCATCGGATGTTCATGAACATGGCAAGAACCTGATAGAGCGCATTCTGGGCATGAGCGCTGTCGGCATTGTCGATGGTGGTACCTCGGCAGACCCCGAAACCGTGGTTGCCGCCGCCATTGCTGAGAGCGCCGATTTCATCGCTATCTCGACCTATAACGGCATTGCGCTGCGTTATGCGCGTGATGTGCTTGCCGTGTTGAAAGCTGCCGGTTCCGACATGCCCGTGCTTATAGGCGGGCGGCTCAACGAGATACCTGAAGATTCCAATTCTGGTCTTCCTGTGGATGTCAAAGCGGATATCGAAGCGCTCGGCGCCCTGCCTTGTGAGACGCCGGAAGTGATGACTCACTTTATCGAAAATTTCATAAAAACTTCCAGAGAGGGAACAAGAGCATGACACACTGGACTGGTGTATTCCCGGCTGTGACTACCAAGCTGAAGCAGGACGGCGCACTCGATCTTGATGCAACCGCGGCCTCCATTGACAGGCTGATTTCGAATGGTGTTTCGGGGGTCATCGTTCTGCCGATGCTGGGCGAAAATGCATCGCTCAAAGCGGAAGAACGTGACCAAGTGATCCTGGCCGCCAAGGAAGCTGTGGCTGGTCGCGTGCCGCTTCTTTCCGGTCTTGCGCAGATTTCCACGGCGGATGCGGGTGCAGCAGCACGTCGTTACGAAAAGCTGGGTGCTCAGGGGCTGATGGCTTTTCCGTCACTTGCCTATAAGACCGATGCGCGTGAAACCGTGGCCTGGTACAAGTCGCTCGCTGCAAGCAGCGGCCTCCCGATCATGATCTACAACAATCCGATTGCCTATGGCGTCGACGTCACGCCGGAAATCCTCAAGCAGCTTGAAGACACGCCATCCATCCTCTGTATCAAAGAGGAATGCGGGGATATCCGCCGTGTGACCGACCTTTACAATGTTTGTGGTGACCGCTTCTCGGTGTTTTGTGGTGTGGACGATCTGATCGTTGAAAGTCTGGCGCTCGGCGTCACGGGCTGGGTGTCGGGCATGACCAATGTTTGGCCAGCCGAATGCGTCAAGCTGTTTGCTCTCGCTTCGTCCGGCGATTTTGCCGAAGCACGCAGGCTTTACCGGTTGCTGACACCGTCCTTCCACCTCGATACACATGTGAAACTGGTGCAATACATTAAGCTTGCCGAAAAGCTGGTTTATGGTGCGCCTGAATGGGTGCGTGAACCGCGCCTGCCGCTTGGGGGCGATGAACGCGTGTATGTCGAAAGCGTCGTGAATGACACGATCGCCAAGCTCGCAGCTTGGAAGGACTGAAACATGCGTTTTTCCAAAATGGTCAATGTCGTCGGTGTGCATGCAGCGGGAGAACTGAATGAGGTGATTACTGGCGGCGTCCTCGACGTGCCGGGTGCCTCGATGTTCGAGAAGATGCAGTATCTTGAAAGCAAGGCCGACGATCTGCGCAACTTCCTGCTGAACGAACCGCGCGGCCGGGTGACACAATGCGTCAATCTTGTTCTGCCAGCCACAAGACCGGAAGCGGACGCCGGTTTCGTCATTATGGAATCGGACTTCTATGTGCCGATGTCCGGCACCAACACGATCTGCACCACAACGGCGCTGCTGGAAACCGGCATGATCCCTATGCAGGAACCGGAAACAAGGCTGGTGTTGGAAGCGCCAGCAGGTCTGGTACCCGTGACCGCGCATTGTGAAAATGGTAAATGCGTCAGCGTAACATTCGACAATGTGCCATCTTTCGTTTTCGCGTTGGACGCCAAGGTGGATGTGCCGAGTCTAGGCACCATCACTGTCGATGTCGCTTATGGAGGGATGATCTATGTGCTGGTTGATGCGGCATCCATCGGTTTCAATGTCGATAAGACCGAAGCCGCCAAGCTCGTAGAGGTCGGCGAGCGGATCAAGAAGGCTGCGGCGGAACAGGTTCCGGCCATCCATCCTGAGAATCCGGCAATCCACACAATCAACCAGACCTTGTTCGCAGGGCCGCTGGAAGAGCGCGACGGCGTTAAGCGCTCGCGCAATGCTGTAATCGTTTCGCCGGGTCGTATCGACCGCTCGCCCTGCGGCACGGGCACGAGCGCGCGGTTGGCGGTGATGCATGCGCGGGGTCAGATCGCTGTTGGAGAAACCTTCGTGCATGAATCGATCATCGGCACCGAATTTATCGGCCGTGTGCTGGAAGAGACGACATGCGGAGAAATGCCCGCCATTCGCCCGGCGATTACGGGACAAGCCTGGATCACAGCATTCCATAATTATGTACTCGATCCAACTGACCCGTTTCCGACCGGATTCCGGCTCGGCGACACTTGGCCTGGTAACTGATCCAAAGAGCGTAGAAAATGGCGTTTGTATTGGCTGATGACGGCTGCCGTCTTTATTACGAAACTAAAGGCGAGGGTGAGCCGGTCGTGCTCATCCCCGGTCTGGGCGGTGACGGACGTTTCTGGGCCGGTGTCGCGAAGGCACTACCAGAGTTTCGGCTGATTACTGTCGATCATCGTGGTGCGGGACGTAGTGACCGCCCTGATGGTGGCTATTCCATCGAACGGATCGCGAGTGATGTTCTCTCAGTTCTTGACGCGGAAGAGATCGACGCCGCGCACCTGGTGGGACATTCCACTGGCGGGACGGTGGTGCAGACCATCGCGCTTGATGCGCCGGAAAGAGCGAAATCGCTGGTTATCAGTGGCAGTTGGGCGCGTCCGGACGCACGCTTTCGTGCGCTTTTTTTGTCGCGTCTGGAACTGATGGAGAAGGGTGAGGTTGCTGCCTATCAGAACCTCACACATGTTTTCGGCTATACATCGGAATGGATCGCACGGCACGAAACGGAACTCAATGCTGCCGTTGAGAAGGCCGGGGAAATGCTCGCCCCTTATTCTATCACGGCGCAACGAATCAGAATGTTGCTGGATTTTGACCGCTCAGAGTCACTCTCGAACATCAGGCAACCTGTACTTTTAATAGGTGCGAGAGATGATATCATGATCCCGTTTGATCGTATGGAAGAACTTGCTAAATGCATCGCTCACGCCTCTTTTGCAGAGATGAGCGGGGGACATTTTTACCCGCGTGTAGCACCTGACGATTTTGCGGCGACTATCACAAGGTTCATTTTTGAAGCAGAACAGCGAGACGTTTTCGTTAACTCGGGACGTCCGTCCAGCGATAGTCCTCATCCTTGACTGGTACTCTGGAATTGGAGGGCTTGACCAAGGCTCGGAGCAGCATGCGTATGGGTGTTGATTTGTGGCTCAGATGAACCCACTGTTTCATTTGGACCTGATCCGGCAGATCGGGTTCAAACTCTCGTGAAACCCAACACATTAACGGCAAGAAGTATTGGCTGCGGCGTGCCGTCGATGAAAATGGCTATGTTCTCGACGCCCTTGTTCAACGTCATAGAGACAAAAGGGCGGCTTTCAGGCTTATGCGCAAGCTCCTTAAGTCGCAGGGCTGCGCACCGCGCGTCATGGTAACGAACAAGCTGCGCTCCTACGATACCGCGAAGCGGGAGATCATGCTGGGTGTCGAGCATCGTTCGCATAAAGGTTGGAACAACCGGGCAAAAAATTTGCGCCTTGCAGTGCGAGGACGTCCGAAACGATGATGGGGTTCAAGTCAGGGTACCAGTGTCAGCGTTTCGTCTCGATCCAGGGGCAGGTTTCCGGTTTATATTATATCATCAGAAAACATTTCGACGCTGCCGAGTACCGCGATTTTAGCGCCAATGCCAACAAGCTCTGGCGTGAGATCGCTTTGGCACCGGCTGCATGAACGAAGAGCCACTCGGACTCCAAATATTCATAGCCAGGTTAAGGCGGTGTCATCTATTTTCCGCGCCCCAGCAACTAATATGTTCAAATTTTTCTTTTAATACATAAGGATAGCATTCGGATTTTCGAGTTGATCATTGAAGAAAAGTAAAAAAGAGACAGCAAATTTCTCGACAACATCAAGCTGTCTCTTTAAGATGCGTAACTTTATTCTAAATCAATCGAGACTTTTACCAAACTCAAGAACAAAGTCGGCAACGATAAACTCAGCACCGATAATTTCTGTAATCTTTAGTTCGCCTAAAGGATCCTGAGCCCAGCTTCCAAGCTTGACTTCAGCTTGTCCAGAAACGCGTTGATGTATGGTTCCACCTTTGAGTTCGTTGAGGATAACGCTATCAATGTCATTGCCCTGGCCATCTGCCGATGGGATGCGCTTTACCTGCAGGCGAGGTTGAAGCACCGGGCGCTCATAGTCATGCTCACCAGCTTTGAACTCGATATCGATCAGCGCATTGCCACGGCGCGTAAGATGGGCCGAAACATTGTTTCCAGTCTCTGTCCAATCGATTTCGCAAAGCTTTTTTGGGTAACCCCATATTTCACGACCCGCAGCCATCGAGTCGTCTGACGTGACATACTCATACAAAACATGACCACCAACATATTCGCCATAGCGAACACGCGCTACGATTCCACCTTCGCGATAGGAACCAAGCGAGCCGGCATCGGGAACGTCCATCACAAACACTTCGATGATGTCTGATTCCAACGTCAACTGTTCTGGCAAGGCAGCAGAGAGAGCTGCGCTGTCTACGCGGCAGATCGCGCTGACTTTTCGATAGCCAAAGTAGTTGTACGGGGGACGGCCAAAGAGAGGCGCATATTGCGGAATAGAGTATGTCACGATCGTTCCTTTAGCGAAATGTGTTGACAGACGTGATGGAATGAGTCGATAACATCGTTTATATGAATATTCTATCAAAAAATTCACGAGATTGATGTGGCATGAAAAATATTCACGATGATGCGCAGGATAAACCGATCGTTGGAGACGCGAGCCAAACTGGCGTTGCGATCCGGCAGCTGCGCAAGGCAAGAGGCATGACAATTCAAGAGCTTGCAGTCGCGCTCGATCGTTCTGCAGGTTATGTGAGCCAGATGGAACGAGGGATGTCCCAGCCGACATTGAAGGACATTTATGCCGTCAGTACGGTGTTTGGCGTTGGCATGAGCTGGTTCGTGCATGATATCCCGGCTGAAGAAGTCGATGAGAACGAGCGCAATTTCGTGGTGCGCAAGGGCCATCGCCGTACGGTCAATCAAAGCGGCATTCTTACCCAGCTGCTTTCACCCGTTCCCGATCACAAGCTCGAATTCATGGTTTCGACCTTTCCTCCCGGCGCTGAAACGGAAGTCAAGAATATCCGCAGCCCCGGTACTGAACGCGGTTACATCCTCAAAGGACAACTGGAACTGCATATCGACGATAAAACTTTCCAGCTTCGTGAAGGCGATAGCTACATGTTCCAACGCTCGTCCAGATATTGGTCGCGCAATCTTTCTGACCAGGAACCAGCGGTGGTTCTCTGGGTCTCATCAATCTAATCTAAGTCGGCAGATCAATGAAAAAAATCATGCTTCTCAATGGCAACAACATGCCGCTTCAGGCCCCGCTGATACCAGATCCGTTTGTGCCGTATAATTGTCCGGCCAATCGCTCATTGAATGCAGTATGTCAGACGGACCCGTCCATTCTGGCTGCCTATCTTGAAAACACACCTTTCAAGCTGAACGGCGACAAATTCCTTGTTTATGTGTCGGATTTCACGAATTGCGACAAGGTGCCGTTCATGGATGCGGGCATTGTCATTCCTGTCGATTTCGACGGCCGCGAAGGGGGCTATTTTCTGTTTGAGTATGAAGACAATGACTCGGCCATTGCGGCGGGGCGTGATCTTTGGGGGTATCCCAAGAAGTACGGTGATATTCAACTGGTGGATCACGGCGATAGGGTTACTGCTACCGTGATCCGAAAGGGCGTCACACTCATCGAAATCAGTCTCGCAGTGGATGGCACGGCAGTTCCTGCGTTGAAGACGACGCCACATCTGAATATCCATATTCAGCCTGCTCCCGATGGTGGCATTTTGAACAAACGCGTCATCGAACGCGACACATCGCCAGATTTCAAACTCACTGGCACTAAATCCGGATCAGCGGTGGTGAAACTGGGTGATCTGCCGAGCGATCCGCTGGGCGCTCTGCAACCTGCGAAGGTTTTGGGTGCAAGCTATGTCGTAGGCGATTTCTTCGCAACGGAACAAAATGGTTGGGGCAAGACGATTGCGCAGTTGGCGTAACAGCTGAGCAGTGGCAGGAGCAATGAGATGAATTCGTTTGAAGGTGCAAAGGTTCTTGTAACCGGTGCGGCCTCGGGTATCGGTCGGGCTTCCGCCTTGCATTTTGCGAAAAGAGGCGCATCGGTCGGTCTATTGGGATTGAGGACGGCGGAACTCGAGTCTGTGGCGGAGGAATTGAGCGCGTTCGGCGTCCGTGCTGTCGTAGCCGAGGCTGATGTCACAGATTCTGAGTTGCTACATAGCGCGGTAGCGAAGGTGGCCGATGAGCTTGGTGGTCTTAGCTGTGCTGTTGCCGCAGCAGGAGTGGCGATCAAGGGAACCGTAACAGACGGAAGCGAGAAGGACTGGCATAGCAACATCGCCGTCAATCTCACAGGCGTTTATCATACTGCGCGTCACACGATGCCATATCTCCTTGAACATGGTCGCTCGAGTTTCATAGCGATCAGTTCGGATGCTGGAATACGCGGATCTGCCGGCTATTCGGCTTACTCGGCCTCCAAACATGGCGTTATTGGCCTCGTGCGCTGTCTCGCCTTGGATTATGGGCCGCGAGGTGTGCGTTCGAATGTCGTATGCCCAAGCTTCGTGGAGACGCCAATGGCGGACGGGCTCCTGGCTGGAGACGAGAAGTTTGGCCGCGAGTTTTATGAACGTCGAGTTCCGCTTGGACGTTTCGCACGCGCGGACGAAGTGGCTGATGCGATTGGTCATCTTGCTTCCAATCAGGCGAGCTACGTCAACGGAATGTCTTATGTCATCGATGGGGGGACTACCGCGGGAACCTTTGGGGCTTAGGCCGACGCTTAAGGAATGCGTCACATAATCAGATTGTAACTGCTGAGTTGTGAGAACAAGGGAGGTCACAATGGATGTTTTACGATTGAACAGATCGTTGCAATCGGTCGAACGTATTTCTTTCTTCGGCTGGTATTTCGATATACCGCGTCCGCAAATTTCCTTGGCTGTACTTTCCTACCGGCTCGATGCTTATCTTGATGGTCACCCAGGACAAGGCTTCGCAATTGTGCGAAGCCTCCCGGCGATCTTTGTACGCTTAATCCAAGCTGGCTTAGCGGCGGGCTCCACACAGAACGGAGACGGACCGAGCCGCAGCAGTCACAAGAGGGGCATAACGCTCTTCGACCTCCTCAGGAGTATGTCTGCTTCTGGAGACTGCGATATTGATGGCTCCAATGGGGCTGGAATCGACACCCATGACAGGCGCAGCGACCGACAGATCGCCATGAAAATACTCTTCAAAGGCCGTGGCGTAACCTCTGGCGGCGGAGACAGACAGTTTTTCTTTGAGAGCACCCAAGTCCCACGTCGTCTGCGGGGTATAGGGATGCAGTTCCGAACTGTTGAGAATGCCGTACGCTTGGACCTCGGGCAACAGCGAGAGAATAGCGATGCCCGGAGCGGTACAGTAAGCAGGCAATCGGGTACCTGTCATAACATCATTGTTCAAAACATAGCGGCTCATGAAACGAGCGACGAAAACGATGTCGGTGCCATCCAGAACCGTGAGATTGACCGTCTCTTCCGTCGTCTTGCTCAGGTGCTGCAAGAAGGGCATCGCACGTTCTACCAGACTGCTGGAGCGCGTGTAGTGGAAGCCAAAGTCGAGCATCTTCACGCTCAACTCAAACCGCTTGGTGTCGTTGTTCTTAATCAGATAACCCAGCTTTGTGAGCGTATGCGTAAACCGCTGTGTCGCCGAAATATCAAACCCCGTCTCTTCGGCGATTTGAGAAAGGCTCAGTGTCGGCCTGCTGCCGTCGAAGGCTTGCAGCACACGAAAAGCCTTTTCCACAGACTGGACGAGCAGCGGGTCTCGCTCATCGCCAGTGCTTTCGATCCCTGATTTCTTCGCTTTTTGTGCCATCAAAACTCGCCTGAGATAATCGTTCAACAATAACAATATGCCCAAGCATCGCAAAATATGCTTGACATAGCAATATATCAAAATCACTATAAAATAAGAATTATTGCAATGCAATAAAAAAATAGTGAAATGCGAAATCCAAGGGAGAACGAAATGGATCGCTTTATCCTGACTGAACGCCGCGGCGAGGTTGGCATCATTACACTGAACCGTCCTGAAGTGCTCAATGCCTGGCACAGTGCGATGCGTCGTCAGCTCGTCGATGCATTCGATCAGTTCGAAAACGATGCCGATATCCGGGCGATCATTCTCACGGGTTCAGGTGAGCGTGCTTTCAGCGCCGGTCAGGACCTCAATGAAACACGCACTTTCGATGCCGAGCGCGGTAAGGAGTGGGTCGGTGAATGGGAGCGCCTCTATGATCGCATGCGGTCGCTGTCCAAGCCGCTTATCGCTGCGCTCAATGGTGTGGCTGCTGGGTCAGCGTTTCAGGTCGCATTGCTGTGCGATTTTCGTATCGGCCATAGCGCAGTGCGCATGGGACAGCCTGAAATTAACTCAGGTATCGCAAGCACGACCGGCCCTTGGATCATGCGCGAGATTATCGGCCTGGCGCGTACCATCGACCTGACGCTGAGCGGCCGTCTAATGGAATCTGATGAATGCATCGCAATTGGCATTATCAACCGCATCGTGGATCAGGCGAACGTTCTTGATGAAGCAGTTGCGCTTGGCCGCGAACTCGGTGCCAAGCCGCCGGTTGTCATGCGTCTGAACAAGCAGCGGTTCCGGGAAATGACGGAAGCTGGTTTCAGGGATTGTCTGGAAGCTGGTTCGCGGATCCAGAAGGAGGCTTATGCCTCGGGCGAACCGGCTCGCATGATGGAAAAATTTCTCGCCGAGCGAGCAGCCAGGAAAGTCAAGTCGTCGTAAGGCGACTCTGTCTCCCAGCGCTAATCGATTTCAGGATCACTTCCGGTGGAAAACCAGAGTTTCATATCAAACTTGCCAAAATTGGCAGCGTCCTCTCCCGATAGCATCTATGCGACATTCGAGAGCGAGGAAATTACCTTTGCGCAGTTGGACAAGAAATCCGACAGCGTTGCAGCTGCGCTGCGCCACCTTGGCGTTCTCAAGGGTGACCGGGTCGCCCTTATGTTGCGCAATAGCGCTGATAGTCTCGCGGCATTGTTTGGCATCGCCAAGTGCGGCGGGGTGTGGGTTCCCGTCAATGTTCAGGCTCGCGGTGATGGGCTGAAATACATCCTTGAGCATTGCGCGCCCCGCGTTGTTATTGCCAACGGCGATCTCCATTCAACGATTGGGGATTGTGGTGTCGACCTGACTGAATTTCAGCTGATTTCCGACAATGGCGGGGATCAGTCTCTTTCGGACATGGCCAGTAAGGGGCTGTCTTTTGAAGACGAATTGCCCAGTGCGGATGATCTTTTCGCGATCAACTACACATCCGGTACAACTGGCCGTCCCAAGGGTGTTCTCGTCACGCATCGGATGCTTCGCTACGCATCTGAAAGCGTCATATTGTGTTCAGACGCAAAAGACGGCGACGTCTTCTTCGTTTGGGAGCCGCTCTATCATATCGGCGGAGCGCAACTTCTACCGATACCGCTGTTGCGCGGCGTAAAGCTTGCGATGGTTCACCGCTTTAGCGCGAGCCGGTTCTGGGATCAGGTGCGGGAAAGCGGCGCGACGCAGATCCACTATCTGGGCGGTGTTTTGCAGATATTGCTCAAACAGCCGGAAAGCGATCGGGATCGCGACCACAACGTTCGCATTGCCTGGGGCGGCGGCTGTCCAAAAGAAATCTGGCGTCTGTTTGAAGAGCGTTTTGGTGTGACCATTCGCGAATGCTACGGAATGACGGAGGCATCCAGTCTGACGACATTCAACGCGAATGGTGTTGTCGGTTCCGTAGGCACGGCAGTTCCATGGCTTGCGGTTGATATCCGTGATGAGCATGGCAATGTTGTCGGACCTAATATGCAGGGCCAGATTGTCGTTCATGCCAGACAGACGGGCGCCATCTTTGCCGGCTATTTCCGCAATCCGGACGCGACTGAAAAGGCCCTTCGTCCAGATGGCTTTTATACCGGTGACCTTGGTTTGCTTGATGAGGAAGGCAACCTGTTTTTCCTGGGGCGTCTTAGCGACAGTGTGCGCGTCAAGGGTGAGAACGTATCTGCCTTTGAAGTGGAGCATGTGGCGAGCGGTCATCCTGTGGTTGAGGATTGCGCTTTGATCGGCGTCAAGGCGGATGTCGGCGAACAGGAAATCAAACTCTTCGTCAAGGCAAAGCAAGGCGAAACGCTCGACTTTGGCAGCTTCTCTGACTGGCTTTCTCTTCGATTGGCTCCGTATCAGATCCCTCGCTTCATTGAAGTGGTGGATGAATTCGAACGCACGCCAAGCCAGCGCATCATGAAACACCGTCTTTCATCGGACATCGAGAGCAGCTGGGATCGCCTCAAGGCGACTGTTCAATAAACCCGCACCTCCAAACGTCTGAATTGATCGGGAACACAAGGACTAAGAAATGAAGGCGGCAGTTTTATACAACTACAATGAAGACATGGTCATCGAGGATGTTCCAATTGGAAATCCCGGCGATCTTGAGGTTCTGGTGCGAATTATTGCAACGGGCGTGTGCCACAGCGATCTGAGCGCTGCGAAAGGTAAGTCCAGACCAAACTTGCCCGTTATTCTTGGACATGAAGCCGCTGGTATCGTGGAGCGCACCGGGTCGGCTGTCTCTAAGGTTCGCAAGGGCGATCATGTTATCCTGTCATGGGCGCCGAATTGTGGTGAATGCTTTTACTGCTACAAGCGCCTGCCCACCATGTGTGACACCTATGGAGCAGCCGCGGGCAACAACACGCTTTGGAATGGCGTGCGACGGCTTGGTACTGCGGCAAAGCCAGTGAACCATTTTACATGCGTGTCGAGTTTCGCAGAGTTTGCTGTCGTGCCGGAGGCCGGATGCTCGAAGATTGAGAGCGACATTCCGTTCGAAGTGGCAGCTCTGGTGGGCTGTGCCGTTACCACCGGCTTTGGAGCAGTGGTCAACGACGCGCGCGTGGAAGCGGGTGACGTTGTCGGGGTGATCGGTGTCGGTGGCGTTGGCATCAATGCCATTGCCGCTGCTGCCATCGCTGGAGCGGAAGCCGTTGTTGCAATCGACATCAATCCCGAGAAAGAGGCGGTCGCCCGGTCTTTCGGCGCTACGCATTTCCTTAACTCTGCGACCCAAGATGTTGTTGCCGAACTCAAGGCGATCAATCGTGGACGGGGAGCTGATAGCATTGTCGATTGTACAGGTCGTCCACAAGCCATTTGTCTTGCCTATGATGCCGTCCGTCTCGGTGGGTCGGTTATCTCTGTTGGCATTGCTGCCAAAGGTGAGATGGTGGCTCTGCCGGCCTCCACTTTGCCAAATACGCAAAAGCGCATCATTGGAAGCAACTACGGCGGCGGCGTTCCCGAACTGGATTTCGAACGGATTCTCGGTCTTTACCGTGCTGGCAAGTTCGATCTGGACCGTCAGGTGGGCAAACGCGTACCGCTGGAGCAGATCAACGAAGCCTTCCGCTGGCTTGAGCAAGGCGTCCTCGCACGCACGCTCATTTGCTTCGATAATTGATACTCAATCTTGAAATGAGACATTCGATGTATCCCAATACACAGCTTCTGATTGATGGCCAGTGGGTCGATGGAGCCGGTCGTGAAACTCTGGCGGTACTTAACCCCGCCACGGGACAGGAAATCGGACGTGTGGCTCGTGCAACAGTTGCGGACATGGATCGCGCTTTGGCGGCAGCATCTGATGCCTTCGCCCAATGGCGCAAGGTTACTGCACGTGAACGCGCCAAAATTCTCCACCGCGCCGCTGACAATCTGCGTAACCGTATCGACGAGATAGCGCCTGTCCTCACGCTTGAACAAGGCAAGCCGCTGACGGAAGCGCGTTCTGAATTGACGAATGCTGACGATGTCATCCGCTGGTTTGCGGAGGAAGGTATCCGTTCCTACGGCCGCCTCATTCCCGCACGCCGTCCTGGTGTCCAGCAAATGGTGGTTAAGGAGCCGCTCGGTGTGGTGGCTGCTTTCACGCCTTGGAACTATCCGGTCGCGCAAGCAATCCGCAAGATTTCTGCCGCCCTTGCTGCGGGCTGCACGGTTATTCTGAAGGCTGCTGAAGAGGCACCGGCTTCTTGCGCAGCAATGGTCCAGGCTTTCGTGGATGCGGGTGTACCGTCCGGTGCAGTCAATCTTCTCTATGGTACGCCTTCGGAGATTTCGGAGTATCTAGTTCCTCATCCGATTGTCCGTGCCGTGTCCTTTACGGGCTCCACACCAGTGGGCAAACACCTGACGGCTCTTGCCGGTGCGCACATGAAGCCCGTTGTGATGGAGCTGGGCGGGCATGCTCCCTATATCGTCTGTGCCGATGCGGACATTTCTTCGTCGGTAGAGATGCTGGCAGGACACAAATATCATAATGCTGGTCAGGTTTGCATCGCGCCGACGCGTATCCTCGTTGCAGAGGAAGTTTATGACGATTTCCTCGACCGGGCAGTGAACGCTGCTGAAGCTGTGAAAGTTGGCGACGGCCTGACCGACGGAACCGATATGGGGCCTATGGCGAATGCCCGCAGGCTCGATGCGATGGACAGGTTGATCAATGACGCTGTCGAGCGGGGAGCGCGCCTTCTTACGGGCGGCAAACGCATCGGTAATGAAGGATTCTTTTTCGAGCCAACCATTCTTGCTGATGTGCCCGTTGACGCGGCAATCATGAATGAAGAGCCCTTTGGACCGGTTGCGATCATCAACCGCTTCTCCTCTCTGGAGGATGCAATCGTGGAAGCCAATCGCCTGCCTTTTGGTTTGGCTGCCTATGCATTCACACGTTCCCAGCAGACGGCCCATCTGCTTTCCATCGAGGTTCAGACGGGCATGCTGTCGATTAATGACTACGGCCTCGCTTATGCTGAGGTCCCGTTCAATGGAACCAAGGATTCCGGTTATGGCTCCGAAGGTGGATCGGAAGCACTGGAGACTTTCCAGTCAGTGAAGTTTGTTTCTCAAACGCATCTCTGACGAGACCAAGATCATCGGGGCCTCCGGCGTGACCGGAGGCTTCGATAGGTAGAACCAGACCTACACAAATAGAACATTCAAGCCTAACTCAAACAACAAAGGGGAATACCATGCAATTCAAGGGAATTCTTTTTTCATCGACGGCGATAGTAATGGGTATCGCTGCGACCATGGCGCGCGCCGACGACATCAAGATCGGCTTTGCAGCACCATTGACGGGACCGCAAGCTTACTTCGGCACCACTTGGCTGAACGGAGTTCAGCTTTACGTCGAAAAGTTGAATGCCGCTGGTGGCATCAATGGATCGAAAGTTATCATTGTACCGGCAGATGACAAGGCCGACGCGCGCGAAGGCACAATCGTGGCGCAGCGTTTCTGCGATGATGACGGGATTAAGGCCGTCATCGGTCACTTCAACAGCGGTATCACCATTCCGACGATGGATATCTATAGCGGCTGTGATCTGACCCAGATAACCGTTTCTACGAACCCGCAGATTACCGAACTCAACTATCCGAATATCATTCAGCCGGTTTCGAATGACTTTGCCCAGGGCAAATTGTCAGCGACTTACGCCTATCGCGAGTTGGGCGCACGCAATGCGGCGTCGATCAACGACAAGCAGGCGTTCGGTCAGGGCGTCGCTCAGTTGTTTGATGATAACTTCAAGGCACTGGGTGGGAAAATCTCGGATTCTGTCAGTGTCGACGCCAAAGACGTGGATTTCAGCTCTGTCATCACTAAGCTCAAGCAAAGCAAACCGGATGTGGTCTATTTCGGAGGCGTGATGCCCCAGATTGCCCTTCTGGCAAAGCAGATGCACGATCTTGGGTTGAATGCGAAGCTGTTGGTTCCAGATGGTGCTTATGCGCCTGACTATGTTAAGTTGGCCGGCGATCCTGCCGTTGGAACCTTTGTGACGTTCCAGGCGCCACCATATGATTCAACACCGGAGTTGCAGGCTTTCGCGGATGCGTACAAAGCGAAATACGGCGATAAGCCAGGCCCCCAATCCGCGCTGGGCTGGATGCAGATGCAGGTGCTGGAAAATGCGATCAAGGCCACTCCGGATCTGGATCGCGCGGCGATCCTGAAGAACGCTCGTGCAACGGACATGGACACGGTCGCCGGTCACATCAAGATCAATGACAAAGGCGGTATCGATACTGGTGGTCTCTATATGTTCCGCGTGGAGAAGGACGGTTTCACACTCGTTGGCAGCGACCAATAAGTCTAGTCTGGTGATGTGCTGATAGATGCAGCATATCACCGCGTTCTTTCCAGTCTGCCGGAAACGTCAACCGCGTTCCGGCAGATCAATAGCAGTGAAGGAGTGGGCTTTGGATAGCGCTTTCATTCTCCAGCAGTTTTTCAACGCTCTGACCATAGGCTCAATTTATGCGCTGATAGCGCTTGGCTATACGATGGTTTACGGCGTGCTGCGCCTGATCAACTTTGTGCACGGCGAGCTTTTCGCTATTGGTGCCTATGTCTCTGTCGTTCTTATTGGACTTGCTGCGGGCGGCTCCATTGGGACAGGTCCGCTTGTTCTGTTCGGGATATTTATCGCGGTATTCCTCATCGTGGGAATGCTGGGGGTAGGGCTTGAGCGGATTGCTTACAAGCCGCTCCGGCATTCTTCCCGATTGGCTCCGCTCCTGAGCGCGCTTGGCCTTAGTCTCGCGGTTCAGTCCGCAATTCAGTTGATCTGGGGCCCAGCTCCGATTGGTTTTCCGGCCATATTGCCGAACACGCGAATTGAAATTTGGGGCGCGTCGATTACAACCACACAGTTGGGCATCACTGTGCTGGCATTGGTGCTTCTCGCAGGGCTGACAATCTTCATTGAACGCACCCGGATCGGCATTCACGTTCGCGCGGTTTCGGAAAATGCTCGCACCGCAGCCATGATGGGCATCAATGTAAATCGTACGATCAGCCTGATCTTCCTTATCGGTCCAGGTCTTGGTGGTCTGGCGGGGATACTCTATGCCGGATACTACGGCGTCATGACCCCGACGATGGGTGCCATTGTGGGACTAAAGGCTTTTACCGCCGCCATTCTTGGCGGTATCGGGAGCATACCGGGTGCAGTCCTCGGTGGGTTGTTGCTTGGCTTCCTGGAAGTGTTTGGTACCAGCATGCTGCCCATTTTGACAAATGGAGCTCTTGGAACAGAGTATCGCGATATTTTTGCGTTTACGGCTCTGATCCTGGTGCTTCTGTTCCGCCCAGCTGGCCTGATTGGTGAGCCGGTTTCCGAAGAAACCACAGTTTATAAGAGTGATTTCTGATGTCTGATCTCGTACAAACATCTCAGTCAACGACGGAAGCCGATCTTTCTATGACCACGCGGATAAGCGCGTGGCTGACAATCGCTGCGATCGTCGGTGCCATCGTTATTGTTCCTATGCTCAGCGGAACGCACATCCGTGTAGCGGATAGCATTCTCATTTACATTATGCTGGGACTCGGCCTCAATATCGTCGTGGGCTACACGGGGCTTCTTGATCTCGGATATGTAGCATTTTACGCGGTCGGCGCATATAGTTTTGCGCTGTTGGCAAGTCCTCAGTTCGATCTGCATCTTCCCTTTCTGATTATTCTGCCCATAGCAATGGTCATTGGTGCAATTGCGGGCATTCTGCTGGGACTTCCGGTTTTACGGTTGAGAGGCGATTATCTCGCAATCGTCACGCTCGGCTTCGGTGAAATTATTCGGGTTCTCATCAACAATCTGGATGCTGTAACCAACGGTCCTCGCGGACTTGCCAGACTTGATCGCATTTCGATGTTCGGTTTCACCTTCACAACCCCAAAGGACTACTTTTTCCTGCTTCTGGCGGCGACTATATTGACAGCTATAGCAGCGTACCGGCTCAAGCATTCACTTCTAGGCAAGGCATGGTCGGCGATCCGTGAAGATCAGGATGCAGCACGCGGTGTTGGCATTAATACGACCAAAGTCAAACTGATCGCCTTTTCTGTCAGTGCTTCGATCGCCAGTGCGGCTGGTGTCTTCTTTGCTGGCTTTCAGCGTTTCATCAGCCCCGAAAGCTTCACCCTGAATGAATCCGTTTTGATTGTTTTGCTGATTGTTATCGGTGGGGTTGGTAATATCCTCGGCGTCATCGTTGGCGCATTAGTGCTCATCCTTCTCCCGGAACTTCTGCGCGAATTCGCGGAATACCGGATGCTGCTTCTCGGGCTGACAATGGCCGTTGTCATTATCGTTCGTCCTGGCGGCATCGTTCCGCGAAACTTCGGTATCGAAACTCTTCTGAAGGCGGTGCGTCGATGAGCTTGGAAGTGCGCAATCTCACCAAGAAATATGGTGCAAACGTTGCGATGAACGACGTATCGATGACGTTTGAGCCGGGCAAGATTTACGCGATTATCGGGCCGAACGGCGCAGGAAAATCGACGTTCGTCAACATGGTCACGGGGTCTTATTCAGTGACATCGGGAGCAGTCATGCTGGATGACTCTCGTATTGACGGATTAGGCAAGCACAAGATTAGTCTCGCTGGCATTGCCCGAACCTATCAAAATATCCGGCTGTTCGACCGTATGTCGGTCCAAGACAATCTTGATGTCTGTCTTTATCCGCAGGACAAAGGCGGTGTCTGGCGCGATCTCTTCGCATGGAGAAGATCAAAGCGTCAGGAAAACAAGCGCCTTGGTCATTGCAGACGGATCCTTTCGGATTTCGGTCTCGATGATCTGGCATTTGAACAGGCGGGCATGCTGCCATATGGCAAACAGCGAATGCTCGAAATCGCTCGAGCTCTGGTGCGCAATCCGCGTGTTTTGCTGCTGGATGAACCCGCCGCCGGGTTGAATGAAGCCGAGACACTCGAGTTGCGCTACCGGCTGGAAAAACTGCGATCCAAAGACCGCGCCATTATCGTGATTGAACACGATATGGATTTGGTCATGGCCGTATCCGATCACGTTTATGTCTTGCATCAGGGAATGCTGCTTTTCGGCGGTAGCCCAACAGAAGTACAGGCCAACTCCCAAGTACAGGAGGCTTACCTTGGAACAGAAAATGAACTCGATGAGATCGGGGAACTTGCTCGAAATCGAAAAGCTCTCCGCAGGTTACGGGCGTAAGCAGATTCTGTCGGATGTGAATCTTGGCCTGAACAAGGGCGAGATTGTTGTTATTGTCGGGCCGAATGGCGCGGGGAAAACCACGCTTCTATCCGCAATTTCTGGGGCTTGCCAGATATTCGGCGGAAGCGTGACCTATCACGGCGAGAATATAACACGCAAACGTCCTGATTTTATCGTCCGTCGCGGTCTGGCCCACGCACCGGAGGGGCGCCAGATTTTCCATCGCCTGACGGTGGAGGAGAATCTTGTCGCCGCCCATGTTGGACGTGGGGAACGCAGCTTTGAGGCACTGAGGACGGAGGTGTTCGATCTCTTTCCAATCCTGAAGGAGCGTCGCAACGGGTCGGCTCTTCGGCTTTCTGGAGGGCAGCAGCAGATGCTCGCCATCGGTCGTGCCATCATGCAGGAACCGGAACTGCTTCTATTGGACGAGCCGTCGCTTGGTCTTGCACCGAAGATCATTACGCAGATTTTTAAGATTGTGTTGGAAATGGCGTCCAATGGTATGTCAATTCTACTCGTCGAACAGAACGTGCGGTTGGCTCTGGAAATTGCCGATCATATCTATGTGCTGGAAGGTGGGCGGATGAGACTAAACGGGTCTTCCGAGGAAGTCGCTCATCATCCTGAACTGACGCATCTCTATCTCGGTACTGCCGTTGGTGAACATGCGCTGACGATATAAATGGCATGTCCAATCCGTGCTTGCTCGCGTGATTTTGTGAGAGTGAATGCTTGATAGTGAGGATAGAGCAGAGCAGTTGGGGAGACACTCCAACTGCCGCATGTTTTGCCACATCCAATTTTATAGTCAAATGCGAAATTCAGATCTCAGCCTGCACGGTGTAGTCAATTAAACCTATCAGAACAGATTGAATCGACATCGAATCTTGCCGCTAAACTCATTAGAACGACTAGGCACTAGGCCGTCGACTCATTAACTTTGACATCAGATTCTTGCGGCGATGAGCTTTACGGCAGCGAGGAAGTTTTCGGGGCGCTTGTCATACCGGGTCGCAATACCCCGAAACTCTTTGATTCTGTTGAAGAAATGTTCGACGAGGTTTCGTTGTCGATAGACCCAAGGCGAGAATGCTAAGGAGCCCTTGCGGTTTGTCTTCGGCGGAATGTTGGCCCAGGCCTTTCGCTCGGCGGCCTTGGCTCGAATGGCATTGCTGTCATAACCCTTGTCGGCCAGCAGGATGTCTCCTTCGCCGAGCTTGTCCGTCAGCGCGTCGGCCTCGGTGCAGTCGGCAATCTGCCCTCCGGTCAGATGGACGGTGACGGGGCGACCTTTGGCGTCAACGAGTGCGTGGATTTTGCTCGTAAGCCCGCCGCGGGAACGTCCCATGCCGCCCTCATCTCCATCCCCTTTTTTCCCGTAGCCGCATGCTGGTGAACACGGACACAGGTCGAGTCAATCTTTGCCTGACCGGCGGACAGGTTGCCGATTGCTCTCGGGCCGAGGGTCTCATTGAACGCATCAAGGCAGGCGGCACGCTGCTTGCGGACAAAGCTTACGATACCGATGCGATCCGGAAGACAGCCGCAGAACGGAAAATCTGGGCCAATATTCCTCCCAAATCCAACCGTAAGGACGTCTTCGCGTTCTCGCCATGGGTATATCGCCAGAGAAATCTGGTCGAGCGGTTCTTTAATCGCATCAAACACTATCGTGGCATCGCCACACGTTACGATAAGAACCCTGCCAATTTCCTGGCAGCTGTCAAACTCATCACTGTCCGCATTGGGTGCAGATGGTTATGAGTCTACGCACTAGGCTCCAGACTCAATTGATCCACCAAGTCATGATCGCTGCAATATAGCATGTTGCGGCGAAGTTGATCATTAGCTTGTCGTATCGTGTTGCAACACGCCTCCAGTCTTTGAGACGGCAGAACGTGCGCTCTATGATATTCCGTCGTCGGTAGGCGATCGGGTCGAACGGCCTGATCCTCTTTCGGGTTGGGTTGTTGGGAATGACTGGTTGCGTGCCGCGTATTGTCAGGAAGCTGCGTAAGCCGTGTCTGCAGCGCAGAGGCGCGTTGGAGGCAACGGTTCAAGGAGCGGGATGGCAATGGGTGCATCGCCGCGTTGCCCAGGTGTTA